>DASXMG010000016.1:0-60881 GCA_036495805.1 Steroidobacteraceae bacterium | reverse complement strand
CCAAGACCTCGTAAAGTCTGACGTTCATATGGGTGATTTTGGACTTACATCGCGCTTGCAGTTCGGGCGGGATATGTGTCAGTCTTCTTTACTCGCCGAAGGGAACTTGCTGGGAAGCTGCTAGGTAACTGGCTGCAAGTTTGCGGGCGTGCGCGATGCGCTAGATTAAGAGTCAGGGGTAGGGCCGCATAGACTTATGTATTACGAACAGCCTTCATTATTTTCGGGCAAGAGGGGCGTCGCCCTCATCGTCGTCATCCTCATACACATTATTATGGTGTATGGATTTTATACCGGCCTAGCCGGTCAACTGGTGCAAAAGATCATTCCTCCGGTCGAGATTGCCCAGATCGAAAAACCCAAAGACGTCGACAAGCCGCCACCGCCGCCGCCCAAACTCGAAGAAATCAAACCCTACGTGCCGCCCCCCGAGTTCGTCGACATCCAGGCGGCGCCGCCTGAGAACAATGCCATTTCCGTGGTCACGCATACGAACACTCCACCGCCGGCGCCCGTCGTGGCGGCTCCGGTGCAACACAACATCGTCGGCGCGAAGATGGATCCGAAGCATCCGTTCAAAATCGGCGAGGAATACTATCCGGACGCCTCGAAGCGCGCCGGTGAGGAAGGCCGCTGCATCGTGCTGGCGCATGTCGCCGCAAACGGCAATATTCTCGACGCGACGATACAGACCAGCTCGGGATTTCCGCGGCTGGATGATGCGTGTTTGAAGGGCGTGAAAGGACAAAAAGCCCTTCCCGGCATGGAAGACGGTAAGCCGGTGGAAGGCCACTTTGCGTTTGCGATCGTTTGGAAGTTAACCGGAAAGTAGCCGTAACAAAGATCAACGGCGCGAGTTTTTAGCACATACCCATTATTAATAAGCTTTTCTAAGTAGAGGGAATCGGTCAATGCAAGAGACAGTTGTTGAGAATCCATATGGCCTAGGTGCGCTGATTGCCAATGGCAATATCGTCAGCAGATCGATCCTCGCCGTTTTGCTGATTATGTCGCTGATGACATGGTTCATCATGATCACCAAGTTTTTCGACCAACGACGGTTGCGAATTCAAGCAATCGAAGCTGAAAAGGAGTTTTGGACTTCGACCACCCTTACCGACGCCATCAGCAAGCTGAAGGGCGGATCCAATCCGTTTCGTGCGCTCGCCGAGACCGGCAAGCAGGCGTACGAGTATCACGAGGTGAACAAGACCCGCCTCTCCGGTGCGATCGGCACCAGCGAATGGATCACCGAGTCGCTACAGCGCACCGCGGATGCCATCATCAGTCGTCTGCAAACCGGCTTGCCGGTACTGGCGTCGGTCGGCGCAACCGCCCCGTTCGTCGGACTGCTCGGCACCGTCATCGGCATCTACAACGCGCTCATCGCCATCGGCGTTTCCGGGCAAGGTTCCATCGAAAAGGTGGCAGGACCCGTCGGTGAAGCCTTGATTATGACCGCCATCGGTTTGGTCGTCGCCGTGCCGGCCGTGCTGGGCTACAACGTTCTATTGCGCCGCAATAAGACCGTGCAGGAACGGGTCAGCCACTTCACCCACGAGTTGCACGCTTACCTGATTTCCGGCGTCAAGATGGGCCTGGGAATGGACAAGCCGCCGCCGTCGGCCGGCGTGAAGCCGCCCGCTGCCGCGATTGCCCGCTAGGGATAAACGATCATGGCGTTGCACGTAGGAGGCAAAGAAGAAGAAGCCACGGCGATGTCGGATATCAACGTCACGCCGCTGGTGGACGTGATGTTGGTATTGCTCATCATTTTCATCATCACCATTCGGGTCATCCTGCAGCAGGTCAACGTGCAGCTGCCGAAGGCGACGAATCTGGTGACGCAGACCCGACCGGAGAACATCACGATTGCCGTCGATAAGCAGGGTGCTATTTACTGGAATACTAAACTGCTGTCGGGCCAGGACGAATTGCTGGCGCTACTGCGCGGCATCGCGAGGCAAGAACCGCAGCCGGAAGTGCACATCCGCGGCGATTCCAATGTTCGGTATCAATTTGTGGGCCAGGTGCTGGTTGCAACGCAGAAGATCGGTATCCGCAAAGTTGCGTTCATTACCGAGCCCGACCGCCCCACTTCACGGTAGGAGACTTTAGACCATGGCCATGAGTGTAGGCGGGAGCGGCGAGGGCCAATCCTATTCCGAAATCAACATGACGCCGCTGATCGATGTCATGTTGGTGTTGCTGATCATTTTCATCATCACGCTGCCGAACCAAACGCACGCGGTGAAAATCGACAACCCCTTGCCGCCGCCGCCCAATTTCGTTCCGCCGCCGCCGCCGGAAGTGATCGATCTGACGATCGATTTCGACGGCACATTGCTATGGAACAAGTCTCCGGTGGACCGCAAGACCCTACAGGGTTACATCGAGACTGAAGCGCAAAAGGACCCGCAGCCCGAAGTACACATCACGGTGGACAAGTTCGCCAAGTACGAGATCGTCGCCCAGACGTTGGCGGACCTGCAGCACCGAGGACTGAAGAAGATAGGATTCGTCAACAACGATTTCTTCTAAGAAAGGTACCCCTGAGTGGTTTTACGGCGCGTCATACCCTGTTGGGATACGCGCCGTTTGTTTGAACGACTTAAGATGCCGTGGCATGAGCTTGAACGCCGCGCCAACTAAAATTTGAGACATAGCGAGGTCTGCTAATGAGTCATTCGATATCTGGTATTCGAAGCCGTCCACTGCTTCTCTGCCTGTGTGCGTTCATAGGACTTGCCGGGATCTCGCCGGCGGCGTATTCCGCCGAGAAACCCAAGGGCCAGGAAATCAGCCGGGTGATTGCCAAGGAAATCACCGCTGCGCAAAAGGCCATGCAGGCAAACCAATGGTCCGAGGCGCTGAAGAATTTGGAAGCCGCGGAAACGAAGAGTGGGCTGTCCACCTACGATAAGAAAACCATCGCTGAGTTCAAAGGCATTTGCTACGTTCGCTTGAACAATCTCAAGGCGGCGCAGACTTCTTATGAACAAGCGCTGGCCACCGGAGGCTACACACCGGACGAGCTACCGAAGACGTATCGCGTGTTGTTCCAATTGGCCGCGACCAACAAGTCCGATGCCAAGGCGATTGAATATGGCAAGCAGGCTGCCGATGCCGGATCCGCCACGGACGATGACCTGCTGATCATGTCGCAGCTCTATTACCAGCAAAAGGATTGCAAAAATTCGAGCGTATGGGGCGACAAGGCTATCGCGGCTTTCAAGAAGGCCGGCCAGCCGCCGAAAGAAGTGCTGTACCAGATCAAATTGCAGTGCGCCAGCGACGCCAACGACACGGGCGCCATGAAAGCCGGACTCTACGATCTGATTCGCCTTACCAACAAAACCTCCTATTGGAATAATTTGATTCGTCTGGAGCGCCAGGATGAGCGTGACGATCACAATACCTTGATGATCTACCGGCTCATGTACGACACTAATTCCATGAATGCGGACACCGATTACATCGAAATGGCGCAATTGCTCGGCGACGCGGGCCTGCCGGGCGAGGCTCAAGCCGTGCTGGAAAAAGCGATGAGCTCGGGCGTGATCAAGGATGAGCACAAGGAGCGCACAACGCGCCTCTTGAACGCCTTGAAGACGCGCGCCGATGCCGACAAGAAGAGCTTGCCGCAGCTCGATGCTGAAGCCACCAAGAATCCCGCGGGGCAGCTCGATGTGAAGCTCGGCGAGGTTTATTTTGGCGCGGGCGACTACCAGAACGCGGCGACCGCCCTCAATCGCGGAATCGGCAAGGGACAGATCAAGCAGATGGACGAGGCCTATGTCTATCTCGGCCGCGCGCAAGTTGCGCTGAAGAACACCGCCGAGGCGAAGAAGGCGTTTGAGAAGCTCAAATCCGTGCCGAACATCAGCGCTCGCGTCCTGAAGCTGTGGGAGCTGTATTCGGACAAGCTCGGCTCGTAGAGATCAGAGGAAGGAATTTATGACGATCAAAGCCGGCGACAAGATGCCCGAGGGCGCTTTTACGCGCATGACCAAGGATGGCCCGCAGAAAATGACCACGGAGCAGCTTTTCGGCGGCAAGACCGTGGTGCTGTTCTCGGTGCCGGGTGCGTTCACGCCGACTTGCGATGCCAAGCACCTACCGGGCTTCGTGGAGTTGGCCGACCAAATCAAGGCAAAGGGGGTCGACACCATTGCCTGTACCGCTGTGAACGATGTGTTCGTCATGAACGCGTGGGGCAAGCATGGCGGCGTCGGCGACAAGATCTTGATGCTCGCCGACGGCAACGGCGCATACGTCAAAGCCTTAGGCCTGGAAATGGACGGCACCAAGTTCGGCATGGGAATGCGCGGCCAGCGCTTCGCGGTGATCGTCAAAAATGGCGTGGCCACTCACGTTAATGTCGAGGCGCCGGGCGAATTCAAAGTCTCCGCCGCCGATTACGTCTTAAAGCAGCTCTAGGCGGAAGCGGCGCGCCGCCGCGCCGCGGTGACTCAAGTTCCGAGCAGCTTTTCAAGCTCAGGCACGGCTTGAAAAAGATCCGCGGCCAATCCGATGTCCGCGACCTCGAATATGGGCGCTTCGCCGTCCTTGTTGATCGCCACGATGGTGCGCGCGTCCTTGATCCCGGTCAGATGTTGAATCGCGCCCGAGATGCCGATCGCAACATACAATTCCGGCGCAATGATCTTGCCGGTCTGCCCGACCTGCATCTCGTTCGGCGCATAGCCTGCATCAACCGCTGCGCGCGATGCGCCGACGGCGGCGCCGAGTTTGTCGGCCAAACTGAACAGCAGCTTGAAATTCTCCGCGCTGCCCAGCGCTCGGCCGCCCGATACCACCCGCGCGGCAGTCTGCAGGTCAGGCCGGTCGGTGGAACCCGACTTGGCGCCGACATAGCGTGTGTGCGACGGCAAGGCCACGTTCACCGCCTTTGACTCCACGGCGGCTGCGCCGCCGGACGGTGCGGCTTGAAATGACGCGACCCGCACCGTGGCAATGAGCTTGCGCGCCGGATCCGCCTCGATCGTCACAATCGCGTTGCCCGCATAGACAGGGCGGCGAAAGCGATAGGCGCTTTCGACCGCCATCAAGTCGCTGACTTGCGGAACGCCGAGCAGCGCGGCGAGCCGCGGCATCAAATCCTTGCCGAAACTCGTGGAGGGGCCCAACACGTGCGAGTAGTCGGCTGCCAGCGCCGCGAGTTGCGGTGCGAACAGCGCCGCGAGCGGATGCAGATTCTCCGGCCGATCCACCCGCAATACCGATTTGACGCCCGCGAGCGCGGCGGCCTGCGCGGCAGCTGAGGAAGTGTCGGCGCCCAACAGAACGACGGTTATCTCCGAGTCGGCGATCCCTTTGGCGCACGTCACGCATTTCGCGGTCGCGGGATTCAAGGCCTTTCCGTCGTGTTCGCCGACGATGAGAATCTTGTGCATCAGATTACGCCTTTCTTTTTGAGAGCATCGATGAGCTCGGCGACATCCTTGACCATGATGCCTTTCTGGCGCTGTGCCGGAGGCTCGGTTTTTACGCTCTTCAGCAGCGTTGCGGCGGTGATTCCAAGGGCGTCAAGCGAGGTAACATCCAGCGGCTTCTTCTTGGCTTTCATGATGTCCGGCAGCTTGACATAGCGGGGCTCATTCAAGCGCAGGTCCACCGTGATCACCGCGGGCAGGTCGACCTCGATGGTCTCCAATCCCGCATCGACCTCGCGCGTGACCGTGGCTTTACCGGCCGCAATTTCGATCTTCGATGCGTAGGTGGCCTGGGGCCGCTCCCAAATCGCCGCCAGCATCTGCCCGGTCTGGTTGGCGTCGTCATCGATCGCCTGTTTGCCGAGCAAGATCAAATCCGGGTTTTCCTTTTTTGCCATGGCCAGAAAAACATTGGCGGCTGTCAACGGTTCAATGCCGGCGTCGGTTTGCACCAGGATCGCGCGGTCGGCGCCCATGGCGAGGGAAGTGCGCAATTGCTGCTGCGTGTCGGCAACCCCGATGCTTACGGCAACCACTTCGATATTCGTGCCGCGCTCCTTGATGCGCAGTGCCTCTTCGAGCGCGATCTCGTCAAACGGATTGATGCTCATTTTAACCCCGTCGAGCATGACGCCGCTGCCATCCGGCTTGACCCGAATGCGCACGTTGTAATCGACAACGCGCTTGATACAAACCATGATCTTCTGCACGAAAGCTCCTTAAACCGCCGCTCGAGGCACCGTCTGTGCACGTGCCTCGGCCTGCTGTTCCAAAAATAGTGTGCCGATTTTAGCCGCGCACTGGCGCAGCTTCGGTAAAAAACGCTCCAGTCCTGTCTTCAAGGGCAGTGCTGAAGCCATGAAGCGCACCGTCAACGTGGCCAAGGTGCGGTCGTTCATAGGGATTGGCACGCCGATGGCGTGTTCATCGACGAGGCGCCGGGTGCGCGTCGCCGTCGCAAAGCCTTGCGATTTGATTTCCGCCAGCGCGCGCAGCAGCTCGGCGCGGTCGCGTGCCGGCTTGTCCTCCTCCTTGTTGGATCGCGCCAGTATTTCAATGAGCGCGTCGCGTTGTGCGATCGGGCAGTTCGCGAGGTATGCGCGTCCGGCCGCGGTGTTCAGAAGCGGCAATTGAAAGCCGGCCGAATAGCGTTCTATCGCCAGCGGAGTGCTGTGATCAGTGGCCTCGCGCAGCATCATTTTCGTGCCGGACAGGGTTGCAACGCTCACGGGCCAGACAATTTCGGCGCACAGGCCGTAAATCATAGGCTTGGCGATTTGGTTGACCCATGCTTCATCGTCGAAGCCTTCGCTCAAGCCGCGCACGAGAATGGTCAGCCGATAGCGCTCATCCCGGTTGTCGCGATAAACGAAACCGGAGTTGCACAACGTTTCCAAGATTCGATAGACGGTGGTGCGCGGCAGGCGGATTTCATGGGCCACTTCCGAAACCGTCGCACCGTCGCGCAGGTTGAGCACGGTGAGCGCATCAAGGCCGCGCATCAACGCGCGGATGGGTCGAGTGGAATCCATGAAGCCTCGAGGATTGGTGGACTCGCTAGTCTAAGGAGCCATACATCCCTTGTCCACCTTGCGGTCAGTCAGTAGACTTGCGTGCAGATGACGCGCTATTTCTTCACGCGGCTTGCCGGCGCAATTCCCACGCTGTTTATCATCATCACGATTACTTTTTTTTTGATGCGTGCCGCGCCCGGCGGTCCCTTCGATCAAGAACAAGCGCTGGCGCCGGAAATCAAGGCGAATCTCGAGAGTGCTTACGGCTTGGATCAGCCGGTATGGATACAGTACGGCCGATACCTTAAGTCCTTGCTGCACGGAGATTTCGGGCCGTCATTCAAATATAAGGATTTTACGGTCACCGAATTGATCGGCCAGGGATTTCCAGTCACGTTGCAGCTCGGCGTCATGGCAATTGCGCTCGCCTTGTTCTTGGGCGTTCCCGTAGGCGTATTTGCCGCACTCCATCACAACTCGGCGGCGGATACCGCTACGATGTCTCTGGCCGTGACGGGAATCGCGATTCCCTCATTTGTGGTTCTGCCATTCCTCGGGCTGCTGTTCGGCGTCTATCTGCACTGGTTGCCGGTCGCCGGCTGGGAAGGCGGGTCGTTGCGCCGCCTGGTGCTGCCGGTCATCGCTCTGGCGCTGCCGCCCCTGGCCTACATCGCTCGCCTGACACGCGGCAGCATGTTGGAAGTTCTGCGCAGCCACTACATTCGAACTGCGTTCGCCAAAGGGCTTCCTCTTCATAGCGTGATTTTCCGCCATGCATTGCGGCCGGCGCTCGTTCCGGTTGCCAGTTATCTCGTTCCCGCCGTTGCGTCCATCCTGACCGGTTCATTGGTGGTGGAGTCCATCGCGGAGCTGCCTGGCATAGGAAGGTATCTGGTGCAGGGAGCCATCAACCGCGATTACACGCTGGTGCTCGGCATGGTGATCATCTACTCCACTTTGCTCATCGTCATGGGACTGCTTGTCGATTTTCTGTACGCGTGGCTCGATCCGCGCGTGAGGCTTTAACGAGTGAGCCTGGCGACCGACGACGCGATTCGACGCCTGCGGGCCAGTCCCGCTGCCGTGCTCGCCTTGCTCGTCATCGTCGCCGTTCTGGTCATCGCGCTGCTCGGTCCCTGGCTCAACCCCAACAACACTGAGACGCTCGATTGGCTGCATGTTGCCGCCGGGCCCACCTGGCAGAGCGGGCATTGGTTTGGCACCGACCGCTTGGGCCGGGATCTTTACGCCCGTACCTTGGCGGGTGCGCGCGTCAGCATCGCCATCGGATTGGTAGCGAGCGCGATCAGCATCCTGGTCGGCGTGACTTACGGTGCCATCGCCGGATACATCGGCGGCCGCACCGACCACCTGATGATGCGCATCATTGAAATCTTGAGCGGTTTGCCGTTGATCTTTTTCGTCATCTTCTTGACCGTCATTTTCGGGCGCAGCGAATCCTTGTTGTTCATCTCGATCGGCGCGGTAGGCTGGCTCACCATGGCGCGAATCGTGCGCGGCCAGACCTTGAGCATCCGTCAGCAAGAATTCATAGCCGCGGCCGTTGCCTCCGGCGCAGGCACGGGGCGCATCATCGCAAGGCACGTGGTCCCCAACGTCGTGGGTCCGGTCATCGTCTATGCCACCCTGACGGTGCCGCAGATTATTTTGTTCGAGAGTTTCCTGAGTTTTCTCGGCCTGGGCATTCAAGAGCCCGGCGCGAGCTTGGGTACGCTGATCGCCGAGGGTGTTGGGGAAATGGAAGCGGCTCCGTGGATGCTATTGGTGCCCGGCAGCCTTTTGGCGTTATTACTGCTTTGCCTGAACATCTTTGGCGATGGGTTGCGCGACGCGCTCGACGTGAAGGAAGGATGAGAGTGGTTCCGACTTTGAGCATCGACGATCTCAGCATCCGCTTCGCCCATCGCAACGGGACGCTCGAGGCAGTTGCCGGCGCGTCGCTGCGCATTGCGCCTGAGGAATGCGTCGGCGTGGTCGGCGAATCCGGATCCGGAAAGACCCAGCTGTTCCTGGCCGCCATGGGGCTGCTCGGCAAAGATGCCCGGGTCAGCGGCAGCGTCCGATTCGAAGGCAAGGAACTGCTGGGCGAAAAAGCCGCGGCGCTCAATCGGGTCCGCGGTTCAAAGCTCACCATGATTTTTCAAGATCCGATGACTTCGCTGACGCCGCACTTGAGGATCGGCACGCAGCTGGCCGAAGTCCTGGTTTACCACTCGGGGCTATCGTGGGGAGACGCCCGCGGTGTCGCCGGCCGCATGCTCGACCGTGTGCGTATACCGGATCCTGAGCGCCGATTGAATCAATACCCGTATGAATTGTCGGGTGGAATGCGTCAGCGAGTCATGCTGGCGATGAGCTTGTTGTGCAAGCCCGATTTATTGATCGCGGATGAGCCGACCACGGCGCTCGATGTGACTCTGCAGGCACAGATCATGGACCTGTTGCGCGCCGCGCGCGGCGAGACCGGCATGGCCCTCGTGCTCATCAGTCATGATCTGGGCGTGATTGCGGGTCTTGCCGATCGGATTCTCGTGATGTACGCCGGCAGGATTGTCGAAAGTGCCGCGGCCGCTGAGCTTTTGCGGCGGCCGCGCCATCCCTACAGCGCCGAATTGCTCAAATGCGTTCCGAGCTTGTCCGGCCCGCGATTGGCACGCATGCCGACTCTCGCGGGACAGCCGCCACAACCCGGCGAGACGCTTCAAGCCTGTCCGTTCGCACCGCGTTGCCCGCGCACTCAAGAGCGTTGCCGTGTAGAGCGCCCAGCTCTGGCCGGCACCGCGCTGAGCCAGGTAGCCTGTCACTTTCCGCTGTCATGAACGCGCCGCTCCTGCAGGTGAAGAATTTGCGTGTCGAGTTTGCCGGGCGCCCGGCCGTACGGGATGTGAACTTCGACTTAACCTCCGGAGAGACCATCGGCCTCGTGGGGGAATCGGGTTCGGGAAAATCGACTTTGGCGCGAGCCCTCCTGCGCCTGCTGCAACCTGAGCAGGGCAGTGTGGAGTTTTCAGGCCTGGATTTGCTCAAGAGCACGCCGGCTGCGATGCGGGCGCAGCGCCGCGACCTGCAAATTATCTTCCAGGATCCGCTTGCGAGTTTGAATCCACGGATGACTGTCGGAGGCGCGATCGCCGAACCGCTGCTGATATTCGAGCCCGAACTGAGCGCAGCCGCGCGGTGGGGAAAGGTCGTGGCGATGCTGGAGCGCGTCGGGCTGGCAGCCGGCATGGCCAAGCGCTACCCGCACGAGTTCAGCGGCGGCCAGTGTCAGCGCATCGGCATCGCCCGCGCCACGGTGCTGCGCCCGAAACTCTTGGTGTGCGACGAAGCGGTCAGTTCACTCGATGTGTCCATTCAAGGCCAGATCATCAATCTGCTGCTGGATTTGCAGCAAGAGATGGGCATGGCGATGCTGTTCATCAGCCACAATCTCGCCGTGGTCAGGCACCTCAGTCATCGGGTGCTGGTCATGTACTTGGGAAAATTGGTCGAAGCCGCCTCATGCGAGGCGCTGTTTGCCGCACCGGTGCATCCTTATACCCGCGCGTTGTTGTCCGCCGTGCCGCGTATCCCCCCGGTTGCCGGCGCGCGCGCATCGACGCCGCTCGCTGAAGCGTCTCTGGCGGCGGACTCCATCGAGCGCGGATGCGCATTTCGCGACCGTTGTCCCTACGCGTTGCCCCTGTGCGCATCCAGCGATCCGCCCCTCGCCGAAATCGCCGCCGGACGCTGGGTGGCCTGTCACCGTTCGCACGAGACGCTGAATCCGTTATTCTAAGAGCATGACGCAACGAAAGCCTGTGCGGCCGAGCGATGGGCTCGCCAATGTGCGCTACGAGATTCGCGGCAAGCTCGCGCGGCGTGCCTTGGCGCTCGAGCGCCTGGGCTACGACATCGTGTCGTTGAACATCGGCAATCCGTTTGCCTTCGGATTCCGCACGCCCGAGACGATGCGCCTGGCCATGATCGAGAATCTGCGCAACAGCGAGGGATATGTCCACCAGAAAGGCATTTTTCCCGCGCGCGAAGCGGTGGTCATGCAGCAGCAGGAGCGCGGTGTCCGCGGCGTCACCGCCGAAGAAGTGTTCATCGGCAACGGCGTCAGTGAACTGATCGATCTGGCATTGCGTGCACTGCTGAATCGCGGCGATGAGGTACTGGTGCCGAGTCCCGACTATCCTTTGTGGACTGCTGCCGTCAATTTAAACGGCGGCCGCGCGGTGCACTATCCCTGTCATGCCGCGCAGCGCTTCATTCCCGATCCGGAGGAGATCGAGGCGCTGATCGGCGAGCGCACGAGAGCCATCGTCGTCGTCAATCCGAACAACCCGACCGGGGCTGTCTATCCGCGCGAAACCTTGACGGCGATCGCCCAGCTGGCCGAGAAACATCGCCTGGTCGTCTTATGCGACGAGATTTACGACCACATTCTGTACGATGATGCCGAATTCGTGCCGATGGCGACCCTGGTTCACAACACCCTGTGTTGCACGATGAGCGGATTGTCGAAGGTCTATCGCGCATGCGGCTACCGGGTGGGTTGGGCCTCGTTCTCCGGCGACATCGAGAGCGCGGCCGAGTACTTGAGCGGCTTGGAGCTGCTCTCCTCGCTGCGCCTATGCAGCAATGTGCCGGCGCAATGGGCAGTGCAAACCGCGCTCGGCGGCTATCAAAGCATCCAGGAGCTGACGCGTCCGGGCGGTCGACTGTATGAATCGCGTCAGGCAATCCTCGACGGCGTGGCGCGCAGCAAGTATTTGAAGCTGGCACGCCCGATGGGGGCCCTGTACGCCTTCGTGGAGGTTCGCGGCGACGTTTTGCCGAACTTCGACGATCAAACGTTTGCGCTGGAGCTTTTGGAAAAGAAACATGTATTGGTCGCGCCGGGCGTGAGCTTCAACGTGGCCTATCGCAATGCCTTCCGGATCACCAACCTGCCTGAACCTGCCGTCCTCGCGACGGTGTTCGCGCGTATCGATGAACTGCTCGACGCGCAGGCCACGGAAGGGCCCTCGCTGAAGGTCGTCTCTTCCGCCGCCAAGGTCCAGCAGCACTGAGCGTGGAGCGCGTTTCGCCCGCCTTGCTGGCGGCCCTCGCGGCCGGCCGCACCGTTCTCGCACCGAATGCAGAATTGTCGGACGCATTGTTCGACGCTGTGCAGCGCGCTCATCGCGATGCGGGCGATGAGGTCTGGCCGACTCCGCGAGTGCTGGACTATTCAAGCTGGTTGCGCGAGCAGCACGTGCAGCGGCAACTGACGGACGCCACTGCTTTGCGCCTGTTGAGCGAGGTCGAAGAGCGCGAGCTGTGGCGAACGGTCATCGACTCGGCGCAGATCGGAACAGACTTGTTGGACCCTGCGGGTGCGGCGCGCGCGGCGCGACGCGCGCGCCGCGCATTATTCGAATACGCCATTCCGATCCAGGCGCTCGATGCTGCGCATTCCGAAGAAACGGCGGCGTTTTTGCAGTGGCACCGCGTATTCGAGCAGCGCTGCCGCGCCTTGAACTGTGTCAGCGCCGATAGCCTGTTGGGCGGCCTGGGATCGCCCCGCGGGCCTGTCGATTGGATCGAGAGCCCGCATTGGCGGCCCGCGGCGCGGCGCTGGTTGGAGCAAAACGGGCGCGTTTTGCGGCCGCCGCAGCATCCGGAGGCCGAGCCGTCACGGCTCGGTGCGCCATCGCCCGCCGTGGAGCTGGCCGCCATGGCGGATTGGGCGCGAGACAAATTGACGGAGGAGGGATTTCGCGCCTGGATCTGCGTCCCGGATTTGACTCGGCGACGTGCGGAGGTGGTCGATGCATTCGATGCAGCCCTGGCGCCGCGGCGATTTGCCCTGCACGCCGGCTCGGGCGCTGCCCCCTATGCCGTGGCCGGCGGCACGCCGCTCGCCGAGTACGCGCCGGTGCGCGCGGCTTTGGAGTTGCTGTCCGCAAGCTTAGGGTCGGTTCCTTTCGCGTACTTCAGCACGCTGTTGCGCGCGCCTGAATTACAGGAATCCGAGTCTGAGGCCGGCAGCGCGGCCAGATTGGACGTCGCGCTGCGCCGCCGCGCATCAAGCGATGCAGATCTGGCAGGCTGGCTGGATTTGGCGGAGCGGGTGGCGCGAAGCGAACAAATCGCCGCAGCGGCGGCCGTGCCGCGATTGCGCGCGGCCCATCGCATGCTGTCGGATTTGCAAGGCGCGCGACTCTTCAGCGAGTGGGTGGCCGTCTGGCTCGGCGCGCTTCAGGCTGGTCCCTGGGCCTTTCGCGGGCGATGGTCGAGCATCGAATATCAAGCAGCCGAGCGATTCCGAGAGGTGCTCGCGAGCTTAGGCTTGGGCGACGCCGTCTTCGGCCACCACTCCCGCGATTCGGCGCAACGAATTCTCGCGCGCGCGGCTCGCGAAACGCCGTTCCAAGCGCAAACCGGTGTTCCGGCCGTTTGGGTCAGCGGCCAACTCCTCGACCCCTGGCTGGACTATGGCGGTCTTTGGGTGAGTGGCTGCAACGATGAACAATGGCCGCCGCCCGTGGCGCCCCTGGCCTTGCTGCCCGTCGGCGTGCAGCGTCGATATGGGATCATCGCAGCGAGCGCGGAGTCGCAACTGGCGCTGGCAATTGAACTGCAGAGCCGCTGGCTACAGCGTGCGAAGCAGTGCGTGTTCAGCCTTGCCGATTCCGGCGAAAGTGGCGCGAGCATGCCGAGCCCGTTGCTGTCGAAGGTCGCACCGGTTGAGCCGGCGCCGGCGGCAATACCGCAACCTCACTGGCTGCGCATGCTGGAGGAGGCGCCCGGATTGGAATCACTCTGGGACGAGCAAGCGCCGCCGCATGCGCGCGGTGAGCGTACGCGTGGCGTTGCCACCCTGAAGGCTCAATCGCGCTGCGCATTCCGGGGGTTCGCGGAGATCCGCTTGGACGCCCAGCCGCTGGAGCAACCGGTGCCGGGATTCAACGAGCGCGAGCGCGGCGAGCTTGTGCACCATGCCTTGCAACACGTCTGGGCGCAGCTGCGCGGCTCGGACGCCTTGCAGGCAACCTCCCGCGACGCCGAGCAGCGGTTGATCGCTGAGGCGGCCGCACAGGCAGTCGAGTCGGTTTGCCAACGGCGCGATCCCGGCGACCGCTGGCGGTTGCGTGAAAGAGCGCGGCTGCAAAATTTGTTGGGAAAATGGCTGCAGCTTGAACGTTTGCGGGCGCCATTCGTCGTCGATGCCCTCGAAGAGGGCGATCAAAGCGCGATTTTCGGCGGACTCGAATTTCACGTGCGCATTGATCGCATCGATCGATTGTCGGATGACACACGCGTCTTGATCGACTACAAGACCGGGGCTGCTCATACGGATTGGCGCGGCGAACGGCCGGACAATCCGCAGCTGCCGGTTTACGCGCTGCTGTCCCCGGAGGCCTTGAGCGCCGTCGCCTACGCCCGGGTGAACGCCGCGGAATGCCGCTTCGTCGCGGAAGCAGAACGGGCTGATATCTTGCCGGGAGTGCGGCGCAGCCGATTGGAGGGGCAGGCGAGTTTCGCTGAGCTCATCCAGCTCTGGTCGCGGCGCATTGAGCGCATTGCCGGAGAGTTTGCGGCCGGCCGCGCCGAGGTAGCGCCCACCCTGCAGGCATGCAAGAGCTGCGACCTGCAGGGCCTGTGCCGCGTGCCGGCGGCGCTCGAAGAGGTGGACGACTTCGATGAATGAGCCCGCGCCTGAGGCGGCCGATGGCTCTGCTCGCGATCATGCGATCAGCTCGCTTGGGTCGGTGCTGGTGCAGGCACCCGCCGGCTCGGGCAAGACGACCTTGCTGGCGCAACGCTATTTGCGCTTGCTTGCCTCGGTCGACTCGCCCGAGCGTATCTTGGCGCTGACCTTTACGCGCCGCGCCGCCCAAGAAATGCGGCAGCGGGTGCTGGGGGCGTTGCAGGCCGCACGCCTGGCCGAATGCCCGCCGGGAATGAACAGGCTCACATGGAGACTGGCCGGCGCGGCGCAACGGCATATGGACTCTTTGAGTTGCGACCTGCAGTCGCAGCCGTCGCGTCTGCGCATCGAGACCATCGACGCCTTCAATTCCTGGTTGGCCAATCAATTGCCGATTGCCGCGGGTGCCGGCGCTGGGCTGCGCATCCAGGCCGAGGCGACGCCCGGTTACCGCGAGGCGGCGCGCCGCGCCTTGGCGCATCAGGGCAAAGATCAATTCGGGCGCGCCGTCGATCGGGTGCTCGAACTCGACGATCAGCGCTGGCGCACGCTGGTGAAGCTCATTGCCGAGATGCTGCCGAGCCGGGACCGCTGGCTGCCGCTGCTGGCTGGACGCTTGCGTGCGGCGAGCGCCATCGATGAGTCGCAGCTGGCGCGTGTGCGGCAGCATTTCGACGAGGATTTACGACTCTTGGTGGAGCGGGTCTTGCTGCGCGCGTGCGAAGTGTTCGGCCGGGACGATGTAGCGACGCTGTCGTCGCTCATGCACGGTGCCGCGCAACGCCAGGACCCGAACTCGTTGGCCGCGTGGCGCCAGGACGCAAGCCCGTTGCGCACCAGCCCTGAGGATGCTGCGCGTTGGCGCGAGATGGCGTCCTTGCTGCTGAAAGCGGACGGGCGCGGATTGCGCGCTCGCGTTGACAAGCGGCAGGGGTTTCCGCCCGGCAGCGCAGCGAAAGCGCCGATGGAGGACCTGATCGAAAAACTTGCTGCGGATCCGCGCATCGTCGATACCTTGGTTGAACTGCGCACCTTGCCGGATCCTTGCTACAGCGATGCTGCCTGGGAGCGGGTGCGTGAAGTGGCGCAGGTGCTGGTGTTGGCGGCGGCTGAATTGGATGGCGTGTTTCGCGAACAAGGCGCCGTTGATTTCGCGGCCGTGTCGATCGCAGCGCTGCGCGCGCTCGGCACCGTGGACGCGCCGACGGATTTGAGCTTGCGTCTGGACTACCGCCTGCAGCACATCCTGGTCGACGAGTTTCAAGACACCTCCAGCGCACAGTTGGAACTGGTGCGCCTGCTGACCGGCGGCTGGCAACAAGGCGATGGCCGCAGCGTGTTTTGCGTGGGCGATCCGATGCAATCCATCTACGGATTTCGCCAGGCGGAAGTCAGGGCCTTCCTCGAGCTCGCGGAGGAGGGCGTCGGCGAGCTGCGCTTCGAAGTGCAACGCCTGCGCAGCAACTTTCGTTCCGCGCCGCCGCTCGTGCACTGGAGCAATCGCTGTTTCGCGCGTCTGATGCCGCAAACCGATGACCGCAACCGCGGCGCCATTGCATTTCGTGCCAGCGAGGCTGCGGTGGCGATGAGCGACGCCGCCGAATGCGGCGTGCGCTGCCAGGGATTTGCGAGCCGTGCGGCCGAGGCGAACGCCATCGCCGCGCTAATCGCCGCGGAATTGAGGCTGCATCCCGATTGGCGCGTTGTCGTTTTGGTGCGCGCCCGAGCTCATGCGCGCGGGATCGCCGCCGCGTTGCGCGCGGCGAATATCGACTTTCGGGCGGTCGACATCGAACCGCTGCAAGATCGCGCCACGGTTCGCGACATCATGATGCTGGCGCGCGCCTTGTTGCATTGGGGCGACCGCATCGCCTGGCTGGCTGTGTTGCGTGCGCCGTGGGCCGGGCTGTCGCTCGCCGATTTGCTTACGATCTCGGGTGCCGGATCGCTGCTTTGGGATGCGATTCGAGATGATGCGTTGCTGCTCGCGCTCAGCGAGGATGGCCGCGCCCGCTGCGCGCGCCTGCGGCAGACTCTCACGGCAGCCTTTGAGGTCCGCAACCAGACCGGTCTCGCGCGCTGGATCGAAAGAACCTGGCTGGGTCTGGGCGGTCCCGCCTGCATGGCGAGCGTGCAAGATTTGCAGTTGGCGAGCGGCGCGTTCGCCCGCATTCGCACACTCGAGGAGCGCGGCATGCCGGATGCCGCGGAGTTGCCGGAGATTTTTGCCGACCTGTTCGCCGATCACGGCGCTGCGAGCGCCGTTGAAATCATGACCATCCACAAGGCCAAAGGGCTGGAATTCGATCTGGTGGTGCTGCCGGCGCTCGATCGTCCCGTGCCGCCGGACCGCAACCAACTGCTGTTGTCGCACCAATTCGCAAGAACCGGGCGCGACGGCATGGTCATGGCAGCTCGTCCACCCGTGGGCACCGAGGCCGACCTGCTGTTCGAGTTCCTGCGTTGCCAAAGGCGCGACGCAAACGTGCTCGAAGCGCAGCGCCTGCTGTACGTGGCCTGCACCCGCGCCAAGTGCCAACTGCGATTAACCGCCGTCATCGACCCGGACGACGGCGACGACCCCGTTGCAGCGCCCCGCCGGATCTTCCGCCCGCATGCCGCCAGTTTGCTGCGCGTGCTCTGGCCGGTGTTGGCCGGCGAATTCGAGCTGCCGTGTGCGCCGCTGGAGCTGTTCACGGGCGACGACGACGCGCCGCGCGGCGGCCCGCTCAGGCGCCTGCCGCTGGATTGGTCGCCAGACCTTCAGTTTGCAGCGTCGGCGGCCATGGCGCCCATCACCCCGCTGGTGAGGGACGAGACGCCGATATTCGATTGGGCCGGGGAAACCGCGCGGCGGGTCGGCAGCCTGGTGCATGCCGAGCTTCACAAAATGGAGCTCGCAAGCCTGGACGAACCGGCGATCCGCGCGCGCGCGGGCGATTTCCGGCGGTGGCTTACGCTCCACGGCGTACCGCAGGATCGATTGGACCAAGCCACCACCCGCGTGGTGCAGGCTCTATTGGGCGTGCAACGCGACGCGCGCGGACGTTGGATACTGAAGCCAGGTTACCGCGAGGACCTGCGCGAACACGCCCTGTCCGGGTACGGGCTGGGCGAGTTCTCACGAGTCGTATTCGATCGCAGCTTCATCGACGACGCCGGCATCCGATGGGTGATCGACTATAAAACCAGCCAGCACCTGGGCGGCGGTCTTGAGCTTTTTCTGGACCGTGAAGTCGAGAGATATCGAGGGCAGCTGGAACGCTATGGGCGCCTGGCACAGCGCCTAGGACCGCAACCCGTTCGGCTGGGACTGTACTTTCCCCTCATGCAGGCGTGGCGCGAATGGAGCCTTGAGGAGGCAGTTGACTAGGGTCGAGACTGGATATATAAACAGTATCCCAAAAACACAGGAGAGCTTAGTCATGATCGGATATGTCACGCTCGGCACCAACGACTTGAAGCGCGCCGCCGCTTTTTACGATGCCCTGTTGGGTGAAATCGGTGCCAAACGCATGATGGAGAGCGAAGATTTTGTCGCCTGGTCGGTGAAGCCCGATCAGCCCGGCCTTGGGGTGACCAAGCCTTTCGACAAGAAGGCCGCCTCGGTCGGCAACGGCGTCATGGTGGCACTCGTGGTCGACAGCGAGGACAAGGTAAAGGCGTTGCATCGCAAGGCCTTGCAACTGGGAGGCAGGGACGAAGGCGCCCCGGGTAAGCGCTCGGAAAACTTTTATGCCGGGTACTTTCGAGACTTGGACGGCAACAAGCTCAATATATTCGTTGGCGGCTGAGATCACCGCCCAGTGATTTTGACCGGTTGGCGCAACGCTCGCCAGGGAGGGTAAGACGCCTCAAGGCACAGAGGCAACAGTGCCTTGAGGCGTCTTACCCTCCCTGACGCGAGTTTGAGCCGATCCACATCCCTACGCTTTGTGCACGTGAGGTCATCTGCCTCCGGAATCCCTCAACGTCACTTTCAGACAGGCGAGTGACCTCACCGGCACCTGTATCGCGAAAAACGGTGTAGTTGAACAACGGTCTACAAACGTCGAGCACGATCTCTCGTCAGGGAGTTTAGGTAAGACTCAAGGCACTGTTGTCTTCGTGCCTTGAGTCTTACCTAACCTCCCTGGCTAGAACGTGAATTCCAGTTCCACCGGAAATCGTCCGAAGGCATCCCGCGGGCGAATTTGCGCTAAGTTGTTGAGCTGACTGCGAAGCGCGGGGGATGCTTCAGGGCGTTCCTTCAACGTACCGGACAACATGCCGGTGCGCGTGGCGGGGGAGAATCGAATCTGCGCCTGAGCCTCCAACGGTCCGCCGTTATCCTTCAGCGTTGCGCTGAGGCTGCCGTCGGGGGCAATGCTCTGCGGGCCCAGCTCCAACTCATAGCTGCCCAGATCCGATCCCTCGGCAATACCCGTGGATGAAATATTCGCCACATCGACCTTGCCGACCGCCGCTTGAAGCTTGCGGAAATCGCTTTCGATCGTGGTGAAGGTGAGCTTGCTGCTGCCCTTCCATCCGGCCGCGAATCCCAGAGTCTGCAGGTCCTCGACAGGACCGCCGCCCCTGATGTCGTGGGCTGCGATACCTGCGGCTCTCAGTTCGACGGTGCCATCGACGAGGAAGCTGACCTTGACCCAGTGAATGTCCGAAACAATCGCCAGCCGCAATAAGGCGAGCGGATGTACCTGCCATTCAATCGCGCCCGCGTCGCGTGCGTTGATGCTGATCTTTCCTGCGGCGCCGTGCAGGAGGGTGCCGGAGAAATCTTCGGCGTGCATTTGCGCCGGCATGAAGCGCGCGGCGAGGGAGGCCGGCAGTACCAAGATCACTGCGGCTGACAGAACGATCAGGCCGAGAAGAATGTACGGCCAGCGTCTGCGCGGCCGCGCGGGTTTAATGTCGCGGCTGGCTGAACGAGATGCTGGCATTGACCAGTCCAGGCGCGGGCGTGCGATCCACCGTGATCGATTCGATGGCAAGACCGTAGCGACGGTCCAACGTATCGAGCCACGTTACCACGGTGTCGAAAGGCGCGGCCTCGAGCTGCACACGCACGCCCCCGGTCGTGTTGGGCTGCGTGCCGCGCAGCGAGCTGGCCAGTCCCGCTTCGCGTCCGACGCGATCGACCAGCACCACCGGCGCCTCGCCGGTGTCGGCGGGAATGTCGCCGCCGCGCGCGCGAATCTCGGGCGCATTAACTTGCATCCAAGCCAGATCCTCACGCCGCGTATCGCTGCCCTTGATCGCCCGCGACACGGCGGACTGCAAGGGGAGCAGAATGCCGCCGATCAGGATGATCAGGCCTACGAGAACGGCGCCCGCGGCCACCACCCGTTGTTCACGCGGTTGCAGAGTCGCATACCAGGCTTTCAACTTGTTCATCGCGTTGCACGTGCCGACTGATTGCGGACGTGAAGGTGCGCCTCGACGCCTGTTCCGACGGGATTCGACGATTGAATCTCGGCGTTGAGTCCTTCCTTGCCCACGAATTGCGTCAATTGCGACAGCGCGGCCAGACTCGGCGCATTGACCGTCATGTCGAGCGCATTCTCCCGGTAGCTCAGCGCGCTGATCGTGGTCTTCGGCGTCACGGCCAACGCGCCGCTCAATGTTTGCAGCGTGCGCAGAAAGTATTGAGGCCCGGCGCCGGCCTTGCGAATCCGCTCGAGCTTGCTCTGCATCTGCCGCCGTGGATCCGTGGACGCATCGCCCGGCATGGCCAAGGTGAACACCTGCGAGATCTGGGTGTCGAGCGCCGCAGACTCATGCTTGGCTCGCCGGATCTGCAGCGCCTGCGCGGCCACATGAACGACGAGAAGAGCCGCCGCGAGCGAGGCAGCGAGCCGCCATCGGCGCCAGCGCTCGCTGTAGTCCGCGGTGCGCGAAAACTCGCCCTGCAACAGATTCACGGCATCGGAGGTATTCATCCCGCGGGCCAGCCAGGGCAGTGGGCCGTCCGCCAGCAATTGCACCTTCAAGGAGGCGAACTCCTCCAGCAACTCCTCAAAATCTTCCTGCACGCGCGCCCAGTCGTCGCGCGTGACGTAGAGAATGGCGCTTTCCTTGGGCTTGGGCTCCTCGCCGCCTTGCAGCGGGTCGCCGATCACGCCCGCCACCACGAGCGCTTCCTTCACCGGCGCAAGTTCCACGGCGAAGGGAATGGCGCCGGGACGGCGGACCGCCAGTCGATCGTTCTCCAGCCACAAAATGGTCTGGCCTGGATTTTCCGGCATGAGCGAGATGTCGGGATAGATCGCCTGCGGTTCCAATCCGGCCGCGCTCAAATCCGCAATCCAGCCCTGCAGCACGGAGCGCGCCACCACCGCCACCGGTACGGTGCCGGTGCCGCGGCGATGTCCGATCGCGAAGCTCAATTGGTCGACGTCTTCCGTCAATTGTTCCTCGAGCGCGAACGGAACGGCGCGTGCAAGCTTGGCGCCCCCGCCGGGAGGTAATTCCGGTTCGGCCAGCAAAATCTGTGTTGCCGGGGCGAGCACCACCACCCGTCCCGAGCGCCAAACCGCGGCCGCCAGACTCAAGGATCCCCGCTGACGGGTCGGTGTCGGTGCGCCGCTCTCATCGAGTATCAGCCACTCGGTCTCTTCTTGGCCCGGCGGCGGGAGGCGTAATAACAAAGATTGCGGCATGTGCTTAAGGCGTCCCGAATGATCGCAGCAGCGGCGTGACTTTGGAGTTGCCGCGAAACAAAAGACTGTACAAGGTGAACTCAGTAGTGCCAAGCGCCACGCGCGTCGTGAGCTGGAAGTATTGACTTTGCGTGCCGATGGGATTGCCGATGGTCGCCATGGCTTTTGGTCCCGCAAAACCGCTGGCCACGTTGGTAAAGGTCTGCACGTCGGGGAAACAGCCGGCCTTGCGCTCACTCGTCAGCACCGCGGGACTGTTCGACCACTCGCCGTTCAGGCCCTCCACCAGGCTCTCGAGCACGAGCGCCGGCGCCGTGCAGAGGTTGATCTTGGTATTGGCGCTGGGCAGCGCGGTCACATAGGGCGCGATTTTTCGATATCGATCGGCGCCAAAGCCCGGCAGATTCATGAGCTCTGTGGGCGACAGCATCGGCCAATTGCCCGTGCGGTACGGCGGCGTCTGCGAGGTGTAGACCGTGTCCTCCGCGCCGTCCGGATTGCCGACGACGTCATCCTGATCGAGCCAATCGCGCGCCAGTCCGGCCCATTTGGGTTCGACGCCGACCGAGGCTAAGAGACGCTGGAATTGCTGCAACGGCAAGGGATCTTCCGTGACGCCATCCGCCCCTAAGCGCGCCAGGGAGTTCAGATTGAAGCGTCCCTGCATATCTTCCAATGAGCCCTGCATGGTACCGATGGGCTCGCCCTCCGGATTGTTGTCCGGCGTGATGGGTAACGGCTGCGTCGCCTGCGCCCAAGGGCCGGCCAACGTGGTGAACTGTGGACTGGTTTGCGCATCCTGCATGAGCACATCCGCGGCCAGCGCCTCGGCGCCCAAGCCGAAATGCAAGGCCTGCTCTGCGGCCATCATGCCGGTGGTGCGCCGCAATTCGAGAAAGCCGTCGAAGCTCAGTTTCGTCGCCAACACAGTCGCGAGCGCGACCAGGATGAGCGCGATGATCAATGCGACGCCGCGCTGATGCCGCCGGCCGCTCCCGAACGCCTTCATCCTGAGATCTCAACGAGGCGGCGTATCGCGCCCCAATCCTTGAATTGGATGATGATCTCAACGGCCACGGGCCGAGACTGCCAGTCGACCGTCGAGCCGTTTTGAATGGTCGTGCTTTCCGGCCATTGGCTTTGCCACGCTTGATTGCTGTCCAAATAGCGCAGCTGCACGCCCTTCACGCCGGTCAAGAGATCTTGCACGACGGGTTTATTGCCCTGCACCGTGTCCAAATTGATCTGATAGCTGCGCTTGAGCACATCGCCCACCAAGGCGTAGGAAACTCGCTGCAATGTGCTGCGTTGCTGACCGGCGGTGTTCGACCATCCGGCCCGAGTCAGGTCAACCATCGGGACCGCGTTCGGGTCGGTTGTCGATCCAAAGCTCGAGCCGGAATTGAAGGTCAAGCCGGGGTTTTGTGTCGCGCCCGAGTTGGAGCTGATGCCGGAGTTCGAACTGGAGCTGACGCTGCTAGTCGCACCGAGGCTGGCCGAGGTCACGGTCACGCTTCCCGCACCCGATGTGCCGCGCAGCGCGGGCAGCCTGCTTTGGCCGAGGATGTCGCGTACGGGCCGCGGCACCAGCTGAGCAAAATCGGCAACCATGATGCGCATGCCGAATTCGATTTCGCGCGATCGCTGCAGGGAATCTTCGGTACGCTCCGCCGAGATGCGCGCGGCACGGTAGGTCGAATATCCCAGTCCCGCCATGATCGCCAAAATCAAGAGGGCCACCAGGATCTCGACCAGGGTGAAACCGGCTGCACCGTGCGGAAATTTCTGGGACCGTGCGCTCATGGGTGCGGTGTGGGATTGGGTGCGGGCGTCGGTACCACAGTGCCGGGCGGCGGCGTGCTGCCGACCGGGCCGGGTTGCAAGGGGTTGGGCGTGCCCGCGGCGGGCGAGGTCATGATGCCGGTGGTCCAATCTACTGGGTTTGATCCCGGCGTCGCTAGCGAGCTGCCTAGGAAGCCGACGGCCTGCGCCAGGGGGCTACCCTTGGTCTTGGCATCGCCCCGATAGACGCGGACCACCACACGTTTCATGCTGGCAATGCTGGTATCGAAGTAGCGCGTATCGTAGTGCCATTTGCGGCTGCCGAATTCCAGCTCACCGGTGTCGGTGTTTTGGCCGAATTTCGTGACGTTGAGCCGCACTTCCGACAGGCGATTGAGCGCGATCCACTGCGCCAACGATTTATCGCGCAGAAAGCCGCTGGTGCGCGCCGTGCCGTTCACCGCCACCATCAGCGCTGTCAAACCCAGCGCCACGACCACCAGCGCGACGAGCACTTCGACCAAGGTAAAGCCGCGAGCCCGGCGCGCCTGCATCAACTGCGCTTTTCCACTTTGTTCGAACCCTCCCGCGAGATTTTTCCGAGCGAGTCTCCATCAACCGCCGCCTTGGCTTGCGTGGCGTCGCGCAGCAGGATGAGGCGAAATGGCGTGCCTTCGCCGCTCGCAGCAATCGCGATCTGCGGATTGGGCGGCACGCCGCTCGACAGGTCTCGATCAACGGGCTTGATGATCACGGTTTGCGAGTCCAACTGCAGCTGAAAACTGATGCCCTTCGGCAATTCGCGATGTCGAAATTCGCGTTCCTGGTCGAGCATCAGCCAGCGATCGCGACGCGTGTCGTAGACGACGAACTCATAGGCTGCCGGCTCGATTCTCAAGCCGAAATCGCGGCCCTCCAGGAGTGCACGCTCGTGCAGCAGTCCGACCAGCCCCTCGATGCGGCGGCTTTCCTCGTCGAGCTGACTATCCCTCCCGGTCGAGGTCACCGAGAGCACGGTAAGCGAAATCACCACGGCGATGATCAGCATCACGACCAAAATTTCTACGAGAGTGAAGCCCTTGCTGCGCATGGCCGGCCATCGCCTTTTAGTCAGACAGGCTCCTTGGGCTTATTTCTGGTCGAGCGAATAGCTCGTTATGTCCGCGTCCGGACCTTCGCCGCCGGGTTTGCCGTCACGACCATACGAGACGATGTCGTATTCGCGCCCATCGGCACCGGGGCTCGTATAGAGGTACGGATTGCCCCAGGGATCCTTGGGGACCTGACTCAAGTAGCCCTTCGCGGGATAGTTGGTGATGGTCGGATCGGCAGGCTGTTTGACCAGGGCCTGCAAACCTTGCTCGGTGGTCGGGTACTTAAAATTATCGAGACGGTACAGATCCAACGCCGTGCCGATCGAGCGGATATCGGTTTTTGCCGCCGTTATGCGCGCCGTATCCACCTTGCCCAAGATATTTGGCACCACCAATGCGCCAAGCACTGCCAGAATGACCACGACGACCATGATCTCAATAAGGGTAAAACCGCTTTGGCGATGACGCATAGTGACCTCGAAAATTCCTCGGATCATAGCAAAATAGAGAACAACGATGCCCCGTAAGGCCGCAAACCGCTTCGCGCCTGTCGCTGCAGCACTACAGTGGGATCACGGCCGCTGGATTTGGTTGCTTCTCATTTTGCTGCTGCTCGGCGGCGTGTTGGGTCTTGGCGACAGTATCAGCGCATTGTTACGCTATGATCGCAGCGCAATTGCCGCGGGCGGCTGGTGGCGGTTGCTTACTGCCCACATCGTGCATCTCGATGTGCACCACCTGATCCTCAACGAACTGGGCCTGGTGTTGGTTTGGGCCTTATTCGCTCAGGATTACCTCGCGGAGGAGTGGTGCGCGATCGTCTTGAGCGGTGCGTTGGCGATAAGCAGCGGGCTGTGGTGGCTGAGTCCCCACGTTAGCTGGTACGTGGGCGCCTCGGGCGTGCTGCACACGGTCATGGCCGCCGGAACGGCCAATCATCTCGTCACGCGTGCCTGGGATCGCTGGATACTGCTCTTCGGGTTGTGCGGCAAATTGGCGTGGGAGCAATGGGGCGGGCATCCTACGCCCTTGGTCGTGGTGGACGCCCATTTGTATGGTGCGGCGTGCGGATTTGCGGTTGGCGCTGCACTGGCGTGGCGGGCCGCTATAATTCGCCGGCGCTCCGCATAAGGATCGAAAAACACATGTCGCTCGCGTTCGTATTTCCCGGCCAAGCCTCCCAGTCCATCGGCATGATGAGCGCCTTGGCGCGGATATCGCCCATCATTGCGGCTACTTTTGCCGAGGCAAGCGGCGTGCTGGGATACGATCTCTGGCAGCGATGCCAGGAAGGCCCGGCGGAGTTGCTCAATTCCACCGAGTGCACTCAGCCGGCGATGTTGACCGCGGGCGTCGCGACCTACCGGCTGTGGCGCGAACGGGGCGGCGCGGCACCGAAAATGATGGCAGGCCATAGTCTCGGGGAATGGAGCGCGCTGGTGGCTGCGGATTATTTGGATTTCAAGAGCGCGGTCGACTTGGTGAAATACCGCGGTGAGCTCATGCAAGCGGCGGTGCCGAGCGGCCAAGGCGGCATCGCGGCTATTTTGGGACTCGAGGACGCGGATGTGGAAGCCGCGTGCCAGGAAGCCTCGCAAGGCGAAGTGGTGGAAGCAGTCAATTTCAACGCACCGGGACAGGTGGTGATTGCGGGTCTGGCGACCGCCGTGGCGCGAGCGATCGAGATCGCCAGCGCAAAAGGCGCACGCCGCGCGATGGCGCTGCCCATGAGTGTTCCCGCCCACAGCTCGCTGATGAAACCCGCGGCCGAAAAATTGCGAATCCGGCTGGAAGGCACGCCGGTGGCGGAACGCTCCGACATCCAGGTTTACGGCGTGGATTGCAAGATCCACATGAACGCGAACGACATCCGCGCAGGCTTGGTGAAGCAGTTGCCGACGCCGGTGTATTGGGCGGCAACCGTGCGCACCATGATATCCGCGGGCGCAACGCAGATTATCGAGTGCGGGCCCGGCAAAGTGTTGACGGCACTGAACCGGCGCATCGACAAAAATCGGGATCTTAAAATGCTGGCGCTCGAAGATCCGCAGGCTTTCGATGAGGCGCTGGCCGTGGTGGCTTGACTATGCTGAACGGAGAGATTGCCTTGGTGAGCGGAGCCTCGCGCGGCATCGGCGCGGCCATTGCGGAGCGCCTGGCTGCAGAGGGCGCACGGGTGATCGGCACGGCGACCACCGTCGAGGGGGCCGCCCGCATCACCGAAAATCTTGGTGCACGCGGCGGCCGCGGCGCCGTGCTGAACGTGACCAGCCAGGAGTCGATCGATGCCTTGATGGCGGACATCGAGGGCAAGGAAGGCGCGATCGGCATTCTTTGCAACAATGCCGGAATCACCCGCGACGGCCTGTTGCTGCGAATGAAGCAGGACGATTGGGATGCCGTCATGCAAACGAATCTGGCCTCGGTATTTCGGCTCTCCAAAGCTGTGCTGCGCGGGATGATGAAAGCGCGCAAGGGCCGCATCGTCAGCATCACTTCTGTGGTTGGATTGACCGGCAATCCCGGCCAGGCCAACTATGCCGCGGCCAAGGCGGGCATCCTCGGTTTCACCAAATCGTTGGCCCGGGAGGTCGGTTCGCGAGGCATCACGGTCAATGCCATCGCCCCCGGATTCATCGACACGGACATGACGCGCGCGCTGAACGAGGCGCAGCATGCGGCGTTGAATGCCCAAATACCCCTGGGGAGACTGGGCCAGCCGGCCGATATTGCCGCCGCGGTGGCGTTCTTATGCTCGGCCGATGGGGCTTATATAACGGGCGAGACACTGCATGTGAATGGCGGCATGTACATGCCATGAGTGCTTTTGGGCCCTTACTTGCAAGTTTTTGTCAAGGCGGCCAAGACGTGCCGGGTACCAAATATGCCGCGAAGGTAGCCGTAGTCGCCGCGTTCACATAAAATACGCGCCCGGTCGATACCACTGGTCGCGGGGGTCGAGAAAACCGCATGAATAGCAATTCCGAGAGGACACCATAACGATGAGTACTGTTGAGCAGCAGGTTAAAAAGATCGTGGCCGAGCAGTTGGGTGTGAAAGAAGAAGAAGTGACCAATGATGCCTCGTTCGTCGACGACTTGGGGGCCGACTCGCTGGACACGGTGGAACTGGTGATGGCGCTCGAGGAAGAATTCGAGACGGAAATTCCGGATGAAGACGCCGAAAAGATCACCACGGTGCAGCAGGCAATCGACTACATCAATTCGCATAAGGGCAAGGCCTGAAGCGCTGTCGACCCCGCAATCCGTTCCTTTGCTTAAATCCTATTAGGGGTGGGTAGTGAGCAGGCGGCGCGTCGTCATTACAGGTCTTGGAATCGTCTCGCCGGTAGGCAATGACGTTGCGACTGCCTGGGCCAACATCCTGGCCGGGCGCAGCGGCATCGCAACGATCGAGAGGTTCGACACCACCAACTTTCCGACGCACTTCGGCGGCGAAGTCAGGAAGCTGGATTTGGAACCCTACATGTCGCCGAAGGATGCGCGACGCATGGACGCCTTCATGCAGTACGGTGTGGTGGCGGGCATTCAGGCCATGCGCGATTCCGGGTTTGAAGTCACCGAGGCCAACACACAACGCGTCGGCATCATGATGGGATCGGGCATGGGCGGCCTGGAATCCATCGAAGAGGCGTACGACCGATATATGGACACGCACTCTCCGAAGAAGGTATCGCCGTTTTTCATTCCGGCCAGCATCATCAATTTGGTCGGCGGACACTTATCCATCATCTTCAAGGTCACGGGCCCCAACCTGGCGGTCGCGACCGCCTGCACCACCTCGACGCATGCGCTGGGGCTTGCGATGCGCATGATCCAGTGGGGCGAAGTGGATGCGATGTTGGCAGGCGGGTCGGAGATGGCAACCTGTGTCACCGGTATGAGCGGCTTCGCGCAGGCGAAAGCACTCTCGCAGCGCAATGACGATCCGCAGGCAGCAAGCCGCCCCTGGGACAAGGATCGCGACGGATTTGTCATGGGCGACGGTGCGGGCGCCATGATGCTCGAGGAATACGAACACGCAACGGCGCGCGGCGCAAGGATATATGCCGAGGTGGTTGGATTCGGGATGAGCGGCGATGCCTACCATGTCACCGCGCCGCCGGAAGACGGCGAGGGCGCGCGCAAGGCCATGGCGGGCGCGCTGACCGATGCGCAGTTGAATCCCGAGCAGGTGCAATACGTCAATGCCCACGCCACGTCGACGGAACTCGGCGACCGCGCTGAAACACTCGCGATCCGGCGCGCGTTCGGCAACGCCGCCGATGATCTCGCGGTCAGCTCGACGAAGTCGATGACCGGACACTTGCTGGGCGCAGCCGGCGCAGTCGAGGCGATTTTCTCGGTGCTGGCGTTGTGTGACCAGGTGGCGCCGCCAACCATCAATCTCCACCAGCCAGGCGAGGGCTGCGACCTTGATTACGTGCCGAACACGGCTCGTCCCATGTCGCTCAACTACACCCTCTCCAATTCATTCGGGTTCGGTGGCACCAACGGTTCGCTGATTTTCCGCCGGCTTTGAGCCGCATCGCCGTTTTGCTGGTTGTGTTGCTGCTGGCCGCAGCCGCGGCCACGACGGTAATCTTAGGCGTCCGCAGTCTCGACACGCCATTGCGGCTCACGGCGCCGCTGCGCTTCAAGGTGCCGTCGGGAGCAAGTTTTGCGCACGTTGCCGGTGAATTGGCCGCACAGGGCGTCGTCGCCAACCCCAGAGCCTGGACCCTGTATGCACGCCTGAAGGGGTTGGCGTCGGCCGTCAAGGCAGGTGAATATGAAATCCAGCCCGGCACGACGCCGCGCGAGCTGCTGACGAAAATGGTGAACGGTCAAGTGCTGCTGCATTCGTTCACGATCGTCGACGGCTGGCGCGTGCAGGATTTGCTCGAGGCGTTGCCGCGCAATCCGGACGTCGCCGTTACCTTGCCGGCCCAGGCGGGTTTTGCCGCACAAGCCGCAGAGGTCATGGCGAAACTAGGAAGTCCGGGCACCGATGCCGAAGGACAGTTTTTGCCCGAGACGTACCGCTTCATCGGCGGCACCAACGACGTCGAGTTGTTGCGCCAAGCGCATGCGGCGCTGGTGCACGAGTTGGACGCAGCCTGGAAGGATCGCGACCCGGATCTGCCGCTGCACAGTTCCAACGAGCTGTTGATCATGGCTTCCATCGTCCAGAAGGAGAGCGGATTGGCGCAAGAATTGCCCAAGATTGCCGGTTTGTATCTGCATCGCCTCAGCATCGGCATGCGGTTGCAGGCCGACCCCACCGTGATCTACGGGCTGGGCCAGCGCTACGATGGGAATATTCACTCGGTGGATTTGCAAACCGACGGGCCCTATAACACCTATACCCGCGCGGGGTTGCCGCCGACGCCCATTGCGCTGGCCGGCGCAGCGGCGATCCGCGCGACCGCGCGACCTGAAAAGACCGATGCCATCTATTTTGTCGCCTCGACGAAGGGCGATGGCAGCCACGTGTTCTCCGCGACGCTCGAGCAGCACAACGCGGCCGTGGCAGCGTATGTTGCCCACCAGCGCAAAGCGGCGCAGGACGCGCCGCGATGAGCGCGGCGGGGAAATTCGTGACGTTCGAGGGAATCGAGGGCGTGGGCAAGACCACGCAGGTGGCGCGGCTCTCGAGTGTGTTGAACGCGCGCGACATAGCGCACGTGGTGACGCGGGAACCCGGCGGGACGCCTTTGGCCGAGAGCATCCGCCAAGTCGTGCTGACGGCGCGCGAGGAGACATTGCCGCCGGCCGCGGAGCTGTTGCTGATGTTCGCCGCTCGCGCCGTGCACCTTGCAAATCACATCGAACCCAATCTTCAAGCCGGGCGGTGGGTGATTTGCGACCGCTTTACCGACGCGACCTATGCGTATCAAGGCGGCGGGCGGCAATTGAGCGCAGAACCGATCCGCGAATTGGAAAGCATGGTTCAAGGCGCACGGCGTCCGGACCTCACCATTTTGCTGGACGCGCCGGTGGAAAGCGCCTTGGCACGCGCCGCGAAGCGAAATGCCGGTTCCGCTTCGGACCGTTTCGAGCGCGAACGAGGTGAGTTTTTTGAGCGAGTGAGGGCTGTCTACTTGAGTCGTGCGGCGGCGGAGCCCAGCCGTATCGTGCTCGTCGATGCGACGCAAAGCGTCGCCGAAGTCAGCGCGCGCATTCTTGAGCAGTTGCAGGCACGCTCATGGATTTCTTGAGCGCCGATTCCCTGCCATGGCTCAAGGATGCGCAGCAGCGCATGCGCGCGGCGTTCCAAGCCGGCCGCTTGCCGCATTCGCTGCTGCTATTGAGCGCGCCGGGATTAGGCGCGGAGCAGTTGGCGAATTGGAGCACGGCTTTGGCGTTGTGCGAGTCGTCGGGCGAGCGGCCTTGCGATGCATGCGCTTCGTGCCGTTTGCTGCGCTCCGACACGCATCCCGATGTGCACGGCGTGCGTCTCGAGGATGAGGCACAGCAGATCAAGGTCGACCAGGTGCGCGAACTGATCGAGTCCCTGACGCTCAAGAGCTATCGCGGCGGCTATAAGGTGGGTGTCATCGAGGGCGCCGAGGCGTTGAATGCCAACGGCGCCAATGCTTTCTTGAAGACCTTGGAGGAGCCTGCGCCGCGCACCATGCTCATCATGATCGCGCGCCCCAATCACCGCTTGCCTGCAACCATCGCCAGCCGTTGCTTGCGCCTGAGCCTGCGGCCGCCGCCGGCGGACGCCGCGATAGCGTGGCTCAATGCGAATTCAGCGGCGACGGCACCGTGGAGCGCGGCGCTGGCGCTAGCCGGCGGGGCGCCGCTCTTGGCGATGCAGCTGGACGCCGAGGGCTTGTCCACCATCGATGCCGACATGCGCCAGAGCATTGCCGAACTATCGGAGGGTTCGGTGGACATCACGCTGCTGGCGGAGCGGTGGCTGAGATCCAATCCGGGCATGCGTATCACTTGGCTTGAGAACTGGATCACACAGCGCGTACGTGCGGCACTGGGAGGCCTGACTTCGCATCAAACTGCGGAACCGGTCCGCTTGCCTGGCGCTTTACTTAAGCCCAAGATAAGAGCCCTATTCGAGCTGCTGGACGCCGCGCGGGACGTCAGGCGTCTCGCGTCGACCGGTATGAATCAGCAGCTGGCCCTGGAAGCCTTGCTGGTTGGCGGTCGCGCAGCGCTGGGAAAGTGAAACAATCGTGGGAATTGTAGGAATTGAGAAGTCCAAGTAATAAACCCGGTCTCCTGACGCTTACCATCAAGGACAAGAGCGCGCTGTATCTCGCCTACATGCCCTTCGTCAAGAACGGTGGACTGTTCATTCCCACCAATAGCAATTATCGGTTGGGCGATGAAGTGTTCATGCTGCTGAATCTCATGGGCGAGGAAGAAAAACTGCCGGTCGCCGGACGCGTGATCTGGATGACCCCAAAGGGCGCGCAGGGAAAGAGAACAGCCGGTATCGGAGTGCAGTTCAGCGATCAGGATCGCGGCAACACGCAGAAGAAAATCGAAAACTATCTGGCCGGCGCACTCGGCGGAGATAAGCCCACGCATACCATGTGAGCCGGCCCATTTCCGGGCTAGTTCGGGGGCTTGGTCTGAGGGGCGGCCTGCTCCACGATTGACTGCCTGGGCGGCAGGACTCCACTGGGATCCGGATTAGGGTGCTGAGCGTGCGCTTTTGCCGGCCGACCTGCGAAATTAAAGGTCAGATAACTCATCGCCTGTTCCGGACCCGCCGGACCTTCCGCCGGAATGAACTTGAAGTTGCGAATCGCTTCGATGGCTGGCATATCGAACCTCGAGTCGGATGATTCGAGTAGCCGAGCGTCTTCAACGTTGCCGTCGATTCCCACAATGAAAGACACCTTGACCCGCGCTTTGACATTGTTCATAGCCAGCCAGAAAGGATATTTCGGGGCAACAGCACTGACTGCGCGCAGATTCCTGTCATGTTTTTGCCCGATCAACGCCGCATATTCCGGCATGTCGCGCCATAAGCGACTCAGCTGATAGTCGTACTCGTGAGTGAAAGCACTCGCACCAATCTCCTCGTTCGCGAGCGATTGGTTTGCCCGACTTGGCCAGTCGGTTTCTTTGATGCTGCTGGTGGTGCACGCCGATAGCGTCGCAACCGCCGCCAAAACAATCGATTTCATTTGCGTTCCCTCGCCGGGCGGACCTAGTGAGTACTCGGAGACGGCCGTTCCTGAATCGGTTCTATGTAAACGGGTGGGGGCGGCGGCGGCTCAATCGTCAGCTGCCTGTGCGGCGCACGGAACAGCAACACCGTCGCGACGATGAGCGCGAGCGCAAAAATAGTCAAAAGGTAGCGGTGCTCCCACAGGAACGATGGTGGCCGGTATTCGAACCGCGGCTTCGGGGCGTAGCTGTTGGGCCCTCTGTCTGCGCCCGGATCGGGCGTGGGGTCTTCAGCCACTGCGCGAGCGGGCGGCTTCGCTCGCCGCGAGTCCGCCTTTCAAAACGTACGCCTCGAATCCGCGTTCGCTCAAAATATAGGCGGCGGCAGAGCTGCGCCGGCCGGTGTCGCAGCACACGACGTACTGGGTGTTTTTGTCCAGCGCGTTGATCTTCAAGCGGATGAAATACAGCGGAATGTTCACGGCATCGTCAATGCGGAAATTTTGAAATTCGCTGGGCAGGCGCACATCCAGCCACTTGCCGCCGCTCGCGACGATTTCCCGCGCCTTTTGCTGGTCGACCCACTGCAGCAGCGGCTCATTGAGCAGCGTCTGAAAGTCATGCTTGCCGAGGCGCATCAAAGTACCATCGGTGGACATGGTTACGGTGGCGTTGCGCTTGGCCTCCGCAATCAATGCTTCCTCGCCGAAGCTGTCGCCAGGGCCCAATTCCGCGAGTTTGATGCCTTCCTTGTTCAGAGGAGTCTCGCGCGTCACGATGCATTTGCCGGCGACGACCACGTAGAAGAAGTCGCCTTCGGTGCCTTGCTTGATGACCACATCGCCGGCGCGGTAGTTGATGCGCTGCATGCGCATGAAGATGGCTTGAATGTTGGCCGGGGGGATGCGATGAAATGCCTTGGTTTGCAGAAGCGTCGTCATCCAATCGCCGGTGACGTCCATGCCGTCGCCGCGTAGTTCCGCCACCTCGTATTGGCCGGTCTGATCCCAGGTCAACAGCACGTCCAGCAGATCGCTGTCGATCATGATGTATTCGACATCCATCGCGGCGCGCGCCGTAAATTTTCGCGGCAAACCGGGCGCAAGCGCCGCGCGTGCTTCCGCGGTGCCGGACCTGATCACACCCATGACCCGATCGTCGGCGCGCAGCTCGACTTGGCCGTTCACGAGATAGAAGGTGCGTTTATCGGTGTCGCCTTCCTTGAACAGCAAACGACCTGCGCCCAATTCGCGCACCACGGTTTTGCGGGCGAGCGCGTGCAGGTTTTCCGCCTTCAGGCCGTCAAGCGGCGAGAAAGTCTTCAAAACAGCAAGGTCTACCGGTCGCTCGTCCATCGAAAAATTTCTTTTGCCCCTAGGCGTTCAACCCTATGATTTTGCCTGCGGATGCTACCATACGCGGCGTAGGCGCACGCCAGCAGTGGTTCACATCGCAACGCTCCTAAGCCGAAATCAGGCCCCAGCCGGCATCCGGCTTGAAGCGCTCGCCGTAACGATCCGCGAGCTCGTGCAGCCGATTGACTACCTCCGTGACGCCCCGCTGCTCGGCGTAGTGCAGCGGGCCGCCGCGAAAAGGTGCGAACCCGGTCGCAAATACCGCACCGGCGTCCAACAAATCGGCGTCCTGCACCGTCGCTTCGCGAATCACGGCAACCGCTTCATTCAGCAGCGGCAACATCAGCCGATCTTCCAAATCCGCGGGGGCGACGGCGTTGTTGACGTCATGCTTTTGCGCCTTGCCGTCGTGCCAACGGTAGAAACCCTCGCCGCTCTTGCGGCCGAGTTTTTTCTGCTCCACCAGTTTGATCAAGATCTGGGGAATTTCGCGCTGGAAGGCAGCACTCAAGACTCGTCCGACGTTCAGCGAGACGTCCAGTCCGACCACGTCCGTCAGCTCAATCGGCCCCATCGGCATGCCGAACCGCACAGCGGTGCGATCGATGACTTCCGCCGGTATGCCGGCTTCGAGCGCGAACAAAGCCTCGTTGATGTACGGCGTGAGAATGCGGTTCACCACGAATCCGGGCGCGCTCTTGCAGGGCAATGGCAGCTTATCGAGCTTGCGGGTGAACTTGAGTGCATCGGTTACCACTTGTGCGCGGGTGCTTGCGCCGCGCACCACCTCCACCAGCGGCAACTGCGCCACGGGATTGAAGAAGTGAATGCCGACCAATCGGCTGGGATCCGTGAGATTCCGGCTCAAAGTCTCGATTTCGATGCTCGAAGTGTTGGTTGCCAGGATTGCCGAGGCTTTGAGCTTGGGTTCCAGATCCGCATACAGCGCCTGCTTTGCCGCAACGTTCTCAAATATGGCTTCGATCACCACGTCGGCGTCGGCAACGCCATCGCCTTGCACGTCCATCGTGAGGCGCGACGCCGCGGCGGCGGCGGCGGCCGGATCCTTGAGACGCTTTTCAAAGAAGGCCGTGGCGCGCAGCATGGCAGGTGCAATCAATTCTTCGCTTCGATCCTGCAACGTCACCGTCAGCCCGCGAAAGGCCGACCAGGCGGCAATATCGCCGCCCATGACGCCGGCACCGACGACATGGACGTGCTTGAAAGCGGCGCTCGAATTGCCGCCCAAGCCTTTGAGCCGATCCTGCAGCAGAAAAACGCGCACTAGATTGCGCGATGAAGACGAACACATCAATTCACTGATCGAGCGCGCCTCCGCCTCGTAAGCGGCGGCGCCCGCGGCGCCATGGCGCCGCCAGAGATCCACGATGGCATAGGGGGCAGGATAGTGCTCGCGCCGAACGCTGCGCCGCAGTGTCGCATTGGTTTTGTCGGCTACGAAGGACCGCGCCACGCTGAAGTTCATCAGCCGGTCAATGAGCGGCGGTCGCTGTTGCGGCGGGCGCCGCAACAGCAGCGCCTTGGCACGCGCCGCGAGCTCCGCGGGCGGCGCGAGTTCATCCAGCAGCCCAACGCGCAGCGCCTGCCCGCCGCGAAACGGCCGCCCTTTGAGCATGAGTTCCAACGACGGCCGCACCCCGATGAGTTGCACGCTTCGGACCGTTCCGCCGAATCCGGGGTGAATGCCGAGCAGCACCTCCGGCAGTCCCAACGACAACGAAGGCTCGTCGGCGCCGAGGCGGTAGGTGCAGGCCAAAGCCAGTTCCAAGCCGCCGCCCAAGGCAAAGCCGCGGATCGCGGCCACGGTCGGACAAGGAAGATCCGCGAGCTGTTGCATGACCGACTGGCCGGCGCGCACCAGAACGTAGCCTTCCTCGGGCGAGCGGATCTGCACGAATTCTTTGATGTCGGCGCCGGCGATGAATCCGCTGGTTTTAGCCGACTGCACGATCATCCCCACCGGCCGCTGCGCGGCGATCTCCGTGAGTGTTGCCGCCAATTCCCGGACCATGACGCCCGACAGCACATTGGCAGAGCTGCCGGTCATATCGGCGGTCAGCCACGCAACCCGGTCGGCGTCGATTTGCAGGTCCCAGTTGCTCATGCGGCTTGCAGGGCTCCATCCAGAATCGTGAAGTCGCAAACCAACGGCAGGTGATCCGAGAACTGCACCGCCGGTATTTCGAAGCGGTTCACCTGAATCTGCGCGCTATGCAAGATGAAATCCAATTCCTTGCGGGGACTGCGGCTTGGGTAGGAAAACAGCCCCTCGGTATTGGCGCTGCGCAGGCCCGCGGCCTGGGTGAACAGGTAGATTTCGTGATCGCCCCAATAGGTGTTGAAGTCCCCGGCGACGATCACCGGCTTGGCGGTCTTGCGCACCAGATCGTAGAGGTAGCGCAGTTGATATTGGCGGTGCCGGAACTTCAAGGACAAATGCACCAGGAATATGGCGATGTCATCGAGTTCCAATTCGATGATGAGGCGCTTGATGCCGGTATCGAAATAGTGGAATCGCTCGCCTCGAACGCGCGGCGCCGCCAGAAATGCATTGGCCTGTTTGCGTACGATCGGCACCATGTGATTGACCGATTCCACGCCATATTTGCACTCATAGGTCGAGTAGTGGCCGAGCGAGCGCGCAATAAAATCCGCCTGATTGATCATTCCCGTGCGGATCGAGCCGGTGTCGACTTCGATGAGCCCGACCACGTCCGGGTCCTGTTCCTTGATGAAATCCGTGATGCGCGACAGCACCTGCCGGCTGGAGCGAAGGTAGCCGGCGCCGGGCACCGGAAGGTGGAAGGCGGGCCCGGTCCCGGTGGCATAACGAATGTTGTAGATCAGCAATCGCACCAGGCATTGTATCTGGCGCGCGACGCTTCGCGCATGCCCATCGTCACGTTACACTAGCGGTATGTCGGCCAATCCTATCCGCCTGTTCGTTACCCATGCGTGGCTGGAGAATGACGACTACACTCGGGTCTTTGAGTACCTCGAAGCGTCAGGTACTTTTTACTATTTCAACACCAGCCAGCCGCAGGCCAAGCAGCCGATCGACAAGGAATCACAGCGCGAGGATTTGCGCCGGCAAATCGCTCCCTGCGAAGTCATCGTCGTCCTGCCGGCCGTCTACCGCATGGCGCCGGAACTGGTCCTGTTCCAAATGAACTTCGCCAAGGCGGCGGACAAGCCTGTCGTGGCTATGGAGAATTTTGGTTCCACGGAGCCGCTGCCGAAGGCCATCAAGGATCTCGCCGATGAAGTGAGCGCCTGGAACGAACGCAATTTGATCGACGCGCTGCGCCGCCAGGCGCGCCATCAAGAAACGACGCGCTGGGACACGATCGACTTCAAGCTCGATTGACCAGGAACAGGTTCCTAGTTGCTGGCGATCAGGGCGGCAGGAGCGGTGAATTCGTCGGCTGCACGTTCCACGGAATGTAGTTGCACCACCGTGCTGGTACGCGTTGCGCCGTGCTGCGCTTTGCACATGAGACCGAAGATTTCGACAATCTGTGCGGCGCACTCGTCCGCTTCCTGATTCGACATCTTGCGCACCGAAGCGGCCACGGCATCCTCGCCGCGCAACGGCTGCACGCCGCAAAGACTGCGAATGACTTGCCCGTATGATTCGCGCGCCTCGGTCGGAACCTGATCAGCCGGCAGTGAAGCAAGGTATCGACGGTAGGCACAGACCAGACGCTGCTTGATGGGTGTCGAACGCACCAATTCCAGAGTGGCGCAGTGGAAACATTCCCAAGCAGTGATCATAAAACTCCACGGTAAACAAAGACGCAAACCTAAAGTGGTTTCGAGGCTGCCAGCTCACGAGGAGTCTTGTTAAATCAAGACTCTGCGACTGGAATATACAAGACAATCGCGGAAACGCAACGCGGATTTTGTCAAACATTTGAAGTGCGTCCACATCGCGATTGAAAGCCGAATCGGAGGCGTTTTCTAGAAACGCAATAACATGTCAATTCTATCTTGTTGAATTAGATTGAATTTAGGTTGAAGGTGCCGGGAGTTCCGCAGCCTCTTCCGGCGTATGCGCCGAATGATCGGCGCCGATGAGCATATAGACGCCGGGGACGACGAACAGCGTGAACAGCGTGCCGATGGCCAGACCGGTCGAGATGACCAAGCCGATCGCGAAGCGCGATGCGGCCCCCGCGCCGCTCGCGAATACCAGCGGCAGAACGCCCAGTACCATCGCGGCCGTCGTCATCAGAATGGGCCGCAGCCGGATGCTGGCAGCCGCCACGATCGCCGCCCCCTTGGTTTTCCCGCTGTGTTGCTGTTCATTCGCGACCTCGACGATCAAGATGCCGTGCTTGCTGATCAAGCCGATGAGCGTCACCAGGCCTACCTGCGTATAGATGTTCAATGTCGCGAAGAGGGCGATGAAAATGAGCGCGCCCGCGATCGACAGCGGCACGGAGATCAAAATCACCAGAGGATCGCGAAAGCTTTCGAACAGCGCCGCGAGTGCCAGGAAGACGATGATGATGGCAAAGCCGAAGGTCGCCATCACCCCGCCGGACTCCGCCAGAAACTGGCGCAGCTGGCCGCCATAGTCGACGGAGTAGCCTTGAGGCAGCGTACGCGCCGCCAAGTCCTGCAAATACTTCAGCGCTTCGGCCTGCGAAACGCCCGGAGCCGGCACGCCCGCCAATGTAGCGGCATTCAGCTGCTGAAAGTGATTCAAGGTTTCCGGCACGGTCTCGCGCCGGATGGTCGCAATCGTCGACAGCGGCACGGGAATACCGTTGACCGTGGCGATCGGATAGTCGAGCAACTGATCGGGGTTCAGGCGCGAGATTCGCGCAACCTGCGGAATCACCTTGTAGGATCTTGTCTGCATGCTGAAGTAATTGACGTAACCGCCGCCCAATAAGCTGCCGAGCGAAGCGCCCACTTGGCTCATCGTGAGGCCCAGTTGTGCCGTCTTGTCGCGATCGATTTCGATCACCGATTGCGGCGCGTCGATCTTCAAGTCGCTGTCGATGAACATGAACAGGCCGCTTTTCATGACGGTGTCGAGAAAAGCGCGCGACACGTCGTTCAGCCGCGCCGCGGGCTCGGTGGTCTTGATGGCGAACTGTACCGGCAAGCCGAATGCGCCGGGCAGGGAGGGTTGTTGAAAAACCGCAAACTTCTGCGCGGGCAATTGATTGAGTTTTTGCTGCAGGATGTTTTGGATCGCGGTCGATCCCAGCTTGCGCTCGTTGCGCGGCACCAGCGGCACACCGATGAAGGACTGCCCCGGCGCATCGATTTGGAACACCGATAGCACGCCGTCCATCGACTTGATCACTTTGTAAACCTGGTCGCCGTACAGGGTTTTCCGCTGCAGGGTCGCGTCGGGGGCGTAGGTCGGCTGTGCCAGCACGAAGCCCTGATCCTCCTGCGGCGCGAGCTCGCTGCGCGCACTGCGATACAAGAGGAAAATGCTCAGCATGATCACCACGACGAACAGCGCGGTGACCGGCGTATAGCGCAGGCTGCGTTCGAGGCGGCGTTGGTAGCCGCTGCGCAGGCGGTCGAAGCGGGTGTCGATGAACTTGATGATGTGGGACTCCCAATTTTGCCGGTCCGCACGCTGCGCGTGAAGCAAACGGGAGCACATCATGGGCGACAGCGTCAGGGCGATGATGGCGGAAACCGTCACCGCGCCCGCCAGGGTAAAGGCGAATTCCGTAAACAGCGCGCCGGTCAGCCCACCCTGAAACCCGATCGGGATATAAACCGCCAACAGCACGACGGTCATGGCGACGATGGGGCTGGCCAGTTCACGCGCGGCCTGCATCGCCGCGGCCACGGGCGGTGTCCCGTCCTCCAAATGCCGGTTCACATTCTCCACCACGATGATGGCATCGTCGACCACCAATCCGATGGCCAGGACCAGCGCCAGCAGCGTGAGCAAGTTGATGGAGAATCCGAGCGCCAGCATGATGGCGAGCGTGCCCACCAAGGAAAGCGGAATGGCGACCACGGGAATCAGCACCGAGCGCGGCGAACCGAGGAACGCAAAAATGACGCACATCACGATGATCAAGGCCTCGATCAGCGTTACGGCCACCTCGTGTATGGAGGCGTTCACGAAATTGGTCGAATCGTAGGCAACGTGCGCTTCCAATCCTTGCGGCAATTGCGATTCGATCTCCGGAAGTTTCGCTCTGACGCCTTGGATGACGGTCAAGAGATTCGCGGTCGGTGCGATCTGGATGCCGATGAACACGCCGTTCTTGCCGTCAAAGCGCACCTTGGCTTCGTAGCTGTCTGCGCCCAGCGTGACTTCGGCCACATCGCTCAGGCGGATGTTGCTGCCGTTGATCTGCTTGACGATCAGATTTTGGAATTCATTCAGTGAATGCAGATTGCTGGTGGAGGTGAGCGTCACCTGCACCATTTCGCCCTTGGTGTTGCCGACCGCGGAAATGTAGTCGTTGTTTCCCAGCGCCGCGAAGATGTCGGTGGCGGTCAAACCATAGGAGGCCAGCTTGTTTGGATCGATCCAGGCGCGCAGCGAGAAGGTTTGGTTGCCGATCAGCTCGGCCGTTTGCACCCCGGCGACCGCCTGCAACTGCGGGACGACGACCCGGGTCAGGTAATCGGTGATCTGGTTCGATTCGAGGGTGTCGCTGCGAAAAGCCAGGTACATGGCATCGGTCGTCTGTCCGACCTTCACGGTGATCGTCGGCTGCAGGGCGCCGCTCGGCAACTGGTTCAAGATCGAATTGACCTTGATGTTGATCTCGCCTGCTGCCTTGGACGTGTCGTAGTTCTGGCGAAGATTGACCGTGATCGTGCTGGCGCTGCTTTGGCTGACGGACGTCATGTAGTCGATGCCGTTCGCTTGCGCGACCGCCGTCTCGATCGGCGTGGTGATGAAGCCGGCGATGGACTCGGGGTCCGCGCCCGGATACGCGGTGGAAATGGTGACGATGCCGTTTTCCGTCTTCGGGTAGGCGAGCACCTGCAGGGCGGTAAAGGATCGCAAGCCCAGTACCAGAATGGCGAGACTGACCACGGACGCCAGCACGGGACGTCGGATGAATAGGTCGGTAAAGTTCACGAGGTGCTCAAGCTCTACTCGTTCGGCGGGTTGGGATTGGGGCTGTTGGCGGGCACGACATCGTTGTTGATGGCCACCACCGCGCCGTTGCGCAACTTCATCTGGCCCGCGCTGACCACGATCTCGCCCGGCTTGATGCCGCTCAAGATCGCAACCTGGTCGCCGCGCGTGGCGCCCAACTTGACGAAGCGTTGCTGAACCGTCAAGCGCGCGTTGCCCTTGTCGTCGACGCCGTTCTTTTCCACCACGAACACGGTGTCGCCGAACGGGTTGTAGGTGACGACCGTCTGCGGCAGCGTAATTTGGTCGCTCTTCTCGCCGTACTGGACGCGGACATCCGCGAACATGCCGGGCACCAGACGTTTATCGGGATTGTGCAGCGTGGCGCGCACTTGGACATTGCGGCTGCTGGGATCAACCTTGGAGTTGATGGCCTCGATCGCACCGGCAAATGGCTGTTGCGCGTAGGTATCGACGGTGGCCGATACCGGCTGTCCGATTTTCATTTGCGCGAGGGCCTGCTGCGGCACATAAAAGTCGACCAAGATCGGATCGAGCGCCTGCAAGGTCACGACCGTGGTCCCCGCGGTGAGGTATTGGCCGATGTCGACTTGTCGAATGCCCAGCCGACCCGCAAACGGCGCTTTGACGATTTTCTCGTCGATCAGCGCCTGCTGCGCAGCCACCTGCGCGCGCGCCGACTTCAAGGTCGAGACGTCGGTATCAATATTGGCCTGGCTGATTGCCCGCGCCGCAAATTGCTCCTGGTCGCGCTTGTAAGTCTGGTCGGCCAGATCGGCGGCCGCTTGCAGCTGCTGCAACTTGGCATAGTCGTCGTTCGGTTTGAGCCGCAGCAGCACTTTGCCGGAGGCCACTTCGTTGCCCGAATCAAAGGCGATTTCATCGACCACGCCCGAGGCCTGCGCCGAGAGGTCGGCGCCGCGGACCGCCCGCAGGGTGCCGGTCGATTGAATGAAGGGTTGCCACGCCGTGGTGGCGGCCTCGATGGTCGAGACGGTTTGCGGCGCCGAAGCCGCCGCGGCCATATTCTTCTTGAACATGCCGCCGAAGTAACGTTGCACGCCGAAAATCGCGCCGAGCAGCAGGGCGACGGCGACGATCATGATCACGATCGGTTTGATCATCGCCCTAGGCGGCGCGGTATCCATTGAACTCACTTAGGGCTCCTTGCGCGCATCGGTTGTGTTGGCAGCGACGTCGTTGCGATTCCACCAGCCGCCGCCGAGTGCTTGAAATAGGGCGGCCGTATCGGCGTAGCGTTGCGCCTTTGCCTTGATGAGCGCGACGGCGGCCGATTGGTAAGTCTGTTCCGCGCTCAATACCTGCAGATAGCTGGCGGCACCACTCTTGTACTGTACCTGGACCAAATTCAGGCTCTGCGCCGCGGTGCGTTCGGCGAGCGCCTGCGCTTCGAGGGTCTCCACGTCGCCTTTGAGGGCGTACAACGTGTCGGATACATTTTGAAACGCTGTGATGACCGTGGTGCGATAGTTGGCGGCGGCTTGCTGCGCCGCCGCCACGGCAGCGCGGCGTTGATGCAGCAACTGCCCACCTTTGAATAGCGGTTGGGTGGCCGAGGCCGCCAGGCTCCAGACCACCGACGCGGGCGAGAACACACTCGAAAAACTCGTCGCCTCTCCGCCATAGCTGCCTGACAAGGTGATCTGAGGCAACATGTTCGCCGTGGCCACCCCGATTTGCGCCGTGGCCTCATGCAACAGCTCGGAGTATTCGCGCACGTCGGGCCTCTGTTCAACGAACTTCGACGGCACGCTCAACGGCAATTCAACCGGCAAGGCCAGTGTGTCCAGCGTGAATTCGGGCCCGGCGTAGTCCGCCGGCAACGCACCGACGTAGGTGGCCAGCAGATTTCTCTGCTGCGCGAGCTGCGTGCGCAGGGCGGGCAGGGTGGCGAGGGTGCTTTGTAAAACGGCTTGTTGCTGCAGAATATCCGCGCGCGATGCACCGCCTGCATTGAAGCGGCGTTGCGTGATATCCAGCTGTTGGCGCTGCGAGCCGGCGATGTCTTGGGTGGCCGCTAGTTGCGAGCGCAATGAGGCTTCAGTGATCGCGGCCGTGACCAAATTGGCCGTCAGGCTCAAGTATGCGGCTTCCAGCGCATAGCGTTCGTACTCGGCTTGTGCCCCGAGCGATTCGACTTGGCGGCGGATGCCGCCGAAGGGATCCAAGGTGTAGGAAATGTTCAGGGTCGCATTGTTGAGCGTATAGATGATTGAGGGCACCTGGGGTGCACCCAGTGCCGCGCCGGGAACTTTTTGCCGCTGGACGCCCGCTGCGGCTGAGAGGCTGGGATAGTAGCTGCCGCGTTCCGCGGCAAGGGTTTCATGGGCTTGGCGCAATGCCGCCGTCGCCGCCTCGAGCGTCGGACTGTTGGCGAGTGCGCGCTCGATCAAAGTATTGAGCGCCGGGGATTGAAACAGCGTCCACCATTGGCCCGGGATGTCCAGCCCTTCGACGAAGTGCTGCGTTTGGTCGGACGCGGCACCGGCGGCGAGCTGCGCGGGAATCTCGCCGGGAGGCGTGAAACCGGCGGTGCGGGGCGCGTCCGGCTTCCTAAAATTTGGCCCGACCGCACAGGCGGTGAGGAAGCAGGCGAGCGCGGCGCCGCATGGAATGAAAGTCTGGCGAATCATTTACGTGGTGTCGCGCCGAGCAAAAAAGTATCGATCACATGCTCAACGTGCGGTTTGCGATCGAGCCGGGCCCCCGCGGCCTCGCCGCCGAACAGTAGACTTTCGGGCAGCCCGGCGCAAATCATATGCAGAAACCGGGCCGCCGCACGATCCAGGGCGTCAATCATGGCAAAAATGACCTGTGTCGTTTTTAATTACAAGATCGATATTTGCGGATTATATATTCACTTGGTAAAATATGTTGTATTAAATAGTTAGATAACAAATGAATAGCAGCTCGTCTCAATTTGAATTGATGGAGGCCAATCTCCAAAACCTTAAGCGGCGCATGCCCGACCTGCCCGTCTCGGGGATTTTACTGTGCCGGCTGGTCTTGCACATTGGCCGGGAAATGGCGGCAAAATTCGAACAGCAGATCAAACCGTTCGGCTTGGCTGAAGCCGAGTTTCGTGTCCTGACGACGCTCTTCTCGCAGCCCGACGGCGTCGCCCATCCCAGCGATTTATGCGCGCGCGCCTCGCAGAGTCCCGCGAACATGTCGCGCATCAGCGATGCGCTGGTGAGCCGGGGTCTCATCACGCGCGTTTCGAGCGTCCACGATCGACGGCGCATGGTGTTACGCATCACGGAGGAGGGGGAAGAGTTCGTTAGGCAACTGCTGCCGAAGTTGCACGCGCCCCTGAACAGGATGCTGAAGGATTTTCCGGAGGCGGAGCAACGCCAGTTGGCCGCTCAGCTCAAGCGCCTGGGGGCCGAATTGGACCAACTCAGTACCACCCACGCGGCCGAGGCTGCGCTTTGAAAGCGCAGCGCGCGGCAGTCGCCGGCGCCGTCCTCGGTGTTTTGCTCGCGGGCTGTGCAGGATTGCCGCCCAAGCACAAGGCCGTTCAACTGTCCGACGCCGCGCCGCTCGATGGGATCGATCTGCCCGCCGGTGCGGATTGGCCCGCGCAGCAATGGTGGAAGCGCTACCAGGATCCCACGTTGGACCAACTGATCGATCTCGGCGGCGCCAACTCTCCGAGTTTGGCGAGTGCGCATGCACGCTATGATTCCGCGCGACAATCGGTGCGGCTCGCCGCCGCTGAGTCTGGCGCTCACCTCGAAGCTAACGCGGATGCGAACAGGCAGCGTCTCAGCGACAACGGTTTGTTTCCGCCGCAACTTCTCGGATTCACCTGGTACAACCAGTTCGACCTGGGATTGCAGGCCAGCTATACCTTCGATTGGTGGGGTAAGCAGCGTGACGCAGTGGAGGCTGCGATGGACCAGGCGCATGCCGCACAGGCGGATCGCAGCGCGGCCGCCTTGATGCTTGCCAGCTCCATTGCCGATGCCTATTTTGGATGGCAGTCCGACCAGAATCGCCTGCTGCTCGCACGCGAAAAGGAAAGCGCGGTCGAGCTGCAGGCCAAGGTGAGTGCCGCGCGCGTGCACGCGGACCTGGATTCCGCGGATGAACTGAACAGCGCTGATCTCGCCGTCGCGGCGGCGCGCGAGCAGATCGCAATGCTGGAAGGATCGGCGAAGCTGCGCGTGGTGGTGTTGGCGGCGCTGGTTGGACGTTCCGCCGGCGAATTGCCGCCCTTGACGCCGAGGCCCTTACCGTCGTTCCCCGGCGCTTTGCCGGACAATGTGAAAATCGACTTGATATCGCGGCGTGCGGATATCACCGCCAGCCGCTGGCGGGTGGAGGCCGCGGAGCGGAGCTTGGCTTCAGCGCGCGCCGAATTTTTTCCGGATGTCAGTGTGAACGCGCTGCTCGGTGTTTCCAGTCTGGATGTCGGCAAGCTGCTCGAGTACGGCAGTCGCGTGCCGCAGGTCAGCGCGGCGATTCACTTGCCGATCTTCGATGCCGGCCGGCTCAAGGCGCGATACGGCGGCGCGCAGGCCGCGATCGACTCGGCAGTTTCGAATTATCAGGATACGGTGATCAGCGCCGCGCGCGATGTGGCCACGCAAGCCACGACGCGTGCCCAGATCGAAGCCCAGCGCACACAGCGCGCGAAGCAGGTCGACGCCTCCCTGCGCATGAAAAAAGCCGCCGCTGCCCGCGTGCGCCAGGGCTTGAGCGATGCGCGCAGCGAATTGATGGCGACCGCGACCTGGGTCGACCAGCGCGACGGCCTGCTGCAGCTCGATTCCGCGGCGCTCTCGGCGGACATCGCTCTGCAGCGTGCGCTCGGCGGCGGTTACGAAAGTCCGCAAAGAATTGCGGCTTCCTCTTCAACGACGACGGCACCATGAACGCAAACATAGACGCATCGGCAACGAATCCTCCCAACGGCAAGCGGCGCAGGATTTTGCTGCTCATTGCCGCGATCTTCATCGTCATTGGCGCTTTGTGGGCCGCTTATTGGGTGTTGGTGCTGGAAAAGCGCGAAAAAACCGACGACGCTTACGTCAATGGCAACCGGGTCGTGATTTCGGCGCAAGTTTCCGGCACCGTGGTTGCGGTATTGGCGGATGACACCCAGCTCGTCAACGCCGGACAAATATTGGTGAAACTCGATCCCACGGATGCGCAAACTGCCTTGAGCCGCACGGCCAGCGCTTTAGGGTCGGCGGTGCGCCAGGTTCGCCAGCAAAAGGCCACCGCGGGGCAATATGACTCGGAAATCGAAACGCGCAAATTGGAACTGGCGCGCGCGCAAATCGACCTGGCAAAACGCGAGCCACTGCTCGCAGATCAGGCGATCGCGGGCGAAGAAGTGCGGCACGCGCAGGAAAGCGTGCACTTGGCACGCGCCGCGCTGGCGCAGGCCGAGCGCCAATCGCTGTCCGCGCACGCACTGGTCGATGGCACCCCGGTGGAAAGCAATCCGACCGTCCTGCAGGCCAAGGACGCGTTTCGCGATGCATGGATCGCCGCACAGCGCAACGCGGTCGTGGCACCGGTATCCGGGTATGTCGCCGAGCGCAGCGTTCAGCTGGGACAGCACATCCAGGCCGGCGAGGCGCTCATGACGGTGATCCCGCTGCACTCGCTGTGGGTCGATGCCAACTTCAAAGAAGTGCAGTTGCGGAACTTGCGCATCGGACAGAAGACCGAGGTGCGCAGCGATCTGTATGGCGGCTCGTTTATTTTTCATGGCCACGTGCAGGGAATGTCGGCAGGGACGGGGGCGGCGTTTTCGCTGCTGCCGCCGCAAAATGCCTCGGGCAATTGGATCAAGGTCGTGCAGCGCGTGCCCGTGCGAATTCTCATCGACGACAACGACCTGATTAAATCGCCGCTGCGGGTTGGGCTTTCCGCCACCGTGACCGTCGATACGACCTCGCGCGACGGCCCGGTCCTGGCGACGCAGGCGGGCGACAGGCCCGTGGGCGATACGCAGGTGTACACACAGGATCTCGAGAAAGCCAATGCCGAAGCCGACGCCGTCGTGCGCCGAAACCTGGGCACCGAGCGCTAGCGGCAAAGTTCCCCATGGCTGACTCGGCGCAGCCGGCGATCGCCGGCGAATACCCGCCCCTGCACGGCGGTAAGTTGTTTTTTCTGACCGTTGCGATCGCGACGGCATCCTTCATGGAGATCCTTGACATGACGATCGTCAATGTCTCCGTGCCTTCGATTTCCGGCAGCCTCGGCGTCACTCCGTCGGAAGGAACTTGGGCGGTAAGCTCTTACATGCTGGCCGCAGCCATCATGCAGCCGCTTTCCGGCTGGATCGCGCGGCGCTTCGGAGAAGTCAGGACGTTCGTCACGTCGATTTTATTGTTCATGGTTTTCTCGGCCGTGTGCGGAGTCGCCAACAGCCTGCCGATGCTGGTTGGGGCGCGTTTGGTGCAAGGCTTTGTGTCGGGCCCCATGATGTCGGTCGCACAAGCGATTTTGCTGCGCAACTATCCGATCGAGAAGCGCGGCATGGCGCTTGGGCTTTGGTCGATGGTCATCATGATTGCGCCGATTTTCGGCCCCATCATCGGCGGTTGGATCACCGATAATTTTTCCTGGCCTTGGTTGTTTTACATCAATCTGCCGGTGGGCGCGTTCTCGGCAATCGCGAGCTGGTCGATTCTGCGCCATCGTGAGTCGAACACGATAAAGCTGCCCATCGATGTCGTCGGCCTCGTGTTGCTCATCATCGGCGTCGGCAGCCTGCAATTCATGCTGGACAACGGCAACGACAAGGATTGGTTCAACTCGCCGGTGATACTGGCCGCTGCAGTCAGCACCGTCGTTGCGGTCGCCTTCTTCATACCCTGGGAGCTAACGGACAAGCATCCGGTGGTGGACCTGCACTTGTTCGCGAAGCGCAATTTTCGCGTCGGCACCTGTACCTTGGCTTTTGCATTCTTTGCCTTTTCGGGCGTCAACATCATTTTCCCGCTGTGGCTGCAAACGACCGTGGGATACACCGCGACTTGGGCGGGATTGGCGGTTGCGCCCGTGGGGCTGCTGGGCCTAATCATCGCCCCCATCGTCGGCCGCAACATGATGAGGCTGAATCTACGCCTCGCGGCCAGCTTCGCCTTCTGCGTTTTTGGATTCGCGGTCTTCTGGACCGCGACGCTGAACGAGAGCGCCAGTTATTTCCAATTTGCGACGCCGCGCTTCCTGCAAGGCTTAGGCATGGCATTTTTTTTCTTGCCGTTGAATCAAATCATGATGTCCGGCATTGCTTCGAACGAGCTGGCGTCGGCTTCCGGGGTCAGCAACTTCGTGCGTACGATGTCCGGCAGTTTCTCGACCGCCGTCTCGGTGTGGATCTGGAACCGGCGCAGCGACTATCATCACGCCGTGCTGACAGAGCACATCAACAACGCTTCGCACTCATGGTCTTTGTATCAATCTCAGCTTGGCGCGCACCATATCAACGGCGCCGGCGCCACTGAATTCGTGAATCAAGTTATTTCCAGCCAAGCGTCGACCCTGGGCGTGAACGACTTGTTCAACCTGATGGGGTTTATATTCCTGGCATTGATTCCCATCATCTGGTTCGCCAAGCCGCCGTTCGGCGCGCGCGCGGCAAATCCGGCGCGCTGAATCAGAAAGGGATTACGTGTAGGATCAGCGTCGTGACCTCGCCTTATATCGTTGCGGTCGGCGGAACGCTGCGTTCCAATTCATCCACGGAGTGGGCGATGCGCCATGTGCTGAACGTCGCACAGCGAATCGGCGCGCGCATCAAGCTGATCAGCGGCCCGCTCCTGCAGCTGCCCCTCTATCAGCCGGAAAATCCCGAGCGGAGCGAGGGTGCGCGGCTCTTGGTGGCGGAGCTTGTGCTGGCCGACGGCATCATCATCGGCTCGCCCGGATATCACGGCAGCATTTCAGGCTTGGTCAAGAATGCATTGGACTACGCGGAGGACCTGCGTACCGATGCGCGTCCCTACTTCAGCGGACGGCCGGTCGGATGCATCGCTACCGCCGGCGGGTGGCCTGGCGCGATCAATACCTTGAGTGCCTTGCGCGACATCGTGCATGCGCTGCGCGGCTGGCCCACGCCGCTTGGCGCCGCCATCAATTCGGCTGAAAGCGTGTTTGACGAGGACGGTAGGTGCCTGGTGCCCCGAGTGGGCCAAGTCCTCGATTTGATGGCCGAGGAAGTGATGAGCTTCGCGCGAAGGCAAGGCGGCGGCGCGAGCGCGCCGCCGCCTTAGCATAGCTGCACTCGCGACCGCTACACCCGCGATCGGCCATTCAGCAAGAAGGTTACGACCGCACCGATCAGAAAAACGACGAACAGAATTTTTGCGATGCCTGCAGCGCCTGCGGCGATTCCGCCGAAGCCGAAAACCGCTGCAATCAGGGCAATGACCAAGAACACGACGGCATAGTGAAGCATGGTATTTCCTTATATTTGAATCTAATTGGATAGTGCCGAGGCCTTACGCCTATTGGTGACACCCAAACAATACGGTCGTGATCAGCGCAAATGTAGAGCGGCGGCCCACTAAATACCGTGGGATTGCGCCTACTTTTTGCGGACAGTGCCGTCGACCGTTTCGAAGAAGGTCCGATCTTCGCGCAAAATGAAAAGCCTTTGCTGCGCGAACGCGAAATTGGCGCGCGCCTCCGGATCGGACCGCAGGCGCCGGCGATAGGCCTCATACTCGGCCATGCCGCCAAAGCCGATCAATCCCCACGCCACCGCGTCGGGCCCTGCCTCCGGCCAGATGAAATACCCCAGCAGATCGCCGCCGCAACGCGGAATGATCGACCCCCACGTTTCCGCGTAAAGCTTGAATTCATCGCGCTGTAGCCGGTCGATCTCATAGCGAATGAAGCAGGTGAGCACGCAGCGACTGTACGGCTTGCGGGACATCGACACTTCGTTTAGCATGAAACTATGGATGTTGAGCACCTGGACTCTCAAATCTCCGGAATTGCCGCTTCGATCGGTGAACCAGCCCGCGCCCGCATGCTGTATTGCTTGCTGGACGGTCACGCGCGCACCAGCACAGAGTTGGGAATCATCGCGGAGGTCAGTGCTTCGACCGCCAGCGTGCATTTGGCGCGCCTCAAAGACTATCAATTGGTCAAGGTATATGCGCAAGGTAAGCATCGTTACTACAGCTTGAAAGACTCGCACGTGGCACAAGCACTCGAGGCCTTGAGCGTCGTGGCGGGCGGCAGCGCCGCAGGATTCGTGCCGAACACTCCGAGTCGACTGCGCGCCGCGCGGACCTGCTACGACCACATGGCGGGGGAGGTCGCCGTGGCGCTTCACGACCGCATCCAGGAACTCGGCTGGCTGCAGCATGCCGCACCCAGCGACAATCTCTATGAACTGACCCGCGCCGGTACGGAAGGATTGAACCGCCTCGGCATCGATGTCGATGCGGTGCGTTCGATGCGCCGCCGTTTCGCCTTTGCGTGCCTGGATTGGAGCGAACGCAGGCCTCACATCGGGGGAGCCTTGGGCGCCGCGCTGCTCGAGCTCGCGTTGAGCAGGAAGTGGATGACGCAAGACCTGGAGGGGCGCGGCCTCAGATTGACGGACATCGGCAAGCGAGAAATAGCGCTGGGCAAAACCGCATCCAGTAAAACCGCATCCAGCAAAACCGCGCCGGTCCACGCTGCACGTGGGCGTCTCGAGCCTACTTAGTCTTGATTCCCATGTCGGCTGCGATCGCTGTGATCGCCTTCAGGTGCGCCCTGATTGTCGGCAAGGTCGCGGTAGCGAAAGACTTCGCATCGGCATCTTGTCCGGAACTGATCTCCTTGCGAAACAGCGCAATGGTCTGGCGGTGCGCGCTTACTTGCCCCTTGACGTAAGACTTGTCGAATGTGTCGCCGGACAGCACGTCGAGCTTGGCCTTGATCGCCATTTGGCCCACGCTCGCCGTCGTCGGCAACGTTATACTCTTCGAGGAAGCCAGGGCCTGCAGCTTCTCGTTGGCGGCGGAGTGGTCTTTCACCATCATGGCGCCGAAATCCTTTACCTGCTGACTATTGCCCTTATCCTGTGCCAAGTGGCCGGCGTCGACTTCAAATAGGCCGCCTTCGGCGGCATGCTTGTAAAAAGACGCGTCCGGATTCGATGCCGCAAATGCCGCCAGCGGCAAGGTCAGCATGAGCGCGATAAAAGAACTCTTCATTTTCTTCTCCTGACTGAATCCTGCGATTGAAGACTTCGTTCGCCGCATCTTTCGGCAATCCGACAGCATGCGCGAGTTGTCCGCGGCGCGATCCTACGTAGGAAAAGCGGCGCTTCCATCCGTCGCGAACCCTGAGCTGAAAATTGCGGTGAAAACCAGACGGTTGCGTAACGTTATGTAAATTAAGAATTTATCGGCGTTATGCAAACACCGGCGGTGCTTCTCCGTCGACTTGGGGCAGAGCGTCACACTCCGCGCTTGAACTGCGTCGCAGATTGCACATGCAGGGGCAAGGTCCTACACGCCGTCGGCGTTCCTCCATAGTTTCGCGGCAGGCGACCTGCTAAAAGCCATTCGCTATGACGCTCAAAACGGCACAGGACAGCGACAAACTCAGCGGCAGCGCGGCGGAAGCCGCGCAAATGGCCATCGAGGCGGGGCTCATTTATGTGTCGGACACCGAACCTGGCATTCGGCGCCTGCGTGTCGGCAGAGGCTTCCGCTACGTCACGCCGGAGAACCGACGCCTGGAGGCCGAAAAGGATCTAAAACGCATCGCGAGCCTGGCGATCCCACCCGCGTATCGAGACGTGTGGATCAGCATGAAGCCGCGCGGCCATCTGCAGGCTACCGGCCGCGACGCGCGCGGGCGCAAGCAATACCGCTATCACACCGAGTGGCGCGAACTGCGCGATAGCGCGAAGTTCGAACGAATGGTCGCCTTCGGCGAGCAGCTGTCGAAGCTGCGGCGCGTTTTGAAGCGCGACATGGCATTGCCCGGCCTGCCGCGTGAAAAAGTGTTGGCGGTGGTGGCAAGCCTGCTGGACGCGACCCGCATCCGCGTCGGCAATACCGAATACGCGCGCGACAACAAAAGCTTCGGTCTCACCACGCTGCGCAACCGGCACGTCACCTTCATCCGCGATGGCCGCGCTGTGCTCAATTTCCGCGGCAAGGGCGGCGTGCAGCACGAAATTCTGATCGACGATAAGCGCATCGCGAAAATCGTGCGTCGCTGTCAGGAAATTCCCGGCCAGCATCTGTTCCAATACATCAACGATGACGGCCAGCGCTGTCCCATCGATTCCGGTCAAGTCAACGATTATCTTCGCGAGGCGATGGGCAGTGACTTCACCGCCAAGGATTTTCGGACCTGGGGCGCGACATTGCACGCCATCACGTTGCTCGCGCGCACGCCTCTTCCCGAGCCTCCCAGCGAACACGCGTTCAAAAAGAACATTACCGAAGTCGTCAAGCAAGTCGCCGCGGAATTGCGTAACACGCCGGCGGTGTGTCGCAAGTCGTACATCAATCCCGCGGTCTTCGATAGCTGGCGATCGGGCAGCATCCACGACAAGATTGACGGCAAGTTGACGGCGGCCTCGGCTCGAAAGGCAGAAACGTTGGTGCTCGCGTTTTTGCGCCAGGAAGGCAAAGTCGGCGGAGCGGCTCGCCGTCAGCCTGTCCTACAACGAATCAGCAACCAGGACGACAGACCCGCGTGAGGCAGGAAGGCTATATCGTGCTCATGCTCAAGCATTTATCCGCCCGCGGCAGCCTTTTTTTGTTCGTTCGCACGCACCACCACCTTGAATACTATTTCAACATGAGCGATGCCCGCCATGCGGCGAATCAAGCCGGTGTCATGAACTCCCGCCCACCTCGACTGGCCAAGGTGGTGGAGATCCATCCGATTTCCCGATCGGCGAGTTCGCTGCGCCAATAAGATAAAAACGGGCAGCCTCATGGACATGGCAACACTGCTCAAGAACACCGCCAACGTCCTGGTGGGCGTGAGCCTGGTGAGGTGGCTTGCCGCCGATTTTCGCGCCGAGATTCGCCAGGACACCGCAAGCTTGCGGCAAAAGGCGAATGGGCTGGTGCGGAGGTCGCCCTATCGTGCCGCCGGTCTGGCGGCAGCGGCGGGAGCATTGATGGGCATGGCACTGTCACATCGCCGTCCCCCTAGGACAATTCCTACCCGCTTTTAGGAATCTGGGCACTATTGCGGCCGGCACTTTGACGTAGTCTCCCCGGCAACAACTCGCGGGAGGCGACGTTGAATCTGCACCTCAATCTTTCCGGCGGTCTGACGGGCGACATGTTCATCGCGGCCGTGCTCGATGCCTTCCCGCGATTTGAGCAGCGCGTCGTCAGCGCCATCGATACCTTGGATGCTTCCTATCCGGTGGTTTGCTCCCTCGTCGCGCACTCCGCCCGCGACGTGACCGGGCATCGATTCGAGATCGAGCCCTTCGACAAATATTTCGGACGAATACCAATCGCGTTTCCTCAGGAACTGGCGAGCTGGGAGTCGGTGCGCGAACGGCTGACCACGGCCAATATAGGTCCTGACGTGCGCGCCCACGCCACCAAGATATTTGAATTGTTGGTCAGGGCGCAGGCGGCTCTGCAGGGAATCTCGCCGGAGAAAGTGGCTTTCGAGGCCGGCGCCTGGAATTCGATCGCACAAGTTGTGGGTGCGGCCACCCTGATCGATGCGCTTGACGCGGCCCAGTGGTCAGCGTCATCGTTTCCGTCCGGGGATGCGGTGACGCTCACCGGTGCCGCCATTGTCGACTATCTTTGCCCGCCGCGCTTGCGCGGGCGGCCGTTGCCCAGGAATCGCCCGCTGGTTGGAAGCGGCACCGGATTCGGTTTCCTCGCTTCGCCGAACAACTATATGCGTTTGCTTTGTTTCGAGGCAGGCGATGAAGCGCCGCTTGGGCGGGACAATGGGCCGCCGGCGCGCCGACCTGCCGGAAGAGCGGGCCAACAATCCAGGCAATAAGGCCGCCGGTTCGCATTGCGACCGTGTAGGATCGCTGCCCTGGATGCAGCAGTTTTCCCGATATACGGTGGGCGAGGAGATATGCATTCCATCTCCGCGCAAACGCGTGCCCGAAAAGCGCTACCTGCAACCCGCGATGGGTGTGGTGCTCTCGGGCTGTTTTGAATACCGCGCGCAGAATGGCGCGGCAACGGCGGTACCCGGTACGGTGATCCTCGGTAATCGCGCGGAATATTTTCGCTGCCACGCCAGGGATTGCGTCGGCAACCGCCGTCAGGTGGTGCGGTTTCACCAGGACTTCCTCAACGATGTTGCGGACAGCTGTGGCTTGGCCGCGGCACGCTTCCAAGTGGCGGCGATACCGCCAGGGCGATTCTCCGGCGCCGTGTTCGGCGCCATGCGGCGGCTGGCGTTGAACAAAGAGGATCACGAAGAAGCAGCATACGAGCTGGCGGAAGCGGCCCTGCACGCGAATCAATCCGGAACAGGCCCGACCACGGTGTCCGTGCGCAATCAACAACGTGTGCTGTCGATTGTGCGGCATCTGGAGCGCTACTATCATCAGCCTTGGCCTTTGAAGTCGATGGCGAATTTGGCGCGCCTGAGCCCCTGCTATTTTCTGCGGATTTTTCGCAGGGTAACCGGCCAGAGCCCGACTCAGTACGTGATGAATGCGCGCTTGCGCGCCGCTGCGGACGATCTCCTGACGACTCGCGCGCCCGTGTCCGAAATCGCCTTGAGGACCGGTTTCAACGATATCTCGCATTTCAACGCCAGCTTTCGCAGCGTGTTCGGACGCAGCCCCACGCATTGGCGGCTGCGCTGACAAAACCATGCGCGCGTAGGTGAATGCCGACGCATTGCGGCGCCATCTTCTGCTGTCACCGATGAGTGCATCGTTCCAGTGTCTTAGCCATGTCGAGGCGATCTGTCAGGCTGCGCGAGGCTCGGCCCATGCACATCTTGTGGACCGTCGTCAACGACAGCGTATCCGAATGGATTAAGCACAACGCGTCGAGCTTGGGCGCGGCCCTGTCCTTCTACACGCTGTTTTCGATCGCACCGATTCTGGTCATCGCGATGGCTGTGGCAGGATCCATTTTCGGCCCGCACGTTGCCGAAGCCCATGTGCTCGATCAAATGCGTAGCCTGCTTGGCGATGCCGGTGCAGCAGCTGTGCAAAGCCTGCTTGCAAGCGCGCATCAAAGCGGCCTGAAGGGCATCGCCGCGGCGCTCGGCGTGGTCACCCTGCTGGTCGGGGCAACCAGTGTATTCGGCGAGTTGCAAAACACCCTCGACTACATTTGGAAGTCTCCGCAGCAGGACGGCATGGCTTGGTGGCGGATCCTGCGCTCGCGGATCTTGTCGGTGGGCCTGATACTCGGTGTCGGATTTCTCTTGATGGTATCGCTGCTCGTCAGCGCAGCACTGGCAGCGTTGGGTGCATGGCTCGGCACATTCATGGTGCGATGGAGCATCATTCTTCCGGTGGTCGATCTCGTCTTGAGCTTGAGCCTGACGACGGTGCTGTTCGCCATGATCTACAAGTACGTCCCGCGCGAGGACATTGCGTGGGGAGACGTTTGGATCGGCGGCCTGGTGACGGCCTGCCTGTTCTCCGTCGGTAAACTGCTGATCGGGCTGTACCTGGGCCGCAGTTCTTTGAGTTCCGCATACGGAGCGGTGGGTTCCATCATGGTTTTGCTGCTCTGGATCTACTATTCGGCGCAGATTTTTCTGCTCGGCGCGGAGTTCACGCACGTATTCACCTACGCGATGGGATCGCGGTCAAAGGCACGCTAGACTCGCGCATCGGCGTCGTTGACTGGCTATAATGCTTGCCGACCCACCGCAGTCGTGCATCACGATCTATGAAGCCAGACGAAATCAAGGAAGCGCGCAAAAAGCAGGCGCTCGACTATCATGAGTTCCCCGTTCCGGGAAAATTATCCGTCACCGCCACGAAGCAGTTGCTGAATCAGAGCGATCTGGCGCTCGCGTATTCACCGGGTGTGGCGGCCGCCTGCGAGGCGATCGTCGAAGACCCGTTGAATGTGTTTCGGTTTACGGCCCGGGGCAATCTGGTTGGAGTGATCAGCAACGGCACCGCCGTGCTGGGGCTGGGCGCCATTGGCCCGTTGGCGGCCAAGCCGGTGATGGAAGGCAAGGCGGTCTTGTTCAAGAAATTCGCGGGCATCGATGTTTTCGATATCGAGATCGAACAGCGCGATCCGCTGAAGCTGATCGAGATCATCGCCGCGCTGGAGCCGACATTCGGCGCGATCAACTTGGAGGATATCAAGGCTCCGGAATGCTTCATCGTTGAGCGCGAACTGCGCCGTCGCATGAAGATTCCGGTGTTCCATGACGACCAGCACGGGACCGCCATCATCGTGGGCGCGGCGTGCCTCAACGGACTGCAGGTCGTCGGCAAGCACATAGCGCAAGTGAAGATGGTTGTGAGCGGCGCCGGCGCGGCGGCTCTGGCGTGCGTCGACTTGCTGTTGGATTTGGGCCTTAAGCGAGAAAACGTCTGGCTCACCGATCTCGCCGGAGTCGTCTACGAAGGACGAAAAGAGCTGATGGATCCGGAAAAGGCGCGCTTCGCGCAGACCACCTCGGCCCGGACGCTGGCTGAAGTCATTGGCGGGGCCGATGTTTTCCTGGGATTGAGCGCGGGCGGTGTGCTCACGCCGGGTATGGTCAGGGTCATGGCCGCAAAGCCGCTTATCTTGGCGCTCGCCAATCCGATCCCGGAGATTCTTCCCGAGGAGGTCAGGGCGGTGCGAAACGATGCAGTGATCGCCACCGGTCGCAGCGACTATCCAAATCAAGTAAACAACGTACTGTGTTTTCCATTTATTTTTCGCGGCGCGCTCGATGTGGGCGCCACGACGATTACGCGGCAAATGGAAATCGCCACGGTACACGCGATCGCGGAATTGGCGCGGCAAGAGCAAAGCGATATCGTCGCTGCCGCCTACGGCGGCATCGAGGATCTGGCCTTCGGTCCCGAATACTTGATCCCCAAACCCTTCGATCCCCGCCTGATCGTCAAGATCGCTCCCGCCGTGGCCAAGGCCGCAATGGAATCCGGCGTGGCGACGCGCCCCATCCGCGATATGGATGCTTACGGCCAGCGACTGCTGCAATTCGTCTATCACAGCGGCACGCTCATGCAGCCGATTTTCGTAGCGGCTCGCCACGTGGCTGGGGAGCGTAACCGCATCGTGTATGCGGAGGGCGAGGATGAGCGCGTGCTCCGAGCCGTGCAAATCGTGGTGGACGAAAAGCTGGCCACGCCAATCCTGATCGGCCGACCCGCCGTTATCGAGCGCGCGCTCAAGCGGCATGGCCTGCGACTGCGCATCGGCGAGAATGTCGCGATCGTCAATCCCGAGCGGGATGATCGATTTCGAGAATACTGGCAGGCGTACCACCGCCTAGCGGAGCGCAGCGGCGTCACCGCGCAATATGCCCGGCTGGAAATGCGGCGACGTACCACGCTGATCGGCGCCATGCTGCTGAAGAAGGGCGAAGCGGAAGGAATGATCTGCGGAACCATCAGTACCACGGCGCGGCATTTGCACTATATCGACCAAGTGATCGGGCATCGAGCGGGAGCGAGTGTGTATGGTGCGATGACGGGCCTGATTCTTCCCGGCCGGCAGGTTTTTCTGGTCGATACCCACGTCAACCTCGACCCGACCGCGGAACAACTGGCGGAATTGACCCAGCTTGCCGCGGATCAGCTGGCGGCTTTCGGTCTGGTGCCCAAGGTCGCGTTGCTGTCGCACTCCAACTTTGGCTCCAGCAATGCCGCCTCGGCAATGAAAATGCGCAGCGCTCTGGCGCTGCTGCGCGCGAAAATGCCGGAATTGGAAGTGGATGGAGAAATGCACGGCGACGCGGCGCTCGACGAGGCGGCGCGGCGAGCGATCTTGGAGCGCAGCACGTTGCAAGGCACCGCAAATTTGCTGGTGTGCCCTAATTTGGACAGTGCCAGCATTGCGTACAACCTGCTGAAGTCCGCCGCGGGCCACAATGTCGCGGTGGGACCGATTTTGCTCGGCTGCGCCGCGGCCGCCCATATCCTCACCCCCGCCGCTACGGTGCGTCGCTTGGTAAACATGACGGCAATTACCGTTGTCGACGCCAACAAGGCACTCAACGTCGCAAAAACCGGATCACGCTAGGCGTTTTGCCATGATTGCTTCAGTCAGCCGCCGCGTATCGACCGCGTTGCGGTCGCAAGCCCGCGGCCGGCTGAACTGCTGATTTATTGCACGGTCTATTGCGATAGGGCCGGCAAGTTGGTATGCCATGACTTCAAGGACCTTGGTGGTTGGACGACAGGAGATAAGCCATGCGACGCAGCAAAGGATTTTGGACCCGGGCCGCGATGGCCGCGTTTCTCGGCATGGCGGTTTTACCTGCAATCGGCGCCACCGGCGATAAATCGGATGCTGGGCCGGTCGTGGCGGGAACTTGGGAGCATCACCACGCGAGTTTTTCCTACTTCGGGATTACTTCGCTCTACAGCTGCTCAGGACTCGAGACCAATATCAGTCAACTGCTAAGGCACCTGGGGGCGCGCAAGGACCTTACCGTTCGCGCCATTGGATGTCCACACGGGTTTGACACGCCGGGACGCGACGCCATCGTCGAGTTGGATTTTTATTCGCTCTCGCCGAGCGCTGATGCCAACGCCGCCAATACGGTGCAGGCTCGTTGGACGCCGGTGCAGGTGACCGCGAATCGCCCCAGTTTCATAGGCCGCGGCGATTGCGAACTCATCGACGAAATGAAGGACATTCTCTCCAAGAATTTCAGTCTGCGCGATTTGAACTATCGCGCAGACTGCGTGCCCGGCCAGGTGAACATCAACGACTTTTCGGTCAAGGCCGAGGTTCTCAAGCCGCTTGCGGTTTCGGTCGCCAACGCGCGGGCAGGCTGATACGGCGAGACCGACGCATCGCGCGCTCGCCCGCGGCTAGCGTTGATAGGCGCGATTCTTCCAGCTGGCGCCTTTGCCTCGCCAGTGGTTCAAGGCGGACGCGGCAGTTGCCGCCATGTAAAACAGCGCGATCAAGGGCAGCGCAAGCGCCCACAGCTTGGGACGCCGATAACGCATCAGCGTGGGCATGTAGCTCGCCGCGGCGAGCACACAGGCGGCGAAGCCGCATCCGAAACGCCAGCCGCTGCCAAAAACCGCTTCCCAGGGTGGCACCAGCCAGATGATGGTGAGCACCGCGATCGTCGCGATCAATAGCGCGGTTGAATAGCGCAGCTGGGTAAAAGCGGTGCGCGAAATCATGTGCCAGAGGTCGGAAACCTTCGGGTAACGTCGAATCGAGGCGGCGAGTTCGGAATGGGCAAGAAAGATTGCGCCGCCTCGCTTCACCGCCTTCGCCAGGGCCACATCGTCGATGAGGGCATCCTTAATGGCCTCAATCCCGCCGATGCGCGCGAGCGCTGCGCGCCGCACCAAGACCGTGCCTCCGGCCGCTGCGGCCACCGCCGAGCGGGCATCGTTGACCTTGGCAAAGGGGTACAACATTTGGAAGAAATAGACGAAAGCCGGCACCAGCATCCGCTCCGCCAGGCTGCTGCAATTCAGCCTGACCATTTCGCTGACCAAATCGAGCTGCGCGCTTTGCGCCTTCGCGACCAAGGATGCCAAGTGCGCCGATTGGTGCACGATGTCGGCATCGGTCAGCAGCAGGATGGCTGAATGGCTGGCTGCAATGCCTTCGTGCAAGGCCCACAGCTTCCCCGACCAGCCCGGCGGCTTCGAGTCCAGGCGGATGATCTGAAGCCTCGGGTCGGAGCCGGCGAGTTCTGCGGTGGCGTCGGTGGAATTGTCGTCAACCAGGATGACGCGAAAGTTACCTGCATAATCCTGCGCCAGCAGCGATGCGATTGCCTCTCGAATCGTTTCGGCTTCATCGCGCGCGGGAACAATGATGTCGACGTCGGGATATTCCTGAGGCGTTGCGGCCAACAACTGCGGACGCGAGCGCCAAAACGCACCGTGCGCGAAGAATAAGTAGATCCACGCGCACAACGACAACAGCGCGATCATCGCCGCTGCGCCCGATCAGATCGGTTGTTCCAGCGATTTCGCCAACGGCGTAAAGAGCTTCGGTCCGGATTCGGTCATGTACCAGCAGTCCTCCAGGCGAATGCCAAATTCGCCGGGTATGTAGATCCCCGGCTCGTCTGAAAAACACATGCCCGCTTGCAGCGGGGTGGTATCGCCGTGCACGAGATAGGGCGGTTCATGCCCATCGAGACCGATGCCGTGGCCGGTGCGGTGCGAAAGGCCCGGCAATCGATAGCCAGGACCCCAACCCTCGCTTTCGTAGTACTTGCGCACTGCGTCGTCGATGGTGCCGACCGGAACATTGAGCTTGGCCGTTTGCAACGCAATTTCCTGGCCGCGTTTCACGGTCTCCCAGACTTTACGCTGCCGCGCATTGGGCTGGCCAAACACCCAGGTGCGGGAGATGTCGGATTCGTAGCCATGCACCGCGCAACCGCAGTCCATCAGAATCACCGAGCCCTCGCGTATTTTTTGCGGTTTCACGGAGCCGTGAGGAAAGGCGGAGGCCTCATTGAGCAGCACCAGCGAAAATTCGGGCGAGCCGCCCAGCGAGATTGTCGCACGATCCATCAATGCGCCGATGTCGTGCCCGTTCATCCCCAGGGCGACCTGCGCCTGCACCTGGCGAAGGGACTCGATGGTCACATCGTTTGCCAATTGCAGCAAAGCCAACTCTGCCGGTGACTTGATCAGTCGGCACGCGCGCACGATCGGGTCGGCAGGGATGATTTCGTATGCACTGGAGGCCTGGCGGATGCCGGCGATGATGAAGAAACGCATGGTTGACTCGGCGGCCAGCACTCCGGATTTGATGCCTCGATCCTTGAGCCCCTGGACGATTTTTTCAAACGGATTCTCATGCTCGTCCCATGGCCTGACATCGCCGCCCACCTGAAGTGTTTCGCGAACCGACGGTTCCTCGAAGGCGGGAGTCACGACGAGCACTTCGCCGG
>DASXMG010000015.1:0-3036 GCA_036495805.1 Steroidobacteraceae bacterium | reverse complement strand
TCGATTTGCTTGTTGATCGCGCCGAACCGGCACTACTCCCCAAGACATCGCTGAAATCGGATTTGAGCTCGTGCGAAGGTCGCGCGGGCCTGACCGCGCATTTGCGCATCTTGGAGAAGTTAAAATGACTACCGGAACAGTTAAGTGGTTCAACGCGACCAAGGGCTTTGGATTCATCCAGCCCGACGACGGCGGCAACGACGTGTTCGTTCACATCAGCGCCGTCGAACGCGCCGGCATGGGTTCGCTCAATGAAGGCCAGAAGCTTTCATTCGAAGCGAAGGTCGACAGCATGCGCGGCAAGACTAGCGCGGAAAACCTCCGCGCCGTCTGAGCAAACACCGATTCCGGGATTTCCCGCGGATGTACCGGGATTTCGGATCGGTCGCGACTTTGGTGACTTGAGATCAGGCCCGCCGGTGCAACCGGCGGGCCTTTTCGCGTTGTCTTCGTGGCCGGCGTTCAGCGCGTCCCGGCCTGATATCCCTGCGTCGGGTATTTCCCGGAATCATCCTTGTATTCACCGGAAATATCCTTGCCGGTGTAGTCGGTCATCAATGCGGTCGCGATCAGCGTGATCACGGCGCAGATCGCGATATAGATCGCGATCGCGTAGGACGAATGGTAGGTGGCGAACAGCCAGGTCGCGATCAGCGGCGCCGGGCCGCCGGCGATGACCGAGGCAAGCTGGTAGCCGAGCGAAGAGCCGCTGTAGCGCAGCCGTCCGGTAAAACTTTCGGCGATCAGCGCGGCCTGCGGACCGTACAGCATGTCGTGCGGTATCAACGAGAGGATCACCGCGAGGAAGATCACCACGTTCGAGCCGGTGTTCAGCATCGCAAAATAGATGAAGCCGAACACGCCGGTCACCACCGCGCCGATCATGTACATGTTCTTGCGCCCGATCTGGTCCGACAGATGGCCGAACACGGGAATCGAGACGAACGACAATACCGAAGCCGCCAACACCGCCGTGAGGAGGAAGTCGCGGGAGACATGCAGCGTGCCGATGCCGTAAGAGAACACGAAGGCGGTGAAGATATAGAACGGCGCCTGCTCGGCCATGCGTGCGAATGCCGAGAGCAGGATTTCCTTCGGATATTGCCGGATCACGGTCAGCATCGGGGTACGATCGACCTTGCGTTCGGCAAGCAGCTTGGTGAACACTGGCGTTTCCATGATGCCGAGCCGGATGTAGAGACCCACCACGACCAGCACGAGGCTGAGTGCGAACGGGATGCGCCAGCCCCATGCCAGGAACTGCTCGCCGGACATCTGACTGAAGGCCAGCACCACGAGGTTGGCGAGGAACAGCCCGCAGGGCACGCCGAATTGCGGCCACGAGGCGATGAGCCCGCGCGAGCGATCGTTGCGCGCCCATTCCATCGACATCAGCACCGAGCCGCCCCATTCGCCGCCGACGCCGACGCCCTGGATGAAGCGCAACACCGTGAGAATGACCGCGCCCCAGATGCCGATATGTTCGTAGGTCGGCACCACCGCGACCGCCGCGGTGGCTAGTCCCATCAGCAGCAGTGTTGCGATCAGGGTCGACTTGCGGCCGATGCGGTCGCCATAGTGTCCGAAGATCGCGGCACCGATCGGACGCGCGATGAAGCCGACCGCGTAGATGGCAAACGCCTCAAGCGTTCCGACCCAGTGGTCGGAGTGCGGGAAGAACAGCTTCGCAAAGACGAGGCCAGTGACGGTGCTGTAAAGGAAGAAGTCGTACCACTCGATCGCGGTCCCGATCGTGGACGCGATCACCGCCCGCCGCAATTGAAGCTGATGTTCGGACGAGCTTAGGGGAGCGGGATCTCTATCGGACAATGCCATGGGGGTTCCTCCGGCGGCGCCCCCAAAGCCAATGTGTGTCGTTATCGAATAAACTTGCGGCGTCGCATCCGGGTTCCAGCCGGTGGCCGGCGATATGCAAATTTTCCCGGGCCGACGGCAGCGTGCCGGCAGCGGCGGCGGTGCGGCCCGCGACGGGTTGCCGACGGCCGGGATGCCAAAATCAGCCGCGTGTCCGTTCGGGGTTGGTGCTCGTTTTGATCCGTGAAATTACGGGGCTTGGAGCAGCCGCTGCCGCGTCTTACGGGCACCCGACATTCATGATTGGTGTCAAAATACCTAATTCCTGCTCAAAACCCCCGTAGTCCCACTGGCTGCGAAATTAACTTCGATAGGCCGAGGCCCTGTTAGACAAATCTAATGTCACAGCACGGCAAACAGATCGGCGATTCTCAGTTTTCGAAGTGGATCGAGCACATCCCGTCGCGCGACGACGAATTTGAAATTTTCCGCCTGACCGCAGCCCAGGCGCGGCCGAGCGACGAGGCGGGCGCGGTGGTGGTACGCCAGCTCAACGGGTCGTTGACCGCGCTGCTGATCTATATCGGCGAGATCAGGGAACACAGCCACCAGTTTAGCGAGGCCGATGGAAACCGGGCTTACCTGCAACAGGTGGCGGAAAACGCGCTGCAGCAGACCGAGCGCCTCTGCGCGCTGGTCAGGCAGATTGCCAATCCCCAGGATGGAGCCATCGTTATGCCGCGCCGCGCGGCCGAAACGCCGGCTGGCCACGCCGAGGACGGTACTCGCGCGGCTGCGATGTTTGCGCCCGACCCCGGCCGGAAGCCCCTGACCAAACGCGAGCGCGAGGTGCTCGACCTCATCAGCGAAGGCCATTCCAACAAGCAAGGCGCGCTGCGGATGGGCATCAGCCCGCGGACGTTCGAAAGTCACCGCGCCGAGGCGATGCGAAAACTTGGCGCGCGCAATACCGCGGACCTCGTCCGCAAGGCCCTGTTGCATCGGGATATGGTGTAACGGCAATGCCGGCTGCGTCAGCCGGCGCCGCTCATCAATAGAGATCTTCCGTGAACATCGGAGTGCGGGGCGCAGGCCGCAGCGCGACGACCGGCATCTTGGGTTCGGCCGGAATCAGCGTGATGCTCCATCGCGCCGGAATGCTCGATTTGCTTTCCAGTATCGAACGGACATGTCCTGTGATCGTCGACCCGTTCGAGGTGA
>DASXMG010000014.1:0-1645 GCA_036495805.1 Steroidobacteraceae bacterium | reverse complement strand
TTTGAAGGCTTCCACGGCTCGCGCGATATTGCCGACCTCGTCCTTGCGCTTGAGCCCGGGCAGCACCACGCCGAAATTGCCCTCCGCAAGCTCCCGCATCCCCTTCGTCAAAGCCAGGATCGGGTTCGACACCGAGCGCGCAATGAGGAACGCGATCAAGGCGCCCATGAGCAAAGTGAACGCGCCGATGATCTTCTGATTGAAGGCGGTGCTCACTATCGCGTTTTCGATATAGCTCTTGGTGAACTCGAAATTGTCGGCCAGCTCCTGCCGCGCACCCGCCAGCGACTGCTGCAGCTGGCTGATTTGCGGGGTGACCTTATCGGCGAACAAATCGTGGACCTGGTGGATCCGGCTGACTAAGCCCTGCGCGGTGGTGTGGAAATCTGTGAGCGCGGACGCGAGCGGCGCGATTTGCGCGCGGACGTCTTCCGAGTCTTTCGCCTGCAATGCGGCGATCGTGGCCATTGCCTTGGCGGTCGTCTCGTCCAGAAGCGGTATCATGTCGGTGTTCTGCACCAGCTGACCGCGCAGATTGGCGACACGTATCTGCTGTATTTGCGAATCGAGCTTCAAGACCAGGATTTCGATGCTCGGATCCGAATCTGGCGCGGCGTTATCGACGAACTTCTTGATCATCTCGGCCATGCGCGCGCCAAGATTCGCGGCGGACTTCACCAATTTCGTGTTATCCGTCTTCGATTGAGCCACTGCCTCGAACAGAGTCTGCGTCACCTGCTGCAGGTTAGCGAGGCCCGCTTGCATGTCGCGATATATCTTTTTGCGCTCTTCACGGGGCGCCGACTTTTCTGCGCCCTGGAGCCCGGCAAGGACCTTGGCCGCGATCTCGCCGTTCTCTTGCCGCGACGCCTCGTCGCGGTCGTAGACATAGCGCAGCGTCGTGCGGCGCAGCCGCTCCAAATCTTCTTCGGCCTGCAGCGTGCGGGCATTATTGGCTGCTATCGAATTCATCCGGGTAATGACGGAGCCGATGTCGCCGAAGACAATAGCGGCGTAAAAGATAAGTCCGAGCGTGACCAGAATGAGGACGCCGAAGCCGCCATAGAGCCGATATTTAATGGACATGATGCAGTTCCTTGAGACGGCGGCGCGCTTCGTTGCCACCAACGGCCGTGTTGAATTGCCGGGACCGCGATGACCCTGTCATCGCTCCGCTCACAGATGAGATCGTCAGAATTGATCGGCGCGATCGCTCGCTCCACGAGGCGGGGCCGCCGAATGGCGCGGCGCCGAGCAGCAAGCCAATGAACTCGGTGGAGACGGTACGGGCTCGCAGACGGTTGTTGGCGCCTAATCCAGGCGCAACCAATGGCGCCGGTTCAGTGTCGATGTCGGCACACATTCCAAGTAACTTCTGTGGTGACGCTACGAGGATAGGCTTGCGGCGCGTCCGGCGACTAACAAATACGCTCGGATAAAATTACACGTCAGGAGTTAACGATTGGTGCGGCAAATAGCGGCCGAGCGTGATCTGCCGAACCTCTAGAACTCTTCGTCTTCCCGGATGGCGACGGCGAGCGCGCCTTGGATGCGGCCGACCGGGCCGCCCCGAGTGGCAGCGGCGGGACGCTTGGCGGCAGGCATGGTAGCGGGCTTGGTAGCGGGCTTGGTAGCGGGTTTGGCA
>DASXMG010000013.1:0-26369 GCA_036495805.1 Steroidobacteraceae bacterium | reverse complement strand
CACCGACATGCCGGTAAGCACATCGGCCAGAAAAGCGTAGACCAGCAGGCTTTGCGCGGTTTCCCGATCCAGGCCGCGCGACAGCAAGTAGAACAGCATGTCAGGATCGAGCCGGCCGGTGGTGGCGCCGTGCGCGCACTTGACCTCGTCAGCGTGAATCTCGAGCTGCGGCCGGGTGTCGATCTCGGCGCTGGGCGATAACAGCAGGCCACGGCAGGACTGGATCGAATCGGCGCCATTCGCGCCGGCGTTCACGATCACCTTGCTGTTGAAAATCACCCGGCTGGAATCGCTGGCAATGGCGCGTGCCGTTTGCCGGCTGCGCGTGTTCGGAGCCGCGTGGGTGACGATGTTCACGCAGTCCACGTGCCGTTCCGCGTGTCCGACCAGCAAGGAGTAGCTGTCCAAGCTTGCGCCGCGTTGATTCAAGCGCGCTTCCAAGGATGAGCGCACCAAGCCGCCGCCGAGAACGATCGTGAATTGCCGGCATCGGCTGTTCTCCGCTTGATGGATGTCGAGCGAATCCAAGTGCGTGGCGCCTGAGCCGGTGGCATAGACGCGGTAGTGCTCCAACTGCGCGTCCTTGCCCAGCGCAATGTGCGCGTTGGAATTGTTGAGCGGCGCGATATCCCCGGCGGAAAGATGCTGCTCAATGATGGTCGCGCTCGACCCGGGACTGGCATCGATGATGACGCGCGGGTGCGCCGCCTGCGCCGCATCTCCCGAGGAGAGGTGCCGAATGACAATGGGTGCGGCGACCGGCTGGGTGATTTTCAAATACAAACCGTCGACGAACAATGCCGTGTTGAGCAGCACCCAGCGGCGCTGATCGGCGTCCGAGGCCGATTCGAAAAAGCGGCGCACATGACTAGAATCATGTTTATATAGTTCGTTTATACTGTTGATTTCAATGCCATTTATCACAGGTAAATCGGCACCCAGGAGCGGACAGCCGTTGCGCATCGTGATGGTGGCCGCATGTTGGCCGGCGTCCACCAGCGATAGCGACGCATCGCCGCGCATTGCGCCGCCGCTCATTGCGGCGTCCGTGGCGCAGCCGGCTTCACCAAAGCTCAACGCGGCAAGGCTGCGCAGGTCCGTATAGCGCCAGGTTTCATCGCGCAGTGAGGGCAGGCCCAGCCTCAAAAATCGCTGCATCGCCTGTTCGCGAATCGGCTGCAACGCATCGGGCGTGCGCGCACGCCACTGCGTTTCGAACGAGCGCAGGGCGGCACTCATGCGACTTTGGCTCCCATCACCCAGTCGTAGCCGCGGCGCTCGAGTTCTTGTGCGAGCGATTTGTCGCCGGACTTGACGATGCGGCCGTGGGATAGCACGTGCACATAGTCGGGAATGACATAGTCCAGCAGCCGCTGATAGTGCGTCACCAGCACCACCGCGCGATTGGGATCGCGCAGGCTGTTCACGCCCTGGGAGACGACCTTGAGCGCATCGATGTCCAGGCCTGAGTCCGTTTCATCGAGAATCGCAAGCTTCGGCTCGAGCACCAGCATCTGCAGCACTTCATTGCGCTTCTTTTCGCCGCCGGAAAAGCCTTCATTCACGCCGCGCGTCAGGAAGGCCTCGCTCATCTGCATGAATTTCATCTTCTGGCGAATCAGTGCCAAGAAATCGTAGGCGTCGACCTCGGGCTCGCCGGCGGCTTTGCGTTTGGCATTGAGCGCCGCCTTCAACAGGTACACGTTGTTGACCCCGGGGATTTCGACCGGGTATTGGAATCCGAGGAAAAGCCCGGCGCGTGCGCGCTCCTCGGCGGGCATCGCCAAAAGATCGTGGCCCTCGAAGGTCACCGAGCCGCGCGTCACTTCGTAGTCCTCGCGCCCGGCGAGCACCTGCGCCAGCGTGCTCTTGCCCGAGCCGTTCGGACCCATGATGGCATGCACTTCGCCGGCCTTCACCGCGAGGTTGACGCCGCTGAGTATTTCTTTGCCCGCAACGCGGGCTGTCAAATCGGAGATTTCAAGCAAGATAGTTCTCTCTTTCAAGCCCGGCTTAACCGACGGCTCCTTCCAAACTCACACTGAGCAGATTTTGCGCCTCGACCGCGAATTCCATCGGCAGCTCCTTGAACACCACTTTGCAGAAGCCGCTGACGATCATGTTGACGGCGTCCTCCGCGGAAATGCCCCGCTGCAGGCAATAGAACAGCTGATCCTCGCCGATTTTGGAGGTACTGGCCTCGTGCTCGACCGTCGCCGTCGGATTCTTCACTTCCATGTAGGGAAAGGTATGCGCGGCGCATTTCGGGCCCATCAGCAACGAGTCGCATTGCGTGAAATTGCGGGCGCCGCTAGCGCTCGGCAGGATCTTCACCTGGCCGCGGTAGGTATTTTCCGCGTGCCCCGCGGAGATGCCTTTCGACACGATGGTGCTCTTGGTGTTCTTCCCGATATGGATCATCTTGGTGCCGGTGTCGGCCTGCTGATAATTGTTCGCCACCGCCACCGAATAAAATTCACCGATGGAATTCTCGCCCTTGAGCACGCAGCTGGGATATTTCCAGGTGATCGCCGATCCGGTCTCGACCTGCGTCCACGAGATCTTGGAATTGCGGCCGCGGCACTCGCCGCGCTTGGTGACGAAGTTGTAAATGCCGCCCAAGCCGTTCTCATCGCCCGGATACCAATTCTGCACGGTCGAGTACTTGATCTGCGCATCATCGAGCGCGACCAGTTCCACCACGGCGGCATGCAGTTGGTTCTCATCGCGCATGGGCGCGGTGCAGCCCTCCAGGTAGCTGACCGACGCGCCCTCCGCGGCGATGATCAGGGTCCGTTCAAACTGCCCGGTCTTGGCCGCATTGATGCGAAAGTAAGTCGACAGTTCCATCGGGCAGCGCACGCCGCGCGGCACGTAAACGAACGAACCATCCGAGAACACGGCGGAGTTCAGTGCCGCGAAAAAATTATCGCCCGTCGGCACGACGGTACCGAGATAGCGCTCGACCAGTTCCGGATGATTGCGCACGGCATCGGAGAACGAGCAGAAAATGACGCCCGCCTTGCCGAGCTTTTCCTTGAACGTGGTTGCCACCGAAACGCTGTCGAACACCGCGTCCACCGCGACGCCCGCGAGGCGAGCTCGCTCATGCAACGGGATGCCCAATTTTTCGTAGGTGGCGAGCAGCTTCGGATCGACCTCATCCAAGCTCTTGGGGGCGTTGGCGGGCGCCCGCGGCGCGGAATAATAAGAGATGTCCTGGTAGTCGATCGGCTTGTAGTGCACGTGCGCCCAGGTCGGCTCCTTCATGGTCTGCCAGTGCCGAAATGCCTGCAGCCGCCACTTGAGCAGGAACTCCGGCTCGTGCTTCTTTCGCGAAATCGCCGCCACGACATCCTCATCGAGTCCGGGCGGCAAGCTGTCGGACTCGATATCGGTGATGAACCCGTGACGGTACTTCTGACCGACGAGGGCTTCGACTTCTTGGGATTTGCTAGACACGGTATTTCAGGTGCTCGCTGGTTTAGTGGGGCCGAATTTCAAGTATTCACGTGCATTTCAGAGGCAAGGTCCGCGATGCGCAGACCGGTGGCATCGAGGCCGGCCAATTGATGCAGCGTGACGTCCTCCAGTGCGCGACGAATGGCCGCATTGACGCGCTGCCACGCGCCGCCCACCCGGCACAGCCGCTCGATACCGCATTGGCTGGAAGCGCCGCTGCACTCGGTAATGGCGATCGGCCCTTCGAACACATCGAGGATTTGCGCCGCCGTAATCTGCTCGGGAGGCCGCGCCAAGCGGTAACCGCCTTGCGCACCGCGAGAGGAAATCACCATGCCGGCGCGCTGCAGACCCTTGAGGACCTTGCTGACCGTGGGCCGGCTCAAGCGCGTGCGCTGCGCCAATTCGGTTGCGGCGCGGTGCGTCGCGGGTTCTTGCGCTAGACTGGCAAGCACCACAGTCGCGTAGTCGGTCATTTTTCCCATACGCAGCATATAGAGGGGTCCTCCAGGACCGGAGTTCGATGTGGGACTATTTTAGTCCTATTTGACCCTGAGTTCCACCCGGAGGGCGGACTGAGATCAGGTTTGTTATCCTTGCCTTAACTTAACCGTCAATATCAGTGGGATAGGTACGACATGAATATTGGAGAACTCAACACCATTGCGCGCGGCATGGTCGCGAAAAATCGAGGCATTTTGGCCGCCGACGAAAGTACCGGCACCATCAAAAAACGCTTTGACGCCATCAAATTGGAGTCGACCGAGGAAAGCCGGCGGGCTTACCGCGAGATGCTGTTCACTGCACCGGGCGCGAAGGACTATATCAGCGGCGTCATCATGTATGACGAAACGCTGCGCCAAAAAACCAGGGATGGGGTGCCGTTTCCCACCTACCTGGCCAAGGCGGGAATGATCCCCGGAATCAAGGTCGACGAGGGAGCCAAGGCATTGCCGGGATTTCCGGGCGAGACCATCACCGAAGGCCTCGATGGCTTGCGCGAACGCTTCGCCGAATACCACAAGCTGGGCGCGCGCTTTGCCAAATGGCGCGCGGTCATCAACATCGATTCGGCGATTCCGACCCACTATGCCATCGATGCCAACGCCGAATGCTTGGCGCGATATGCCGCTTTGGCTCAGGAGGCGGGGATCGTACCCATCGTGGAACCGGAAGTGCTCATGGACGGCGCGCACACTCTGGAGCGTTGCGAGGAAGTCACGAACGTCGTGCTCAACAGCGTGTTCAATCACTTGTTTGCCGCGCGAATCGTTTTGGAAGGCATGATCCTGAAACCGAACATGGTGATCCCGGGCAAGAAATGTGCGGATCAGGCCAGCCCTGAGCGCATTGCCGAGGCGACAATTCGCACACTGAAGCGCCAAGTCCCCTCTGCGGTACCCGGCATCGCATTCCTGTCCGGCGGACAAAGTCCGACTGACGCCACTGCGCACTTGAACCTCATGCATGCGCTGGGACCTTTGCCTTGGGGCCTGACATTCAGCTACGGACGCGCTCTGCAAGATGACGCGCTCAAAGCTTGGGCGGGCAAGGACAGCGGCTTTGCCGGCGGTCAGAAGGCCCTGGCGAAGAGAGCCAAGCTCAACGGATTGGCCGCGGTGGGTCAGTACAGTGCGGCCTTGGAATCCGCGGCGTAATAGCGCCGCCCACGAGCCGCGCCCTTCCGGCGCGGCTGTGTAACAACCTTTGAACCAACCCGCCCCCATTGTCGATATCCGCAATCTCGATTACGCGGTGAACGGGCGCCCCGTATTCGCGGGTCTGGATATCCAGATCGCCCGCGGCAAAATCACCGCGGTCATGGGGCCCAGCGGCACCGGTAAAACCACTCTGTTGCGGCTGATCACCGGACAAGTGCTGTCCGATGCCGGTGCCATCGACGTGGCGGGCGAAAATTTGCGGGCCATCTCGCGCGCCAATTTATATGTGCTGCGCCGCCGGATGGGCATGCTGTTCCAGAACGGCGCGCTGTTGACGGATTTGAGCGTGTTCGAAAATGTCGCTTTCCCGTTACGCGAGCACACCGATCTTACCGAGCGGCTCATCCGGCAATTGGTGCTCACCAAATTGCAGGCGGTCGGTTTGCGCGGCGCGGCCGAATTGATGCCCGCGGAGCTGTCCGGCGGGATGAGCCGGCGCGTGGCACTGGCGCGCGCCATCGTCATGGACCCGGAGCTCTTGATCTACGATGAGCCCTTCGTCGGCTTGGATCCCATTTCTCTGGGCGTCATTTTGCGGCTGATTCGCCGCCTGAACGACACGCTCGGCATCACCAGCATCGTCGTATCGCACGATGTGCAGGAGATTTCCACGGTCGCCGATCAGGTGTTCCTGATATCCGGCGGCAAGGTGGTCGCGGGCGGCACGCCGCAAGAACTCAAGACCAACCCGACCGAGATCGTCAAGCAGTTCATCGGCGGTCTGGCGGACGGTCCGGTGCCATTTCACTTTCCGGCGCCGGACTATTTCGACGAGCTGCTGTCCCGCAAAGAGGTACTTTGAGCATGTTCAAAGAGCTCTGGGAAAGCTTTACCGACGCCCTCCAAGGTCTGGGGTCAGTCGTTCAATTCCTGTTTCGGCTCGTGGTCAATACACCGCAGGCTCTGCTTCGATTCAACTTGATCTCGCAACAGATTTTCAATTCCGGTGCATTTTCGCTCGTCATCATCATGCTCTCCGGCCTGTTCGTCGGCATGGTGCTCGGTCTGCAAGGTTTCCAGCTGTTGCAGCGCTTCGGCTCGGAAGAAGCATTGGGCACCGCCGCCACGATCGGCCTGGTCAAGGAACTGGGACCTGTCGTGACCGCGTTGCTTTTCGCCGGCCGCGCCGGTACGGCGCTGGCCTCCGAGCTGGGGCTGATGCGCGCGACCGACCAGATTTCGGCGATGGAAATGATGGCGGTCGATCCCATTCAGCGCGTAGTAGTGCCGCGATTCCTGGGCGGCGTCATATCCATGCCGCTGCTGGCTGCGATTTTCAGCGTGATCGGCATCTATGGCGCGCAGCTCATCGGCGTGCAGATCATGGGCGTCGACTCCGGCAGCTTTTGGTCGCAAATGCGCGCCTCCGTCGGCCTCTCGGACATCACCGAGGGTATCGTCAAGAGCATTGTCTTTGGGGTTGCCTGCAGTCTCATCGCGGTTTATGAAGGATATTATGCGACGCCCACTGCGGAGGGCGTCGGTCGAGCCACCACGCGCACGGTCGTTACTTCAGCCGTGGTGATTTTGTTCCTGGACTATTTGATTACCGCAGCGTTTTTGTAGGAGTGTTCGAATGCGCAAGTCACGCACGTTGAATCTAGGCACCGGCTCGTTTGTACTGCTGGGCTTCGCGGCGCTGTTTTTTCTCACCACCCAGACCACCAGCCGCGGGCTGTCCTGGTTTGGGCCGCCGCACTACGAGGTGACGGCAAAGTTCGACAACATCGGCGACCTCAAGGTGGGCGCGCCGGTGTCGATGTCCGGCGTTGAAATCGGGCGCGTGGTCAAGATCGACTTCGACTCCAACGAATACAAGGCGGTCGTCCAGCTGCGCTTGAACGAGCGCTACAACAAGATTCCGACCGACAGCGATGCGAGCATCTATACGCAAGGCTTGCTGGGCGGCAAGTTCATCGGGCTTACCGCCGGCGGCGCCGACACCTTTCTCAAGGACAAGGATCATATAGACTTCACGCAGTCTGCGTTCGTGCTGGAAAATCTGATCGGCCAGGTCCTGGCAAACTTCACTAAGTCCAAGGCGGATGAGCAGAGCTCCGCCGCGTCCTCGGATACGAAATCGAACACGGACGCGAAATCGAATGCGGATACGAAATCGAAGGAGAAAACCAAATGAGCAAACTGTCAATCACGGCGATGCTGGTGGCGATGTTGGCGGTCGGCGCGCACGCCGCAGATGCGCCGGCTCCGGTGCCGAATGCCAGTACGCTGACCCCGCAGCAGCTCGTGGAAAATTCCGCCAAACGCATGCTGCAGGAATTGGATGCGAACCGGGCCATGTACCGGGCTGACCCGGCGAAGCTCGATGCGCTGGTGGGCAATGTGCTGCTGCCGAATTTCGATACCGAGTATTCGGCGCGGCTGGTCCTTGGGCAAAGCTGGCGGACCGCAACGCCTGATCAGCGCAAGCGATTTGTCGACGCCTTCTATCACTCGCTGCTGCGAAATTATGGCGCGGCACTGATTGATTTCACCGCCGATCGATTCGTCGTGCTGCCGTACAAGGGCGAGGCGAGCGACACGACTGCGACGGTGCGCACCGAGGTGAAGAAGTCCTCGGGCGACAAAGTCCCGGTGAATTTCAGCCTGCGTAAGACTCCCGAGGGCTGGAAGGCCTGGGACGTGGTGATCGAAGGCATTTCTTATGTAAAGAGCTTTCGCACGGATTTCGCATCGGAGATCCAGCAGAAGGGGCTGGACGACGTCATTACCCGCTTGGAGAAAGAAGGCCGCGTCGGCCCGAACGGAGCGGCGGTCCCACATTGAACGATACCGCGGTACTCACGGCAAATTTCGAGCCCCAGGAGGGAGGGCGCTCCTGTGTTACAGGAGTGCTGCACTTCACCACGGTCACGGCCCTGCTGCGCACGGGGAGCGAGGCCATTGCCAACGGCCGTGCCGCCGTCATCGATCTGTCCGGGGTCAAGGACAGCGACAGCTCCGGCCTCGCCCTGTTGATTGAATGGCTCAGCATTGCCAGAGCCGAGCGCAAGAACCTAAGATATGAAAACATTCCGTCCCAACTGCATCAACTCGCCCGCTTGAGCGAAGTGGAAGAATTACTGACAGCCGGATAGGATACCTAAACCGCTATTCAAGAGCCCGCAGAGGCCCCCAGGGATGGAAAGTATCATGAGGTATCGACGGAAATCTTCGGCTGTGCTCTATGGTGCAATCCTGGCCGCGGGCTGCTTTCTGGGCTCTTTGCAGGCCGTCGCGGCGGATGCCGTCCCACTCGCGGTTTTCGGCCGTCTTCCCACCCTGGAGGATGTGGTCATTTCTCCCGACGGCACCAAGCTTGCGTTTGTCAAGACCATCGGCGACAGCCGCAAACTCGCTGTCATTCCGCTGAACAGCCCCGGGGTCCCGGGCGTTGCGGTCGTCGTTGGCAATACCAAACTCCGGGATGTCGAGTGGGTCGATGATGACAATATTCTCGCCACCGTTTCGAGCACCAGTCCGCCGCCCTTCGGCTTCATCGGAGCGACCCGCGAGTGGTATCAGTTCATCAATTTCGAACTTAGCAAGTTGAAGATCCATCCACTGTCATTCGACGTGGACCATGTAGAAACATTCAACGTGACAACCGGCGGCTCGACAGTCCGCAACGTGTCGGGCCGTGCGACGCTGTATACGCAAGGCTACTGTGTGCGCGAGGGGACGGTTCCCTGTTTGTTTTCGGTGGGCTATCCGGAGCACCACGTGCGCTTGGTTGATGAAGCGACGGAGCCTGACACCGACTGGCTGGTCGACGAATCCGGAAACATTGCGGCGCGGTTCACCTACCACGATGACAAGAAGCTGTGGGAAATCAAAACCCGCAAGGAGCGTCATTGGACCGTTGTGGCCTCGGGAACCGCAGCGATCGACACGCCCGACATTCTCGGATTCAACGCCGACGGCAGCAGCATATTGGTGCGCTTCGTGGTCAACGGTGATCCGCAATGGAAGCCGCTCAATCTGGCGGACAACACCTGGGGGCCTGCGCTCGCGAGCGGCGCCGCGTTCTCGAGGACCATCGAGGATCGCAAGACCGGCCGGATCATCGGCGGCAGGCGCGAGATCGGCAGCAGCGAATACGTGTTTTTCGACAATGAGTTGCAGGCGCATTGGAATGCCGTGCTGCGCGCGTTTCCGGACGAGCGCGTGGAACTCGCGTCGCATTCGGACGATTTCTCGCGGTTTGTGTTGAAAATTTTCGGTCCCAAGGACGGTTATGTCTACGCGCTTTACGATTGGTACACCCACCATGCGACCATACTGGGGCGGGTCTATGACGAGGTCACTGCGCCGGCCGAAATGAAGGCAATCACCTATGCGGCTGCGGACGGTCTCGCGATTCCCGCATTTTTGACGCTGCCGGCCGCTTCGGGAAAAGATCTGCCGCTGATTGTTTTGCCGCATGGCGGGCCTGCCTCCGCCGACACGCTGGACTTCGACTGGTGGTCGCAGGCCCTGGCAGCGCGCGGCTACGCCGTGCTTCAGCCCAATTTCCGCGGCTCGACTCTGGATTCAAAATTTATGCAGGCAGGCTTCGGCGAATGGGGCCGCAAGATGCAATCCGACTTGTCCGACGGGGTGCGCTACCTTGCGCGCCAAGGGATCATCGACCCGAAGCGGGTCTGTATCGTAGGGGCCAGTTACGGCGGCTATGCGGCGCTCGCCGGCGTTACCGTCGAGTCCGGCGTGTATCGTTGTGCCGTGTCGGTCGCGGGCCTTTCAGATTTGCGGCGCTTTCGCAAGTGGACCATCGCCAACTCAGTGGGCTCGACGCAGCGCTATTGGGATCGGTTTATGGGCACAGCGGATCAAAACGATCCCGCGCTCATCGCGATTTCGCCGATTGAGCATGTCGCTGCCGTGACTGTGCCCGTGCTGCTGATTCACGGCCGCGACGATACCGTGGTTCCGTATGAGCAAAGCGATGTGATGTTGAGCGCATTGAAGCGCGCCGGAAAGTCGGTCACGCTGGTGACCATGAAGCACGAAGATCATTGGCTGTCGCGCAGCGAAACGCGGCTGCAAATGCTGCAAGCCACCGTGGATTTTCTCCAAGCGAACAATCCGCCGGATTAGCGCTGAAGCAGCCCTGCGGCGGCCTTACGGCTTTTTTTCCGATTCCGGCGGCGTTTTTGGCGGCTGCGGCGCTGGCGGCGGTTGCGCCGGCGGTGCGGCCGTGTCCGTATCATCGCCCGGATCGGTCAACACTTCGTCGGTCACTTTGCCGTCGGAGACCAGATAAGCGCGCCGCTGTAAATAAGCATCACGAACGAATGCGTAGGGATCGAAAACCTTGCGCAGCGTCTCATCGAGCGGCAGCAGTTCCGCGCGGGCATCGACCAGCCCCACGCCATAGATTCCATACGACACCCAATTATTGCTGATGTAGTGCGTCGGGCCGGTGAAGATATCCACGACGCGGGCGGGGCCGTCACGTGTGTCGGAGGGACCCAAAAAGGGCAGCTCCAAAAACGGCCCGGGCGGAACGCCCCAGTGTCCCAGTGTCTGCCCAAAATCTTCGTCGTTCTTGTTCAAGCCCATCTGGGTCGCGGGGTCCAGCAGCCCGCCGATGCCCACCGTGGTGTTGACGACCAGGCGCGCCAGGTCATTGGCGGCCGCGCCGAACTTGCCCTGCAGAGCATCGTTGACCATGACGGTCGTAGTGCGCAAATTCGCAAGAAAATTGCTGACGCCGGTGCGCGCCGGCGCGGGCACTGCGCGCACGTAGGTGCGTGCAATGGGCTTGGCCACCGCGCGGTCGAGCTTGTCGTTGACCTTGTAGACGCCGCGATTCCACGATTCCCACGGGTCCTGGGGAGCAGGCTTGCTGTTGGGCGGCAGCGTGACGCATCCGGCCATGGCGACAGCCACTGCGGCGCAAAGTACGGCGCCCGTGTGCGTTTCTCTCCACATTTCGAGTCTCTCCCGTCTCTTTGGGTCTTAAGCCAAAGATACACTATTGCGGGAGTCAGCGGAGGCGAGGCTAGTTTCGGCTGCTATTGAAGCCGCGCTCATCGGCGACGGTATTTTTGTTCTTTTTTGGCATTGCCGCGCGCACTTCCTCGAGGCGTGCGCTGTAGCGCGCCCGCTGCACGGCGTCGAGTCCCGGAAGGGTCAATGCAATCTGCAATTGATTGGCCGCCATCTGCAGATTGCCGGTCATCAAATAAAACTCCGCCATGTAGCTGTAGGAGTCGGCGTAGTCGCCGGCGGTGCTTGCGGCCTTCGCGATGAGCCGGGTCTGATCCGGTGTCGGCTCGACGGTATTGAACAAATCCAGCAACACCATGTGGGCGCGCTTGTTATCGCCGGAATGCATCAAAGACTCGGCGAGGCGAATCGTGATCGGAACGTTTCGCGGGAACAAATTCATCGCTCGTTCCAGTACGGCGGTCGATTCCTTGAACTGGTTATTCGCCAGGTATGCCTGCCCGAGCGCGCCATAGAACTGCGTGACTTTGGGATATTCGCGCACCAGCTCTTGCAAATCGGGGATGGCGGCCGTGGGATTCTTTGTTTCGATCTCGGCCACATCCTTGCCATAGCGCTCTTGAATGGTTTTGCCGCCGCCGTTCTTGAGCAGGTTCGTATAGTATTGGCGCGCCGCCTGTGGATCCCCGGCAACGGTTCTCAAGCGCTCGCGGATGAGCAGGTACCCCAAAGAATCCTCATGATGGATGCGGCCGATCTGGTTCGCGCGATCCTGCGCCTCGGCGACGCGATCTGAAAAGATCGGGTGATCGATCAGGAATTGCACCGCATTGACGCGGCTGGGCTCGGGACCGGTGCGGCCCATGTACTCGAAAAAGCTGGCCATCCCCAACGGATCGTAGCCGGCATTGGCCGCGGTCGTGATGCCGATTCGATCCGCTTCGAACTCGTTGCCGCGGGTGTAATTGATCTGATGCTGGATCATGGCGCTCTGGCCTGCCAGGACCGCGCCCTCGATGGCATCGGGCGAGCCGCGGCCCGCGGTTGCCCCGAGCAGAATGGCCGCCAGCATGGCGGCGGAGGCCAGGAGTCCTTCGTGCTGTTGGTCGACGAGCTGACGCACGAGATGACGCTGTGTGACGTGCGCAGTTTCGTGCGCCAATACGCCTGCCAATTCATTCTCGTTGCGCGTCGCCAATATCAGCGCGCTGTGGATGGCCACGAAACCGCCCGGGATGGCGAAAGCGTTGATCTCGGGATCGCGGATCACGAAGTAATAGAACTGGTGTTGCCCTTCTTCCGCCTGGCTCGAGAGGCTGTGGCCGATCTCCTGTGCATATTGTTGGACTTCGGGGTCAGTGAGAATGATCCCTTCCTTGCGGATCTGGTTAACAAAGCCCAAACCTGCGTGAAACTCATCGTCGATGGAAATCGCCGCGTTTGCAGGACTGCCCAATTCGGGCAAATCCTGGTTGGCACCTTTGGTGGCCTGGGCGACGCCCTGCGCGTAACCGACGCTCACGCTCAAGGTCGCCGCGGCGGCGGCCACAAACGCGGTGATGGATTTCAGCGCTGACATGGTTGCTTGGAGTCTAGGCGTATTCCAAAGTTCGCTCAAAACAAAAGCAAAATCAAAGAACTTCAGAGGCATAGTCCGCCAGACGGGAGCGCTCGCCCCGAACCAGCGTGATATGCCCGGAAAACGCCCATCCGTGAAATCGGTTCACCACATAGGTGAGCCCGGTCGTGGTCTCGGTGAGGTAGGGCGTGTCAATTTGCGCAATATTGCCCAAACACACCATTTTGGTGCCGGGCCCGGCCCGGGTGACCAGCGCCTTCATCTGCTTGGGCGTCAGATTCTGCGCTTCATCAATGATGATGAAGCGGTTTAGAAACGTCCGGCCGCGCATGAAATTCAACGATCGAATCTTGATGCGGTGCCGTAGCAAATCGTTGGTGGCGCCACGGCCCCAAGTGCCGCCCGGCTGGCTCTGCGTCAGGACCTCCAGATTGTCCATGAGCGCGCCCATCCACGGCTCCATTTTCTCTTCTTCGGTGCCGGGCAGAAAGCCGATGTCCTCGCCGAGAGGAATCGTGACCCGCGTCATGATGATTTCGCTGAAGCGGTTGTGATCCAGGGTTTGCGCCAGGCCCGCCGCCAGGGTCAGCAGGGTCTTGCCGGTGCCGGCAGGGCCCAACACCGTCACAAAGTCGATTTCCGGATCCATCAGCAGATTCAATGCCAGGTTCTGCTCGCGGTTGCGCGCAGTGACGCCCCACACGTTGTTGCGCTCGGTTCGATAGTCGGTGGTCAGCTCGAGAATCGCCGAGTCGGATTCGAGCTTGCGCACAATCGCTTCCACGCCATTCGCGCCGGGGTCATACACGAATTGATTGGTCTTCCACTCGCGCACCAGCGGGCCGCGTACCCGATAGTAGGTTCGGCTCTGATGCTGCCACGACTCCATTCCCTTGCCATGCTTTTCCCAGAAATTCTGCGGCAACTGCTGCGCGCCGCTGACCAATAAGTCCGCATCTTCGATGGTTTTGTCGCTGGAATAGTCCTCGGCGTGCACGCCGAGAATCGCCGCTTTGATGCGCAAATTGATGTCTTTCGAAACCAACGTGACGCGCGCGGTGCGAAATTTCTGCTGCAGAGCCAGCGTATTGGCGAGAATTGCGTTGTCGGCACCCTGGCCGGGCAGGCTGTCCGGCAGCATCGATTCGAGCAACTGCGTCTGGAAGAACAGCCGCCCGCCGGGAGGCCGCTTGCCATGATTGATCGGTACGGCAGTCGGCAAGGCGAGCCCGCGGTCGATTTGTTTTTTGGTGGCACCTTGCATCAGTTCGTCGAGAAAGCGGCTGACTTGACGCACGTTGCGTGCCGGCTCCGACAAGCCTTTTTTGCCCGCATCGAGCTCCTCGAGCACGGTCATAGGGATGTAAATGTCGTGCTCTTCGAAGCGAAAGATGGCGGTGGGATCGTGCATCAAGACATTGGTGTCGAGCACGAAAATTCGACGCTCTGCCTTGGCTTGACGGCCCTTCAACACCGCGGCCCCCAGCGGCCGCACGTTGCCGGTCACAGTCCCTTCACCGCGGCCAATACGGCCTCGGCATGATCCTTGACCTTCACTTTGCGCCACTCGTGCCGCAGCACGCCCTTGCCGTCAATCAGAAAGGTGCTGCGTTCGACGCCCATGTACTTCCGGCCATACATGCTTTTTTCCTTGAAAACCCCATAGAGGTTGCACACCTTCTGGTCGGGATCGCTCAACAGCTCGAATGGAAAAGCCATTTTTTTCTTGAATTTTTCGTGCGACGCCACGCTGTCCGGCGAGATACCCAGCACCACGGCCTTGGATTTCTTGAACTGGGCGTTGAGCGCGGCGAAGTCGAGACCCTCCTGGCTGCAACCCGAGGTGTTGTCGCGCGGATAAAAGTAAATGACCACCGCTGCGCCTTTGGCGTCCTCGGGCGACCAGGTTCCGCCTGTGCCCTCGAGGCTGAACGGCGGTGCCTTCTTGCCGATTTCGATCTTGCTCATGGCTTCTAACTCTTCACGGGTTCAAAAATGGCATCCAAATTCAGGTGATCGCAGAAGTCCATGAACTCCTCGCGCAGCACGCCGATGTGCAAACGGCTGGGGACATTCACGATCATTTGCACGGAGAACATCGGAGCGCCGGTGTGCGCGGCGGCATACGAGCGCGTCGACAGCTCGGCGATGTCGACGCCGCGTTGCGCGAAAAATCCTGAGAGCCCCGCAACAATCCCGGTCTGATCGAGGCAGACCACGTCGATCGAATAGGGCAACATGTCGTTGCGCGCCGATCGTTCCTCAGTACGGCGCAGCTGTATGTTCATGCCGGTGGCATCGCCGAGCTTCTTGAACTCCCCTTCAAGCTTGGCAAGGGTGTGCCAATTGCCGTTGACGAGCAGCAGCATCGCAAACTCGTTGCCGAGCGAGGTCATACGGCTTTCGCTGATGCTGCCGCCGCAATCGGCGATCGCCTTGGAAAGCTCATGGACCATGCCGACACGGTCGCTGCCGACCGCGGAAATGACGATATGTTGTTTCATTGGGCCAAATTCTACCGGATGAGCGCTTGCCAGGGTGTATGTCTGGCACTTAAGGTAGCGATATTTCCCGCGGAGTTCGTCGATGTTTTCCGGCAGCATGGTAGCAATCGTCACCCCAATGACGGCCGACGGGGCGGTGGACTGGCCCGCGTGGGATCGATTACTGGATTTTCATGTACGCGAGGGCAGCGATGGAATCGTTGTGGCCGGCACCACGGGAGAATCGCCGGTGCTCTCGGCCGCGGAGGTCGAAGAGCTGACTCAGCGAGCGGTAGCGCGCTGCCGCGGCGCTCTGAAGATCATCGTCGGCGCGGGGTCTAATGCGACGGACTCCACCGTGGAGCGCACCCGTGCACTGTCCCGGCTGGGCGTCGATGCGGTGATGCTGGTGACGCCGTACTACAACAAACCTCCGCAGGAAGGCCTTTTCCGGCATTTCGCGGCGGCGGCCGATGCGTCCGCCGCGCCCGTAATTCTGTATAATGTGCCGAGCCGAACCGCGGTGGATCTCTTGCCTGGCACCATCGCACGCCTTGCGCGGCACCCTCGCATCGTGGCAATTAAAGAAGCGACTGCATCCTTGAGCCGCGCGCGCGAGATTGTCAGCGCCTGTCCGCCCGAATTCGAGCTGCTGTCGGGCGACGACGCGACGGCGGTGGAACTGATGGGTGCCGGTGCACGCGGGGTGATTTCGGTGACGGCAAATGTCGCGCCGCGCCGGATGCATGAGGCTTGCAAAGCCGCGCTTGCGGGCGACCTGGTCGCAGCGCGGACGATTGACGCAGGTTTGCAGGCTTTACATAAGGATCTGTTTGTTGAATCGAATCCGATACCCGTAAAGTGGGCGGTGGCGAGAATGGGCATTATCGGGAACGCAATCCGCCTTCCCCTGGTCGAACTGGCATCCGCGCACCAGGAGACGGTGTTGCGTGCGATGCGGGCCGCCGGAGTTACCCTTGAGGACCAAGCTGCATGAGTGTTGATCGAATCTTATTGTTGATTGCCGCGAGCGCTTTGATGAGCGGCTGTCATCTGTTCGGCAAACTGAATCCCGATTGCCACTCGCCGCAGGAATATCAGCACGCTCTGTCCGCTCCGCCCTTGAAGGTACCCGCCGGACTCGATTCGCCGAACACGGCGAGCGCGTTGGTCATCCCCGCTGTCAGTGATGCGCCGCCTCCACCGGGCCCTCACGACAGTTGCTACGATATTCCGCCGCGCTACAAGCCCGCTCCGACCAACAAGGCCGGTGGCGGCTAGGGGCCTGCCTGGGATTTGATCGCCTGGGCCCGGTCCGGTACCCTTGCGGCCGCGCGGAGAGGTGGCCGAGTGGTCGAAGGCGCTCGCCTGGAAAGTGAGTAACACCCTAAAAGGTGTTCGAGGGTTCGAATCCCTCCCTCTCCGCCAAAATGATTCCGCGGAAGATGGCGTTTTATCGTCTAAACTGAATTTGCTATAGATGGGTGGAGGAGGGGTTCGAACCCTTTAGGTTCGACAGCGCCGCAGCGGCGCTGGACGCCGGAGGCTCAGCGACGGCGCCCGGAGGGCGAGGGCCAGGATGGCCCGAGAATCCCTCCAGCTTTTGAGCTACCGGTTATGGTGGCTCGCGTTTGCATCTTCGCGACGACTGGTCACGAACCCCGTCAGGCCCGGAAGGGAGCAGCGGTAGAGGCTTAAAGTCGGGCGCCGAAGTCCTGCTGGCGCGGGCCGCCTCCTAAAAGGCGTGCGACAATACCCTATATGAGCTACGTCGTATTAGCGCGCAAATGGCGCCCCAAAAAATTTGCCGAAATGGTCGGGCAGGAGCACGTGCTGCGCGCGCTCAGCAACGCCCTCGACAGCGGCAAGGTGCACCATGCGTTCCTGTTTACCGGGACTCGCGGCGTCGGCAAAACGACGGTCGCGCGCATCTTGGCCAAATCGCTGAATTGCGAAACCAACGGCGTCAGTTCCAATCCCTGCGGCGTCTGTGCCGCTTGCAAGGAGATTGACGAGGGCCGATTCGTGGATCTCATCGAGGTCGACGCAGCCTCGCGCACCAAGGTCGATGACACCCGCGACATGCTCGACAATGTGCAGTACGCGCCGACCCGCGGCCGCTACAAGGTGTACCTCATCGACGAAGTGCACATGCTGTCGACTCACTCCTTCAACGCGCTGCTGAAGACCCTGGAGGAACCGCCGCCGCATGTGAAATTCCTGCTGGCGACGACCGATCCGCAAAAATTGCCGGTTACCGTGCTGTCGCGGTGCCTGCAGTTCAGCCTCAAGCGCCTGCCTGCGGCCTTGATTGGCGAGCGTTTGAAATTTATTGCCGGCGCGGAAAATCTGGCGTTCGAGCCTGCCGCAGTCGCGCTGCTGTCGCGCGCTGCCGAGGGCAGCATGCGCGATGCCTTGAGCCTGTTGGATCAACTCATTGCCTTCGGCGGCGGTGCGGTCAGCGAAGCCAATGCCCGATCGATGCTGGGCACCATTGATCGCGGTCATGTCGGCCGGCTGGTCGAAGCGCTGTCGCGCGGCAACGGCGCTGCGTTGCTGGCCGAGGTGCGTGAATTGGATCGAGACGCACCCGACTACGACCGCGCGCTGGTCGATTTGGCCACGCTGCTGCAACGAGTGGCCATCGTGCAGATTGTTCCTGAAGCGGCCGCGCAGGATGAAGAGTTCGATGTGGCATTGTTGACGCAGCTCGCCAGGGCTATTTCCCCCGAGGACGCGCAGCTTTACTATCAGATCGCCGTCTCGGGCCGCCGCGACTTGAACATGGCGCCGGAGCCGCGAATCGGCTTTGAAATGACCTTGCTGCGTATGCTGGCATTTCGTCCGGACGCTGCCGTACAGGCGTCGAGACCCTTGAGCGGTGTCAACACCGCGCCGCTCACCGGCGCAAACCCGGCCGCGAGCGCAAACCCGGCCGCGAGCGCAAGTTCGGTCGCCGGCCCGAAGCCTGTCGCCGGCGCAGGTCCGATGCTCGAAGCAGCGCGGCTCACGAGCATTGATGCCGCGAATTGGCCGGCCGTCGTCGAAGCAGCCGCCTTGAGCGGAATGGTTCGCCAGCTGGCCCTGAACTGTGTACCCGCCGGATTTGAGCACAACCTGCTGACCTTGAAGCTCGATCAAGCGGCGTCGGACCGGCGTACGCGTCCGATCGAAGAGAAGTTTGTGCAGGGCCTGTCGAAGTACCTGGGAAGCGATATCCGCGTCGCGTTTGAAGTTGCTGAATCGGATTTAAACTCGCCGGCGCGGCAGCGGGTTCAGGCCGAGCAGGAGAAGATTGCGCGCGCGGCAAGCGCGTTCGATTCGGATCCGGCGGTGAAAGGGTTGCGCGAACGCTTCGGTGCCGACGTGGATTCCGCGTCGGTTAAACCATCGAACTAGCAAGAGAGGCTTCTATGATGAAAGGTGGATTGGGAAATCTGATGCGCCAGGCGCAGCAAATGCAGGAAAGCATGCAGAAGGCCCAGGCCGAATTGGCGGAGATCGAAGTTACCGGTGAATCGGGCGCGGGCATGGTCAAGGTGACCATGAACGGCAAGCACGAAGCCAAAAAAGTCGTGATCGAGCCGAAATTGCTGGGTGAGGACAAGGACATGCTCGAGGATCTGTTGACTGCCGCCATCAATGATGCGGTTCGCAAGGTTGCCGCGCGCACCCAGGAGAAGTACTCCGGTCTCATGTCGGGCATGAATTTGCCGCCCGGAATGAAGCTGCCGTTTTAAAGGCTACTGATGAAGTACACACCGACGCTCGCGCGTCTGATCGATTCGTTGCGTTGCCTTCCCGGCGTAGGTCCGAAGTCCGCACAGCGCATGGCGTTCTACCTTCTGGAGCGCGATCGCGATGGCGGCAGGACATTGAGCATGGCCTTGGCCGAGGCGCTGCAACAGGTGGGCCATTGCAAGCGTTGCCGCATGCTCACGGAGAGCGAGTTCTGCTCCATTTGTGCCTCCACTCAGCGGGATTCGGCACAGCTTTGCGTGGTCGAGTCCCCGGCCGATGTCGTCGCCATTGAGCAGTCCGGCGGTTTCCGCGGGCGCTACTTTGTGCTGATGGGCCATCTGTCGCCGCTCGACGGCGTCGGACCTGCGGAGCTGGGTCTCGATGAATTCGAGCAATTGCTCAAGGCGGGCGAAGTTCGCGAAGTGATCCTGGCGACGAATCCCACCGCCGAAGGCGAGGCCACCGCGCATTATCTCGGCGAGCTGGCGCTGCGCTTGGGGCTAAAGGCGTCGAGAATTGCGCATGGCGTCCCGGTGGGCGGCGAGCTGGAGTACGTCGATGGCGGAACCTTGGCGCATGCACTCGCCGGGCGCACCAATGTGTCGTGAGCGATCGACGCTCAAGATGCCAATTTTTGGTATAGCCGGAACAGGCGCCGATAGCTTTCGTAGCGGCGCGCTGAAATCTGTTGATTGATCACGGCGCTGCGCACGGCGCAGCCCGGCTCTTCCATATGCCGGCAATCCTTGAAGCGGCATTGCGCGCTGCGCGCATGGATTTCGACAAAGCCGCGTTCTGCGGCGCGTACCAGGTGGGCAGGCGGAGCAAAGTCGCGCACGCCGGGCGCATCGAGGATGGCAGAGGTCGCGTCAAGCTGGTACCAGCGCGCAGTGGTGGTGGTATGCCGTCCCTCCGCATCGCGCGTCAACTCCGCGGTCAGTGCTTCGGCTGCGGGAGCGAGGGCGTTCACCAGCGAAGATTTTCCGACGCCGGACTGACCCACCAACAGGTTCACGCGGCCGCTTAAAGCTTGAGCGAGTTCGGCAATGCCCTCGCCGGATTGGCAGCTCACCTCGATGCAGTTCAGGCTCAAGCGGCGATATTCGTCCAGCTGCGCCTCGATCGAGCCGGTGCCCAGGTCTTTCTTGTTCACGATGACCAGGGCATCCAGATCCTTGAGCGCCGCACCGGCCCAGTAACGATCGACGAGAAACCAGTCCGGGTCAGGTTGAGGAGCCGCGACGATCGGCAATCGGTCGACGTTGGCCGCCACGGGCTCGGCGCGCCCGCGCGCGTCGATTCGCTCGATCAGATTGCGGCGTCGCTCGACGGATTCGACCGAGGGACCGTCGGCCGATGGCGGGTATCCCCACGCGACTCGATCGCCGCACACGACGCGCAACTTGCGGCCCTTGAGCCCGCAGCGCACGAGGCCCTCGCTCGCCTGGACCAAGACGCTGCGGCCGAAACTCGCAAGGACGATGCCGGTTGCGCCTGCTACCATGCCGAATAGGCTTTTAGAAACACCATGAAATCTCCCGACAATCTCATTTGGATCGATTTGGAAATGACGGGCCTGAAGCCCGATTCGGATCTGATCATCGAGATCGCGACGATCGTAACCGACAAACATCTCACCGTGCTCGCCGAAGGCCCGGTCATGGCCGTGCACCAGAGCGAAGCGGTTCTAAACGCGATGGACGATTGGAACAGAAATCAACACGGCCGTTCGGGCTTGGCCGCCCGCGTGCTCGCGAGCGGCATCGATGCTGCGACGGCGGAGCGGCGCACCTTGGATTTTCTCGCATCCTGGGCCGAACCGAAGCGCTCGCCGATGTGCGGCAACAGCATTTGCCAGGACCGGCGCTTTCTGGCGCGCTACATGCCGTCATTGGAGGCTTTCTTTCATTATCGCAATCTCGATGTGAGCACGCTCAAAGAGCTGGCCCTGCGCTGGGCGCCGAATGTCGCCGAAGGCTTTCGCAAGACCTCGACTCACCTCGCGCTCGACGATGTCCGCGACTCGATCCGTGAGCTGCAGTATTACCGCGAGCGTTTGCTGCGCCCTTTCTAAGGCCGGCGTTACTTCTGCAGGTCCTTCGCCAGGAACATCCAGGTCTCGACCACGGTATCCGGATTCAACGACAGGCTGTCGATCCCCTGTTCCACCAGCCAGCGCGCAAGTTCCGGGTGATCCGAGGGCCCCTGGCCGCAGATGCCGACATACTTCCCCTGCGCTTTGCACGCCTTGATGGCCATGGCCATCAGCGTTTTCACCGCCGCGTCGCGCTCGTCGAAGGATTTGGCGACCACGCTGGAGTCGCGGTCCAATCCCAGCGCCAGCTGCGTCATGTCGTTGGAGCCGATCGACATGCCGTCGAAGTACTCGAGGTAGTTGTCCGCCAGCAGCGCGTTGGTCGGCAGTTCGCACATCATGATGTGCTTCAAGCCGTTGTCGCCGCGCCTCAGGCCGTTCGCGGCCAGCAACTGCGTCACTTCCTTCGCTTCGCTCATGGTTCGCACGAACGGCACCATCACTTGCACGTTGGTGAGCCCCATTTCATCGCGCACGCGCTTCAGCGCACGGCATTCGAGTTCGAAGCACGGCCGGAACACCTTGTCGATATAGCGCGAAGCGCCGCGAAATCCCAACATCGGATTCTCTTCGTGCGGCTCATAATTCTTGCCGCCGATCAAGTTCGCATATTCGTTGGATTTGAAATCCGACAGGCGCACGATCACCGGCTCGGGCGCAAACGCAGCGGCGATCTGCGCGATGCCTTCGCTCAGCTTGTCGACATAGAAACTGACAGGCCCGTCATATCCGGCTATCTGCTTGTTGATGGTGTCTTTGAGCTCGGCGCTCTGCTTGTCGAATTCCAGCAGGGCTCGCGGATGCACGCCGATCATGCGATTGATGATGAACTCGAGACGCGCAAGACCCACTCCGCGGTGCGGGATGCCCGCAAAATCGAAGGCGCGGTCCGGATTGCCGACATTCATGGTGATCTTCACCGGAATTTCGGGCATGGCATCCATTTCGATGCTGCGTTGATCGAACTCCAGCATGCCGTCGTAGACGTAGCCGGTGTCGCCCTCGGCGCAGGAAACGGTAATCGGCTGATCTTCCTTGACGTCGCTGGTGGCGGTGCCGCAGCCGACCACCGCCGGAATGCCGAGCTCGCGCGCGATGATGGCCGCGTGGCAGGTGCGCCCGCCGCGATTCGTGACGATCGCCGAAGCCCGTTTCATCACCGGTTCCCAATCCGGATCCGTCATATCGGCAACCAGAACGTCGCCGGAGCGAACCCGCGACATTTCTTTCGCGTCCTTGATGATGCGCGCACGGCCTGCGCCGATCCGCTGTCCGATGCTGCGCCCGCTGGTCAGCACTTTGGAGCGGGATTTCAGCGTGTAGCGCAATATCGTGCGTCCGGCACGGCTCTGCACGGTTTCCGGACGCGCTTGCAGGATGTAAATCTTGCCGTTGCTGCCGTCCTTGCCCCACTCGATGTCCATGGGAGCGCCGTAATGTTCCTCGATGATGAGCGCTTGCTTGGCCAATTCCGTGATATCGGCCTCGCTCAGCGAGAAGCAGCGCCGGTCGGCGGGCGCGGTTTCGACCGTGCGCACGCGCTGCTTGGAGCCCGGATCGGCGTAAATCATCTTGAGCGATTTGCCGCCGAGATTCTTTCTGATGATCGATCGCCGGCCCGCGCGCAGCGCCGGCTTGTAAACGTAAAACTCATCCGGATTGACCGCGCCTTGCACCACGGTTTCGCCCAAACCATAAGCGGCCGTGATGAAGACCACGTCGCGAAAACCGGAATCCGTATCCAGCGTGAACATGACCCCGGCTGCACCTAAGTCGCTGCGTACCATGTGCTGCACGCCGACGGCAAGCGCCACGGCGCCGTGATCGAATTTGTTGTGCACCCGGTAGGATATCGCGCGGTCGTTGAACAACGAGGCGTAGACTTCGTGCATGGACTTGAGCAAATGCTCCTCGCCGCGCACGTTCAGGAATGTCTCCTGCTGGCCGGCGAAGGAGGCTTCGGGAAGGTCCTCCGCCGTTGCCGAGGAGCGCACTGCGACCGCGAACTCGGCCGGATCGCTCGTGCCTTTCATCCGGCGCCACGCTTCGAGCGCTTCGGTTTGCAATCGCTCCGGAAAAGGCGTGGCCAGCATCCAACCGCGGATTTCCGCGCCGACCGCCGCCAACTTTTGCACATCATCCACATCGAGCGTCGAGAGCACCGCGCGGATGCGCTCATCGAGGCCGCCTTGCGCGAGGAAGTCGCGGTAGGCGTGAGCAGTCGTGGCAAATCCGCCCGGCACGGAAACCCCCAGGTTCGCCAATCCAGAGATCATTTCTCCGAGGGACGCGTTCTTGCCGCCGACCAGCGCGACGTCGGTATTTTTCAATTTTTCAAACGGAATAATGTAAGGCTTCATAGTGCACTGCTTGTCCGACGCTAGTTTAAGTGAAACACTTTACGGCGAAAGCGCCGACTAGGGTGAGGTTACCGTGATAAAACGAACCGTATTCTTCGTTTCCGATCAAACGGGGATTACTGCAGAAACAATGGGTCACAGTCTCATGACGCAGTTCGACGGTATCGAATTTCGCCAAGTGACTTTGCCATTTATCTCCACGGTTGACAAGGCAATTGAAGCCGTTCGAAAGATCGATCTGGTGGCCGCGCAAGAAGGCGTGCGGCCGGTTGTCTTCAGCACATTGGTGCAGGAAGATGTGCGCAACGTGGTCCGCGGCAGCACCGGATTTTTTTTGGATTTTTTCGATCCGTTCCTAGCACCCCTGGCGGGCGAACTCAAGACGCAATCGAGCCATACCGCGGGTAGGACGCATCGCATGGCCGACATGCATGCCTATGCCACACGCATCGATGCGACGAATTTCGCGCTGGCAAACGATGATGGCTCGGTGGTGCGCGACTACGAGCGCGCCGATGTCATTTTGGTCGGGGTGTCGCGTTCCGGCAAGACGCCGACCTGTTTGTATCTGGCCATGCAATATGGCGTCTTTGCCGCGAATTATCCGCTCACCGACGATGATCTGGAATCCCGTAGATTGCCGCGTGCGCTCGACGGCTACCCGCAAAAACTATTCGGCCTGACCATCAAGCCGGATCGACTGCAACAAATTCGCAACGAGCGCAAGCCCGACAGCCGCTACTCGTCTGCCGCGCAAGTAGCCTTCGAAGTGCGCGCGGCGGAATCTTTGTTCGAACGCCACGGCGTTCCCGTTCTTGATGCTACAGAAGTCTCGATTGAAGAAATATCCACCAGAATTCTCGATCGCATGGGAATTGAGCGTCGACTGCGCCCCTGAAATCTCGGATCTGCGTGGTATAGTTCAAGCATGATAGCGGATCAATGGTGTGAGACATCGTGGCGGGCGCGGCCCGGCAGCTTCGTAAGCCTGATGACGCTGTACGAAAGCAACTTCGTGCGTCTGGGCTGGATCGTGGACGGCCTTCGCGATGTCACCGCGCAGCGCGTATCGAAGGTCGCCTCGGACTGTGATCTGTATCTCACCCCATTGGAACTGTGCCGCTATACCAGCGTGTTCCGGCTTACCTATGAGTTCGATTCCGGGGCATCGCGGCTCCGCGACCCGGATTTGGAGGTTTGCGTCTATCACGACGCGCGTCTGGCCGAAGTACGCAGTTTTCGAGGCTTTCAACGCCATCCGCAACTGGCCAAGCTGCAGTCGGGACTCAAGCGTGAACTGGATCAGCGCTGGGCGCGGAACATGATGCTAAATAAATGGCTGGAATACTGCGCCGAGCGGGGGCATCACTTCTAGCCGCGAAGATTGGCTTCGTATCGGGTGGCCTGCGGTTGTCATGGGATGAGGCGGGACTTTGATCGACAAGCTGACGTTTCTAAAAGGCGGTGGGGAAGGAGGTTCAGCGAGTGCCGATGAAGAACGGCTCATGCAGCTGTTCCAGAATCGCGCGGGTCTGAAGAAAGCCTACGCCGACCTCAAGGATGAATTTCACCTGCTGCGGGACCGCCTCAAGCAGCAGGAAGGCGCGACCATCCGCATCCAGGAACAGATGGACGCATTGGGCGATCTGCTGGGCGATCCAAAAACCGGATTCGGAGCGCTGGTTTTTTTTCAGTTGCGCGCTCTTTGGAAATCTTGTCATCAGCAGCTCTCCACCTTCGCTGCCGACCTGACCCGTCAACAGGAAGCGCGCGAGGTCGCGAAGCACAAGGCGGACCTCGAGGCGGAAAAAAACGCGCGGCTGGCCGACGCGGATCAGCGGCTGCGCGCGGCCGGCGCCGAAGCTGACGCACAGCGCCGGCATCTCGCCGAGGAGCAGCAAGAAATTGGAAGATTGACCGCTTTCTGGCATTACTTCAAGCGCCGTCGCCGCCTGAAGTCTTTGGACCTATTGCGCAGTCATGTCGTGTCGGCCGACGCGGTCGTGGGCGATCTGCATTCGGAGCGCAGTGCGATCGAGAATGAGGCGGCGCCGGAATTCCCGGGTCTCTCGCTGGCAGCCCGGCGCAATATCAATCTGGCCATCATCAGCTATGCGGAGTTGTTGTGCGAGAACGCGGACGCCTTTGGCCTCGCGGCACGCGCCAAGGAAGCGGTGGCGCGGCGCGTGCATGAGATGAATTTCGGCACGCGGGCGGATTGCGAGAACTACATGCAGCGTGTGCAGAAGGCGCAGGCGGCGGTGGTCAATCAGAAGCAGATCGGCAGTCTCATCAAGGTCAAGCTGGAGAGGCTGCGGGCCACGTGCGAGTATCGCAACGCCGCCGATACCGTGCCGACGGCCGACTCGCTGTCGCCGCCACTGACAGAGCTTGATTTCGATAAGCCCAAGCCCGCCGACAACCCCTGGAATGTGCTGGCGGAGGACTACTGGGACCTTTTCACTCTATTGCTGCGATAGCGGCTGCCGGCGTCCGGGGCTGCCATCCGCGTCGGTGCGCCGCGCCTGAGTCGGTGCGGCGCGTTTCGCGGTAACCACGACCAGATCGGCGGCGATCTGTGAGGCCTCATCCAGCAGGATACCCGCGGTGGCATCGTCCTTGATTTCTTCCAGCGATTTGGCCGGCTTGACGTCATGCGCCGCACGCCAGGTATTTTCCCGCTCGAGCCGCTGATCGTCGACGCGCTTGCGCTCCGCCTCGCGCGTTTTTAAGTTCAAGGACAGGGTTTTCTGGCGTCGCATGGCATCCAGCGCGGCGATATCCTCGCGCAGGTATTTGAAGTCCGCGCTGCCCGCGGTTCGTTCCTCATGCAGCTTCTCGAGCGACGCGGCGATCGGTTTCAAATCGCCTTCGAGCTTGAAGCTCGCCGGCTCGATGTGATCCCAGGGTAGGGCGCGGTCGCGGGTGCTCTCGCCGACTTCATTGGCGTCGATGAGCGAGGGCAACTGAATATCC
>DASXMG010000012.1:0-73979 GCA_036495805.1 Steroidobacteraceae bacterium | reverse complement strand
GATTGAGCGAAACGATAGCCCCCGCCTCGCGGCAAGATCTGCCTGAAATCCTGACGATCTACAACGAAGTGATCCGGACTTCGACGGCCGTCTACCGCGAGATCGAGTTCAGCGCGGAAGGCGGCGCAGTCTGGTTCGATGGCAAGCGCGCCGCCGGGTTTCCCTTCATCGTCGCCAGGGATGCATCGGGCATCACCGGGTTTGGGTCGCTCGGCGACTTTCGCACGCCGCCTTGCTATCAGCACAGCGTGGAACACAGCGTGCACGTGCGCGCCGACCGCCGGGGTCGGGGCATCGGCCGAGGGCTGGTGCTCGAACTGATGAAACAGGCCGCGGCCATGCACAAGCATGTGATGATCGCCGGGATCGATGCCGACAACGCCATCTCCATCAAACTGCATGAAAGCCTGGGATTCATCAAAGTAGCGCACTTTCATCAGGTGGGATTCAAATTCGGCCGCTGGCTCGACCTGGTGTTCCTGGAGTGTCGCCTTCCTGCTACAAAGTAGTTCACAAATGTAAAACTACCGGCTTAAACCGGAAGCGGCGCTTGCTGGCAACGCAGTCTTGATATCATGAGCGTGTGGTAAGAGCTACACAGACAGATATTGAAGCGGCCGTCGAAGCATTGCGCGCCGGCGAGCTGGTGGTATTCCCGACCGAAACCGTCTATGGCGTGGGCGCGAACGCGGCCGACCCTCCGGCCGTGCGCAAGATTTTCGAGGTCAAAGGCCGCCCGCCTGATCATCCGGTCATCGTTCATCTGGATGATCCGCGCTACCTGCACCGCTGGGTTTCGCAAATGCCGGCGGTTGCCGAGCAGCTGGCAAATCGATTCTGGCCGGGACCCTTGACGCTGATCCTTCCCAAGGCCGACAACGTCAATGAAATCGTCACCGGCGGCCAGGACAGCATCGGCATCCGCATCCCCTCGCACCCCATGGCGCAGCAGCTGCTGAACGCGTTCGGCGGCGGTATCGCCGCGCCCTCGGCCAACCGCTATGGCCGCTTGAGCCCCACCAAGCCGGAACATGTGCGCGATGAGCTCGGCGATGCAGTCAGAGTCATTCTGGATGGCGGCGATTCGCCGATCGGGCTCGAGTCCACCATTGTCTCCTGCCTCGATGGTCAAGCGCGGCTGCTGCGCCCGGGATTCATCACCCGCTCGCAGCTCGAACAGGTAGTCGGTCCCATGGCGGTCGGCGGGACGGTGCCGCGCGCGCCCGGCGACCGCGCCTTGCACTATGCACCCTCGACTCCGCTGGAGATCGTGGGCTCGGATGACCTGGAGGTTCGGGCCGGCGAGATTGCGGCGCGCGATGAGAAAGTGGCGGTGCTGGCGATGCGCCCGCCATTGCACACCCAGCGGCACATGACCTGGATCAATGCCGGCAAGAAACCCGACACCTATGCACACAATTTGTACAACCATCTGCGCACCCTGGACCGGGTGGGCTGCGTGAAAATATTCGTCCAAAGCCTGCCGCAGGATGAGCGATGGGCGGCGATCCTCGATCGCTTGCAGCGCGCCAGCGGCATGGGCGATGATTCGCTGGAGCTGAGCGTCAGCTGAGGCAGGCTCCCCACCCGATGGAACTCGACCCCCGGCAAGATCCTTTCTCGCGAGAGGCGATCCAACATTTGGTGGCGCGCTATGGCTCGCCGCTGCTCGTCATCGATGCCGAACGCGTGCGGCAACAATATCGCCGCTTGCGCGCCGCGCTGCCCGGCGTGGATCTGCATTACGCCTTAAAGCCGCTGCCGCACTCATCGCTGATCACGACCCTCGTGGGCGAGGGTGCTTTTTTCGACCTGGCGACCAATGGCGAGGTCGAACTCGTGCGCCGCCTCGGCGTCGACCCGAAACGCTGCATTCACACTCACCCCATCAAGCGCGACAGCGATATCCGCACCGCCTTGAGTTTTGGCGTCACGCGCTTCGTCATCGACAATCCCGACGAGCTGCGCAAGTTCGTGCAATTTCGCACCCGCTGCTCGGTGTTGATTCGTGTCTCCTTCCGCAGTCCCGACGCTCAGGTGGATTTGTCGCGCAAATTCGGCTGCGACCCCGAAGCGGTCGAGGATCTGTTCCGGCTCGCCGCGGAACTGCGCATCAATATCGATGGCCTGTCCTTTCACACCGGCTCACAGAATGCGGACTCCGCGATGATCGTCAGGGCGATCGAGGTGTGCCGCGCGCTGCTGCAAAACGCAGCCGCCGCGGGACACCCGGTGCATCTGCTGGATATCGGCGGCGGGTTTCCCGTGCAATATCTGAAGCCGGCGCCGTCGATCGAAGAATTTTGCGCGCCGATCAAGGCATCGCTCGACAAATTGCCGCCCGATGTGCGTGTGATCGCCGAGCCGGGCCGCTACATATCGGCTCCCGCGGCCATCGCCGTCGCCTCCGTCATGGGCCGTGCGCTGCGTGACGGGCGCTGGTGGTACTACCTCGACGACGGACTGTACGGCAGCTATAGCGGTCAGATGTATGACCACTCGATATTTCCAGTCGAAGCGCTGCTGCCGGGCACGCAGACTTTCCCGTCAGTGCTGGCCGGCCCGACCTGCGACAGTATCGATGTCATCCGGGAAAAACTTGACCTGCCCAAGCTCGATATCGGCGATTTGGTGGTGGGCCGCGTGATGGGCGCCTATACCTGGGCTTCGGCCTCGGAATTCAATTTCTTTCCCAAGGCGACGGTGCTGGCGCTGGACCAAGGACGCTTGCTGGAGGATGGATACGCATGATCAGCCGTCGCCGCCTGCTTGCCGGTGCCGCCTTGAGCGGCACCGCGGCACTGTGGCCGCAATTCCTGATCGGCGCGCCGGCGGAGGGCACGCGGCGGATTGCATTGACCAATTTGCACACGGGAGAGCGGCTGGATATCGAGTACTTTCGGGACGGCGCCTATGCGCCTGAGGCGCTCGCCGCCCTCGAAGTGCTGCTGCGGGATTTTCGCAATGACCAGCGACACACCGTTGACCCGAAGCTCATCGATTACCTGGTCGCAGTGGCCGACCAAATCGGCGTGCCGCCGGCTTACAGCGTCATCTCCGGCTATCGCTCGCCGCAGACCAACGAGCGCCTGCACGAGCGCAGCAGCGGCGTGTCGCAACACAGCCTGCACATGCAGGGCCGCGCGATCGATGTGCGCATGAGCGGCGTGGATTGTCGGGATTTGGCGGCGCGCGCCGAATCCTTGAAGCGCGGAGGCGTTGGCTACTACCGTGCGTCGAATTTCGTCCATTTGGACACCGGCGCGTTCCGCACGTGGCGCGGTTAGGACCGGCTCCGGGCATGAGCCGCGTCGCAACCCGCTTAAGCCGCCTCGCGCTGCTGGGACTCATGACGTTCATCGCCGCCTGTCAGCAATCGACTCCGGGCCAGGGGGCGAGTGCCGCGGACGGGGGCGCGGAGCGCGGCGCGGCGCTGTATGCGCAAAACTGCGTGCCCTGCCATCGCGAGAACGGCGAGGGCGTGCCGAAGGTATTTCCCAGCCTGGCCGGTTCGCCCGCCGTCGTGGGTGATCCGACCGAACTCGCGCAGTGGGTCTTGAGCCAGAAACGGCCGGCAAGCATTCCTGCGGGGCGCTATCCCACTCAAATGCTATTGTTCGGCTGGATGAGCAACGAAGACGCGGCGGCCCTGCTGACCTACATCCGTTCGCATTTTGGGAATTCAGCGGCCCCGGTGGATGCTGCGTTGATTGCCAAGTCGCGCGAGAAATAGGTGGCCTTAACACCCATTCATGCATTGGTCGAGCGTTGCCGCGTCGCTCAGCTGCCGGCCGCCATCGCCAAGGTGCCCTCAGGCTGGGTGATCATGGGCGAACGCCAGGTATTGCCGGGGTATTGCTTGTTGCTGCCGGACCCGGTGGTCCCGCACCTGAATGCACTCGACGCCGACGCCCGGGCTCAATTCATGTTCGACATGGCGTTGATCGGTGATGTGCTGCTGGCGATCACCGCGGCGGCACGCATCAACTACGCGATTTACGGCAATATCGATCCTGCCTTGCATGCGCATATTTTTCCCCGCGACAGCGCCGAGCCGCAAAGCACGCGCACGGCCCAGCCGTGGGCCCTCGATTGGAACGCCGCGCCGCTGTACTCCGATGCGCTGCACGGCGACTTCAAGCGCCGCGTCGGCATGGAGCTGCGCAAACGCTACGCCGCTAGGGGATCCGAAGCTTAAGACTGCGGGTGACTTCCTCGAGATTCGCCAGGGGCGCGGAGCAAGTCATGCCGGTGCAGAGGTAAGCCACCGTGGTTTCACGCGGACGCTTCGCCGCCAGCGCCGGAGGCAGCTCCGCATCGCTCGGGATGGCGAAAATCATGCGCGTCGGCGCGTACAGCTGCCCCAGTGCACCGGCCCAGTCGGCGGCGCTCTCAGCCTCGCCGCGGACAATCAAGATCTGCATCGAGGATAAGAAATCCTCCAAGGCGTTCACCAGGCTCATATGCGCCTGCGGATAGGCTTGAATTGCCGCCCAGGCCGCACGCAGCGTCCGCTCCGCCGAATCCAGATAACGGGTCTCGCCGAGCAGGAATCCCAAGCGGCAGAGCACGGCTGCCGCGAAGCCGTTACCCGACGGCACGGATTCATCGGCGAAGGTTTTGCTGCGGTGAATGAGTTGTTCGTGGTCCTTGGCGGTGAAGAAAAACCCGCCATTGTCCTTGTCCTCGAACTGTTCCAGCAGCACGTCGATCAATTGGCAGGCAAAATCCAGATCGCTGCTGCGCCAGCGGGTCTGCAGCAGCTCCAGCAAGGCATCGGCGAGGAGGGCGTAATCATCGAGATAAGCCGGCAGGTGGGCGCGACCGTCCTTGTAGGTCGCCAGCAAGCGGCCGTCGCGCCACAGATGGTGCCGCACGAAATCCACCGCCGTGCCGGCCGCCTCGGCCAAGTCGGGCCGATCGAGCACGCGCGACGCTATGCTTAAACCCTTGATCATGAGTGCGTTCCAGGAGCACAGGACCTTCTCGTCCCGGGCCGGCCAGACGCGCAAATTGCGCGCCTGCAGGAGCTTCGCGCGCGAGGCTTCGATGAGGGCCGCCACGGCTTGCGCGGGTTCCTTGAGTGCACCGGCAATGTCGTCGAGCGATGCATTGGTGCGCAAATGCCATTGACCCTCGAAATTGGCGCCGTGGTCCAGGCCGAACCGGGCTGAAAATGCGCTGTACTCGCGCGGCGTCAGCAACGACTGAACTTCGCTGCGGTTCCAGGCATAAAACTTACCCTCGTGGCCTTCGGAGTCGGCGTCGAGACTGGAGTAAAAGCTGCCGGCGGCGGAGCGCATGTCGCGCAGCACCCAGTCCGCGGTTTCCTGTGCAACCTTTGCAAACAAGGCCTCGCCGGTTGCCAGATGGGCGCGCGCGTACTCGCAGAGCAATTGCGCATTGTCGTACAGCATTTTCTCGAAATGCGGGATCATCCAGGCGCCGTCGACCGAGTAGCGCGCGAATCCGCCGCCCAGTTGGTCGTAGATGCCTCCCTCCGCCATGCGCGTCAGGGTGAGGCTCGCCATGTACAGAGCTTTCAAGTCCGGCGCGGTGCCCCCTGCAGCGGCGTACCATTGCCGCATACAGCGCTCGATGCTGGTCGGATGCGGGAATTTCGGCGCGCCCGAAAAGCCGCCGAAGGAGGCATCGAAGGACTGTTCCAGCGCCGCGCGCGCCTGCGCGAACGCGGAATTGTCGAGCACGGCGCCGAAATCCGGCCGCGGCACCAGGGCGGCGAGCGCCGCCTGAAGCTGCACGTTTTGCGCGGCAATCTCCTCGCCCTCCTCGCGGTAGTACTGGGCCACGCGCTTGAGCAGATCGCGAAAGGCCGGCATGCCATAGCGCGGTTCCTTGGGGAAATAGGTGCCGCCGAAGAACGGCTGTTCCTGCGGCGTGAGGAACATCGTCAGCGGCCAGCCGCCGGAACCGTGCGTCAGCATTTGCTGCGCGACCTGATAGATCTTGTCCAGATCGGGACGCTCTTCGCGATCGACCTTGATGTTGACGAACAACTCATTCATCAGCGCCGCGGTGCTCGGATCTTCAAAGGACTCGTGCGCCATGACATGGCACCAGTGACAGGCCGAATAGCCGATGGACAAGAGAATCGGCTTGTTTTCCTGTTTGGCCCTGCGCAGTGCCGCTTCGCCCCAGGGAAACCACTCGACCGGATTGTCCGCGTGCTGCAGCAAGTATGGGCTGGTTTCCTCGGCGAGGTGATTGCGCGGCATCTCCATAACCCTAGTCGGTTAGAATGCTGTTTACCATAGCCGAAGCACATTCCATGACTGATTCCCGAGAAGCAGCGCAGCTGCCCGCACTGCGCCTCAAACGCAATGAAGATCGACGCCTGCATGCCGGGCATCTTTGGGTCTTCAGCAACGAGGTCGATACCAGCCAAACACCGCTGCCCAAATTCAAAGCCGGCGAGTTGGTGCGTGTGCTGGCGCACAACGATCGCGCACTGGGCTTGGCCTACGTCAATCCGAAATCGCTCATTGCCGCGCGCCTGCTCGAGACCTGGAAAATTCCCGACACCGCATGGCTGGCCGCGCGCATTCGCGCCGCGATGACGCTGCGCGATCGGCTTTACCCCAAGCCCTACTATCGGCTGGTGTACGGCGAATCCGACGGGCTGCCGGGGTTGGTCGTCGACCGCTATGGGTCACGCTGCGTCGCGCAGATCGGCACCGCCGGCATGGAACAGCTGAAGCCGCAAATACGGGAAGCGTTGAGCCAGGTCTTGAGCTGCGAGGCCCTGCTCTTCAAAAACGACAGCGCCGCGCGGGAAATGGAGGGCTTGCCGAGCTATGTCGAGGCGGTGACGGGCAGCTTCGATACCCCTGCGTTGGTGATCGAAGACGGCCTCGAATTCCACGCGCCGCTCGCGGAAGGACAAAAGACCGGCTGGTTCTTCGATCAGGCCGCCAATCGCCGCGCCTTGTTGAAATACCTGCGGCCGGGCGGCCGCGTCCTGGACGTCTTCAGCTATGTGGGAGCGTGGGGAGTGCGCGCGGCGCACAACGGCGCACGCGAGGTAACCTGCGTCGACAGTTCCGCGGCCGCGCTCGAGCTGGCGGCCGCGAACGCACAGCGCAATCGGATCAAGCTGGTGACGCGCAAAGGCGATGCGTTCGATGTGCTCGAAGAACTCGCCCAGCAAGGTGCGCGCTTCGACGTCGTCATCGTCGATCCGCCCGCGTTTGCCAAGCGAAAAAAGGACCTGCCGAAGGCTCTCGCCGCATACAAACGGCTGAACCAGCTCGCCATTCAAGTGCTCGCGGACGAGGGCATCTTGGTGTCTTGCTCCTGCTCCTTTCACGTGACCGCGGAGGAATTGCAGGATGCCATTGCCAAAGGTGCACGCGGCGCCGGCAAGCATCTGCAAATCCTTGAAACGGGCAGCCAAGCGCCGGATCATCCCGTGCACCCCGCAATTCCTGAGACCCGATATCTGAAAGCCTATTTCTGCCGGATCAATGAGAGTTTAAAGTAGGGCCATGCTCACCTATCCGCACATCAATCCCATCGCCGTGTCGATCGGTCCTGTCTTTGGCATAGGACCGCTGCAAGTGCACTGGTACGGAATCATGTACTTGATCGGGTTTGTCGGCGCTTGGTGGCTGGCGCGCTACCGCGCACGCCGCCCCGGATCGACTTGGGCGTCGCTCGAAATCGACGACCTCATTTTTTACTGCGCGATCGGCGTCATCGTGGGCGGCCGGCTGGGTTGGTGCATTTTTTACGGCCACGATGTGATCGCCGAAAATTGGCGCAATGTCTTTCACATCTGGGATGGCGGCATGTCGTTTCACGGCGGCATGACTGGTGTCTTGTTCGCCGGGATCATTTTTGCCCGCATCAAGAAAAAGCGAATCGCAGACGTATTGGATTTCGTGGCGCCGCTCCCCGGCATCGGGCTGTTTTTCGGGCGGCTCGGCAATTTCATCAACGGCGAGCTCTGGGGCAAGCCGACAAACTTGCCCTGGGGCTTCGGCGTCCCGGATGCGCAGGGCGTGTTGATCTCGCGCCATCCCTCGCAGCTCTATGAGGCGACTCTCGAGGGCCTGGTGCTGTTTCTGATCCTGCTGTGGTACACGGGCAAGCCGCGGCCGCGGCTGGCGCCCACCGGCTTGTTCCTGCTGCTCTATGGCTGCGCACGCTTCCTGGTGGAATGGGTCCGGTTGCCGGACGCCAATATCGGCTACCTTGTGGGTGACTGGTTGACCATGGGCATGTTGCTGACCACACCCATGATCGTGATCGGCGCCGCAATCATGATTTATGCCTACCGGCGCAACCTGCCGACGGGCAATCTGGTTCCTGTGAAGGCGTAATGCGGCAATATCTCGATTTTCTACGCCACATCCGCGACAGCGGCGCGTCGAAAGGCGATCGCACCGGCACGGGCACGTTAAGCGTATTCGGCTATCAAATGCGCTTCGATCTGAATGCCGGTTTTCCGCTGGTGACGACCAAGAAACTGCATCTGCGCTCCATCATCTATGAGCTTCTCTGGTTCTTGCGCGGCGACACCAATGTCGGGTATTTGCAGGAGCACGGCGTCAGCATTTGGGATGAGTGGGCCGACAAGAACGGCGACTTAGGCCCGGTCTATGGCAAGCAGTGGCGCAGCTGGCCGACGCCGGACGGCGGGAACATCGACCAGCTGTCCCAGGTACTCGAGCAGCTCAAGAACAACCCGAATTCGCGCCGCATCCTGGTCAGCGCCTGGAACGTGGGCGAACTGGATCGCATGGCCTTGTTGCCATGCCACGCCTTGTTCCAATTCTATGTGGCCGACGGCCGCCTATCCTGCCAGCTGTATCAGCGCAGCGCCGATGCCCTGCTCGGGGTGCCGTTCAACATCGCCAGTTATGCGCTGCTCACGCACATGATTGCGCAGCAGGTGAACCTGGCGGTCGGCGATTTTGTGTGGACGGGCGGCGACTGTCATTTGTATTTGAATCATTTGGAGCAGGCCGATCTGCAACTGTCGCGCACGCCGTACCCGCTGCCGCAACTGAAGCTCAAGCGCAAGCCCGACAGCCTGTTCGAGTACGCATACGAAGATTTTGAAATCGTCGACTATCGCTATCATGCTGCGATCAAAGCCCCGATCGCCGTATGAAGAAGGCCGGGCGGCGCCCAACAACTCCTCTTTTTGAGGTTCGCCACTCGCGCGTTCACGGCGACGGCGTATTTGCACTGAGGCGAATCCGCAAAGGCAGCCACATCATCGAATACATTGGCGAGCGTGTGAGCCCCGAGCTCGCCGACGCCCGCTATGCCGGCAAAGCCCCCACGGACGGCCACACGTTCTTGTTTACCGTGGATGCCAAGACGGTCATCGATGCCGGGGTGAACGGCAATGAGGCGCGTTTCGTGAATCATGGCTGCGATCCGAATTGCCAGACGGTCGAGATGGAGAAGCGAATATTCATCGAAGCGATTCGCACCATCCGCCCGGGCGAGGAACTCGCATACGACTATCGGATCCAGCGCGACGCCGACGATCCGCCCGACATCGATGTCGTGTTTGCGTGCCGCTGCGGCGCGCCTAATTGCCGCGGCAGCATGCTCGTAACGCCGCGGAAAAAGCGCGCGGCGCAGCCGAAGAAGCGGACTACGCCTGCGAAAAAGCCGGCGAGCCTCGCGAAAAAGCACTCAAGACGTCTGAAGCTTCGCCGGCGCGCGCGGTGAGCGCCAGCGCGGACTTGAGTTCCAGCGGCATCTCGATTCGAGATCAGTTTGCTTGCGCCGCCGAGGTTTTCGCCTTGCGGGAGTGCGCGCAGGCGCGTGAGTCGCGCGGCGACTTTGCGCCGGCCCGCATCGGCGGGCGGGGCGCGGAGCAGCGCCGCGGCAACATCCGCGGCGACTTCACCTGTTGGTTGAGCGAGCCGTTGCTGCCCGCGGAACGATTGCTGCTGCAGCGCCTGGAGGAATTGCGGCTGCAATTGAATCGTGACGCCGTCTTGGGGTTATTTGAGCTGGAGCTGCATTACGCGAGGTATCCGGCCGGTGCGGCTTATGCCCGCCATGTCGATCAGCCGCAGGGAAGCATGCAACGCAAGCTTTCCTTGGTGCTGTATCTGAATCCCGGGTGGCAGGCTGCGGACGGCGGGATCTTGAGAATTCACGGCGCGAGGGATGGCTTTGTCGATGTCGAGCCGATCGCCGGAAGATTGGTGTGCTTTCTGACACCCGGCCGGGAACATGAGGTGCTGCCCGCACGGAGCGAGCGCTTGAGCATCAGCGGCTGGTTTCGTGGGCGTGAGCCGTAACTGCGCCCGGCGCATCGTCGTGGCATACTTTAAACACCGTGCTTACAAATCGCTCGATGCTCGATTCGGTCATAATTCCGCAGCTTGCATATCCTGATGTCGGTGAGGGCGTCAGGTGGCTCTGCTCCGTATTCGGATTTCGCGAGCATGTGCGCATTGGCAACCACCGCGCTCAATTGACATTTCCAAATGGTGGGTCGCTCGTGGTAACCCAGATGAGTCCAGCCCCGGACTCACAAGTCGGAGGGCATTTATGCCATCGAATGATGGTACGCGTTGCTGACGTCGACGAACACTATCGGCGTGCTGCCCGGCTTGGAGCGAAGATTCTGAGTCCGCCCAAGGACTATCCGTACGGTGAAAGACAGTACTCAGTCGAGGACATTTTTGGCCACAGGTGGGACTTTTCGCAAAGTATCGCTGACGTCGAGCCCGCCTCATGGGGTGGGGAGCTACGCGAGACCTAACCGTCGGTTGGAAATCAGATGTCCCCACCTAAGCTTTAAGCCCTTCAACGTCGCGGCGGATTCGCCGCATCTCGCCACAGCTCGCGCCACAAATCCAGGAACTCATCGGTCGGGGCGGCGCTCAGCACGATCTCGACGCGGCTGTCGCGCCGAAACGCACTGTCCTCGCCCGTGACCGTAAGACCCTGCGTTTGCACCAGCCAGGAGGGCCCGAGCCCGGTGCGAAACACACCCTTCATTCGCCGCAGCCATCCTTGATTGGCCTGCAGCAGCCAATTGAGGCGCGGCTCAATGACGGCGCGCGCAAAAACCAATTCGCGCGGCAACATCCATTGCACCGCCCAGAATCCCAGCGCCTGCAGTTGCGTCTCGACGCCGCTGAGACCCGCGATCGCGAATGCGCTCGACACCGGCGCAACAACGGCAGCGGATTTGGCGACCACCGAGAATCGCGGCTCGCGCTCGAATCTTCGCAGCGCCTCCTGCGGCAATTCCCCCTGGCTGCACACGCCGAGGTAGGTCTTTTGCGGATACTGCTCCGCTGCGATGCGTTGGAAATCCTGCCGTTGCCTTTCGTTCGCAAGGTCCGGCTTCGACAACAGCAACGCATCGGCTGATTGGATTTGCGACCACTCAATGGGCGGGCGCTTGGCGAGAATTTGGCCGGCGTCCTGGGAGTCGACGAGGCAAATGACGCTGTCGAGTTGCAGCGCATTCTGCGATTCGTATAGTGCCAGCGTGTCGACGATGTCCGCCGCATGGCCCGCGCCGCTCGGTTCGATCAACAATTGCGCGGGCTTGAAGTTGCGCAGAAGATCGCGTAGCTGCTTGCCGAATTCGAGCTCGCCGACGCAACACAAACAGCCGCCCGCGACCAATCGCACATCGTAGTTTCCGCGCGAGGATTGCGCGACGCTGAGCGCATCGATTCCGGCGTCGGTGAATTCGTTGAGAATGACCACCCATAACTCCGCTTCGGGCTTGTGGGCCATCAGCCAGCGAATGGCCGTGGTCTTGCCGCTGCCGAAGCTGCCGGTAATGACGTGTGCGCGCGTGACACTCATGCGCGTTGGTTATAACTGATTGATTGCATGTAAAATATTGGCATACTCGCGACTGTAACCGCTGAGTAAGTATAGTGAGAGGGCCATGCAACATCCTCTGCAATGTCGCTGCGGAACCATCCAGGGCTGGGTGAGCGATCCAGCCAGCGCCAATCGAGTCGTGTGTTATTGCAGCGACTGTCAGGCCTTTGCGCGCTTTCTAGGACAGGAAAGCGAGACCCTGGATGCGCAGGGCGGATCGGACATCGTGCAAACGCTGCCGAAAAATGTGAGCTTCACGCAGGGCGTGGATGCCTTAGCCTGCATGCGCCTTTCAGACAAGGGAATGATTCGCTGGTACGCCGGCTGTTGTAGAACTCCCATCGGCAACACGCTGGAGAATACCAAAATCTCCTTTATCGGCCTGTTGCACAATTGCTTGGAAACTGCAGGCCACGCGCCGCACAATTCCTTCGGCCCGGTTCGCGCCTACGTGAACCCAAGAGGAGCGCTGGGAACTCCGAAACCGAAGACAACGGGAACGGGCGCGATAATTTGGTGGTTCTTGAAAACCATCCTCAAGGCTCGCATCAACGGCGACTATCAGCGCACGCCGTTTTTCAAGGACGGCAAGCCCATCGCACCTCCGCGTGTGATCAGCGGCGCGGAGCGCGCGAGTGCGATGCAACCCGGGACCGCCGCGTAAGTCAGCGGATTCCCCGCGAAATCCGGCCATTCCGGGCGCCGGCACGGAATGTTGCTCAAGATCGATGAGGTATCATAGGCGTAGGATATGCGCTTACCGTCGCTTAAATTTTTGAAGACCTTCCAGGTCGCGGCGCGGCTGCAGAGTTTCAAGGCAGCGGCCGAGGAACTATTCGTCACGCCGTCCGCGGTCAGCCACCAGATCAAGGCGCTGGAGGGTCAGCTGGGCGTGAGCCTGTTTCAACGCGGCGTGCGCACACTGACATTGACCGATGCCGGCAAGAATTACCTCGAGCACATCAATGATATTTTTTCCAAACTCGAATCCGTCACGGAACAGCTGCAGGTCCGCTACGGCCGCACCATCATCCGGCTGAACGTGCCGTCCTTTTTCGCCAACGAGTTGTTGCTGCCGAGGCTCGCATCGTTTACCCAGGCACGCGAGGAAACCGACATTCGCATCGAAACGACCTTTTCCGCACCGAAGACTCATCCGCCGGAAGCCGACCTGTCCATCGTCGTGGGCGCAGGCCCTTGGGATGGCCTGGTGGTGCACGAATTGTTCGCGCAAAATTTCATCGCCGCCTGCTCACCGGCATTCCTGCTCGACAACTCCATCGACAGCTATGGAGACCTCAACGGCAAAACATTGCTGCTGCATGAAGAGCGGCGCGAAGCCTGGGAGAAATGGGCCGCCGGCCTCGGCATCGAACCGATCAAACCCAATCGGCTGGTGCGTCTCGATACCATGTCGGCGGTGGTGCGGGCTGCGGAGCAAGGAGTGGGGATCGCTTTGGTGCCGTCGCGATTGAGCGCCGATCGGTTCATCGCCGGCGGCCTGGTAAAATTATTCGACGCGGAATTGACCACCAATGAGAGCTACTACCTCTTGCATCGTCCGGAGGATCGCGCGCGCGAGGATTTGCAGGAGCTGACGCGCTGGATTTTGAGCGAATGCCAGGTCGCCTGATGGGGGATGCCGCCGTGGAACTGGTGGTTGCGGTTTCCGAAAACGATGTGATCGGGCGCGCGAACCGGCTGCCATGGCGCTTATCGGCGGATCTGCGGCATTTCAAAAGTTTGACGATGGGGCATCACATTCTGATGGGCCGCAGGACCTACGAGTCCATCGGCAAGGCGTTGCCAGGCCGAACCAATTGGGTGTTGAGCCGCTCGAGGGATTTCAAGCCGGCGGATTGCCAAGTGGTGCACTCGCTGGAAGAGGGCCAATTCGGCGTCATAGGCGAAGGGCCGCTCCTGGTGATCGGCGGCGCCGAAATCTATCGACTGTGCCTGCCGCAAGCGCAGCGCATTCACCTCACCCTGGTGCACACGGAGATCAGGGACGGCGACACTTTTTTTTCCGCCTGGCGCGATCCTGAATGGACCGAGTCCAGCTGCGAACGGCACGAAGCCGACGACAAGAATGCCCATCCCTACAGTTTTCTGACGCTCGAGCGGGCGCGGCTGTCCGCGGCGGCCTAGAGCGGCGGCAGGCGGCTGTTTATCTCGCGCTCCGCACGCTGGAAATCGACTCCGGACAACGCATTGACCGTGCCGCGCGTCAGTTCCGACAGGATTTCGGACTGCGCCGCGCCGCGGCGCTGAGCGGTAAGGTAGGGAATTTCATGGTGGAACATCACCATGGAATAGCGCGGAATGAAGCGCCGCGGGAAGCGCCGTTCGAGTTCCAGGGATAGCGCTTGCTGCAGCTGAAAGGCCGGGTCCGCGACGCTGTCGCGCATTTCCAGGTAATTTTCCAGCGCCATGGCGGCGATGGCATCGGTGTTGGGCTTGCGCGCAGCGCCGAACTCCGCAAACACCGTCTCCCAGGACCCCTGCCGGGCGACGCAGGCGTCGAACTCGATGCAGTCTTCGAAGCAGCAATTCATGCCCTGGCCGTGAAACGGCACGATCGCATGCGCCGCGTCGCCAATCAGGGTTGCATGGCCCTGGACGTGCCACGGTTGGGCGGCTACTGTGCCCAAGAATCCCATTGGATTCGCGCTGAATTCCGCGAGCGCGTTCGGCATGAGCGCGTGCGCGTCCGGGAAATTGCGCGCGAGAAACTGATCGACGCTGCCGGCATCGCGCAGCGCCGCGAAACTGACGGTCCCAAGCTTCGGCAGAAACAGCGTTGCGGTGAAGCTGCCGTCATCGTTTGGCAGCGCGATCAGCATGAAGTTGCCGCGCGGCCAAATATGCAGCGCATCGCTGGCCATGCGAAAGCTTCCCTGCGGCCCGGCGGGAATGGACAATTCCTTGTAGCCGTGTTCGAGGTCGATTTCATCGGCCTGAATCAGCTTTTGGGCCGACATCTCGCGGCGCATTGCCGAGCCGGCGCCGTCGGTCGCCAGCAATGGCCGCATCGGCAACGCGAGCAATCGATTGGACTGCAGATCGCGAATCTGCGCCGTATGGGCGGCGAAATCCGCTGTCTCGAGTCGATGTTGGAAGTGCAATTGCACGCCGTGTCGGCCTGCCGCCGCTTCAATCAGTGCTTGGTTGAGACGATGCCGGGAAACCGAATAGATCACTTCATTCGGCCGCTGCCCGTAGGGCTGAAACGCGGTAGTACCGTTTTGGTGATGTATGAGGCGGCCGCGCATGGGCAGCAGCGCCGAACCCAGATGGCCGAAGACGCCCGCCGCTTTGAGCGCATGGATGCCGCGATCGGCCAGCGCCAGGTTGATGGATCGGCCCGAGCCGGCTGGTGCGTGTCTCGGGTCCGGGCGCGATTCGTACAATTCGATCTCGAGTCCGCGCCTCGCCAAGAGAATGGCGAGCAATGCACCCGTCGGGCCTGCGCCGACAATGCAGATCACGGCACGATGCCGCGCAAAGTGCGCGCCAGAATGTCGACCGCGGTGAAGACATCGGCGAATGAGTTGTAGAGCGGCACCGGCGCGAGCCGCAGCACATCGGGCTCGCGCCAATCGCCGATCAAGCCCGCGGACGAGAGTCCTTCATGGCAGCGCCTGGCCTCCGCGGCGGGGCGGGTCAAGCGTAAGCTCAATTGACAGCCGCGCTCATCCGGCGAAGCGGGGGTGATGATCTCCACCAATCCGGGCAGGCGCTCCTCGATGAGCTTGTGCATGAACCCCGTGAGCGCGATGGACTTGGCACGCAAGGCGCGCATGCCGGCACGCTGAAAAATCTGCAACGAAGCCAGCAGCGGCGCGGTGGACAGGATGGGCGGATTGCTGATTTGCCAGCCTTGAGCACCCGCGATCGGGTCGAATTCGGGATCGTAGAGAAAGCGCTCCGCTTTGTTGTGTCCCCACCATCCGGCAAATCGGGGCAGGCCATAATTTCGCCCGTGCCGCTCATGCACGAAACAGCCGCCGACTGCGCCGGGGCCGGCATTGAGATACTTATAGCTGCACCATACGGCGAAGTCTGGATTCCAGTCGTGCAATCGCATGGGCGTATTGCCGATCGCGTGCGCAAGATCGACGCCGACGTTGGCACCGACACGGCGCGCCGCCGCGATCAGCGCCGGCATGTCCAGCAACTGTCCGGTGAGATATTGCACGCCCGGCAGCAGAACCAGGCTCAAGCGCGTGCCTTCCCGTTCGATGCGCTCGATCATGTCCGCGGTTCGCAAAGTACGCTCGCCGGGCCGCGGCTGAATTTCGATCAGATTTTGCGCGGCGCGGAGGCCATGAAACTCGAGCTGAGAAACGACGGCGTAACGATCCGACGGAAATGCCGAGCTTTCAATCAGCACGTTATTGCGCGTCGTGTCGGGCCGAAAGAAGCTGACCATCATCAGGTGCAGATTCACCGTCAATGAGTTCATCGCAACGACTTCGCCCTCCATGGCGCCGAGCAGGTCGGCGAGCGCCGGCGCGGCGCGCTCATGATAGGGAATCCACGGGCGTACGGCTTCGTGATGACCGAGCACGCCCAAGCGGCGCCAATCGCCAAGTTCTTGCTCGATCATTGCGGCGGCGGACTTGGGCTGCAAGCCCAAGGAATGGCCCGCAAAGTACAGCAGCTTGCGTCCGGCCGAATCGTGCGGATGATGAAATTCCTGGGCAAGGCCGGCGAGGGGATCCGCCGCGTCCAGCGCGTCGGCTTCCGCGCGCTTGGGATCTTGGCTTGTCAGGTGGGCGCCTGCATGATCGTGCCGCATACGCTGCAGGTGCGAAGCGGCAAACTGGAATAGAATCGCGAAAAAATTTCCGGCAGCTCCGTCTCGATGTTGCCGACTGCGACGCGCTGTAGATGAAGCTGATGGCCGCAATTCTCGCAGTACCACGAAAACGCATCGAATTCCTGTGGACCGCGCCGCCGTTCGACCACCAGCCCGACACTGCCCGCGGGACGTTGCGGCGAGTGCGGCACTTGCGCGGGCAAGAGGTACATTTCGCCTTCCTTGATCGGCACATCCACCAAACGGCCGTCTTGCACGGTCTTCAGCACCATGTTGCCTTCGATCTGGAAGAAAAATTCCTCGCTGGGATCGTGGTGATAATCCTTGCGTGAATTGGGTCCGCCGACCGCCATGATGATGAACGTGCTGTCGTCGAACAGTAGCTTATTGCCGACCGGCGGCTGCAGCAGGCCGCGGTTTTGCTCGATCCATCGATGCAGATTGAAAGGTGGGATTGCCGGCATGGGACCATTATACCGGCGCTGAACTTCATTGCGTTTGGCACGGTCCAAACGGGTCTGGAGGCGGTATGCGAGCTTTTTGGTTGACTGCGGGCGTCGGACTGCTATTGGCGCTGCCGCTGTGGGCGGCCGATCCGCTCGTCGGCAGCCCGTTCCCGGCGGTATGGAAGGAACAGCACCTGGAGTTTTCCTACTTGGGCCGCACGGCACGCTATTCCTGCCAGGGCTTGCGCGACAAAATGCGCTCGTTGCTGCTGGACCTGGGGGCACGTCGCGATTTGCAGGTGTCGCTGCTGGGGTGCGATGAGTCGGCTCCGTTGGGCCGCGGCTACCTTGGCCCGCGCTTGAGCCTGGTTTTTTCATCTCCCGCATTGCCCGACGCATCCGCCAAACCCGCGCATCCGGGGGATCTGACGGCCGTGGATGCCCACTACGAACCGTTCACCCTGACGAGCGACGCGTTTCGCAACTACGGCGTCGGCGACTGCGAGCTCGTCGAGGAGTTTGCGCGCGAAATCTTGCCGCACTTCAGTGCGAGGAATGTCAAACAGGACATCACCTGCATGCCATATCAGGCGAGCGGCAGCCGCTTCTTGGTTCGCGGCGAGATCTTGCGGGCGGCTAAGATTCCTTGACCGGCGCATGCCCGAGCGCCGCGCAGGGCACCTGCACGGGCTTGGCATCGGGCACATCGAGGCGCAACGCCGTGAGACGATCCCCCCAGACGCAACCCGTATCGAGGCCCGTAACGTCGGCGTTTCTGAAAAAACCCAGCGTCGACCAGTGCCCGAAGATGATTCGCGAACCGCGCCAACGTGCAGCGTGCGCCTCGAACCAGGGAATGAGCGACTTTGACTGCAGCTTTTTCGGCGATCCCTTGGCGCGAAGCGCCAATCGGCCGTCGGTGTCGATGTAGCGCAGACGTGTGAAACAGTTCGCGATGAACCGCAGCCGCTCGTCACCTTGAAGAGAGTCTTCCCAGAGATCCGGCTGATCGCCATACATTCGTTCGAACAGCTTTTCAGGATTGCGCCGCAAGGCTTTCTCGAGCTCGTGGGCGCAGTTTCGAGCAAGATTCAAGTCCCATTGCGGCGGCAGACCGGCGTGCACCATGCAGACGTTCAAGTGCGCATCCTCGTGCAGCAGCGGCCGCTCCTGCAGCCATTCGAGCAGCGCGGCCCGATCGGGCGCCGCCAAGATGTCGTCAAGCGTGTCGTCGCTGCGCAGCCGCGCGGCGCCATAGGCCACCGCCAGCAGGTGCAGATCGTGATTGCCGAGAATGACCGTGGCGGCATCGCCCAAAGCGCGGATTCGGCGCAGAACTTTGAGCGAATCGGGGCCGCGGTTCACCAAGTCGCCGACGAACCAGAGAGCATCCCGATCGGCTGAGAATTTCAAGCTACCGAGCAGCGTGCCGAGCTCTGCGTCGCATCCTTGCACATCGCCGATCGCGTACAGCGCCATCGGGTCCTAGTGCAAAACGCCGGGCATCGCCAAGCGGAACGGCGCGATCAGCGCATCGAATTGCTCGCCATCGTCGGCAACCATTTGATAGCTGCCTTGCATGGTGCCGACGGGAGTTTCGATGACGGCGCCCGTGGAGTAGCGAAATCCCTGCCCGGGCTTCAAGTACGGCTGCTCGCCGACCACACCATCGCCGCGCGTCTCTTTCACGTTGCCGTTCGCATCCGTGATGATCCAGTGGCGGGTGAGCAGACGCGCCGGCACCTGTCCTTCATTGCGAATCGTGATGGTGCACGAGAATACGAAGCGCTTGTCGCGCGGGTCGGATTGTTCTTCGATATAGGAGGTTTCCACCTCGACCCGGATTTTGGGATTCACTGGCACCGCCGATGGGCTTTGCATGGCTCAGCGTAAGCGGATCGCAAGCACATCGCAGTGTGCGGCATGCAAGACCGTGTCTTCGGTAAAGTTCACCAAGATGCCCAGTCCGTGGCGCACCCGGCTGCCAAGCACGATCAAATCGACCGCTTCTTCCTTCGCAACACGCAGGATTTCGGTTTTCCTATTCCCGGCTTCGACCCGTGCGCTCGCGCGCGACAACCCCAAGCGAGCCGACAACTCGCTCAGTTTGATCTTTGCACGCTCTTCCAAATCCTCTTCGATTTGCACCGTCGGCATCAGCGTCTCGCCCATCGGTTCGGCCGGCACGAATTCGACCACATGCAGCATCACCATCGCAGCGTTCGAGTGCGCGGCCATATCCCGGGCCGCGGTCACGATCTGTTCGCTGGTCTCAGTCAGATCCAACAGTACCAAGATTTTCTTGTAGTCCGCCATCGGACTTCGAGTATAACCGAGAGTGGTGGGCGGCAAGCAGGCCGAATTGCGCGGGCGACAATGCCTCCGGCCGGAGCTGCGAGTCGATGCCGCAGGACTCAATTTCATCCGGTGTCAGCAGTCCCTTGAGACCATTGCTCAGTATTTTGCGCCGGTGAGAGAACGCGGCCGTGACCAGCATGCGGAGCACGCCGTCGGCGCCGATGTCGAAGCGGGGCTGAAGAGTCGGCCGCAAACGGACAATCGCGGACCAGACTTTGGGTTTCGGCTTGAACGCGCCGGGCCCGACGTCGAACAGCTTTTCGACTTCTGCCACCGCAGCCAGCATGACAGTCAAGCGACCGTAGGTTTTGTTCGAGGGCTGCGCGGTCATGCGATCCACGACTTCCCTTTGCAGCATGAAATGCATGTCGGCAATTGCCGCCCGCTGGGATAGCAGCCGGAACAGCAGCGGCGTTGAAATATTGTAAGGAAGGTTGCCGACGACTCGCAGCGGGCCGCCGTTCGCGCGCAAGCGCGCAAAGTCGGTGTGCAGCGCGTCCTCGACGTGCACGCGCAGGCCTTTGGCGGCGCGCGCGTCGCCGCGCAGCGATTGCGCCAGGTCACGGTCGATCTCGATGACGTCCAAGCCGCGCACGCGCTGCAGGAGGCCCCAGGTCAAGGCGCCCATCCCTGGGCCAATTTCCACGATGCGGTCTTCCTGCGCGGGCGAAATGGAGTCGATGATTCGCCTTATGACGTTCGGATCATGCAAAAAGTGCTGACCGAAGCGCTTACGAATCGGCATGATCGCTACGCGCGCTCGCCAGATCGATGGCAAGTGCAACCGCCGCGCTCAAACTTCCGGTGTCGGCCTTCCCGGACCGCGCCAGCTTAAGAGCCGTGCCGTGATCCACGCTGGTGCGCAGGATCGGCAGCCCCAAGGTCATGTTTACCGCATTCCCGAAGCCGACATGCTTGATGACCGGTAGCCCTTGGTCGTGGTACATGGCGACGATCACATCGACGGTTTTCAAGAAGCGCGGCGTGAACGCGGTGTCGGCGGGAATGGGCCCTTGCAAGTCCATTCCCTCAGCCTTAAGTTCCGCGATCACCGGCTCGATTATGTCCAATTCTTCACGCCCCAAATGGCCGGCTTCGCCGGCGTGCGGATTTAACCCCAAGACCGCGATCCGCGGGGTCAGCAAAGAGAAATGCCGCTCCAAATCCAGGTTGACGATGCGCAAGGTCGCGCGCAGCCGGTCGCGCGTGATGGCGCGCGGTACGTCGGCGAGGGCCAGGTGTGTCGTGACCAGCGCCACCCGCAACTGATCATTGATCAGGAGCATCACGGGCAGGGCAGCGCGGGTTCGTTCCGCGAGATATTCGGTGTGGCCGCTGAAGCGGTAACCGGCATCCATGAGCGTGCTTTTTTGGACGGGTGCCGTCACCATGGCCGCAAACTCGCCGTTGGTGCAGCCGTCGCAGGCCCGGTCCAGCATTTCGATCACGTAGGCTGCGTTGCCTACATCCGGCTGCCCAGGGACCACCTTGCAGCTCGCCGGGATGTGCATCACTTGCAAGATTCCGCGGCGATGCGGCTGCGACGACCGCCGAGCATCGTAGCGCTCCAGGGTCAGAGGCAGCCCGAGAGCCTCGGCCGTGGCTGCCAACAGGTCCGCATCAGCGGCAACCACCAGGTCGGCTTCCCAGTCTCTTTGTGCCAAGCTGACGCAGGCATCCGGTCCCACACCGGCAGGTTCCCCCGACGTAATGACGATTCGCGGTATGTACACTACATCTTGGTTTCGACGAAGGCGTCGTCGCGCAAGCGGCGCAACCACAACTCCGTTTCTTCGTCCGCCTTGCTCTCGCGGATCGCGGCAAAGGCTTTTTGCCGCCGCACATCGTCGGTGCTGTCGTAGGTTCGCGTACCCAACATCTGCACGATGTGCCAGCCATAGCGAGTCTTGAAGGGCTCGCTGATCTCATTGGGCTTCAGGTCGGCAATCGCCTTGTCGAATTCAGGGACAAAAGTGCCGGGACCGCTCCAGCCCAGATCCCCGCCATCCGGGGCGGAGCCCGGATCCTCGGACGACGTCGAGGCAATGCCGGCAAAATCCTCACCCTTGAGAATTCGCTCGCGCAGCTTGGCGAGCTTCTCCTTTACGGTCGCATCATCATCCAGCTCGTTCGGCTTCATCAGAATGTGGCGCACGTGGATCTGATTGATGATCACCGGTGCTTCGCCGCTGCGGCGCTCCATGAGCTTCACAATGTGATAGCCGCTCGGCGTGCGCACCGGTGCGCTCACATCGCCCGGCTTCATTTTAACGACAGGATCCAAAATGAATTGCGGCAGCTGCGAGCCTTTGCGCCAACCCAGTGAGCCGCCGTCCAAGGCCGTTTGGCTGTTGGAGTTGGCAATCGCCAGTTGCCCGAAGTCTTCGCCCTTGCCCGCGCGCGAGGCCACATCCTGAGCTTTGTGGGAAATGTCCTCGAGCTGCTGCGGCGTGGCGGCGGCGGGCAGCGACAGGAGGATATGCGAGACATTGAATTCATCGTTCGCGGCGACGTTTTGCTCGCGCGCCAGATACTGCTCCAGCTCATGCGGCGAGACATTGATGTGGGCAATCACATCTCGCTGCCGTAGCGTGCTCAAGGTCAATTCCTTGCGCATCGACTCGCGATATACCTTGTAATCGACGCCTTGCGCCGCCAGAGCCGTGGGCAACTGATCGAAGGGAATTTTGTTGCGGGCCGCGATTTCCTGCAGCGCGCCATTCAATTGCTCATCGGTTATCGTCAGTCCGACGTGCTTCGCGCGCTGCATTTCAATTTCCTGCAGCACCAGGCGATCGAGCACTTGCTGCTGCAGCACGCTCTGCGAAGGGAGTTCGACTTTTTGCTCGGCCAGCCGCTTCTGGACCGACGCCATCTGATCGTCCAGTTCGCTTTTGAGAACCAAGCCGTCATTGACGATGGCCGCGATTCGGTCCAGCAGATCGCCGTGAACGCTGATGTCGCGGGTCTGCGCATGGGACGTCGACAGCAGCAGCATCTGTGCGGCGACGATCGCACAGAATTGGAACAGTTTACGCATGGCTCAAGATCCTAAACTCACCAAAGGTTACTGGGCGCTCGGGTCGCGGGTCGAATACCCGCGGATCGACTGTTCTAGGAAGGAATCCTCACGCTTTCCGACCGAACTTAGGCCCGTCAGTTCCAATTGTAATGCAATCGCGGTGTCCAGTGTGCCTCCGGAGGTGGTGGTGCCGGGGCGGATGCTCAGGTAGCGGCGCTGCACCAGCTGGATCTTGTAACAGCAGCTTTTATACTCAAAACCCGCCACTTGCTCGATGGTTTGACGGTCCTGGAGCGAATAGACCCAACGCCCCACGGTGTTCCAATGCTCGGCGATGGGCCACGCAAAAGAGCCGTCCCACTGCTTGAGAATGCCGTCCTGGAACCGGTAGCCGATGTTGATCACGCGGGTAGGATCCGGCCGGTACTGGACCGAGATTTCCGATTTCTCGGTCTGGGAGGTATAGGGGTTCCACTGGTAGTCCAGATTGACCCCGAGGTGCTTGTAGCCGGTCAGGGCCACTTCCGCCACGATGTCAGAGGCCGGGAACGCACCCGGAATCTGCGAGTTGAGCGCCAGGGGTTGTGCGATGCCATTGCGATTGAGGCCGTAGATGGGCTCGCCCGGGTAATACGGAAAGAACGGCTGGCCGCGCGCAATCAATAAGGCATCTCCGGGCAACGCCAAAGGATTGACCATGGGCGCGTTTTGGCCGAGCTGTCCGGCGCCCGGAATCAACGGATCCGTGGGCAGTCCGACGCGTGGGATCGAGAAATAGCGAATTTGCCCAATGGTGGCCGACAAGTACTGGGTCCCGGAGACGGTGTCGAACAAACGCGTCGTCACCGCCAGCGCAAGTTGGTTGGCATCGCCGATCCGATCCGACCCGACATAACGATTGGTACGAAATAATTCGGTCAAGTTAAGATCGGGCAGCCCGCTGTCGAATATCGGCAATTCGTCTTGATTGCGATAGGGGACGAAGCTGTATACCAGCCGCGGCTCCAAAGTCTGCGTGCGCTGGCCCTGCGAGCCGGCTTCGCGCTCGAATACCAGGCCGGTATCCAGGCGCGCGTAGGGCAAGGACCGCGTCGGCGTGCTCGGGCGGCCGAACCCGGCATCCTGCAAATCGTACTGGGTGAAGTCATAGCCGACCGCGGGCTCGAAAAAATAGCCCGGCCCGCGGCTCGACCAACGAATTTCCGGCGACAGGTTCAATCTCACGCCCGTGGGCCCGACCCCGCGCAGGAAATTGACCGCTTCGCTGTCGAACACGAACTCAAAATTGCTGTTGTCGATCGGATAGAGGGCGCTCGCCTGCACGCGCGGCACGCGCGAGTAGGGCCGCTCGGAATCGACGACGGAGGTGTCGATGGTTTGAAAGTTTTGCAGCTGCGCGCGGATGCGCCACGCATCGTCGTAATAAAGCAGATCCGCGCGGCGTTCCAGGAAAGTCACGCTGGTCTGTTCGGTTCCCACCGCAAAGCTCTGGAAGTAGTTGACGTCGCTGACGCTCGCGATGTCGGCGTCGAATCGCAGCCCATGCCGGATGTCGGTAATGTCGGTGTAGCGCACGTAGCTGCGATCCTGGTGGTCCTGCTGCTTATCGCTGGGCAGGAACGTCGCGTCGAACTGGCCATGCGAGCTCGACGTCAAATAGCGAAACTCCTCCGCCAATTGCACGCCGCGCGAGGTCAGGATGCCGGGCGTGACGGTCAGGTCGTAGTTGGGCGCGAGATTGAAGTAGTAAGGCACCTCTGCTTCGAAGCCGTTGCTGCCGGAGTGGCCGAAGCTCGGAAACAGCACGCCGCTCTTGCGCTCATCTCCCAACGGAAAGGAAATATAGGGCGTATAGAAAACCGGCACGTCCTTGAAGCGCATGACCACATGGTGCGCGACACCTTCCTGAAGCTTGGTGTCGAGGCTGATCTGCGACGCGTTCAAGCTCCAGTCCTCGTTTCCCACCGGGCAACTGGTGTAATGGACATGGTCCAAGGCGACCTTGCCGTCGGGATTCACCGCGATGTCCTTGGCAAAGCCGCGGCCATTGCGGTCCATGAGCTGAAAGAAGGCCTCATTGAAATTGGCGCCGCCGGCGGTTTCGTAGCTGCCCGTATCGCTGCGCACGCGCAGCTTGGGGTCGAGAAAATCGACCTTGCCTTTGACGGTCAATTTGTCGGTGGCGTAATCGTAGGTGACCGAATCCGCCGAGACGCTGCGTTGGTCCTGGGTCACCGTGACGCGCCCGTTCAGCACGGCGTTGGCGTCGTCGCCGAGCTGAAACTGGGCGTCGTCGCTGTCGATGTGAATGCGATGATCGTCGGCCGCAACGCCCGGCGGACGCGTGTACGTAAACTTGGGCGGTGCGGGGCAGACATCTGCGGCGTAGCCTGCGGCGCTGGCGAGGCAGAAAAACAATGCGGCTCGGAACTGAGAAGCGCTGGACAAAATGCGTCGCCTTAGTCGGTATACTTCAATCGCCGCATTTGCGGTTTGCGAATGGTCAAGCATGGATGTATCGGATGCAAGCGATTCCCGCCTGGCGAATTTGACGCAATGGGCGATGGAGGATCTGGGTTTCGCCGGCGCAACAATCGCAGCCGCCTCGGCGGACGCGAGCTTTCGCCGATATTTTCGCGTGACCCAGGGCGAAGAGTCTTACATTGTGATGGATGCGCCGCCCGACAAGGAGGATTCGAGCCCGTTCCTACACGTGGCAAGAATCCTCGGCGGGCTCGATCTCAATGTGCCCATCATCCTGGCGCGCGACATGCAGCGCGGATTTTTGCTGCTGTCGGACCTGGGCTCGCGGCAATATCTCGATGCCCTGGGTTTGGACGGTGCCGCCGATGATCTGTACGCCGATGCGCTCGACAGCCTGCGCACCATGCAAACCGCCGATGCCCGCATCTCGCACGCTCTGCCTCGCTATGACCGAGCCCTGCTGGTGCGCGAGATGGAACTCTTGCCCGAATGGTTCCTCGTGCGTCATTTGGGCTTGACGCTTGCAGCGCCGGAGCGCGCGATGCTCACCCGGCTGTTCGATAGTCTGGTGGCAGCTGCCGTTGCGCAACCCGCCTGCTTCGTGCACCGCGACTATCATTCCCGCAACCTGCTGGTTACCTCTGAGAACAACCCAGGCATATTGGATTTTCAAGATGCCGTGCGGGGGCCGGTGACTTATGATTTGGCATCCCTGTTGAAGGATTGCTACATCGCCTGGCCGCCTGCGCGCGTGCGGCAGTGGGTGCTGCAGTATCGCGAGAGTCTGCTCGAGGCCGGATTTAATTTGGACGCCGATGCCGCGCAGTTCATGCGCTGGTTCGATCTGATGGGCCTGCAACGGCACATCAAGGTGCTGGGCATTTTCGCGCGCCTGTTCTACCGCGACGGCAAGTCGCAATACCTTCATGACTTGCCGCGCGTACTGGCGTATGTGCGCGACACCGCGTTGAGCTACCCCGAGACCGCAGCCTTTGCCGATTTCATCGTCGGCCGTATCGACCCGAAGTTTCAGGGCGCGCAGCAGGGTGCGCTGGCATGAGCATTGCGGGTGAGCGGCCGCGGGCGGCGATGATTCTCGCGGCGGGGCGTGGGCAGCGCATGCGGCCGTTGACCGACACGACGCCGAAGCCGCTGCTGCGCGTGCAGGGACAGCCCTTGATCGAACGGCACGTCAAGCGCCTGGTGCACGCCGGCATAGAGCGCATTGTCATCAACCTGGCGTGGCTCGGCGGTCAGATTCGCGATTACCTGGGTGATGGCGCGCGCTTTGGCGCCGCCATTACCTACAGCGAGGAAGCACCGCGAGCGCTGGACACCGCCGGCGGCATTTTTCGCGCACTGCCGCACCTGTCGCCCGGTCCGTTCGCGGTGGTCAATGGCGATATCTACACGGATTTTCCATTCGAAACGTTGGCGATCGCCGCTAAATACGATTCACACCTCGTGCTGGTCCCCAACCCCAGCTATTTGCAGGGCGACTTTGGCCTGGAGCGCGGCGAGGCACGGCTTGGTGCCGCCGAGTTGTTGACCTTCGGATGCGTCGCCGTTTATCGCAGCGCCTTCTTTGCCGGCTGCCAGGACGGGGTGTTTCCCATCATGCCGCTGTGGCGGCGTTCCATGGCGGCGGGACTTTGTTCCGCGCAGCTTTATAGCGGGCCGTGGGAGGACGTCGGCACGCCGGAGCGGCTTGCCGCTCTCAATGCCGCCCCGGGATCGCGCGGACACCAGTACTAAATAGGTAGAGTACAATTGGCGCATGTCCGAGCAACGCCCGACGCGCAGCGGCGAAAAATACACGACGCCGCAAGGCTTTACCGCCATCAAGGATGGCATCAAGCAAGCGCATGCAGCCGCCTCGAATCCGCGCAAGCCGACCTGGCTGCGCGCGCCCTTGGCCACGGGCGCCGCATTTGGCGCGGTCAAGCAAATCGTTCGCGAACATCGCCTGAGCACGGTGTGCGAAGAGGCGAAGTGCCCGAATATTGGTGAATGCTGGAACGCGGGCACCGCCACCATCATGTTGATGGGTGCGGTGTGCACGCGGGCGTGCCGCTTCTGTGCCGTCGATACCGGCAATCCACGCGGTTGGCTGGATGCCGAGGAGCCGCAAAATGTGGCGAAGTCGGTGCAGCTCATGCGTCTCAAATACGTGGTGCTGACTTCGGTGAATCGCGACGATCTGCCGGACGGCGGCGCGGCGCATTATGCGGCTGCGATCCGCGCCATCAAAATCCTGAATCCCGACACCGCGGTGGAGGCGTTGACGCCGGATTTCCAAGGCGTCGTCGCGGATGTGCGTACCGTGCTCGACTCGGGGTTGGACGTGTTCGCGCAAAATGTGGAAACCGTGCGGCGCTTGACCCACCCGGTACGCGATCCGCGCGCGGGCTACGAACAGACCATCGAGGTGCTGCGCGCGGCGAAAGTTTATAAACCCGCAGTGCTCACGAAAACCAGCCTGATGCTGGGCTTGGGCGAGACGGACGGGGAAATTCGCGAGACCCTGGCGGATCTGCGCGCGGCGCAGGTCGATGTATTGACCCTGGGTCAGTACCTGCGCCCCACGCCGAATCATTTGAACGTGGAACGATTCGTTACTCCGCAGCAATTCGACCACTACCGCGAGTGGGCGCTGCAGGCGGGTTTTCTCGAATGTGTCTCGGGTCCCTTGGTGCGCTCGAGCTATCGCGCCGAGCAGGCCTTGCTGCGCAATAATGCGGGCCTGGATAACGCGAAGCTCGCGGTCAAGGCCGCCGGTGCTTGAGGGTTCATCGGTGCTCGAAGGTCCATGAACGACTCACCGCTGATCCGCCACCTCGGGCTGGCGCCGTACGAACCGACCTGGCGGGCGATGCAGAAGTTTACCGACGAGCGGCAGGACGCCACGCGCGATGAGATTTGGTTCGTCGAACATCCGCCCGTATTCACCCTAGGATTGAACGCCAGCCGCGCACACCTGCTCGCGCCGGGCGATATCCCCGTGGTGCAGATCGACCGCGGCGGCCAAGTGACCTATCACGGGCCCGGTCAGCTGATGATTTATCCGCTGCTGAACTTAAGAAGGCGGAAGCTGGGCGTTCGTGATCTGGTGGTGGCGCTGGAGAACGCGGTCATCGCTTTCGTGGCCGAAATCGGCATAACGGCTGCGGGCTCGAGGAGCGCGCCCGGCGTCTACGTCGAGGGGGCGAAGCTCGCCAGCGTCGGGCTGCGCATTCGCCGCGGTGCCTGCTATCACGGCATGGCGTTGAACGTGTCGCTCGACCTTGAGCCTTTCGAACGCATCAATGTGTGCGGCTATAAGGATTTGCGTGTCACACGGCTCGCGGATTGGGGAATCAGGGCGGGCGTTGAGTCCGTGGCGCAAGATCTGCTGCCGCATCTTTTACGGCAATTGGGCTATGAGGCGCCGGCCCTTGCGCCCTACAGCGCCATCAGCACCGACTTGCAGGCGGTCAATTCCCGATAGATCTTGTCGAGCTGCTCGCGGCTGGTGGCATGCACGATATAGGTCAAGGCCAGAAAATTACCGTCCGCGCTGGTGCGGGTCTTAACCTTCGATTCGGCCATCGGCCCGGCATGGCGCTCGACGATGGCTTGCGTGAGCGCGCGCAGATCGCTGTCGTGGCGGCCCATGACTTTGATCGGAAAATCACTGGGAAATTCCTGGGGCGCGCTGCTCATAGCGCCGGGGTCTTGGCCAATTCGCGGATGTAGTTGGTAAATGCAAGGTAAATGCGCTTGAACACAGGTCCGGGGACCCCGCCGCCCACGGGCGCGCCATCCAGCTTGGTGACCGGCAGTACACCGCGGGTCGAGAATGCCAGCCAGATTTCATCGGCACCGCGCAGCGCCGCTTCGGAGACGGAGGTGCTTACGTTGCGCACCGACAAAAGATCGGCGAGTTCCGTGACCACATCGCGGGTGGTTCCCGGAAGTATGTGGTGGCTGTTCGGCGGCGTGTGAATCACGCCGTTCTTCACGACATGCACGGTCGTCGACGATCCTTCGGTGAGCTCGCCATTTTCCAGCAGGATGGTTTCGAACGCGCCGGCATCTACGCCAAGTTTTTTCAGCAGGATGTTGGCGAGCAGCGCCGTGGCCTTGATGTCGCGCCGCGCCCAGCGGGTCTCGGTTGCGGTGATGGCGGCGACGCCATTCTCGAGCAGCGTCTCGGGCAGCGGATCCAACTCGGTGCAGTAGGCGAACAGCGTCGGTTTCAGTCCTTCGGGCCAGGCGTGATTGCGGCCGAACTCCGCGCCGCGGCTCACTTGAATATAAAGATGGCCCTGATCGGCCGAGTTTCGCGATATCAGCTCCTGACACACGTGCGCCCAGTCGCCATGCGACATCGCGGGCGGCATGCGGATCCCGCTCAAGCTGCGATTCAACCGGTCCAGGTGCTGGCGCAGCCGAAACGGCCGCGATTCGTAAACCGGCACGACTTCGTACACCGCGTCGCCAAACAGAAAGGCGCGATCGAAGGGCGACACCTTGGCCTCAGTCAGGGGCAGGTACGCACCGTTCAGGTAGCAGGTGGGCAGCGGACCGCTCATGCAAACCACAGCCGGATGGTATCGATGAGGCGCCGCCACCAGCCGCCGGCCGCCACCGGTTTCAGCGGGTGCAGCGGCATGGTGGTCAGCGCCTGGGTGCCGCTGAAGACATGCAGGGTACCGACGTTCGCGTCCGCTCCCAACGGTGCAATCAGTTTCGGGGCGACATCGACGCTGGTCTTCACGTCCGACTGGCCGCGCGCCAGCGTCAGGTACAAGTCGTCCTTGATGCCGAGTTCGGCGGAGGGATTGGCCGCCTTCCACACGTGCGTGGTGGCCAACGCCGTGCCGCCCTTGACGATGAGCTTGGTGTCGTAAAAGGTGAAGCCGTAGCCCAAAAGCGCGGCGCTGGCATTTTCGCGCGCCTTCATGCTGGTGGAGCCGAGCACCACCGATACCAGCCGCATGCCTTCGCGGTGCGCCGAGGTCACGAGACAAAAGCCCGCGGAATCGGTGTGCCCGGTCTTCAAGCCATCGACGCTCGGATCCTTCTCGAGCAGCCCGTTGCGATTCTGCTGCCTGATGCCGTTGTGCTCGAACTCGTGCACCGAATAGTATTTATAGTATTGCGGATAATCGCGGATCATGGCAATCGCCAGCAACGACATGTCGCGCGCGGTGGAGTAGTGCTGCGGCGAGGGAAGGCCCGAGCTGTTTTCGAAATGCGATCCGACCATGTTCAAGCTCTTGGCGGTCGAATTCATGAGCTGCGCGAAGGTGTCCTCGGTGCCGGCGACGCGTTCGGCCAGCGCAATGGTCGCATCGTTCCCGGACTGCACGATCATGCCCAGTATGAGATCGTTCACCGACACCGGCTTTCCCAACTCGATGAAAGTGCGCGAGCCCTCGGAGCGCCAGGCGTGTTCGCTGACCGTGACCATATCTTCGAGCTTGAGTTTGCCTACGCTAAGCTCGTGAAAGACGATGTAGGCCGTCATCAACTTCGTAAGGCTGGCCGGCTCCATGCGCTCGGTCGGGTTGTTCGCGGCGAGAACCTTGCCGGTCTGGTAATCGACCAGAATGTAGGAGCGGGCATCGACTTGGGGAGCTCCCGGAATCGCCATCCCTGCCACCGGCGGTGCGGACACGGCGGGTGTCGACGCGGGTGGTGCGGCCGATGCAGCGGGCGGAGTCGCGGCAACGTGTTTGTGATGCGGCTTCGCCGCCCAGCAGGTTGCGGTGAAAACCGCGGCAACGACTAAGCTGACAAGAACAGAACGAACCATGGTTAGTGCATACCCCAATAAAGGCCGGCTAGTTTACGGGACTATCGCTGCACGGCAATAGCGATTAGTCGAGCGCCAGGTGCGCGTCGTCAACGCCGACGCGCTCGAGAGCCGCGACGATGCGATCGAATTCGGCAACGTTCGGAACAGGACCGATCCGCACCCGGTACATCCTGCGGCCGGCGATTTCATTGTCGCGCACGAATACCTTGCCATAGCCGCCGCCGCGCAATTTTTCCAGGAGCCGCTCGGCGTTCTGCGGATCGCTGAAGGCACCGGCTTGAATGAAGAGCGCGCGGGGAACAGGAACCGTCGACGCAGCACCGCCGCTTACATCTGAGACTGCCTCCGGCGGCGCGGTCGCGGATGCCGGCGGAGGTGCCTCGGCCGCGGCGGTGATCGGCGATGCGCTAAGCGGCGCGGCGAGCGGCGCGGCCAGCGGCTCGCTCCCCGAGGCGGCCTCGAGGCTGCGCACCTCGACCATCGCCGTGCCGTTACGCAACATGTCGAGCTTGGATGCCGCAGTGTAGGAAAGATCGATGATGCGATTGCCCACGAAGGGACCGCGATCGTTGACGCGCACCACGATGCTGCGTCCGTTTTGCAGATTGGTCACACGCACGTAGGCCGGCAACGGCAGCGTCTTGTGCGCGGCTGTCATGCCATACATGTCGTAAGGCTCGCCGGTGGAGGTTCGGACTTTGTGGAATCCCGGCCCGTACCACGACGCGACGCCGCGTTCCACGTAGCCCACGCTCGATGAGAGCACGAAGTAGCGCTTGCCCATCACATCGTAAAACGGCGGATTGCCGTTTCGCGACCGCGGTTCGTTGCGCGGCACCATGTCGGGCACGGAGTCCGGCGGGGGGGGCCGCTCCGTCGGCAGCGTCGGTATCGGCGTGGCGCCGGGAGTTTCGGGGCGCGGCGGCGCGCTGAAACAGGCGCCCAGCCCGAGCGTGATCACGCACAGCGGCAGCGCCAGCGCACCCGAGATTCTCACGGCGACGTCGCGGTTGTGGCCAACGGTGCGGGCTCGTTCGCCAACATGCGCTGCTTCATGGCCGTCGCGAGCTCATAGACGGCCATGGCGTACAGCGGGCTGTGGTTATAGCGGGTAATCACGAAGAAGTTGTTGTAGCCGACGCGCCAATGCACGCCGTCCGGCTCATCGGCGGCAATCAAAATCGCCGGTGCGTCGGGCGGCAGGGCGGCCTCGAAGCTGACGCCTTTTGCCGCGAGCGAACTGACGGTCTCGGACAGGGCCAATTTGCGGCCATCCAAGTCGCCGGCCTTTTCAGGAAGGACCGTGGCCTCGTCCAAGACGGGTTCCCCGGCATTCCAGCCGTGTTCCTTCAAGTAGTTGCCGACGCTGGCGCAAACATCCGGCCAGTCGTTCCACAGATCGATGCGCCCGTTTGCATCCGCATCCACCGCGTAGCGGCGGTAATTCGACGGCATGAATTGCGGCGCGCCCATGGCGCCGGCATAGGATCCCTTCAATGTCTTCGGATCCAGATGCGCATCTCGCGTCAGCAACAGGAATTGCTCCAACTCGTCGCGAAAGAATTTCTCGCGCGGCGGATAGTCGAAAGACAGCGTCACCAGCGCGTCGAGAACCCGGTAGGTGCCGGTGAGGCGCCCATAGTAAGTTTCTACGCCGAGAATTGCCGCGAGATATTCCGGTGCGACGCCGCTCTTGATGCTGGCTTGATCGAGCGCCTGGCGATGAGCCATCCAGAATTCCGTGCCTTCGCGGATGCGCCGTTCATTGAGGAAGATCGGACGATATTCGTACCAGAGTTTGGCCTTCTCGGCGGGCTTGCTCATGGCATCGATGATGGCCGGTTGACTGGCCGCGGATTTGAGCAGCTTGCGCAGCGCGTGCTTCTTGAAGTCATAGGTTCTGGACATGTGCGCGATGAATTCCTTGACCTCGGCGCGCTTGATGTCCACGGCTGCGGCGCGTCCCGTGCCGAGCAGAAGTGCCGCGCAAAGAAGCAAGCCCGCTGCAAATGGCAAGCGCATCGGTTTCAAGATCCGATCAGCTTGCGGTGCGAATGCAGCGCCATGAGAATGCCGAAGCCGGCCAGCAAGGTGACCATGGAAGTGCCGCCGTAGCTGATCAGGGGCAGCGGAACGCCGACCACCGGCAAGATGCCGCTGACCATGCCTGAGTTGACGAACACATACACGAAAAAGCTCAAGGCCACGGCCCCGCCCGTCAGGCGCGCAAACGTCCCTTGGGCCTGCATGGCCAGATACAGCGCGCGGCCGACCACCACACTGTACAAGGACAAAATCAGCAGCTGCCCCAACAGGCCGAATTCCTCGCCGATGACCGCGAAGATGAAATCGGTGGAGCGCTCGGGAAGAAACTCGAGCTGCGCCTGGCTGCCGTTCATGTAGCCCTTGCCGAACAGACCGCCGGAGCCGATGGCGATTTGCGACTGGATGATGTGATAGCCGGCGCCCAAACGATCGTTCTCCGGATTGAGAAAGGTCAATATGCGCTGGCGTTGATAGTCGTGGATAAAGTGCCATGCCCCCCACGCGGCGGCGCCCAGAAGCGGAATGGCGATGAGAATCAAGCGAATCTGCAATCCCGCCAACAGCATGACGATGAGGCCGGATGCCGCGATCAACAGGGCCGTGCCCAAGTCCGGTTGCGTCACGATCATCGCCGTGGGGATGGCGATCAGGACTCCCATGACGATCAGGTCCAAAAAGGTCGGCGGCAGCGGCCGTTCGTGCATGTACCAGGCGCACACCATCGGCACGGCGAGCTTCATGATCTCGGAGGGTTGAAAGCGCATGAAGCCGATGTCGAGCCAGCGTTGCGCGCCTTTGCCTACATGGCCGGTCACGTCGACCACGATCAACAGCAGCACTCCGATCACATAGGCGATCGGCGCGAACATGCGCAGGTATTGCGGCGTCGCGAACTTGGCCAGAGCGAGCATGGCCGTCACCGCGATGCCGATGTTCACCAAATGGTGCTGCACCATTTTCCAGTTCTGACCCGACGCGCTGTACACCACCAAAATGCCGATCACGACGATGATGGCCAAGACGCCGGTCAAAGGGCCGTCCAAGCCGAGCGCGCGCAGCGTGCGGCCCCCGGCGGTCAGGGTGCGGCGGGTTCGAGACGGCGAGAATTCATCGTAGATCATGCTTCAACGCTCATGCACTTTGCCCATGACACTGACGAGCACCGGCCACAGCAACGCACCGATGAAGGGCGCGAACCAGCGGCCGACGATGGTCACCGGGTTGCCGGTGGCGCCGTCAACCCAAAAAAGCACGAATTGATAGCCCGTAAGCAGCGCAAACACCACGAGACATTGCGACATCATCGAGAAGACGCGGATGCGCAGCCGCAGATGCGTGGCCCAGGCACCCATGAGCGTGAGCGCCAGTGCATGCTGTCCCAAGACCACGCCGTGGATCACATCGAGCGCCAATCCCGAGAAGAAGGCCAACGACAGTCCGCCGGCGCGGGGCGATTCGATGCACCAGTAAAACACCACCAACACCAGAAAGTCGGGACGAAAGGTGTCGAGCACCGCCGGCAGCGGCACCACCGCCAGCGCAAGTGCGACCAGCGCCGACAGCGCCATGGGCAAGCGGCGAATTCGCGTTTCGCGCATCATTTCTTGGGCGCCGGGGCGGGTTTGGGCGGCGGCAGCAACTCGGTTGCCTGCGGTTTGAGCCACACGAACAAGAGTTCCTTGGAACGATCGAGCGCCGCCGCGGGTTTGACGTCGACGTCGGCGAGGGATTGCGCGGGATCACGCTTGACCTCCGCGATGGTGCCGACCGGGTAACCGGCGGGAAAACCGCCGCCGAGACCGGAGGTCACCAGTAAATCACCGGCAACCACATCCGCGCTGGTGGGCAGGTACGGCAGCTTCAGCCGGTTGGTATCGCCGGTTCCGACCGCCACGGTGCGCAAACCATTGCGATTGATCTGCACCGGGATGGCGTGCGCCGCATCGCTGACCAGAATTACCTCGCTGGTCAGTTGCCCGACCCGCGCGACCTGGCCGAACACGCCGCCCGAATCGAGCACCGCCTGTCCGACATAGATGCCGTCGCCTGCGCCCTTGTCCACCAAGACCCGCTCGCGAAAAGCGTCCAGATCCACATTCATGACATCGCCGACGACGAAGCGATCGGTAACGCCGGCCGTGTTTTCGCGCAACGCCCGCAGTCGCTGAGTCTCCGCTTCCAACGCCTCGTAGCGCTGCAGCCTGAACTGCGCCACGCGCAACTCCGCTTCGAGCTTGGTCCTGTCGGCACGCAATGCGTCGCGGGTGGTAACGCTGTCGCGAAACCAGTGCCACCCTTCGAAAGGCGAGGCGACGGCGATTTGCACCGGGTAAGCTACCACCGAAAGCAGCCGGCGGATTTTTCCCAAGTGATCGTAACGCTTGTCGACGATGATGAGCGCGAGGGCGAGCAGGGAGTACAGAACGCAGCGGAACAACAGTCCCGTGACTCGACCCGAGGTGTCGGTGCTACGAATGGCGACCATGGGCGGTCGTTGCTTGCATTACTCCAGTCCGAAAATGCCGGGCCCGTGTTCCTCGGTGAGCTCGAGGATGCGCCCGCCGCCGCGCGCAACGCAGGTGAGCGGGTCATCCGCGATCACCACAGGCAAACCGGTTTCTTCCATGAGCAATTTATCGACGTCGCGCAGCAACGCGCCGCCGCCCGTCAGCACGATGCCGCGTTCCGCGACGTCGGCGCCAAGTTCCGGCGGTGTTTGTTCCAGCGCCTGCTTGACCGCGCCGACGATGCCTTGCAGCGGCTCTTGCAGCGCTTCGAGAATTTCGTTGGAGTTCAGGGTGAAGCTGCGCGGCACGCCTTCCGACAGATTGCGGCCCTTGACGGAAATCTCGCGCACGGTTTGGCCGGGATAGGCAGAGCCGATTTCCAGCTTGATGCGCTCGGCCGTGGCTTCGCCGATCAAGATGCCGTAATTTCGGCGCACGTAATTGGTGATGGCCTCGTCGAACTTGTCGCCGCCGATACGCACGCTGGCGGCATACACGATGCCGTTCAAGGAGATGACCGCGACCTCCGAGGTGCCGCCGCCGATGTCCAGGACCATGGAACCGCGCGCCTCTTGCACCGGCAGGCCGGCGCCGACGGCGGCCGCCATCGGCTCCGGGACGATGTCCACGCTGCGCGCACCCGCTCCTTCGGCGGATTCCTTGATGGCGCGCCGCTCGACCTGGGTGGACCCAAAGGGTACGCAGACCAGCACGCGGGGGCTGGGACTCAAAAACCGGTTGCCGTGCACCTTCTTGATGAAGTACTGCAGCATCTTTTCCGTATAGGTGAAATCCGCGATCACCCCGTCCTTCATCGGCCGAACCGCCGTGATGTGGCCGGGTGTGCGGCCCAACATGTTCTTGGCCTCGACCCCCACGGCGACGATGATTTTGCCGCCTCGCGTGGGTTCATCCTGCACTGCGACCACCGAAGGTTCGTTCAGAACGATGCCGCGCTCGCGGACGTAAATGAGGGTGTTGGCGGTGCCAAGATCGATTGAGAGGTCATTTGAGAAATAACCTCTAAGGCGTTTGAACATGGGGTATTTTTCGTTACTTTACGGGGTTAAAAAAAGATCGGCTAATGTAACAACCGACACGACATATCACAAGGCAACGTGTATCATCCCCATGGCTTAAATTGCGTGAGTTGCCGCGCATTTTGAGCACCAACCCTATGAGCCTGACCCGTCAAGACGTCGAAAAAATCGCGCACCTTGCGCGGCTGTCCATCACTGCGCAAGAAATGCCGGTGTATGTGAGCAGCTTGTCGAGCATCGTCGACTTCGTCCATGAGTTGTCGCGTACGGACACCGAGGGCGTGTTGCCGATGGCGCATCCCCTCGATGGCCAGCATCAACGGCTGCGAGCCGACGCGGTCTCGGAGCGCGACCAGCACGACAAATACCAACAGAACGCGCCGGCCGTGACCGCCGGCCTGTACGTGGTGCCGCGGGTGATCGAGTAAGCGTTAGGCTATTCTTGACGGATGCTGCATAACCTTTCCATCGGCGAACTCGCCGACCGCCTTAGCAAGCGGCAGATCTCCAGCGCGGAACTCACCCGGCACTTTTTAGGCCGGATCGAGCGCCTGAATCCGCCGCTCAACGCCATGATCACCCTGACCGCCAGCCAGGCGCTGGCGGATGCGGCGGCCGCCGATGCCCGTCTGGCGGCCGGAGAGCGGGGTCCCTTGCTGGGCATCCCCCTCATTCATAAAGATATTTTCTGTACCGACGGCGTCAAGACCAGCTGCGGCTCGCGCATGCTGGACAACTTCGTCGCGCCCTACGACGCCACGGTGGTGGCGCGCCTAAAAGCGGCGGGTACGGTCATGCTGGGCAAGTCCAACATGGACGAGTTCGCGATGGGTTCCTCCAACGAAACCAGCTACTACGGGCCGGTCAAGAATCCCTGGGATATCAGCAAAGTGCCGGGTGGTTCCTCCGGCGGCTCGGCCGCCGCCACCGCCGCACGCCTGACCCCTTTTGCGACCGGCACCGACACCGGCGGTTCGATTCGCCAGCCGGCCGCCTTGACCGGCGTGACCGGGCTGAAACCGACATACGGCCGCGTGTCCCGCTACGGCTTGGTTGCCTTTGCCTCCAGTCTCGACCAGGCCGGCGTGTTCACGCGCAGTGCCGCGGATGCGGCTGCGGTGCTGCAGGTGATGGCCGGATTCGATCCGCGCGATTCCACCTGTCTCGATGTCCCCGTGCCCGACTACTGCAGCGCCTTGAGTCAGCCGCTCAAGGGGTTGAAGATCGGACTGCTACGCGAATTCTTCGACGGCCTGGAGCCGCGCAACGCGGCCCTGCTCGAGGATGCCCTGAACATCTATACGGGCTTGGGCGCCGAAACACTCCAGGTGAGCCTGCCGCATCTGCCTTTGTCGGTGCCCACCTACTATGTCGTGGCCCCGGCGGAGTGCTCCTCGAATCTGTCGCGCTTCGACGGGGTACGCTACGGCTACCGCTGCGAAAATCCAAAAGATCTCATGGATTTATACAAGCGCTCGCGCGGCGAGGGGTTCGGCGCCGAGGTCAAACGGCGCATCATGACCGGCACGTACGTGCTGTCCGCCGGCTACTTCGATGCGTACTATTTGAAAGCGCAGAAGGCGCGGCGCTTGATCACCGACGATTTCCGCACGGCGTTCGACAAGGTCGATCTGGTGATCGGTCCCACCACACCGACGCCGGCCTTCGATATCGGCGCCAAGATGAATGATCCGGTGCTCATGTATCTAAACGACATCTATACGATCGGCGCGAACCTGGCGGGCCTTCCTGGGGTATCGGTGCCGTGCGGCTTTGTCGACGGCCTGCCCATGGGGCTGCAGCTCATCGGACCGCATTTCGCGGAGGCGAAATTGTTGAACGCAGCGCATCAGTATCAGCAGGCGACGGACTGGCACACGCACGCACCGCGCGGGTACGCGTGATGAGCGACTGGGAAGTGGTCATCGGGCTGGAGATCCACGCGCAGCTGGCGACGCAGTCGAAAATTTTCTCGGGATCGCCGACCGCGTACGGCGCGCCGCCGAACACCCAGGCCGACCTGGTCGACCTGGCCTATCCGGGTGTGCTGCCGGTGTTGAACGCCCGCGCCGTACAGATGGCGGTGAAGTTCGGACTGGCGGTCGACGCCACGGTGGCGCGCCGCTCCGTGTTTGCGCGCAAGAATTATTTCTATCCGGATTTGCCGAAAGGCTATCAGATCAGCCAGTACGAGTTGCCCGTGGTCGCCCGCGGCTCGCTCAACATCATGCTGGACGACGGCGCCGTCAAGACCGTGGGTATCACGCGCGCGCACCTGGAGGAAGATGCCGGCAAATCGCTGCACGAGGGCCTGGCGCATGCCTCCGGGATCGATTTGAACCGGGCCGGCACGCCGTTGCTCGAGATCGTTTCCGAACCCGACATGCGATCCGCCAAAGAGGCGGTCGCCTACATGAAGAAGATTCACACGCTGGTTCGATATCTGGAGATTTGCGACGGCAACATGCAGGAAGGGTCTTTCCGCTGCGATGCCAATGTGTCGGTGCGGCCGCGCGGCCAGGAGAAATTCGGCACGCGCGCCGAGATCAAAAACTTGAACTCATTTCGATTCGTCGAGAAGGCGATTCAGTACGAAGTGGCGCGGCAGGTCGAACTCATCGAAAGCGGAGGCAAGGTGGTGCAGGAGACCCGCCTGTACGATTCCGACAAGGATGAGACCCGCTCGATGCGCTCCAAGGAAGAGGCCAACGACTATCGGTATTTCCCCGATCCGGATCTGCTGCCGGTGGAAATCGACGCGCCGTTCATCGAAGCGGTGCGCGCGACGCTGCCGGAGTTGCCGGACCAGAAGGCGGCGAGATTCGCGCGCGACTTCGGGCTCTCGGCCTATGATGCCGGCGTCTTGAGCGCCAGCCGCGAGCTCGGCGCCTATTTCGAAGCGCTGGTGGCGAATTTAGGTGCCGGCCACGCGAAGCTGGCGGCGAACTGGGTCATGGGCGAGTTGTCCAGCGCGCTCAACCGCGACAGCATCGATATCGAACACTCCCGGGTCGACCCGCAGCAGCTGACCGGTCTATTGAAGCGGATCGTGGATGATACGATTTCGGGCAAGATTGCCAAGGAAGTGTTTGAGGCCATGTGGTCCGACGGCAAAGCGGCAGATGCCATCATCGAGGCCAAGGGCCTGCGCCAGATCACCGATGCGGGCGCCATTGAAAGCGTGATTGATGCCGTCATCGCCGCGAACCCGAAGCAGTTGGCGGATTATCGATCCGGCAAGGACAAGCTGTTCGGTTTCTTCGTCGGTCAGGTGATGAAGGCAACGGGCGGCAAGGCCAATCCGGCGCAACTCAACGATCTGCTGAAACTCAAGTTGGGCGGCGGAAATGCATGACCGCGATACGCTGCATCGCTTCTTGTTCGAGCGCTTTCCGATTAGGGGGCATCTGGTCCACTTAGATGCCGCGTGGCGCGCATTGATTGAGCATCGCCACTATCCGGATGCGATTCGCGAGACCTTGGGCGAAGCCGTCGTGGCCTCGCTGTTGCTGGCTGCGACGATCAAGTTCGAGGGCGTGTTGTCGCTGCAGCTGCAGGGCGACGGGCCGATGCATTTGCTGCTGGCACAGTGCACCAGCGGCTTAGGCGTGCGCGGCCTGGCTCGTTACCGCGATTTGGGCGCCGGCGGGGCACAGAAGATCAGCGAACTCATCGGCAACGGCAATCTCACCGTCACCTTGGAGACCGATGATGGCGCGCAGCGCTATCAAGGGATTGTGCCGATTGAAGGCGAGCGCTTGGCCGAGTCGCTGCAGGCTTATTTCCAAAATTCAGAGCAACTGCCGACGCGGCTGTGGCTGCATGCGGACGCGCAGGGCGCATCGGGCATGCTGTTGCAAAAACTTCCGGGTTCAGGATCGCTGCCGGCCGCCGATGCGGCGCTGATCGAGGACGCTTGGCGGCGCGTGCAGCTCATTGCGGATACGCTGACGCCGGAAGAGCTGCGCACCCTGGCCGACGCGGAGATTCTGCACCGGCTGTTCAACGAAGACGATCTACGCTTGTTCGAACCCTCGCCGGTTTATTTTCGCTGCCGCTGTTCCCGCGAACGCGTCGCCGGCATGCTGCAGGGACTGGGCGAAGCCGAAACGCGCGGCGTGATCGCAGAGCGCGGTAAGGTCGAAGTGCATTGCGATTTCTGCAATCGTGCTTACGTCTTCGATGCGGTGGATGTCGAGCAGCTCTTCAAGGCCCCGGTGGCCGCCGATAGCGGCGGTCACGCGCCCACGCGCGTTCACTGACACCGCGCCGACGCGGTGAGATTACGGCGACGCGCGCACAACTAGTCCTCCTGGTTGCGCTGCTGGCGGGCGCGGAGCCGATGGGCGCGGTGCCGATGGATATCGCCCGGCCGCAAAACAGCGCCGCCCATGAACCGTTCTATTCCCGCAGCTTTGAGCCCATGCCAAACGCTAAGGTCCTGGCCGCGCTGGGAGCGCAGCTATTTGCTGACCCCGCCCTGTCCGCTTCCGGAAAAATCGCGTGCGCAACCTGCCATGATCCGAAGCACGACTTTGGGCCGGCCAATACGCAAGCAGTGCAGCGTGGCGGCGTGGATGGGCGCAGTTTCGGCGTTCGCGCCGTGCCTTCGTTGAAATACACCCAGAACACGCCGCCGTTCACCGAACACTTTGTCGATGATGACGGCGATGACAGCGTCGATCAGGGGCCCGCGGGCGGTCGCACCTGGGATGGCCGCGCTCAGTCTGTTCACGATCAGGCGCGCCTGCCGCTGTTCTCGTCCTTCGAGATGGCCAACCAGGATTCCGATGCCGTCATTGCCAAGGTGCAGGCCGGCCACGCGGCGGAATTTCGCCGGGTCTTCGGCGCGAAGGTCTTCGACGACAAGGCGCTCGCGTTCAAAGGCGTGCTCATGGCGCTCGAGGCCTATCAACAAAGCCCCGCGGAGTTTTATCCCTACAGCAGCAAGTACGACGCTTACTTAAGGGGTGAGGTTTCGTTGGGCGCCCAGGAATTGCGGGGGCTGGCGGCCTTCAACGATCCCGATAAAGGCAACTGCGCCCGCTGTCACCCGAGCGCGAAAATCAAAGGGGCTTTCCCGCAGTTCACCGATTTTGGTTTCGCTGCGATCGGGGCGCCGCGCAATCGGGCCATACCGGCCAACGCCGACGGCCGCTACCACGATTTGGGCTTGTGCGGACCGCTGCGCACGGATTTGCGCGATCGGCAGGAATACTGCGGCCTGTTTCGCACGCCCTCGCTGCGCAATGTCGCGCGGCGGCCGGTGTTTTTGCACAACGGCGTGTTTCACTCCTTGGTCGATGTGCTGCGGTTTTACGCCGAACGGGACACCCAACCTCAGAAATGGTATCCGCGAACGCCCGACGGCCGCATTTCGAAATTCGATGATTTACCCGCGGCCTATGCCGCCAATCTGGACGTCCAGGCCCCGTTCGATCGCCGGGCGGGCGATGCGCCCGCCTTCAGCGAGCAGGACATCCAAGATATCGTCGCCTTCCTGCAGACATTGACCGACGGCTTTCGCTGATCAGACCCATCGCTGCACCGCTTCGGCCGTATCCATGGTGATAATCTTGGCCGCTCGGCGCAAGGATCTTTGAGACACGGGGGAAAGCATGATCAGGCGCAAACAGCGCATTGCAATGCGCGATCTTTCGACATTATCCGGAGAAGATGCGGAGACCGCCGCCAAGCATCGCGTCAACGGCCGCGACTTGAATCTCTTCAAGGTGTTGATGCATCACCCGGACCTGGTGCGGCGCTGGGCTGTGTTCGCGGGGCACGTGCTGCGCAAGCAAACCTTGCCGCCGCGCGAGCGCGAACTGCTCATTCTGCGCATCGGCTGGCTGAATCAAGCCGAATACGAATGGGCGCAGCACGTCGAGATTGCCAAGCGCGAAGGCATCAGCGAGGCGGAAATCGAACGCGTCAAGCTGGGGCCCTCGGGTTCCTGGGGATCCGATGATGCTGCCTTGCTGCAGGCGGTCGATGACTTGTTTGAAAACTCGATGGTGTCCGAGGCGAGCTGGGACGCCTTGGCGAAAAAATATTCAACGGCACAAATGATCGACCTGGTATTCACCGTCGGGCAGTACAACTTGGTCTCCTGGGCATTGAACAGCCTTGGGGTGCCGCTCGATGACTATCTGCCGGGCGCGCAGCGGTGAGACTTCAAGGCAAGGTCGGCATCGTTGTCGGCGCCGGGCAGACGCCCGGAGACACCATCGGCAACGGCCGCGCCGCGGCGCTGCTGTTCGCTCGCGAAGGCGCCAAAGTGCTGCTGGTCGACAAGGACTTGGCGCGTGCCGAGGAGACCGCCGCGATGATCGAGAAAGAAGGCGGGCAGGCGCAATGCATGGCGGCGGATTGGACGCGTGCAGCGGACTGCAAGGCTTACGCGAAGAGCTGCGCCGCAGCGTGGGGGCGCATCGATTTTCTGCACAATAACGTCGGCAGCGGGACCGGTGATGGGCCGCCGGAGGCCATTGCCGAAGAAGCCTTCGATCGCATCATGCAAATCAATCTGAAGGGGTGCCTGTTATCCTGTCAGGCGGTGCTGCCGCTGATGCGCGAGCAGGCCTCGGGGACGATCGTGAATATTTCATCGCTCGCCGCGGTGGCATACGCGCCGGGGCTGACCGCCTACAAATTATCCAAGATCGGCATGAACATGCTGGGTCAGCAGCTTGCCTTAGGCAACGCCAGGTACGGTATTCGCGTCAACACCATCATGCCCGGGCTCATGGACACGCCGATGGCGATCGAAGGGCACGCCAAAGCGCGCAATATCCCCAAGGCCGAGCTGCGCGCGGAACGCGACAAGCGAGTGCCGCTCAAGGCCAGGATGGGGACGGCGTGGGATGTCGCCTATGCGGCCCTGTTCCTGCATTCCGACGAGTCGGCATTCATCACCGGCGTCGCGCTGCCTGTGGATGGCGGGCAGAGCGCGCGGATCGGCTAGGGAATTGAGCGCAATTGAACGCCGCGTCGCCTAACTTCAAGTCCTTCGTCGAAGGCTCCTTTGCGAACAGCCACGGATCGCGGCGCTACAAGCTGTTCATTCCGTCCGGCAAGGCGGCAAAGCCGTTGCCCTTGCTCGTGATGCTGCACGGCTGCCTGCAAGACCCGGATGATTTCGCGCTCGGCACGCGAATGAATGCAATCGCCGAGCAGCAGCGCATCTTCGTCCTGTACCCGGAGCAATCCGAAGCGGCGAACCAGACTCGATGCTGGAATTGGTTCAATGCGGCCCATCAACGCCGGGATCTCGGCGAGCCGTCGATCATCGCGGGGATGACGCGCGAGCTGATCCGCTCCTACGACATCGACGCGCGCCGCGTCTACATCGCAGGCATGTCGGCGGGCGGCGCCATGGCGGCCATCATGGCGGCGAACTATTCGGACCTGTATGCCGCTGTCGGAATTCATTCGGGCATACCGTATGGCGCGGCCCGGAATTTCCTGGCCGCGATCGCGGCGATGAAGGATGGGGCGGCGAGCGGCGCGCGGCTGCCCTCGAAGAGCATTCCGTTGATGGTGTTCCACGGGGATCAGGACCTCATGGTGAATTCGCACAACGGCGCACAGATCGTGGCCCAATGGCTGGGCGGCCCTGCTCCGCACCTGAGGCAAGAGATCTCGACGGCGCGCGCCGACGAAGGCAGCGGCCGCGCTTTCACACGCACGCTTTATCGGGATCGCACGGGGCGTACCGTGGCAGAGAATTGGCTGGTGCACGACGCCGGACATGCGTGGTCGGGTGGCGGCACCGCTGGAAGCTTTACTGACCCTTTGGGACCTGATGCCAGCCGCGAGATGGTGCGGTTTTTCTCCGCGGTCTCCGAAGATGCGGTGAGCGCGACCACCGGTGGATTGCTCAAGCGCCTGAAGCAACGGCTGCGCAGCGCGGGTAACCCTGAATCAGGTTAGCGCCGCGCTTGCAGCCAAGCTGTGACGGCTGCCGGAACGCTCTTGCGGGTCTTGCCGCCCACATACAAGCCGATATGTCCGGCATCGACTTCCAAGGACTGGTAATCCTTGCTGCCGATGTGCGCGCCTAAGGGAATGCTGGCGCTCGGCGGCACGAGATGGTCCTTCGATGCAAAAATGTTCAGCACTGGGGAGGTGAGATCTTTAAGGCGCACCGGCCGGCCGGCCAGCGTCAATTCCCCGCGAATGAGCCGATTCTCCTGAAAGAACCACTGGATAAATTCACGAAACGCGGCGGCCGGCTGATCGGGGCTGTCGAATATCCATTTTTCCATGCGCATGAAGTTCTCGAGCTGCACTCGATCTCCCTGCATTTGCAGCAGGTTGACATACTTCTGCTGGGTGAGACGGAACGGCATCAACGACAGATAGATCAGGTTCAAAAAATCTCCGGATACATTTCCGGATTGCGTCAACAGCCCGACATCGATGTGCTGCGCCCACTTCGACAACAGGTTTTCGGGGGTTTTGAAATCGACCGGCGTGACCATGGTGATCAGCCGGGCAATTTGTTTTGGCTCGAGCGCGGCATAGCACAGGCTCATCGTGCCGCCCTGGCAGACTCCCAACAACGTGAGCGAATCAATCTGCTGCTGATCGAGCACGAATTCGACGCAACGGCGCAAATAGCCATCGACGTAGGCGTCGAACCTCAAGAATCGATCCGCGCCGTCCGGATAGCCCCAATCGAGAAGATACACATCGAGTCCGGCCAGCAGCAGTTCGCGAATGAAGGAGCGGTCCGGCTGCAGATCGAGTAGGTAAGGCCGATTGACCATCGCGTAACAAATGAGCACGGGCGGCAAATTGGCGGACCGGGCAAGCGCTGAATAGCGGTACAGACAAATCTTGTCTTCGCTGTACACGCAGTGCTTTTCTGAGATGCCAACCTGAACGTCGCCCAGACCCTGCAGGGTGCGCAATACCGCGCGTCCGCTTTCCTGCATCGCCGCCGCGCTTTGCAGCAAATCCGCGAGGGAATCGGTCGCGGTGCTCATTTCTTGGCGCGCAGCGCGCTGGTCAGCTCGCGCACTTGGCGGTGCAGGCTGTCGATCTCCGCTCGGCTGGGCAAGTCCAGGTGCCGGGCAATCTGCTCGCTCAATTTTCCGCGCTCGACTTTGAAGGCGCTCGAAATATTGCAGAGCTCGCCGAGCGCGCGCGCGAAGCGCTCGCTGTGCGCGGCTTGGTGGTACGCGCCTTCGGCGCAATCGATCCAGGCATCGTAAAGGTCAACCGGTGTTTTTGAAGCCGGCGGCGCCGCATCGAGACGCTTTTTCAGGACCTGAAAAGCATCCTGCATGATCGTGGTGTTCTGCTGCGTGAATTCCGCGTAGCGCTGTTGAAATTGAGTGGTCAGTTCGAGGAGTCGTGCCGCGGTCTCTTGAAACTCCCGGGACAGGCCCAAGGCCGGCGCGCCGGAGAACATCTGCGCTGCGTTAAAGCCGCCCATACCCATCTTGTCCATGAAGTCCTTCCAGGGCGCGAGCAGCGGCGGGGGTATCGACGGCGGCACACCCGTACTGGACTGGTCGATGAGCCGGGCAAACATTTCCTGAAACGCGCCGGCTTGATCGACCCAGGCCTTTAGAAACCCCGCGCTGAACGGATGGGTACTGGAAAAGGGGTCTTGTGTGCCCATCTAAGGATCTATGCAATGCATTATTTTCATCAGTTTTATCGGTCAAATCCCAACTTTAAGCGATTGTGCATTGCATACTGAGGGCGCTATGCTTGGGACTTGAGCCGAAGCAAGCCATGAACAATATGTCAAACGAACGCCTCATCAAGAAGTACGCGAATCGGCGCCTGTACGATTCGACCGAAAGCCGTCATGTCACCCTCGAAGACATCCGCAAAATGATCGTCTCGGGGGCAAAAGTAAAGGTGGTCGACGACAAGTCCGGCGAGGATCTGACCCGCGCGGTGCTGTTGCAAGTGATTGCCGAGCAAGACCAATACGGCACGCCGGTCTTAAGTACCGAGTTGCTGGTAGCCATCATTCGCTTCTACGGAAATCCGGTGCAGGAGATGCTGACCAAGTACATGGAGCAAAGCGTCGGCACGCTGGTCCGGCAACAGGAGGCCATGCGCGCTGAGATGACCAAAGCCCTCGCCGGTCCGATGGCACCGCTCGCGGAGTTCGCGCGCCAGAACATGGATCAATGGTCAAAGATCCAGGCCTCCATGATGTCGGCGTTTGGCGGTGCGAAACCGGAGTCGCCCGCGCCCGAAAAAGAACAACCGCCGAAGAAAAGTGAGTAAGCATGAAGATCAAAGATAAGACCATCGTGATCACCGGCGCCGGGCGCGGTATCGGGCGCGCGCTTGCCGTCCGCTTTGCCACCCAAGGTGCGCACATTGCGCTGCTCGACATGAACGCGGCCGATCTGGCGGCGGCCACCCGGCAGTGCGCCGATCTTGGCGTTCGCGCCAAGGCCTACACGGTCGACGTATCGCGCGAAGCCGACATCGCGGCCGCCCTCGATGCGGTGGTGAGCGACTTCGGATCATTGGACGTGATCATCAACAATGCCGGCATCGTCAAGGATGCGTTGCTGATCAAAGTGAAGGATGGCGAGGTCGTCGGCAAGATGTCGCTGGAGCAGTGGCGGGCCGTGATCGATGTGAACCTCACGGGTGTGTTTCTGTGCGCGCGAGAAGCAGCCGAGCGCATGATCAAGCTCGCCAAGGGCGGCGTGATCGTCAATATCTCCAGCATCTCGCGACACGGCAATGCCGGGCAGTCGAACTATTCCGCCGCAAAATCCGGCGTGGCATCCATGACGGTGGTGTGGGCGAAGGAACTCGCGCGCTACGGTATCCGCGTGGGCAGTATCGCACCCGGCTTTACGCACACCGACATTCTTGCGTCGATGAAACCGGAAGTACTGGAGAAAGTGATCGCGCCGGTTCCGCTCAAACGCTTGGGCCAGCCGGATGAAATCGCGCACGCGGCACAGTTCATCATAGAAAACGACTTCTTTACCGGGCGCTGCCTAGATCTCGACGGCGGCCTGCGCTTGTAGTCGATCTTCGAGCGCCGGCTTTTCGTCTTGGACTGCCGTCAAGAGAGTTCGCGCCACCCAGCGTACGCGCGTCACCGAGCAAGCCAGCAAGTCGTCGGTGACCGTGGTCAGGTCGATCGTAGCGCCTAGGTCTTGCAGGCCAAGCTGACCTGCGACCAGTTTCTCCACCGCCTCCGCTTCGTACTCGCAAATCGTGCGATCGAGTTGCTGCTCGACTCGGTGCGCCAGGAAATGAGTCAGTTCGTGGATCAGCGTCAGAAATTGTTGTTCCTGGCTCAAGCCGGTGCGCAGAACGATTTGATTCTCATCCATGCGGCCCACCACCCAGGGGCTCAAAGGGGTGCGAAATACCGAAACGCCTTGGCGCGCAGAAAAGCCTTCCAGGGCGTCGATGAGGGGCTGAAGCTGCATGCTTTGATCCTGGCAGATCCGGCAGCCTGGGACAACGCGGCAGAAACGACGCAGAGACTTACCGCGACGCGTTAATTTTTATGCCGTTTTAAGTTATGTAAAATTGCTGATATCTGAAAAATATTGTATTAATCAACTAGATATAACATGCATGGATAAAATCTACGGTCGACGAGAATTATTTTGCACTGCATACTTTTTTCTGTATAATGTGCCCATCCAATTAATTGTTCCCAGGATTAAAGGAGCCACCATGAGCCAGCCCACATTTGATTTCAGCACCCTGTTCGACACCTATAAAACTGCCATGGCGCCCGTGTTTCGCGCGCAGCAGGAAGGCCTGAAGACGCTCGAGCGTCTCGCCCACTACCAGTTCGCCGTTGCCGGTGACTACTTGGAATGGAGCCTGGCGCAGGCCAAGGCCAGCGTCGGTCCGAAGTCCGCTGCCGAGCTGATCGGTCAGCAGACCTCGCTGAATCTGAGCTTGAGCGACAAGCTGCGCGCCCGCGCCGAAGAGTTCAGCAAGATTGCGACGGAGACCCAAGGTGCGGTGACGCAGTGGCTCGACGAGACCAGCGCCAAAGTTGCCGAGAAAACGAAGAAAGCTGCCTAACATCGCAGTTTAGCGCGTTAGAGAGAAGGGCGACTACGGTCGCCCTTTTTTTTACAGGCACTGTCGCGCGTGCCATCATGAATCTTGGGGGAAGTTATATGGCTGAATCTGCCACGGGCGCGAGTACTGAAGAACAATTGAGCCGCGAAATGCGGGCGCAATTGGCGGCGATCACCGGAGGCCTGGCGCCGGACGACTATGCCCAGGCGTGGTGGGACTGGTACCTCAATATCGCCCAAGCACCGCAAAAACAAACCGACATCGCGACCGCGGCTTTCAAAGCCATGATGGACAATTTTTCCTTCGCGATGCAAGCCTCGACCGGCCAAGCGATGGCGCCCGTTGCGGACGATGCGCGATTCTCCTCGGACGCCTGGAAGCAGTGGCCCTTCAATATGATGGCGCGGGGCTACCTCAATTGGGCCACGGTCATGCAGCAGGCGACCACCGGTGTTCCGGGCATGGCCCCGCGCAGCGCCGATCTGGTCGGATTCTCCACGCGGCAGATGTTGGATGCGGCCTCTCCCGCCAACCACCTGATGTCAAACCCGGAACTGTTGGAACTGACCCGTGAGCAGTCCGGGCAAAATCTGGTGCACGGCTTTCAGAATTGGCTCGAGGATGTGGGCAGGACCTTGAAGCACGATCAGCCGGTCGGCGCGGAAAACTTCAAGGTCGGCGTCAACGTGGCAGTCACGCCGGGCAAGGTCATCTTCCGCAATGAGCTCATCGAACTCATTCAATACGCGCCCGCGACAGCCACCGTGCATCCGGAGCCGGTACTCATCGTCCCGGCGTGGATCATGAAGTATTACATTTTGGATTTATCGCCGCAAAATTCCTTCGTGCGCTTTTTGGTCGAGAATGGCCACACGGTTTTTGTGATCTCTTGGAAGAATCCCAATGAGACCGATCGCAACTTGGGCATGAATGATTACCACGACAAGGGCATTCGCGCCGCGATCGATGCAGTCGCATCAGTCGTTCCCGACCCGAAAATCCACGCGGTGGGCTATTGCATCGGCGGCACGCTGCTGTCGATCGCCGCGGCTGCGATGGGCAGAGACGGCGATCATCGATTGGCGTCCATGACATTGCTGGCGGCGCAGATGGATTTCAGCGAGCCTGGAGAATTGTCGTTCTTCATCAGCCCGAGCCAGTTGGCGATGCTCGAAGCTGTAATGCACAAGGCCGGTGTGCTGAGCAGCGACAAGATGGGCGCGGCATTCGGCATGCTGCGTTCCAATGATCTGCTCTGGACGCCGGCGATCAATACGTACGTCAAGGGTAAGCGCGAAAAGCTCAACGACTTGATGGCCTGGAACAGCGACGGCACGCGCATGCCGTGGCGCATGCACAGCGAGTATCTACAGCAGCTGTATCTGCAAAACGACTTGGCGAGCGGACGATTCAAGGTCAACGGTCAGCTGATTGACTTGAAGTCAATCGCTCTACCCATGGTGGTGTTCGGCACCGAAACCGATCACGTCGCGCCATGGAAGTCGACGTTCAAGGCGCGAGGTTTGACCCGATCCAGCGATTACACCTATGTATTGACCAACGGCGGGCACAATGCCGGCATCGTCTGCGGTCCGGTGCACCCGCGGCGGCGCTTTCGCGAGCTGACCTGGAAGGATGCGACCACGACTTGCCCTCCGGCGGAGTGGCTCGAAAAGGCCACCTTGCATCAAGGCTCGTGGTGGCCATGGTGGCAGCAATGGCTCGCGGCCCATTCCGGCACGCAAAATGCCGCGCCGCCTACCGTGGGCAACCCGGCAAAAGGTTACAACGTTCTCGGCGTTGCGCCGGGCGACTACGTTATGCAGCGATAGCAAATCCTGAGGGGCGATCATGGCGACCAAGCAGACAAGAATTGCGTACGTGACGGGGGGAATGGGCGGCATCGGCACGGCGATCTGCGACCGATTGTGCGCCGACGGCTATACCGTCATCGCGGGCTGCGGCCCAAATTCCACGCGCAAGGAGCGCTGGATCGCCGAGATGCGCGCGCGCGGCTACAACGTGCATTGCTCCGAAGGCAATGTCGCCGACTGGGATTCCACTGCGGCTGCATTTCAGAAAGCCCGAGCCGAAGTCGGCGAAATCGATATCTTGGTGAACAATGCCGGCATCACGCGCGACGGCACCTTTCGCAAGCTCACCAAGGACTCCTGGGACGCGGTGATCAACACCAACTTGAATTCACTGTTCAATGTCACCAAGCAAGTCATCGACGGCATGGTGGACCGCGGTTGGGGCCGGATCATCAACATCTCGTCCGTCAATGGTCAAAAAGGCCAATTCGGGCAGACCAATTACTCGACCGCCAAGGCCGGCATCCATGGATTTTCCATGGCGCTCGCGCAAGAGGTGGCGGCGCGGGGCGTCACAGTCAATTCCGTCTCGCCGGGCTATATCGGCACGGACATGGTGCGAGCGGTGAAGCCCGAGGTCATGGAAAAAATCGTTTCGTCCATTCCCGTGAGAAGGCTCGGCGACCCGGGCGAAATTGCTTCGATCGTGGCCTGGCTCGCTTCCGATGAATCGGCCTTCGCCACGGGCGCGGATTTTTCCGTGAACGGCGGCTTGCACATGGGTTAGCGCTACAGCGCGGACACGCCGGCCAACGTCGTCAAACTCTGCGCCCGAGTCAGCGCAATGAACTCTCTTATATAGGCAGCTTCCGCGCCGGCATGGCTGGTCGCGGCGTAGAGTTCGCAGCGCAGGCCCGATTCGCCGATGGGCCGGGAAACCACGTACCCGCGCTCGATATAGTTGCCCACGGTCCAGGAGGGCAGGGCCGCGATGCCGCGCCCGCTCGCGACCAGCTGCAAAATGGCCACGGTCAACTCCGCCGTGCGCCGTCGCGGGTTGATATTCGCCGGTGTAAGGCAGTGCTTCATCACATCCAGCATCTCGTCCGGCACCGGGTAAGTAATGAGTGTTTCGGCGGCGAAATCCTCAGCGTGCAGCCACGGCTTCGCTGCCAAGCGATGCCGCGGGCTCATCAGGGCCACGCTTTCATAGCGAAATAACGGACTGAAGACCACGGTGGGATGGGCTTCTTGCGGGTCGTGGATGATGGCCAGCTCCGCCCCGCCCTGATCGAGCAGCGGCAGCGGATCCATGAGAAATCCAGAAATGATGTCGAGCTCGACCTCCGGCCACAATGTGCGGTAGGCATCCATGGCCGGCATCAGCCAATCGAAGCAGTTATGGCATTGGACGGCTACACGCAGCGGGCCCGCATGTCCTTGCGCGAGGCGTGCCACATCGCGGCCGGCTTCCGCCATTTGCGGCAACACCACGCGCGCCAGGGTCAACAAGCGTTGTCCGATGGCCGTGAAACGCAACGGCCGGACATTTTTCTCGACCAATGCGGCCCCATAATGACTCTCCAGGGTTTTGAGCTGGTGCGACAGGGCCGACTGGGTCAGGAAGAGCCGTGCGGCGGCTTTTGACAGGCTCCCGCACTCCGCGAGGGCCAGCAAGGTCTCCAAATGCCGGATTTCGAGAGCGGTGGACGGCATGAGCCTAATTCATTCCGGGTATTAAAATAATGAAGTTGAGTCAAATCCTAGGCTCTTGCATGCTTAATGTCGAGATAGTGCAATTTAGGTTCCCGCGTGCCCGATCCGGCGGTTTCATTCGAGTTTTTCCCTCCGGGGGATGAGGCCATGGCCCAGCAGCTTTGGCAGTCCGTCCAACGGCTGGCACCGCTGCGCCCGAGTTTTGTGTCGGTGACCTACGGCGCCGATGGATCGACGCGGACCCGCACGCACGAATTCGTGCAACGCGTTCTCAAGGAAACGGATCTGCGGGTGGCGCCGCATTTGACCTGCGTCGGTGCCTCGTGCGAGGAAGTACTGCAGATTGCGCGCTCGTATTGGCAGCTCGGCGTGCGGCACTTGGTGGCACTGCGCGGCGATGCACCGGCGGCCAATTTGTCCGCGGAGGGACGCTACCTGCCGCACCCTGGCGGATTCGCCTATGCCTCTGATTTGGTCCGAGGCCTGCGCCAGGCCGGCGAATTCGAAGTATCGGTGGCGGCCTATCCGGAAGGCCACCCCGAATCCGGCGGCGTCGAAGCCGACTTGGAAAATTTGCGGCGCAAAGTCGATGCGGGCGCGCGCCGCGCCATCACGCAGTTTTTCTTCGAACCGGATTTGTTTCTGCGCTACCGCGACCGTTGTGCCGCGGCCGGAATCAAGGCCAGCATCGTTCCTGGGATCCTGCCCATTACGCGCTTCCCGCAATTGCTGCGTTTCGCCGCACGTTGCGGCGCCTCGGTGCCGGAGTGGTTGCGCAGCCGGTTCGACGGTTTGGATGACGATCCCGAGACCCGACGCATGATCGCGGCAAATGTGGCCATCGAGCAGGTTCAGCGCCTGCGCCAACACGGCGTCGATGAGTTTCACTTCTATACGCTGAACCGGGCCGAATTGGCCTATGCGATTTGCCATGCCTTGGGGATCAGGCCGCGCGTCAACGAAGCACGGGTGGCCTGATGCCTCATTCGAAGTCTCTGACTCAGGCGTTCACCGCGCTGCTCAAGCAGCGCATCGTGATATTCGACGGCGCCATGGGCACGATGATCCAGCGTCATCGCTTCAGCGAGGAGCAATTTCGCGGCGAGCGATTCAAGGACTGGCGCAGTGATCTTCGCGGCAACAATGATTTGCTGACGCTCACGCAGCCGCAGAGCATCGCGGACATTCATCGCGCCTACCTCGATGCCGGCGCCGACGTCATTTCCACCAATACCTTCAATTCCACCTCCATTTCGCAGGCGGACTACGGCATGCAAGCGCTGGTCGGCGAGCTGAATCTCGAAGCCGCACGGCTGGCGCGCAAGGTTGCGGACGAATGCAGCACGGCCAGCGGCGTGCAACGCTATGTCGCCGGCGCCTTGGGTCCCACCAACCGTACGGCGTCGCTATCGCCCGACGTGAACGATCCCGGTTTTCGAAATATCAGCTTCGATGACCTGGTGGCGGCTTATTCCGAGGTCACGCGCTCGCTCATGAAGGGCGGCGTGGACATGATATTGATCGAAACCGTGTTCGATACCTTGAATGCGAAGGCCGCGCTGTTCGCGGTCCGCCACGTGTTCGATGAAGTGGGCGAGGAGTTGCCCATCATCGTCTCCGGCACGATCACCGATGCATCGGGGCGCACCCTGTCGGGACAGACCACGGAAGCATTTTGGAATTCCATCCGCCACGCCCGGCCTCTGGTGGTGGGATTGAATTGCGCGCTCGGCGGCAAGCAGCTTCGTCCCTATGTCGAAGAGCTCTCACGCATTGCCGAAATCTACGTGTGCGCCTATCCCAACGCGGGACTGCCGAATGCCTTCGGCGAGTACGACGAGACCGCCGAGCAAACCGCGGAGACGCTGCGCGACTTCGCCGCCAGCGGTTTCGTCAACATGGTGGGCGGCTGCTGCGGCACCACCCCCGAACACATCCAAGCGATCAAACGCGCGGTTGACGGTCTCGAGCCGCGCGTCCTGCCGCGCATCGAATCGGCCTGCCGCTTGAGCGGCCTGGAACCCTTGACCATCGATGCCGGCAGCCTGTTCGTCAACGTCGGCGAGCGCACCAACGTCACCGGCTCGGCGAAGTTTCGCAAATTGATCGAGGCGGGCGACTACGCGGCAGCGGTCGACGTGGCGCGTCAACAGGTGGCGAACGGTGCACAAATCATCGACGTCAACATGGATGAGGGCATGCTGGACTCGCAGGCCGCCATGGTGAAGTTCTTGAGCCTGATCGCGGGCGAGCCGGATATCGCGCGCGTGCCCATCATGATCGACTCTTCGAAATGGTCCGTGATCGAAGCGGGCCTCAAATGCGTGCAGGGCAAGGGTATCGTCAATTCCATCAGCCTCAAGGAAGGCGAGGAAGCGTTCCTGGCGCACGCGCGGCTGTGTTTGCGTTACGGCGCCGCGGTGGTCGTGATGGCCTTCGATGAGAAGGGCCAGGCGGACACGATCGAGCGCAAGGTGAGCATCTGCGAGCGCGCGTACCGGATATTGACCGAGCAGATCCAGTTTCCGGCCGAAGACATCATTTTCGATCCGAACATCTTTGCCGTGGCCACCGGCATCGAAGAGCACAACCGCTACAGCCTGGACTTCATTGAAGCGGTCGCTGCCATCAAAGAGCGCATGCCCGCGGCGCATACCAGCGGCGGCGTCAGCAATGTGTCGTTTTCGTTTCGCGGCAACGATCGCGTTCGCGAAGCCATGCATTCGGTGTTTCTGTATCACGCAATCCGCGCCGGCCTCACCATGGGCATCGTCAATGCCGGCCAGCTCGCCATTTACGAAGACATCGACCCGGAACTGCGCGATCGTGTGGAAGACGTCATCCTGGCACGCCGTGCCGACGCCACCGAGAGGCTCTTGGAGATTGCAGAGCGCTACAAAGGCGGCGGGGCGCAGAAGCGCAGCGATGACCTGGAATGGCGCAAGCTGCCCGTCGCCGAACGCCTGCAGCACGCCTTGATCAAGGGACTGGACGAATTCGTGTTCGATGACACGGAAGAGGCGCGCCTGCAGTCGAAGCGCCCGCTGGATGTCATTGAAGGCCCGTTGATGGACGGCATGAATGTGGTCGGCGATCTGTTCGGCGCGGGCAAGATGTTCCTGCCGCAAGTGGTGAAATCGGCACGCGTCATGAAAAAAGCCGTCTCCGTGCTGATACCTTACATCGAAAAGGAAAAGTCCGGCGTGAGCCGCTCCAACGGCAAAGTCGTCATCGCCACGGTGAAGGGTGACGTGCATGACATCGGCAAGAACATCGTCGGTGTGGTGCTGCAGTGTAATAACTTTGAAGTCGTGGATCTGGGCGTCATGGTGTCCTGCGAGAAAATCCTCGAGGCCGCGACGCGCGAAGGCGCGAATCTCATCGGCCTGTCGGGACTCATCACGCCCTCACTGGATGAAATGGTGCATGTCGCCAAGGAAATGCAGCGCTTAGGATACAAGCAGCCGCTGCTGATCGGCGGGGCGACCACTTCGCCGGCGCATACGGCCGTGAAAATCGATCCGCAATACACGGGCGCCGTGATCTACGTGAAGGACGCGTCGCGTTCGGTCGGCGTCTGTCAGCAGCTGGTCACCAAGGGCACGCGCGATGCCTATGTGGCCACCATCAAAGCCGAGAACGAGCGGCGGCGCGAGCAGCATCGCAATAAAGGCGCCAAGGCGCCGCAGTTATCGCTGCCGCAGGCGCGCGCCAAGAAATTCAAGATCGACTGGGCGGCCTATGCACCGCCGGTCCCCACGTTCCTCGGCACGAAGACTTTCGATGACTATTCGTTGCAGGAGCTGGTGCCGTACATCGACTGGATGCCGTTTTTTAATGCCTGGGAGTTTGCCGGCAAATTTCCGGATATTTTGCAAGACAAGATCGTGGGCGAAGCGGCGAGCAGTCTCTATGCGGACGCCACGCGCATGCTGAATACGCTGATTGCCGAGAAGTGGCTCGAGGCGCGCGCGGTCGTCGGCTTCTTCCCGGCCAACAGCGTGGGAGAGGATGACATCAACGTGTACGTGGACGAGGGCCGGCATGGTGTTGCGCTGCGCTTGCACAATCTGCGGCAGCAGAAAGCCAAGCCGCAGGATCAAGCTCAGCTTTGCTTGAGCGACTTCATCGCGCCGGCGCCGAGCGGCCGCGCCGACTACATCGGAGCGTTCGCGGTGACCGCAGGAATCGGCATCGACGAACATGTGGCGCGATTCGAAGCGCAGCATGATGACTACAGCAGCATCATGCTCAAGGCGCTCGCGGATCGCCTGGCGGAGGCGCTCGCGGAACGCTTGCACGAGAGGGTGCGGCGCGAACTCTGGGCCTATGCGCCGCAGGAGCATTTGGACAATACCGCTTTGATTCGTGAGGAATACCAAGGGATCCGACCGGCGCCGGGATATCCGGCGTGCCCCGAACACACCGAAAAAGCACTGCTTTGGCGGCTGCTGGATGCGGAGCGCACCGCGGGGATTCGTCTGACAGAGTCTTTCGCGATGTTTCCGACCGCCGCGGTGAGCGGATTCTATTATTCTCACCCCAAAGCGCATTACTTCGGCGTCGGCAAGATCGATCGCGATCAGGTCTTGAGCTATGCGCAACGCAAGGGATTCACGGTGAGCGAGGCGGAACGCTGGCTCGCTCCTCTCCTGGGCTACGAGCCCGATGCGGGAGATGCGGCGGATGCCGCCTAGGTCCGGACGAGCGGCTTTCGTCACGGGCGGGACCGGCTTTGTCGGTCTCAACATGGTCAAGGAGCTGATGGTTCGCGGCTGGGATGTGACCGCGCTGCACCGTCCCTCTTCCGAGCTTAAATTGCTGAAACGATTTCATCCGAAACTCGCCGTCGGCGAGCTGAGCGATCCTGCTTCGCTGTTAGCCGCGATACCTCCGGGAACCGATACGGTTTTTCATGTTGCCGGCAACACCAATATGTGGCGCGGCGGAAATGCTCAGCAGACGCGCGACAATGTGGATGGAACGCGCAATGTGGTCGAGGCAGCATTGGCGAAGCATGTGCGGCGGCTGGTGGTGACGTCGTCGATTTCCGCCTACGGCATGGTTTCTGGCGAAATCAGCGAAGCGACGCCCAGTCGCGCGTCAAAATCACGTGTCAACTACCAGAAAAGCAAATGGCATGCTCAGGAGATTGCGCTCGCGGCCGCCGCCAAAGGCCTGGAGGTTGTGATCATGCAGCCCGGGGCCATCATGGGTCCGTACGACGTCGGCACCTGGTCTCGGCTGTTCCTCATGGTGCGGGACGACAGGCTGCCCGGCGTGCCGGCCTCGATGCTCACATTCGCGCATGTGCGAGAAGTGGTCGCTGCGCACATCGCCGCGGCCGACAAGGGTCAGAACCGCGGCTCTTACCTGCTCGGCGGAGAAAATAAATCCATGCTGGAGCTGGTGCGCGAAATCGCGCCGCTGGTCGGAAAACCCGCGCCGAGCAAGATCATGTCGACGGGCGCGTTGCGCGCCCTCGCTGCATTGGGTGATCTGGCAAGCCGTTTTACCGGCAAGCAGCCGCCGATTACACCGGAAATGGCCGCGACCATCTCCAAGAGCGTCAGCACGAGTTCCGCCAAGGCACAACGCGAATTGGGCTATCGTATCGTGCCGCTCAAGGACATGGTCAAGGACTGCTACGACTGGATGGCGGCGGAGGGGCGGATCTAGGGCTGCGGTGCAAGGCGCGAAGATGGCGTGGCGGCGGCCAGGATGTCGTCTGCCAGGCCTGCATAATTGCCGTCGAAATGATGGCCGCCTTTGACCCTCACGATGTTGAATTTCTTTGGATCCAATCTCGGACATAGCGAGTCGTGCTCGTCCTCGCCGTAAATACACAGCACCGGCATGCCGGTGATGCGATTCACCTCGGGCAGGGTCTCGGGACCTGAGGTGTCATCCGCAACCCAGCTGCTGACATGAAACTCAAAGAGTGCGTGCTCGGACATGCCTAAGATCGCCACCAAGGTCACCGCGGCTTTGGTGGCCGCCGGCAGGCGATTCACCGCGAAGGGCAGCACATCGGCGCCCTGGGAGTAGCCGATAAGCAGCGCGCGCTTCTTGCCGAAGTGCGACAGATAGTAACGAATCATCCGGTCCGTATCCGCTGCCACGCCGTCCGGAGTGCGTTTGGTCCAGTAGTAACGCAGCGAATCCAAGCCGACGACGCGAATGCCCTTCGCACTCAATGCCGCGGCGATGTTTTGATCGATGCCGGCCCAGCCGCCGTCGCCGGACATGATGATGGCGAAGGCATCCGACGGCGGCGCGTTGGGCTGTGCGGGTACTTCGACCACCGGCAGATCACCCAACTCCGCGGGCGGCGCCACGGCACGATTTACATTGGCCGCGGCAAGTTTGGCGAAGGCTGCGTTGAATGGCCGCTCACTGAAACCGGGCAGCGTGGCCAGGGCCGCGCCATGCACACGCGATACGAATTCGCGGCTGGCCTCCGCGGGACAGGCGAGATTCTTGGAGTCCTGAAGGACGACCCAGGGATTGTTCAGTGATTTGATTGGCAGGAGGCTCAAGCCGGAGCCGCGCGCACCGTGCGTCAACTCGAGCCCGGAGCCTTTGCAGAGCGGCTTGTCCAAATTTATATGCGGACAGAAACCGACGCTGACAGCGCCTGCAAACATGTCTTGCGGCGCTTGCGCCAAGACCGCATAAGCCACGCTGCCGCCGGCGTCGATGCCGACAATCAACGGCGCAAGATAGCTTGAGTTGTGAGAATAGGCTTGCACGAAGTGACTTAAATTTTCCAGGTCTCCATCGGGAAAAACGCACTGTCCGGCGTCTGTTTCCAGCGCCGCCTTGAATTTGGGCAGATCGATGCCCACCACCATGGCGCCTTGCTGCACAAGCTGTTCGGCCATGACTTCCGCGCGGCGGCTCCAGCCCTCATCGCCGGACAGCAAGAGCACGAAGCTGGTGGCTTGAGCCGGCGGGCTGTAGACCGACAAGTCCTTGAAGCGGCCATGGCTTAAATGCGTCGGCGCGGCCGCGGCCATTCCGCTGAATAGCGCCAATACCGCGACAATGAGCAAAGTTTTCATCGGTTGGTCACACTTGCCCCTCAAAATGGTTGCGAATGACAACGATTGACCTCGTGTACGTCAATGCGGGAGGAGGGCATCGCTCCGCCGCTGTTGCCCTCGAGATGGCGGTTCGCGAGCAATTTGCAGACTGGCAGGTCAGGCTGGTCAATTTGTTCGAAGTCCTCGATCCACAAGACATATTTCGGCGAACCACGGGCGTCAAGCCGGAAGATTACTATAACGTGCGCCTCGCGCGCGGCTGGACCTTGGGTTTGGCACAGGAACTGCGCATCCTGCAGATGCTGATCCGCTTAAGCCATAAGTCCTTGGTCAGTCAGCTGCGCCGGCACTGGCAGGCAACGCAGCCGGATCTCATCGTCTCCATGGTGCCGAATTTCAACCGCGCGATGTACCAGGCCGCGATGCTGGCCAATCCTCAGGTCCCGTACGCGACCATTCTCACCGATTTGGCGGATTTTCCGCCGCACTTTTGGATCGAGCCCAATCAAACGCAGCACTTTATCTGCGGAACTCCGCGTGCGGCGAGTCAGGCGCGGGCCTTGGGCCGGGATGATGCGTGGGTGCACGAGACCTCGGGGATGATCATCAATCCGAATTTTTACCGCGACCTTAAGCTCAATCGGCGCGACGAAATGCTGAAGCTCAAGCTCGACCCGGATCGGCCGACCGGCATGGTGATGTTCGGCGGCCATGGATCGCGCGTCATGCGCGGAATCGCCAAGCGCCTCGATGATGTTCAGCTCATATTGGCATGCGGGCATAACGCGGTGCTCGCCGAACAGTTGCGCGATCTGCGTGCCGAGGCGCCCCGCTTGGTCGTGGGTTTCACTTCGCAGATCAGCCGCTACATGCAATTGAGCGACTTCTTCATCGGCAAACCGGGCCCGGGCAGCATCAGCGAAGCGGTGCAGCAGGGCCTGCCGGTGATCGTGGTGCGCAACGCTTGGACCATGCCGCAGGAGCGCTACAACACTGAGTGGGTCGAAGAGAACGCGCTGGGCGTCGTGCTCGAGTCGTTCAAGGCCATTCGCGAAGGTGTCGCGCAAGTCACGGAACACATCGACTTGTATCGCGCCAGCGTCAGGCGCATGCAGAATCGGGCGGTGTTCGAGATACCGGACATTCTGGAGCAAATCCTAGCGGCGCCGGCTCGGGTAGGCGTCGATCTCACCCAGCATCTCGGCACCGCCGAGCGCTTGCATCTGTCCTAGGATCCAGTCGCGCCGCTGTTGCACGTAAGCGGAGGGCGCGGCCGCGATCAACCGCTCGGGGTTCGGCAATACCGCCGCCAGCACGGCGGAGTCGCTGCGCGACAGCTGTGCGGCCGGGATGTGAAAGAAGCGCTGTGCCGCCGCCTCGGCGCCGTAGATGCCGTAGCCGAATTCGGCGATGTTCAGATAGACCTCCAAGATGCGCCGCTTGGGCCAGCAGGCTTCAATCAGCAGCGTGAAATAGGCCTCCAATCCCTTGCGAAAATAACTGCGCCCCGACCATAAAAAAAGATTCTTGGCGACCTGCTGGCTGATGGTGCTCGCGCCGTGCACGCGATGACTATGCTGATTCATCGCGTAGGCTTTTTCGATGGCCTCCACATCGAAGCCCCAGTGGTCAGGAAATTTCTGATCTTCCGAGGCGACCACGGCGAGGGGCAGGCTGGGCGAAATCTGATCCAGGCTCACCCAGCGATGACGGAACGCGTAGGTCCTGTCGTGCCTGGCCCAGGCGGCCAGCTGCGTCTGCGCCATGAAGGCGCTGTAGGGAGGATCGACCCACCGCAGCAGCGCCACCACGCCGACGCTGGCCGCGACGCAAAAGAACAGCAGTCCGAAGATCGACCACGCCAGCCGCCGAAAGAATGACTTCTTTTGCGCCACGCCCGTTAGGGTTTCACTCGCTTGACGCTTTTCATGGTCACCGCTTCCATCGGCACATCATCGAAGCCGCGCTTGCGTCCGGTCTCGACCGCCGCGATCTTGTCGACGACATCCATGCCCTCGGTCACCTTGGCGAAGACAGCGTAACCGAAGTTGCCGCGCGAGTGGTCGAGAAAGTCGTTGTCCTTCAGATTCACGAAAAACTGCGACGTGGCGCTGTTGATGTCGTTGGTGCGCGCCATGGACAAGGTGCCGCGCTTGTTCTTCAGGCCATTGTCGGCCTCGTTCTTGACCGGCGGCTTGGTTTTCTTCTGCGTCATGTCTTCAGTAAACCCGCCGCCCTGGATGACGAAGCCCGGAACGATGCGGTGGAAAATGGTGCCATCGAAGAACCCATCGTCGATGTAGCGGGTGAAATTAGCGACCGATTCGGGCGCTTCCTTTTCGAACAGTTCGATGGTGAAGTCGCCCAAGCTGGTTTCGAAACGGATCATGAGAGTTCCTAGTGTTGTGTGTGAACGCCCAGCGTGACGCGGGGCCTGCCTGACAAATCAGAGTAAGTTCGAATCGAGTCAAAACCGTGTTGCTCAAGCAACTGCGCAACATCTTGCGCCTGGGTAATGCCGTGCTCCAAGGCCAACCAGCCGCCTGCGTACAGGTGCCCGGCAGCCCGCGCAATAATGGCGGAAAGTGCCTCGAGCCCGGTCGGACCGGAGACCAGCGCCCCGGCAGGTTCCGCACGAAGCGCCTTGAGCGCGGGATCCTGCGCCGCAAGATAGGGCGGATTGGCGATGATCAAATGAAATCGCTCGAGCGGCACCGAGTCGAACCAGCTGCCAAGCCGCCATGTTACCTGCGGAAGTTTCAAACGTTGCGCATTTTGTGCGGCGACGGCCAATGCGGCTGGCGAATTATCCACGGCCGTGATCGCCCAGTGCGGGCGCTCGTGAGCGAGGCTAAGCGCGATGGCGCCGCTGCCGGTGCCCAAATCCAATATCGAACACTGCGCATCGCGAGGCAGCAAGGCTAATGCGTGCTCGACCAAAATTTCAGTTTCCGGGCGCGGCACCAGAACCGCGGGCGACACCTTGAACGGCAAGGACCAAAACTCGCGCTTGCCCGTGATATAGGCAACCGGCGCTCCGTTGGCGCGCCGCTTGATCAGCTCGGCATAGGCGCTTTCGTCGTGCAACGCGACCGATTCATTGCCGCGTACGATCAAGGCCGAACGCGGCAGGCCCAACAGGGTTGCCAGCAGCAATTCGGCGTCGAGACGCGGCGATTCGCTATGCGGCTGCAAGGCGAGCTCGGCGTTCTTCACGGTTTCGGCGATCGTTGCCACGGTTGTCATTCGACTTGGTTCGCCAGCTCTTCGGCCTGATGTTCTTGATTGAGCGCACGCACCAGCTCATCGAGGTTGCCGTTCATTACGTCGTCGAGCTTGTACAAAGTGAGATTGATGCGATGGTCCGTCACGCGGCCTTGCGGGAAATTGTAGGTACGTATGCGTTCGGAACGGTCGCCGGATCCCACCTGAAGCTTGCGCGACTGCGCTTGGGCGCTTTGCTGCTTCTCGCGTTCCGCGGATAGGAGCTTGGCTTTGAGCAAGGACATGGCGCGCGAACGATTCTTATGCTGCGAACGCTCGTCCTGACATTCCACCACGATTCCGCTGGGCAAGTGGGTGATGCGAATGGCGGAGTCGGTTTTGTTCACGTGCTGGCCGCCGGCGCCGGAAGACCGATAGGTATCGATGCGCAATTCGGCGGGATTCAAATCCACCGCCTCCACCTCTTCCAGTTCCGGCAAGATTGCCACCGTGCACGCCGAGGTGTGAATCCGTCCTTGCGCTTCGGTGGCCGGCACGCGTTGCACCCGATGCGTGCCGGACTCGAATTTCAGCAGTGAATACGCGCCGCGCCCGATCACGCGGCTGATGATCTCTTTATAGCCGCCGTGTTCGCCGGGACTCTCGCTTAAGACCTCGACGCCCCAGCCCTTGCCTTCGGCATAGCGGGCATACATGCGAAACAAATCGCCGGCGAAGATCGCGGCCTCATCCCCGCCGGTGCCGGCGCGCACCTCCAAGAAGATATTGCTGTCATCGTGCGGATCCTTCGGCACCAACAGGCGTTGCAGCTCGAGTTCCTCGCCCAACAGGCGCGGACTCAAGTCAGCCAGTTCCTCCTCGCCCATGGCGCGGGTCGCGGGGTCCTTGTCGGCCGCCCATTCCTTCGCAGTCGCCGCGTCGCCCTCGAGCGCCAAGAAGCGCCGATAGCGGCCGACCAGGTCCTCGAGTCGCGAGTATTCCATGGAGAGCTCGCGAAATTGATTTTGCTTGGAAATGACGCCGGCATCGGACAGCAGCCGGCTGATTTCCTCGAAGCGCTCATCCAGTTTTTCCAGCTTGCGCCGGATCGAATCTTTCATGGCCGCGGATTATAGCGGCCTTGGCGGCTTAGGTAGGTCCTAGTGCTTGTCGCGTTCTTCGGTCAAAAGGCGGGTAACGGTCTCCGCCAGCGCCAAATCAGCCAGCTCGGCCGCCTGGCGCAGCGCCTGGGTGGGGGCATGCAACAGCCGGTTGGTGAGGGTGTTGGCCAGGTAATCGATGACCTCGTCGGTGGATTTGCCCGCGGATAACATGCGCCGCGCCTGCTCCACGGTTTGCTGACGAATCCCCTCCGCTTGCTGACGCAGCGCACGAATGGCCGGCCCCGCGTCCTGCGCGCGCGACTCGGCGAGAAAACGCGCCACCTCTTCATTAATAAGGAGTCGAGCGCCGCCGGCGGCCAGTTCGCGCTGTTGAATATTCTCGTCCACGAGCTGCTGCAGATCATCGATGGAGAAGAGATAAACGTCTTCGAGTTCCGCGACGTTTGGCTCGATATCGCGCGGTACCGCCATGTCCACCATGAAAATCGGCCGCCGGCGCCGGGCGCGAATGGCGGCCTCGACCGCCTGCTTGCTGATGACCGGCTCGGGGCTTGCCGTGCAGCTGATGACGATGTCCGCCTCCGCCAGCACCCGGTCCAAGTCGCTCAAGGGCACGGCGTGGGCGTCGAGCTCGCCGGCCAACGCTTCGGCCCTGCTCAGGGTACGGTTGGCGATCACCATGCGCTTGATGCCCGCGCTCATGAAATGCCGCGCCGTCAGCGCGTTCATGTCGCCCGCGCCGACCATCAAAGCGCTGTGGGCGCTCAAATCCTCGTACACGCGCCGTGCCAGGCTGACGGTGGCGGAAGCGAGCGACACCGCATTGGCACCAATGCGAGTTTCAGTGCGAATGCGCTTGGCGGCTGAGAAAGCCGCCTGAAACAGTTTGTTGAGGATCGGGCCGGTGCTGCCGCTCTCCTGCGCGATCCGATAGGCGTCCTTGAGTTGCCCCAGGATTTGCACCTCGCCCAGCACCATGGAGTCGAGGCCAGAGGCCACGCTGAAGGTGTGCTCGATGGCGCGCGATTCTTGATGAACGTAAAGACTCGCGGCGAGATCGAGGTCATTTCCGTGATGACGCGCCAGCCATTGCGACAGTTCCGAGCCGCTGGTCGTGCCCGACCAGTACACCTCGGTGCGATTGCAGGTCGACAGAATCAGAGCCTCGGCGACCCCTAACTCCTCGCGCAAAGTCAGCAAGGCGGCGGCCAGCCGATCTTCGCTGAACGCCACCTTTTCGCGCAGCGCGACCGGTGCGGTCTTATGGTTGATACCGAGGATATTGACTGCCATGGAAGCGCTTTGGCCCGAGTTTTAAGGGATTCTGGTGTATGACGCACCGCTAGATCAAGGATGAATCCGCGGCATCGGGTTATTCATTTCGCTATAGTGAGGCGGTGTTCTCGTTTTCCATCATCGTCCGGGCTGGTTTGGGCTTGAGCGTGCTCATTTTGAGCGCCTGCGCGACCACGCATTCCCGGTCCGAGCAGGCACCACAGTCATTTTATACCGTCACGGGTGAGATAGCCCTAGCCCGTCAGGAACCGCGTGTGGCCGCGATTCAATACGCCACGGCAGCGGCGCATGAAACGGATCCGGCGTTGTTGCTGCGCGCCACTGAAGTGACGGCGGAGACGCTGCAACCTTCGCTGATGGCAGGCGTCGCCGCTCGCTGGCTCACCGTCGATCCGAAATCTCTGCAGGCGCAACGCGCGGCGGCCCGAGCCGCGTTGGCGCTTGATAAGGTTGAGGAAGCTGCGGCTCATTACCGGGTGGTCCTGTTGAATTCTCCCGCGGGAGTCGATGCCGAGTTTGCCGATGTAGAAACGGATCTGGGGTCCGACGAAAACGTGTTCGGCGCGCATCAGCTCGCCGATCGATTGGCATCGTACTTTCCGACTTCGCCGTCAGCGCTGCGGATCCAAGGCATTGCGGCCATGCGCGCGGACGATCCGGCTGCCGCGGTGCATAGCTTGAGCGGCGCGCTGGCGATCGAAGCTTCGGGCAGCAATGAAGGCAAGCCGCCGGCGCACAAAGAGCTGGCGCAGACGCTGCTGCGCGCGCGGATCATGGCGGGCGATGTTGAGGAGCCGTTGCACGCCGCGCAGGCGCAGCTCGAAGCGGATTCTTCGGCGGTGAACCGCTTCAACTACGCGGCGCTGCTGATGACGGCGCAGCGATTACCGGAGGCCAGTGAACAATTGGAGGTCCTGTCGAGCAATCCGGAGTCGACCGCGGTGGCGTTGCGCCTGCTGGGGTTGCTGGAATTTCAACAGGGGCACTACGAAGCCGCAACCGCTAAGTTCAGGCAGCTGCTCAGCACCGGCAAGTTTCCCGATGATGCATTTTATTACCTGGCGCTGATGGCGGATCGCAATGGCGATCCTGAACGAGCACTGCGATTTTTTTCGCAAGTGCAGAATGGCGAGAACGTCGTGCCGGCGCTGCTGCGTGCCGCCACCTTGCTGCACAAGCACGGCGCGCCGAGCGCCGCCGACGAGCTGCTTGACCGGCTTCTGGAGGATGAACCCTTGCGAGCGCCGGAAATCCTAACGGCTCGCGCGCGGATGTATGTGCAGTCCAGCGAGCTGCCGAAGGCTTTTGCGGTCCTGGAGAGGGGTCAGCTGGACTATCCGGACAGCATGGAGTTGCGCTATGCGACCGCGTCCGTCTATGAAGAACAAGGCTTGGTTTCCGCTGCCTTGCATGAATTGACTCTCGTACTCAAGGCTCGGCCCAACGATCCGGCGGCTTTGAATGCCTTGGGGTTCACGCTTGCCGATCACACCAAAAGCCTGGCGCGGGCGCGCAAGCTGATCGAGCGCGCACATGCGGCGGCGCCTAAGAATCCCGCGATTTTGGACAGTTTAGGCTGGGTGTACTTCCGTGAAGGGCGCCCGGCCGATGCGCTGCCCTTTCTGAAAGCGGCGTACGCGGATGACCGCGATGGCGACATTGCGGCTCACTTGGGCGAGGTCTTGTGGCGATTGGGTCAGCAAGACGAAGCACAGAGAATCTGGTCCGAGGCGGCCGCGGTGGATGCCGACAATCATCTGCTCAAGTCGACTCGGCATCGTCTGACTTCCGCAAACTGAAATCACCATGCGGCGTGGATTGCTGTTGATTGGTTGCTGTGCGCTGGCCGCGTGCGCGACCACGCGCACCGCACCACCGCCATCGATCCGGTGGGAGCAGCGCGCCGGCGAATTGCAGGGCGCGGGTGATTGGCAGCTGGACGGGCGCGCCGCGGTGGCTCTCGGCACCCAAGGTTGGCAGGCCACGCTCAATTGGCGCCAGACCGACAAAGCCGCGGAAGTGCACTTGTCGGGTCCTTTCGGCATCGGGGCTTTGGTGCTCAAGCAGACCCCCGAGGGTCTTTCCATGAACGGTGCGCCGCCGAGCGATGCGGTGCTGTCCTTAGTCCGAGAGAAACTCGGATTCGATCTGCCGATCGAGAATCTGCACTACTGGCTGCTCGGCGTTCCAGATCCCGGCTCGACTTTCGACCTTGCGCGCAACGATCAGGACCGCGCGAAAGTATTGAGCCAAGCCGGCTGGAGCATTGCCTACGACCGGTATATGCCCGTGGCAGGCGACCTCTTGCCCGCACGGCTGGTTTTGACCGCCGGCGATGTGCGCGTGCGCATCGTGATCGATCATTGGAACTGGCCTCAATGATCGCAGCTCGGTCTGTGTGGCCGGCGCCGGCAAAGCTGAATCTGTTTCTGCACATTTTGTGTCGGCGGCCCGACGGCTACCACGAACTGCAGACCTGTTTTCAATTCGTCGATCTTTGCGATGAAATCACCATCGAGGTGCGCGCCGATGGGCTGATTCGCCGCGCCGTGGCGATAGCGGGACTGCCCCCCGAGGCAGACCTCTGCATTCGCGCGGCAAGGGCTCTGCAACAAGCGAGCGGATCGATCTGGGGCGCCGATATCAGCCTCGCAAAAAAAATCCCCGTCGGCGGCGGTCTAGGCGGCGGGAGTTCCGATGCCGCCACCTGCTTGCTCGCGCTCAACGACCTGTGGGGAATCCATTGGCCAAGAGAAAAATTGGCGGCACTGGGCCTCAAGTTGGGGGCGGATGTGCCCGTCTTTGTCCACGGCCGGGTAGCTTGGGCCGAAGGGGTGGGGGAACGCCTGACGTCCTTGTATCCGCCACAGGCGCCAAAGGAAGCTAACTATCTGATTTTAAAGCCGAATGTCTTTGTCAGCACCGCTGCTGTATTTCAAGATCCTGAATTGACAAGGAATTCTGCGCCCATCACAATTCACGGTTTCCTGGCGTCCGGTGGAAGGAACGATTGCTTGGGCGTGGTGCGACGCCGTTATCCAGAAGTTGCACATGCGCTCGATTGGCTATCGGTCTATGGTTCTGCGCGCCTGACTGGCACGGGGGCCTGTGTTTTTTTGGCCTGCGAGAATATGGATCGCGCGCAAGAAATCTTGCGCAAGGTGCCGCCAGAGTTTGAAGGCTTTCTGGCTCGCGGACTGAATGACTCACCCTTGCTTGAGGGATTGCGGCCCGGTTGATGCAGGTCGTCGGTTTTTTCAAAGTTGGGGTGTCGCCAAGTGGTAAGGCAGCGGGTTTTGATCCCGCCATTCGGAGGTTCGAATCCTTCCACCCCAGCCATTTTGAGCAGGGTCGATGTCGCAAACAAATGAATTTAGTTCGTTGTCGATCGCGGTGTTCACGGGAAACGCCAATGCGCCCCTAGCCACCGAGATCACGCGCCATTTGCACGTGCCGCTGGGGCGCGCCGATGTGGATCGATTCAGCGACGGCGAGGTGAGCGTCGAGCTCAGAGAAAACGTGCGCGGACGCGACGTGTTCATCCTGCAGCCCACGCATCCGCCGGCCGAGCATTTGATGGAGCTGCTGATGATGGCGGACGCCTGCCGCCGAGCTTCGGCGAAGCGGGTGACGGCAGTGGTGCCGTATTTCGGCTACGGGCGCCAGGACCGCCGGCCGCGCGCGACGCGCGTGGCCATTACGGCGAAGCTGGTGGCGAACATGATGACGCGCGCGGGCGTGGATCGGCTGCTGACGGTGGATTTACACGCGGATCAGATTCAGGGATTTTTCGACATCCCGGTGGACAATGTGTACGCATCGCCGGTGCTGCTCGGCGAGGTCTGGAAACAGAAGTACCAGAACATGATCGTGGTGTCGCCCGATGTCGGCGGCGTGGTGCGCGCACGGGCCCTGGCGAAGCGCCTGGATGATGCCGACTTGGCCATTATCGACAAGCGCCGGCCGCGGCCGAATGAGTCGAAGGTGATGAACATCATCGGCGAGGTCGAAGGCAAGACCTGCGTGCTGGTGGATGACATGGTGGATACGGCCGGCACGCTATGCCAGGCCGCGCAGGCGCTCAAAGATGAAGGGGCGCTCAAGGTTGTGGCCTACATCACGCATCCGGTGTTGTCGGGCCAGGCGATTGAGCGAATTGCGAAATCGGTGCTCGATGAGTTGGTAGTCACCGACACGATACCGCTGTCGGAGGCCGGCGCCGCGTGCAAACGCATCCGTCAGCTGAGCGTCGCGGGACTGTTGGCCGAGACGATTCGACGCATCAGCGATGAGGAATCGGTGAGCTCGCTCTATATTGATTAGGTCGGTGCCCTTGCAATTGGTCGCGATGTACGGGCGCCGTGTTTGTGATGTAACTGGAGAAGATTATGAAAACCTCTTTCGAACTCGTTGCCGAGTTCCGCGAGACGCAAGGCAAAGGTGCGAGCCGCCGCCTGCGTCACGACGGAAAAGTACCGGCAATTCTCTATGGCGGCCACCTGGCCGCGCGTACTCTCACCTTGAGCCATCAGAAGCTTCTGATCATGCTCGAGAACGAGCGCTTTTATTCGACCATCTTGAATTTGAAGGTGGGCGATCAGTCGCAGGCAGCCATCTTGAAGGACGTGCAGCGGCACCCGTTCAAGAATGCGATCGTGCACATCGACTTCCAGCGCGTCGAAGAGAACGAGAAAATTCGCATCAACATTCCGTTGCACTTTAGCGGCGCGTCGATTTCGCCGGGAGTCAAATCACAAGGCGGCATCGTGTCGCATATGCGCACGGAGGTGGAAATATCCTGTCTGCCGAAGGACCTGCCGGAGTACATTGAAGTCGATATTTCCGGACTCTCGCTCAACGAGAGCGTCCACTTATCGCAGCTCAAAGTTCCTGATGGCGTCGTGCTGGTGGAACTGGCGAAGGAAGACGCGGCAGTAGTCGCGATCCATAGCCCGCGTGCCGAAGAGCCTGAGCCCACGGCGGCGGCAGCGGCTGCGCCGGGTGCGGAAGGTGCGGCAGCAGCCGCGGCGCCGGCAGCAGCTGGGGCGGCGGGGGCGGCGGCGGGAGCCGACGCGGCCAAGGCAGCAGCGCCTGCGAAGAAAGAGGAAGCCAAAAAGGAACCGGCAAAGAAAGACGCGAAGAAGTAATTTTCCAAAGCGTTGTGTCATGAGGGCCGTCGGTGTGACGGCCCTTGTCTTTTAAAGGCTTTGTTAAATGGCTGGTCTACCGTTACGCATCATCGTCGGTCTGGGCAATCCAGGCCCTGAACATCAGGTGACCCGTCACAATGCGGGTTTCTGGTTCGTAGACCTGCTTGCGCGCCGACATGGCGGCGAGTTTCGCGACTACCGAAAATACTCCGGCGAGACGGCGAAGATCAGCATCGAGGGAAACGAGCTGGTGCTCTTGAAGCCCACGACTTACATGAATCGTAGCGGACTGTCGATTCGCCAGTTGAGCGAGTTCTACAAAATCCCGCCGACGGAGATCCTGGTCGCGCACGATGAGCTCGACCTGCCGGTCGGCACGGTCCGGCTGAAACAGGGCGGCGGTCACGGAGGTCACAATGGTTTGCGCGATACCATCGCTCACATCGGCGAGACCTTCTGGCGCATGCGCCTAGGGGTAGGGCACCCGGGCAATAAAGCCGAAGTCATCGATTATGTGCTGACGCGTGCGCCGCGCGCGGAAGAGGACCTGATTTTGGATGCCGTCGAAACGGCGGTGGATTGCATCCCGTTGCTGCTCGAACAGGGCGCCGAACGCGCAATGACGCGATTGCACAGCCGCTCAGGAAAAGTCTAATGCCCATTCGTTGCGGAATAGTCGGTCTGCCGAATGTGGGGAAGTCCACGTTGTTCAACGCGCTCACGCGCGCGCAGATTGCTGCAGAGAATTATCCTTTTTGCACCATCGATCCCAACGTCGGCGTGGTGCCGGTGCCGGATCCGCGCTTGGAGAAGCTGGCCGCCATCGTTCATCCGGAGAAAATTCTGCCGACCACGGTGGAGTTCGTGGATATTGCCGGACTGGTCGCCGGCGCATCGAAGGGTGAAGGCCTCGGCAACAAGTTCCTCGCGCACATCCGCGAAGTCGATGCCATTGCGCATGTGGTGCGATGTTTCGAAAACGACGACATCATCCACGTGGCGGGAAAGATCGATCCAGCCGGCGACATCGAAGTCATCAACACGGAATTGGCGCTCGCGGATCTGGACAGCGTCGAGCGGGCTTATCAAAAGGCGCTGAAGGCGGCGAAGGCTGCGGACAAGGACGCGGTCAGATTGCGGGATCTGCTCGAGAAAGTGCGCGTGCAACTGAATCAGGCGAAGGCTGTTCGCCTGCTAAAACTCGACGTCCACGATCATGCGTTGCTGCGTGACCTGCACTTGCTCACCGACAAGCCGGTCATGTATGTCGCCAATGTTGACGAAGCAGGTTTCTCGAACAACCCGCGCCTGGATCGGGTGCGCGAGATCGCTAAGCCTGAGGGCGCCATTGTGGTGCCCATCTGCGCGGCAATTGAAGCGGAGATCGCGCAACTCGACGAGGCCGACCGCGCCGAGTTTCTGGCGGAATTGAAATTGGACGAGCCGGGGCTGAATCGCGTGATCCGCGGAGGCTATTCGTTGCTGGGCTTGCAGACTTATTTCACTGCGGGACCGAAGGAGGTGCGCGCGTGGACCGTGCATGCCGGCGCCACTGCACCGCAGGCAGCAGGCGTCATCCACACCGATTTCGAACGCGGCTTTATCCGCGCGGAAGTCATTGCCTATGATGACTACATCAAGTTCAAGGGTGAGGCAGGGGCGAAGGAAGCCGGAAAACTGCGATTGGAAGGCAAGGAATACGTAGTCAAGGAAGGCGATGTGATGCACTTTCGTTTCAACGTGTAATTGCCGTAAACAGTAGCCTTTGAAGCACCCCATATGACAACAAAGCGGAAGTGGATACTTTGGATTAGCAGCGCGCTGTTGCTGGCCATCGTTGCGATGGTTATTTTTATCGCGAATCGGGGCGGGCACTACCCGATTTATCAAGCCTCGAGTTTTTCGCACCTGACGCCGCCGCCCGCGAGCACGGAGCCGACCAGCGAACCGGTGGCGCAAATCAGCGCGGGAAGGCTGCGCGGTACGCACATTGGATCGGCAATCGCGTTTCGAGGCATCCCTTACGCGAGGCCGCCCATCGCCGAGCTGCGCTGGCAGCCGCCGCAACCACCGCCAGCCTGGGAGGGCGTGAGAGAAGCGGTGCAGCCCGGAAGCTCGTGTACGCAGCGAACCTCGGGCCTCACGCCTTTTATCGCGCCGATGGCCCAAGCGTACGGCGCAAAATTTGATCAGCCTCCCATTCAGTCGTCCGAGGACTGTCTTTATCTCGATGTCTGGGCGCCGGAGTGGCCAGTGAAACGCGCGCTGCCTGTGATGGTCTGGCTGCACGGCGGCAGCAATACCGTGGGGAGCGGCACGCAGTCGACGTACAACGGGGTCTCCATAACGCGGCACGGCGTCTTGTTGGTGACGTTGAACTATCGACTCGGCGTGATGGGATTCTTCAGTCATCCTGAGCTCACGGCCGAATCACCGCATCACAGTTCGGGCAATTATGGATTGTTAGACCAGCTCGCGGCGCTCACTTGGGTAAAACAAAACATCGCCCAGTTTGGCGGCGACCCCGATAACGTCACGCTCTTCGGCGAGTCAGCCGGCGCGATCGACGCCGCCCAATTGATGACCTCGCCGCTCGCTGCGGGACTGTTCAAACGTGTGATATCCGAAAGCGGACCTGCGTTTGCGTCGGGACAAACTTTATCCCAGGCGGAAGCTTTCGGCAGCGCAGTGAGCGCCTTGGCGCCCGGCGATGCGCAGTCGATGCCGCTGGCGAGGTTGCGGGCGCTGCCCCCTACCGAGGTCGAAGCGCTGGTCGCCAAGGCTCAAAAGCAATCGCCGACCGACGTCACCGCCGCAACGGTGGACGGTTGGGTGCTGCCGATATCGTCGCAGCAGGCTTTTCTGACCGGTGCAATCCAGAAAGTAGATTTGTTGATCGGTTTCAATGGGCGGGAGCTCAGCGCTTTTCGCCTGTCCGCTGCTGCGGCGGCGAAAGCTTCAGGCGCCCCCAACAGCCCCGCCGACTCCGGCGCGCTGAAAAAACTTACGGCCGCTGCCCGTCCCTACTTCGGAGGCTGGACCAATGCCGCTATCGCTGTCTACTTCGGCCGGATACTGTTGGATAAGTACGTCGGGCTCGATGCGGCCGCCAATGATCTGATCGGCGCATGTCCGGTCGGCGCGATGGCAAGCCTGACTCATGCCTCAGGCCAGCAGGTATTCGTATACCGTTTCAACCGCTCGATCCCAGGCAAGGGCGAGGCGACACTCGGAGCGTTTCATAGTTTGGAAGTGCCCTTTGTTTTCGGTAGTTTGCAGGACCGAGAATGGCAGTGGCTTCCTTCCACTCCTGTTGATGCGTCTCTGTCCGAACTGCTCCAAACCTATTGGACCAACTTTGCAAAGACAGGTGATCCGAACGCCTCGGGCTTGCCCGGCTGGCCGGCGTGGAGCGATGAAAAGAAAGAGTCTCTGGTGGTGAATCAGGATGCGAGCGTCACCGCGCAGCACAATTTTCCGCCACTTTTCTCCAACCTCGGGGCAAATGAGTTGAAAGAGAATTTCAAAGCCCATTAGGTGACTCAAATTCAGTCCCGGGTGCTAACTCGTTGATTTAGCAAGGGCCCGTCTTTAATTCGGCTTGACAGCAGCGCCGTAGCTCCACAGAATCCGCGGCTCTTCGTGGTGAGGTAGCTCAGCTGGTTAGAGCGTGGCACTCATAATGCCGAGGTCGAGGGTTCGAGTCCCTCTCTCACCACCAATCAAATCAAAATGTTAGCGAGGCCTGCCGGGCGTTGAACGGAATTTGGCTTTTGGGCAACGCAAGTAACCAACTCATCCCCGCGGGATAGGAATCGCTTGAGCAACCGGGACGTATTGGATTTGTTGTAGCCCATCATTAGGTCGATGGTTGGAGCCTCACCATACAACGGGTGAGCGACAACCGACGAAGGCAGCATATTACGCACAGAGTATGGAAACAGTGTCATACCCCTGGTGGATGTGATGAGCGAAATCGCAGCGGAGATGTTCTCGGCTTCATAGGCGCGCTTGAGCGCGATTCCATTTCGCGCGGCATAGTCGTCAATCACGGCGTTCAACACCGGCGCTACGGCGCCCATACTGATGTAGGTCTCGCGAGCAATCTCCTGCAGCCGAACTGACCTGCTCGCGGCGAGGCGATGACTGGCAGGCAGCACGACCATCAGAGGCTCCTTAGCCAAGAACCTGAAGGCGAGACCGGCAGTCTCGGTCTCG
>DASXMG010000011.1:0-24728 GCA_036495805.1 Steroidobacteraceae bacterium | reverse complement strand
GTTGCTTCAGGACGGGCACATCGCCGCCCTGCATGTTGTAGAACGACATGGAGTTGCCGCCGCCGTTGTCATCGACCTGGTTGGCAACGGGGAAGCTGAAAGGATCGATCTCGCTCGTGTAGCTGGTGATGACGAAGGGGTAGAGATCGTTGAGACAGCCGGACGGGTTATGGCGCGTGGCGTTGCGCACATTGCAATCCGATTGCTGCCACATCTCGAACAGCCGGTGCGTGGTGTCGCCGGTGTAGGAGTCATAGGGAAGCATGGCGCCTGCGAGCGGGAACGGCCCGTTCGGCAGCACGTTGAAATTTGCAATGCGCGAATCAAAGTCCGGGAGCTCCGCGGACTGAGCGGCGCCGGACGCACCCGTCGTCAGCAAATGCAGGTCAGCGGTTTCCAGCGACGGTTCGATGGCTCCCAATACCGCAAGAGGAGTCGCCGCCGGAAACGGAGGCGGCTCTCCGGTGGCCGGGCTCGGCGAGAAATTCAACGTCGGTTCCGGCAGCGTGTCGTACGGCGCCTTCTGACGAGCATTCAAGCTGATGTAGAACTGCGTGTTGAAAGGCGCGATCGCTTGAAACTGCGCGGCCTTGGAGAAATGCGGGCCGGGCGAGCCGTCGGCGTTGATGATGCCCTCCGACAACAGATTCTTCACGGAATCCCGGCTCTTCGGGACATAGGTGGCAAAGAGGTGATCGAAAGTGCGGTTCTCGCCGATCAACACAATGACGTGCTTGATGGGCGATTTCGTGTCGCCGTGGTGCTCCTCGGCGGCACGCGCCAAGGTCATGCCGAACGCCAACTGCGCGACTGCGACGCCCGTCAGGCCCAGGCGCATCACGCCGACCGTGCGCGCCATGAAGTTTCTCGCGTGCATAAAGCTTCCTCCACATCTAGTTGCTGGTATTGGAAGCTTTGTAGTGCAGAGTTGTTGCAGGAGTGTGTTCGTTCGGTTTCACCGCCTATCTTATGGCGAGGATTACCGCGGTGCGGTCATCGGATGTCCTACGCGGACGACGCAGCGGGCGGCGCGTCCACGTCGAGTTAACGCGCCGCCTGCAAACACAGGCGTGTCGAGCTCGACCGTTAATAGATCCTAGTCGCGGTCAATTCCGTCGCACACAACCGTCAGCGTTCCCGTCGCGCTGCCGACCGTGGCCGAGATCGTCGCCACGCCATCGTAATGCGAGCGAGGCGGTTTGCATGTCACGAGGCCGGCCGACACCGTGGCCACGCTCGTCGCGCTCGAATTCCACGTCGCCGTCGCGGTGAGGTTCTGGGTCGGGCCGGACACAAAGGTGCCGGTCGCTGTCAGCTGCCGCGTGCCGCCCGGACCGATCTCACCGAATTTCGGGGATGTCACGGTGATGAATTTCAGCTGCGGCGCCTGGCAGGTCACGCCGATCGATGCACTAACGCTGCCGCTGGTCGCGGTAATCGTGGAGGAACCGTTGCTGCTCAGGCCGGCGTTGCAGGACACCAGGCCGGTGGCCGAGACCGTGGCTATGCTCGGCACGCTGGAACTCCACTGAACGGAACCGAGCGGTTGCGAAGGCCCGGAAGAAAAGTTGCCGGTCGCCGTCAGTTGCCCTGTGCTGCCGGCCGCGAGTACCAGCTGCGTGGGTGCAATCGTGATGGACGTGAGCACGGGAGCCAAACACATGACCGTCGTCGAACCGGTGGTGGTGGCGGTTGCGGTGGCACCGGTCGCCGAGATCGTCGCAGATCCTGAGGCGGTTGCGGTGGCGCTGCAACTCACCAGACCCGCCGAGACCGTGGCCACGCTCGGCGCGCTGGAGACCCAGGTGGCGGTGGACGTGAGATCCTTGGTCGAGCCGTCGGTATAGGTGCCCGTCGCCGTCAACTGCGTCGTGCCGCCGGCCGCCACTTGCGGCAACGGGGGCGTCACACCAATGGAGGACAAAGCGATGACCTTCACCATCGCCTGCGTGAAGCTCTGGATGCTGTTGCCCGCCGCCGCAGAGCACACGAGCTGAACGGAGTAATTTCCCAGCGTCGTCAGCGTCCCGCTCGAAACTGAGCCTGAACCGGAAACGCTCGCCGGGGTCAGGAACGTGCCGTCGCTCGCCGAGATCGAGCATTGCGTGGGCGGAAACGACAGCGGGAAGGCCGTGGTAGCGGGGCCCCAGGTCAGCGTTGCCGCGACAGGACTCGCGGAACTCAAGGTGACCGTGGCCGGCGTAGGCGTGAGCGAGACGCAGGGCGGAACATTGGTTGTCGGCCACTCGGCGTTCGCAGACTGCAATAAAAAGAATAGATCAATGGGCAGGAATAGGTTGGCGAGGCGCCCGTCGATGTCGCCGGCCGGGTTGAGATTGCCGGGCGGCGCTGCGCCCAAGAATCCCGGCAAGTTGGCGCGCACATAGGCATCCGCCGAGGCCAGCGAGTTCATGGCGCAGCTATAGCCGTTCGATGCCGATTCCGCGACGCCGCCGTTGAAGAAGGTCTGCGCCTGACCGATGTAGCCTTGAACGGTCGCGGCGACACTGGGATCGATCTGCGGGCTTGCCGCTGCAATCGTACTGGTGAGATTGGTGAACTTATCGGTCACGAAGCCGGGCAGGCCACTGGCCATGCCGCTCGGTGCGCTGTTCAACCCTAGGCCATAGGCCACCATGGACAGCACGTGGGTGTGCCCGCCGCCGCTGTCACAGAACCCTGAGAGATCGACGAAGTAATTGCTGCCCGGCGCGGGCCCTCCCTCGACGACGCTGCCTTCGATCAAGGGCAGATCGGAACGCGGCGCCCAGGCAAACACCTCCAACTGGGGACAAGTCAGGTTCAGGGGTCCCGGCAGCGGGATGTTGGCATCGACGGTGTGCTGGATAAAAGTGTTGTTGACGTTCTGGTCCACGGTCTTCGCGGTGCCCTTCACGACCACGAATCCGGCACCGGTGGGCCCGGAATGGCCGCACATGGAGCCCGGGAGCACAGTGCTCGGGAAGCCGGGACAGAAATTCGCGACATCCAAATTACCCCCCGCGCAGCTCCAGCTGCTCCCGACAACCGTCACGCGCGGATCGGATTTCACTACGCAGCTCTCCTCGAGGAGAGGCGCGGCGGGTGGGATGGTGCCGGGACCTGAAAGTTGCGTGACCAGCTGCGCACCCAAAGGCGCACAGCCGCCGGTGGCGACGCAGGCACTTGCGGGCACCGAGCCCGAATTGCTTATCGCAAGACCCTGCGGGTCTTGGTTGCCGGTGCTCAAACTCGCGAGCGGCGTGTTGGCACCGCTCGAGGAGGGCGCGCCCAACTGCAGGATCTTGCCGCGACCCGGCGTGAACTGCGTGACCAGCGCATAGGTGACCGTGGAAAATGTGCCGACCTTGATTCTTTCCAGTCCGAAGCCTAAGCCGCTGGCGAAATCCGCAGTCATCGCGTTGGCACCGGAGTCGAAGCGCGTTACCCGGCCGCCCAGTGTGGTGAACAACAGGCTGATGCCATGCGTCGCGTCCGACGGCCAGATATCCATGCCGATCGGCAGCGTGCCGCGCAGGTTCGAGGAGTTGACCGCGGTGGAAGTCGGATTGTTGAGAGGCTGGCTGGGATTGGCAAGCAGACCTTGGATCGCGACGCTCGAATAGACCACGACGCGTGGATTGACGATATCGTTGACCAGAACGAGTACATCGCCCGCATTCCACGCCGGCGGTGCGTTGCCGACCGGGGTCGCCGCGGTGGAGGCCACCAAGATTTCGGTGATGAGGCCACAGGTGTTGTCGATCAAGATCGGCGCGCCATAGGCGCCGGTGGTCGCATTGAACGGCAGTACCCACAGGCCCGCCTCATCGAGCGGCGGTCCCGCGGTCACGACGAACACATTGCCGGCGACATCGGCGGCCAGACTGATCGGGTACTTGGGACCGTGATGTTGCCTTGAGAACGTAAAGATGGGAGTGGAGGCCGCGTAGCTGGCGGGCCCCGGGCCGGGATAGCGTAGGATTCGGCTATTGGACGCATCGGCGACGATCAAGTCCAACGCGCTGGTGACGGAGTTTGAAACGCGGGTCACCGCGAAGAAATTGCCCTGCGCCGCGCCGTCGCTGTTGAGTGTTTGCGTGCCGGTGATCAGCGCACCGCTGCCGGCCGTCGCGTTCGGCGTCACGACCACGTTGTACAACGCATTGTTGTTGCTGTTGACGGCAGTGACGCCGAACTGCTGCACGGGCACGGTTTGCGCATGGAGGGAAGCGAAAGCCAGCAGTGCGGCGAGGCCGACGCTGACCTTGAGTGCTGCCGGACGGCGCACAGGGAGCAGCGCGCGTAAGTGTTTCTTCGCGAAATAGAAGTCCATCGACATCCCCTTGCTTTGCTTGTTTTTCTAGGGTGTCGCTTCGCGCTCACCCCGAATTGCCGCATACGCTAACACAATGACGTTGCAGAATGTCGCCGCGCTTTTCGCGTTATGTTACGGCGTTGCCGGATTCTGTTGCGTCGCATCCGCAACCTGCGTTTTTTCGCGCAGGTGCAGATTGTCGAAGTAACTCTTTGCAAGCGTCTTATAAATCAAGGGGAGCTCGCCGTCTTTGCTCAAAAGCGCGTAACCGTGGGTGAGGGGCTTCTCAGCCTCGGCATATCGGCCAAGACCGGTCAGCGCCGCACCCTCCACGCACTCGGCGAGCGCGGTCCGCCAGTGGTCAGGCGACAATGCAGCCGTATAAATGGCCTTGGCGCCGCGAGCCGATGCCATCGCCGCCGGGTAGTTCTTTTCATCGACCTGGAGGATCGCGAGCGCAATCAGGCTCGAGGCCACTTCAGGGTGCTGTGCATTGAACAGCCGCTGCCGCATCCCGAGGCCCTCTTGCAGGTAAACCTCGGCTTCCGGGTAATTGCCGGCGATGGTGAGCCATGAACCGATCACGTTTAAGATCCGCGCGGTCTCCGGGTGATCCGGCGGATAGGCTTTGCGGTAGGTCGCGAGCACTTCCCGCATGTTCGCGAGCGCCTCGCTCGTTTCGCCGCGGTCGGACTGCAACGAGGCAAGGTTGGCCAGCGTTCGTCCGACCTCGGGGTGGTCGGCGCCGAGCAATTCGCGCCGCATCTCAAGCGACTGCCGGTATAGCTTTTCAGCCCCGGCAAGGTCGCCACGGTCCTGAGCCGTCATCGCGACATTCTCGAGCCCGTTGGCGATTTCCGGGTGTTTATCACCGAGCAGACGCCGGTTCATCGCGAGGGATTCCCGGTAGAACTTCTCGGCGCCGCTCGAATCGCCTTTCTCATAAAGCAGCAAGCCCATGTCATTGAGCACCTCGGCGAGATCCGGATGCGGCTCGCTGCCGCGCAGCGCGCGCTGCATGGCCACCGCCCGCTCCATCAGCGGGATCGCTGCGGCGAGATTGCCGCCGTCGTCGACAGCTCGGGCCAAGTCCTTCAGCGTGCGCGCGACTGCCGGATGCGATTCGCCGTACAGCGCTTTTTGCCGCTCGAGCGCCTGGCGCAAACTCTGCTCGGCGTCCGCATGGCGACCTTCTCTGGCGAGCAAGGTGCCGAGGCCATACAGCGAGCTCGCCAGTTTCTCCTGATTTTGCCGATCGTTCAGGCCGGCCGATTCGATGCGGATCGCCTCGCGGTAGGCTTTCTCGCCGGCATCGTAGTTGGCCTGCAGCGCCATCAACTCGCCTTGATGGCTCAAGGAGTCCGACAGGTCCAGAGGATCGAGTCCTGGCAGCTGGCGTCGCTTTGCCACCGCGCCATCGATCAACGGCCGCGCTTGAGCATATAACCCGAGCCCCATGTACACCGTACCCACCGTATCCATCAGCGTGGCTTGAATTTCCGGTTCTTTCGCCAGCTCACCTTCGATGCGTACCGCGCCCTTGTCGAGCATTTCGCGCGCCGTCACGGTGTTGCCGCGCGCTTCGCTCGGATCGAAGATCCTGAAAAGCTCGACGAGAAACTGAGTGGCCTTCTTGGAGGTGCGTGCCTCGGCTTCGGCGCGCAACTGCTGGCGCTGGGCGGCGGCGCGCTGCACCAGGGCATAGGCGGCGAGTCCGCTGGTGAGCACCATGCCGGCCGCGGCCGCACAGGAGAAGGCGAACAGGCGCGCGTTGCGGCGTTGCTGCTCGCGGCGTCGCAGGGCGTCGTATCCGACACCCAGCAGGCCTGAGATCAGCTTGAGCTTGGCGTTGTTCTTGCCGTCCTTGCCGGGCCGCGCATCGGCCGCGATCGGTTCGGTGCGGACGGTGCTTAAGTTGCCATCGCTCCCGAGGCGAAAGCGCAGGGCCGGGGGAAAGCACTCCTCCGCCTCGCGCCCGGGCAGGTCCGTGGCATTCGGTTCGCCGCCGACGATGATGCACAGGATCCGGTCTTCGCGCCCGAGGCGCTTGAACGCCAGAATTTCTTCGTTGACCCACTTCGACTTTGCAGATTGCGGTGAGCAGATGATGATCTGCGCGGCGGATCCCGCGAGTGCGGCATTGATCAACACGCCGAGATCCGTGGCGCTGGGGAGTTCGTCGCGGTCCTTGAAAATGGGGGTGAGTCGCTTCGGCACCTCGCCCTTGGCAGTTGAGGTGCCGATCAAGGACTTCGGCGGACGGTATCTTTCGAGGGACCTGTGCAGCCAAGACGCCCAAGCCGCATCCCGGTGGCTGTAACTGATAAAGGCGCGGTATTGGGGCGCGTCCACTCTACTTCCTGGTGGCTGACTCGGGGTCACAGGCCGCAGGGATTAGGCGGCCTCGGGCTTAAGTCTACTGAAGACCCACCGTGCCCGCTACAATGGCGGCAATCCACGCCAAGAGAAATACACTGTGAAGATTCGTACAGCGCTGCTCGCATCGGCCGCCATCGCGATTGCCATGACAACGGGTGCCGCTGCGGGACGTGGCGGCGGCGGCGGTAAAGGCGTGCACACCCCGCGCACGGAAGGGGCTGACTTATTGCCCAATGCCGGCCGTGATGCACTCCGGCAGGTCGTTCAGAATCAGTGTTTGCAGAATTGGCGGCAGCATCACGACCCAGCGCCCTGCGAGCGCGTTTGGCTTTCCAGCCCGCAACCGGACAGCCCCGGTTATGCGGTGTTGGAGGACCGCAAGGGCGGTGCACACTATTTATTGATTCCGCTGCAGACGATGTCCGGCACCGAAAGCGGCGAGCTCTTGGATCCTGACCTGCCGAACTATTTTGCAGAGGCCTGGAACGCGCGCGATCTTTTGGACGCGTATGTAGGACATGCGGTGCCGCGGACCGAGGTGGGGCTCGCACTCAATACGGCGCGAGCGCGCGACCAAGATCAATTCCACATACATATAGAGTGCCTGCGGCCGGAGGTCTACGAGGTGCTGCGCGCGGACGCTGCCCAGATCACCAGCAAATGGTCTCCGGTCACGGTCATCGGCTCGACCTACCAGGCCATGCGCATTGCCGATCCGAGCCTCGAGGCGACGCGTCCATTTGGGTTGGTGGCGCAACTCAGCCCGGATGCGCGGCACCACCTGGAAAACTATACGGTGCTCATCACCGGCATGCAGTACCCGGAGGGCGCCGGTTTTATCATCCTCACCAGCACCGGCCCCACGGCTGAACTCCTGTTGGATCCGGGCTGCACCGTCGCCGGCGGCGGTGGCTGAGGCGGTCTTACGCAGATCGCCCTGAATTTACTCGCTGCGGCCCTGATCATCGTCGGCCTGGCGGGCGCCGTGGTACCGATGCTGCCCGGCATACCGTTGATTTTCGGCGGCATCTGGCTCGCCGCAGCCGTGGATCATTATCAACACGTGGGTTTGGGCTGGCTGATCGGCATTGGCAGCATCGCCGCCGTCGGTATGGTTTTGGACCTGACGGCGGCCGCCTTGGGCGCCAAGCGAATCGGTGCGAGCGCCCAAGCCATCTCGGGCGCGCTCATCGGCACGCTGATCGGGCTTTTCTTGGGCATTCCGGGGTTGATTTTCGGGCCTTTTGTCGGCGCGCTGGTGGGCGAACTCACCGCCGGCGGCAGTCTGCAGCGCTCGACGCACGTCGGCGTGGCGGCGTGGATCGGCCTGATCTTCGGCACGCTGATCAAGTTGGCGGCCTCCATCATGATGGTGGTGCTGTTTGCCGCAGCTTGGTGGTGGAATCGGAAGGCAGGGTTGGCTTGAAGGGCTAGCGCTTGCGGCACCGCGATACGTGCGAACGATTTATCAGCCGATTGTCGAAATGCGGTCTCTCCGCTCGTCTTTACTATGACAACGAGAGGAGACCTGCAGATGTGCCCACTATGCGCAACATCGGCTGTCCTGAGTGCGGCAGCTGCGACGACCACGGCGACAGCGATCGGGACGCTGGGCGTTGACCTCAGCCGGCTGATCGCTACGCGCTGGGAGGCACTCAAAGAGTGGTTCCTTCGATATCTCGAATCCGCCAAGAGGAATTTGCGATGAACATTGATCACCCGAGCGGCCAGGCCCGCATTGCGTCGAAAGAAGAATGGCGTGCGGCGCGGATCGCACTCCTTGAAAAGGAGAAGGCGCTGACCGCCATGAAGGATGCACTGGCGGCCGAGCGCCGCGCCCTGCCGTGGGTGCGCATCGAGAAGGACTATGTGTTCGACGGGCCGAGGGGGGCGATATCGCTCTCGGAACTGTTCGAAGGCCGCAGCCAGCTCTTCATCAAGCATTTCATGATGGGTCCCGGCCAATCGCAGCAATGCGTGGGGTGCTCATTGGAAGTCGACCATGTGGCCGGGATCCGCGTGCATCTCGAGCATCACGACGTCACGTATGCGGTGGTGGCCCGCGCGCCCATTGAGGAGATCGAACGGTTGAAACGCAAAATGAACTGGGACTTCACCTGGGTATCGTCGTATCGCAACGATTTCAATTTCGATTTCAACGTGTCGTTCACCGATGCGGAAATCGCACTCGGCCGCGGCTACTACAACTTCCGCGAAGTCGAAGTGAATCCCGGCATGATCGATCTTTCCGGCGACAGCGTCTTCGTCAAAGACGAGGCCGGCGAGATTTATCACACCTATTCGACCTACGGTCGCGGCGGCGAGCAGTTCTTGGGCGTCTACGGTTATTTCGACGTCACGCCCAAGGGCCGCGCCGAAAACGGCCCCTATCATTCGCTGCCCGACTGGGCACGGCCGCACAACATGTATGGGCGTGGCGGCATGGTCACTGCCATGGGCCGGTATCACGGTGCGGATTGCGGCTGCACGGCGCATCTTTAAAATGCAATTGCGCGAAGGAGGCTTGAAGTGAAAATATATTGGATCAAAGCACAAGCGCCGCGACGGGTCCTGGCGCTCGTCAAATATCTGGGCATCAAGGCGGAGCTCTTCGAAGTCGACCTGATGGGCGGCGGGCTGCAGGTGCCGGAGTTTGCCGCAATCAATCCCAACAAGAAAGTGCCGGTGCTGGTAGACGGCGATCACGTGCTCTGGGAATCCTCTGCCATCATGGCGTATCTCTGCATCAAGGCAGGGTCGGACATGTGGCCGACGCGAAATGCGGCGGAACAGGTCGAAGTGTTGCGTTGGTTGTCCTGGAATGACTGCCACTGGTCTCCGGCCGTGGCGCCGTTCTATTTCGAGCACGTGGTCAAATCAACCTTCGACTTGGGGCCGCCGGATCGCGAGCTGCTCAAGTCGAGCGCGCCGAACTTGCTGAAGTTTGCCGGCGTCTTGGACCAACATCTGCGCGGACTTGCTTATGCGGCGTGCGATCGGCTGACCATTGCCGATTTCCAATTGGCTTCGATGGCGAGTTATTGGCGAGAATCGGAAATGCCGTTCGAGTCGTATCCGCATATTGTGCGCTGGCTGGATGGCCTGAACCGAATTCCCGCCTGGGCTCATCCCTGGCCCGCACAGAGAGAGGCCCGGGCATCCGCGGCGGGCTGATGCTCGCCGAACCGATAACTTAGTCAACTGGAGTAGATGATGAAAAATTTTCTCGCAATCTTTCTGGGTACACCGGCCTCGCCGAAATTCGCCGAATTCATGGCGATGGAAGAAGGCAAGCGCAAGAAGATCGAGCAGCAGGGCATGAAAGCGTGGGGAGACTGGATGCAGACTCACCATTCCGTGATCGTCCAAACAGGCGGACCGTTGGGTAAAACCAAGAAGGTCTCCGCGCAGGGGGTGTCGGACACCAAGAACAACCTGTCGGGCTATGTGGTCGTGAAAGCCGAGACGCCCGACGAGGCGGCGAAGTTGTTTGTAAAACACCCGCATTTCAGCATTTTCCCCGGCGACTCGGTCGAAATCGTCGAAGTGTTGCCGATTCCCGGCCAGCCGTAAGGTTAGAACCGGAGGCAAGCGAATTGAGCTAGCATTCCCCATGCTCGCTCGATTCCTCCTTGTCTCGCTCGTATCCGTCGTCGGCGCCATCGCGGCCGCGCAGGTTGCGACGCCACCTGCCGCGCCGTCGCCGGCTGCACCGCAGCCGGCGCCGCCGCCGAGTCTCAATACGACGCAAGTTTCCGTCTTGAGCGCGAGCGAAGTCGTGCAGATTCTGGACCAGACCAGCGAGTGGTATCGATCGCTTGGGTTGCAGCAACAAAGCGCCCTTCAGCCCAGCGAGGTATTGATCCTCTACGGCAACCGGCAGATCGCGGACAAAGTGGTCGATCTCGTGGTCGAACTCGCACGTGCCGATGCGGAATTGCTCAGCAGCGAGGCGAACGCGGCGCAAGCGAGCGCCGCCAAGTCGGCCGCCGTGTCCCTCAACCAGCAGCTCGAGCAGCTGGCGACTCAGCGCCAGACGATTCAACAAGAAATAGCGGCGGACAAGCAGAAGCTTGGCTCGGCAGGCCGCGCCGACAAGGAGTTGGAAGCCAAGCTGGCGGAGCTGCAAGGCGAACTCGCGATGAACGCGGCTCGTGCGAACCTGCTCGAGACGATGGGCGAATTCATGAATCAGCGCGACCCTAAAAGCGCCGATGCCGAGGCGCTCAAGGCTCACATCGATGCGATCGCAGCCAGCATCCCGGCGGCAAGCGCGCCTGCGCCGCAGGGCGGCACACCTTCCGTTGCGAGCAGCCCGGCCGCAGCGCCAGCTCCTTTGAACCCCGGTGTCGAAAAATCAAATACGCGTGACGGGATATGGGACCTGGCAAAAAATGTCGTTGACCTTCGAACTAAAATCAAAGCGATTGAGGTCATTGACGAGCGCTCCAAGCAGCTCGCGGATCTATTTCATAAATTCAGCGAAGCGCCGCGGACGCGATTGCAGTCCTACGCCGCGGCGAGCGATGCGCTGGCATCGGCCGCGGACAGCGCCAATGGCGCCGCCCTGCAAAACCTGCGCTCGCGATTCGACACCTTGGCGTGGGTTTTCAAGCAAACCTCTTCGATCCTGCTGCCCTTGAGCAAAGAGGCGGTGCTGCTGCAGCAGTACCGCCACAATCTTGCCGGCTGGCTTGATGCGACCCGGCGTCAGTACCGCGAGGCGTGGCGCGTGCTGGCGGTGCGGCTTGGCATCCTGATCGGATTGCTGGCGGCGGTATTCGTGCTCGCGGAGGTTTGGCGTCGCGCGGTACTGCGCTATGTGCATGAACCCCGACGCCGCTACCAATTCCTGTTGGTGCGGACCATTCTGATGTGGGTGGTCATCGTCGCCATCGTGGGTTTGAGTTTTGTCACGGAGATCAGCAGCTTCGCGACCTTCGCGGGGCTCATCACCGCCGGCGTTGCCGTCGCGATGCAGAGCGTGCTGGTGTCGATCGTCGGCTACTTCTTCCTGATCGGGAAATACGGCATTCGCGTCGGCGATCGCGTGCAAATCGGCACCGTCGTCGGCGAAGTGATGGATCTGGGGTTGGTGCGGATGCATCTCATGGAATATCACGGCGAGGGACCCTTGGGGCCCACCGGGCGCGTGGTGGCGTTTCCGAATTTGATCGTCTTCCAAGCAACCGGAGGACTGTTCAAGCAACTGCCGGGCGTGAACCTGGCCTGGCACGAGATCACCATGTCGTTGCCGGCCGTCAGCGACTACGTCGCCTTGAAGCAGCGCTTGTTGGAGGCCGTCCGGACGGTCACCGCAGAGTTTCGCAGCGAAATCCAGCGTCAGAGCAGGGAGATTCGCGGCATGTCCCTGTCCGGAGGCGGCGTTGCTGCCGAGGCGCAGGTACAAATGCGCATCCTTGATGGCCGCATGCAGGCGCTGATCGGCTATCCGGTTCATTCGCAACATGCCGCCGACATCGATGAGCGGGTTTCGCAAGCCGTGCTTGCGGTATTGAGCGTTGCCAAATAGTAAGGTACCAAAGAATAAAGGGAGAGTTTTCGGATGATCAGCAAAGTAATCGCGGCTGCCTTGCTCGCGGCCATTGTCAGCGCACCGTTGCCGGCGGCCACCGTGATCCATGCGGGGCACTTGATCGCCGAACCCGGCAGGCCGGCGACGGCCAACCAGTCGATCATTATCGAGAAGGGCAAGATCGTGGCGATCAAAGATGGCTTTGTGCCGGGCGACACGACGATTGATCTCAAGGATTCGTGGGTGATGCCGGGACTGATCGACATGCATACCCACGTCAGCGGGATTGAAAAACTCGACGAGCCTGTCGGCGGGCAAATCGCACTCTTCTATATGTCGCGTCCCGCGGAAGCGGTGCTCAATACCTTGCCGCGCGCCAACGCGCTCCTGATGAACGGCTTTACCACCATCCGGAACGTGGGCGACCCGACTTATACGACGTACGCGCTGCGGGATGCGATCAACAAGGGCATCGTGCCTGGGCCGCGCATGTTCGTGGCCGAAGCGCAAATCTCCGTCGCGGGCGGAGACTTCGATGCCTCGAGCTGGGATGTGCGCAGCGATGTGGAAAAATTCGTCACCAACCGCGGCAATTGCTCCGGCGTAGTCGAGTGCATCAAGGTGGTTCGCGAAGAGGTTCACCGCGGCGCGGACGTCGTCAAATTCAGGCAAGCCGGCCTGCCGGCGGAGGATCCCAAGGTGGCCATGGTCGAATCGCCGGAGGAAATCAAGGCGATCATCGACACGGCGCATCAACTCAATCGGAAAGTTGCCGCCCATGTGGACGGCACGCCGGTCTACCTTCACGCGGTGATCGAGGCGGGCGCCGACACCATCGAGCATGGGCCGCTGGATGATGCCGCGATCGCCATGATGAAAAAGCGTGGCACTGCTTACACGCCGACCTTGCTCGCGGGCAAGCTCATCGATTACCGCTTTCAAGAAGGCCTCGAGGGTGTGGGTAAGGCCTTTCGCGCCGGTGTGCCCATTATTTTCGGCACGGATTTAGGGATATTCGGGCCGGAGCGCAGTCACGAGGAATTTGCGCTGATGGCCTCGGCCGGCATGCCGCCGGCGCAGGTCCTGCGCAGCGCGACGGTCAATGCCGCCGCCGCGCTCGGTGGTTTGGGCGAAGGGTTAGGCTCAATCGCGCCGGGTAAAACGGCCGACGTGATTGCGATGAAGGTGGATCCGCTGACGCACATCGATCAGTTGGGCGAGCCGGGCAAGATTTCCTTCGTGATGAAAGAAGGCAAAGTGTTCAAGGACGAGCGCTGAGGCCGCCGTGATTTCGTTCGGGCACCTGTCATGATCGTCCATCTCATCGACGGCACGTACGAGCTGTTTCGGCACTTTTACGGATTGCGCCGCTTCACCAAGGGCAAAGACCGGCCGATGGGTGCGGTTGTCGGCGTACTCAACGGCGTGCTGGAAATGATCGAGGGCGGGGCGGGCTACCTAGGAGTCGCCACCGATCACGTGATCGAGTCCTTCCGCAATGACCTGTGGGACGGGTACAAAACCGGGGACGGCATCGAGCCTGCGCTGCGCGCGCAATTCCACCCGCTGGAAGTCGCATTGGCCGGTATGGGTGTCACCGTCTGGCCGATGGTCGAGCTCGAAGCGGACGACGCCTTGGCCTCCGCGGCAGCACTGGCCGCAAAGGATCCTGGCGTGCAAAAGGTTTGCATTTGGACGCCGGATAAAGATCTCGCGCAATGCGTTCGCGGCGACCGCATCGTTCAAGTCGATCGAAAAAGCCATGTCATCCGGAATGCCGAGGCGGTGCGCGCAAAGTTCGGCGTCACCCCTGAGAGAATTCCGGATTATCTGGCACTGGTAGGCGATACGTCGGATGGCTACCCCGGAATCTCCGGGATTGGCGCCAAGGGCGCGGCGGCCCTGATCGAACGCTTCGGCCGCATTGAAGATTTTCCGGAGGAGATCTTAGGCGACCGCAAATCACTGGCGCTGCTGTTCAAGAAATTGGCGACGCTGCGGGATGATGCCGCGCTGTTTTCGGATGTCGGGACGCTGCAGTGGCAGGGTGCGCGCCAGGACTTTGCCGCGACGGCCGCGACGCTTGGCGGTGCTCCGTTGAGCGAGCGAGCCGAGAAGGCGCTGCACTCGCCCAAGGCGTTGGGGTCGTCGCCGACGGCGATTGCGCTTAAGAAGAAATCGACCAAGGCGGCGGCCAAGCCGCCTTAATAGCTGCTCAAGCCTCGACGTTAAGGTTTCCCCGGACCAATGCACAAAGCGCATAGGCCTATGCGGAAAAATCATATTGACAATTCTCTCTGCAGGCATACGCTGTCCCTGTTACGACGTCCACTGTGCGGAGGTAACGGACCTACCTGCGCGGCTTCGGATCTCGTATTGCAACATCACAAAAAAATCGGGGATCTCGTATGAAATTTACGCTGAGCGCCATGCTTTTGGCCGCGCCTTATCTTTTGGTCCAACCCACTTTTGCGCAGACTGCCGGTGCAGTCGCATCACCGGATGCACTGGCGGAGATCGTCGTCACCGCTACCAAGCGTACCGAGCGACTGCAAAATGTGCCTGTGAGCATTACCGCGGAAACCGGTATTGAGCTCGAGCACCGCGGCGCGACGCAGCTGCAGGACATCATCAACAATACGCCGGGACTGAATAATCCCGGCTCGGGCGGCGGGAATTCCACCAACCTCACCATCCGCGGGGTGACCACCGGCACCGATTTGGGCCTCAAGCAGTCGACCGTCGCGCTGCTGTACGACGATATGCCGATCGATCCGGTCGGTCAGGGCGCCGGCGCGAGCAACCTGCGCGTGGTCGACATCGAGCGCGTCGAAGTGCTGCGCGGTCCGCAAGGTACGCTGTTCGGTTCAGGTTCGCTGGCGGGCGCGTTGCGCTACATCACCAACAAGCCCGACTTGTCGCAATTCAGCGGATCGGCTGAGATCACGGGCGCGGATACCCAGACCGGCGCCGCATCGTATTCGGGCACCGTGGTGATCAACGCCCCCATCGTGAAGGATGAACTCGGCGTTCGCTTGGTGGGGTACTACTACGACGACGGCGGCTGGATCGACGATTTGCGCACCGGCGAAAAGGACGCCAATCCCACCAAGACCTACGGTGCGAGAATGGCCGTTGCGGCCAAGCCGAACGATCAGTTCAACGCCAATTTGACCTTTACTTATCAAGACTCCAAGGACTACAACGGTACGCTTGCGGGGAGCTTGATAGAAAAGCCGCCGGGTTCGCCCTCGGGCCAGGTCTCGGACGGCATCAATGACTACATCGTGGACCTGAAGAGCACGATCGCAGCATTGACGCTGCAATACGATTTCGATTTCGCCACTTTAACTTCCGTTTCCACCTATCACGATCGCCGGGCAGACACTTACGGCGTCGATACCTATTTCGTGCCCTTGACCTCATTGATCGCCACCGGCGGCGCAAACATTGTCCAGGGAATCGACAAGTTTGTTGAAAGCATCGACGGCAGCATCTACACACAGGAACTGCGCTTGAACTCGCGGAACGAAGGCAATTTCAAGTGGACCGCGGGCCTCTTTTATCTGCATGCCAGCGCAGGCGGTACGCAAGAAGACCGTTCCGATGCCATCATTCCGGTCATCGGCAGCAATAACATCGTCGACCTGATTTATCATTTCGGGCAGCAGGAAATTGCCGCATTCAGCGAGGCGACTTATACCTTTGCCGACAAGTGGGACCTGACCGGCGGCCTGCGCGTGTCGCACTACATGGTCTCTGCGCAGATCGACACCGGCGGCTACATTCCCGTATTCAGCATCCTGCCGTCGGACTACGCGCATACCGACTTCCATGATTTGGGAACGCCGGTCGATCCCCGGGTTTCGCTGGCCTATCGTGCGAATCCGGATCTGACCATCTATGGGCAAGTATCGCGCGGCTACCGCGTCGGCGGCGTTAATCTCACCTCGGATGTGGGCGGCCGCAACACACCGCCGAGCTACGCACCGGACAGCTTGTGGAACTATGAGATCGGCGCCAAGGGCCGGGCATTCGACGGCAGGCTCACTTACAGCACCGCGTTGTACTACATCGACTGGTCGAACATCCAAGTGAGTCTACAGAACCAACTGGGCAACTATACCGGCAACGCCAGCGCCGCGAGAAACTACGGCGTTGAATTCCAGGTCGACGCCAAGCCGATTTCCTGGCTGCTGCTGGGCGCCGCATTCCAGCTGAGCAAGAACGAGATCGCCAAGGATGATCCGACCGTCAGCCGGCCTGCAACGGGTCTTGTGGGCGTGCACGACGGCGATGTGCTTCCCGCGGCTCCCGAAGCGCAAGCTTCGACCTACGCCGAGGTCGATTTTCCGGTGGCGGACTTCCATGGCTATGTGCGCGCGGAAGCAAACTATCTTGGCGATGAGTGGACCGACTTCGAGCATAACGGCACGAAATTCGGCGGCTTTGCTCAAGAGGATTTGCGCGCCGGAGTCAACTTCGGCTCTTACGAGGTCGTGGCCTTTGTCGATAACCTGAGCAATTCGCAGGGCGCGACCGGCGCGGCGGATGCGCAACTCGCGGGCCCGGTCATTCTCAACAACCAACAGCTGTACCGCATCAGGCCGCGGACCGTGGGTGTGACGCTGCGGGCAAAATTCTGAGTACGTTCTAAATACATGGGGGAAACGCGCATGAGCTCCGATTCACGGCTGGGTTGGTACGGCTTGGTGGCCTCGATGGGATTGGCGAGTGCCTCGTTGGCGGCGCCCGTCCTCAAGGGGCCGCCGGCGCGCGCGATCACCGATCCCAAAACCTTGAGCTCTGAGGTGCTGGAGGGCGCGGCGCCGGTGCCGATTGCCGATCTGTTCTACGTGCGCAGCAGCCTAGGGGCGGCATGGAGCCAAGACTCCAAGAATTTCGTCGTCTCGACCAATCTCACCGGACGATTCAATCTTTGGAATGTTTCGGCCGCCGGGGGCTTCCCGACGCAATTGACGCAGTCCGACGATCGGCAAATGGGTGTCACGACCTCGCCCGACGGAAAGTGGGTGGTGTTCGAGTCCGATCACGGCGGCGCCGAGATTTTCGATCTCTACGCCGTTCCCACCGTCGGCGGGCCCGTCGTCAATCTCACGCACAGCGACGATGCGTCCGAGACCGGTGCGGTGTTCTCTCGTGACGGCAAAATGATCGCATTCGATCACCGCATGAAAAGCGGCGCGTCGAATAACGTGGCGGTGATGGACTTAGCCACGCACACGGTGCGCGTGCTCACGCACGAGGCGTTGCCCACCATGCAGTGGAGCGTGGTCGCCTTTTCACCCGACGGCCGCTCCATCATTGCCAATCGCTCGAATGTGGAAAGAACTCACGGCGCCGTCTGGCGAGTCGACGTCGCGAGCGGCGCGGCGACGCCCGCACTCGCCGCCGGCGAAGCGGGACTCAATACCGCCAGCGACATCTCGCCCGATGGGCGCTGGTTGGCGCTGACGACGGAGACCGCGGCAGGCTCGCTGCAGGCCGCGGTTTATGACCTGACGACGCAGAAGCTGACCCTGATCAAGCCGGACGAGTGGGAACAGAAGGCGGGCAGCTTCGCGCCCGATGGCCGTTCGTTGCTCATGATCAGCAATGTCGATGGGCGGGACGTGATTTATTCGTACGATACGAGTAGCGCTCGCGCCGAACCGTTGCCGTTGCCGGCCGGCGTCAACAGCGACTACTTCGGCAAGATGCCGGCCTTCTCCCCAGACGGGACGCGCATCTTATTTCCGCACCAATCGGGCAACATGCCGCTCGATTACTGGATTTTCGAGCGATCGAGCGGCAAAGCCGTGCCGGTCACGCGACTTGCACTCGCCGGTATCGATCCGACGAAGCTGCCGAAGACCCAGCTCGTCCACTACCGCAGTGCCGACGGCACGGTCATCAGCGCTTTCGTTTGGCTGCCCTATAACTTGTCGCGCAACGGCCATGCGCCGGCGGTCGCGTTGCCGCACGGCGGTCCGACCGGACAGACCATGGATGACTTCGATGCGACCGCCGTGGCACTGGCCTCGCGCGGATACGTCGTCATCGCCGCCAACCCACGCGGCTCGACCGGCTATGGCCGCGCGTTTCAGGCCGCCAACCACCGCGACTTGGGCGGCGGCGATCTGGTTGATTACGTATCGGGTGCAAAGTTCTTGGTGGATACAGGCTACGTGGACGCGCGGCGAATCGGCATCACCGGGGTTTCCTACGGCGGCTACATGACGATGATGGCGGTGTCCAAGACGCCGGAGGTCTGGGCGGCAGGGGTTGAAATCTGCGGCATCACCAATTGGTTCTCGATGTACGAGCGCGGCTCGCCGGTGCTGCGTCAATACCAAATGGGCCTGATCGGCGACCCGGTGAAGGACAAGGCGGTCTATGAGCGCACCAGTCCCCTCACGTATTTGGGGCAGGTCAAGGCGCCATTGCTTGCGCTCGCGGGCGGCAACGATATTCGCGTGCCGCCGAACGAGGCGGAACAGGTCGCGGCTGTCTTAAGCAAGGCCGGTAAGACGGTCGACATCAAAATCTACGCCGGCGAAGGCCACGGTTTTTTCAAGCGCGAAGATCAAATCGATGCGCTGGAACGCACGGTCGCCTGGTTCGATCGTTATCTGGGCGATGGCGGCGGCGCGGCGCAGTAGGTCGCACTGCAGGATGCGGTCTGAAGGGCGGCAAAACCGTGCGGGACGATCTGCACGACGAGCATAACTGAGGGGGTATAATCAGGGTGCGTAAAAGCAGGAGGCAAGCACCATGGCCAGAACGAAACATGAAATCCAACGGGCCGTACTCGCCGTCTTTGCAATAACGATCGGCTCGTTTGCAGCGGCGGGCGCAGCACCGGACCCCGATGTAACGGTGAGGGCACCGGCCCCTCCTACCGATCAGGAATTATCCGGCAACAGCCTGGATGACTTCATCGCGCATCACGCCACGACGCACTTCGTGAATACCGGCACGGCCGGCGTTTTTTCCCGTTGGCGTGGAGGCAAGCAAAGCATATGCGCGGTCACTGCGGGGCTCACCCCGGGATACAACGCCTTTGTCACCGCGCGACTTCGCGCGATCGCCGAGTATGTGGGCGCTCCCGTGGACTCGAACCCGCTGTGCAAAAACAATGTGCAAATACTGTTTACCGACAATCCCCAGGAAAAAATGGATTCCGTCGTGAAATGGGCGACGGGGCCTGCCTTTCAAAACCGGTATGCGGGCGGGGGGAAAGACCTGATCGCATTTAAAAGCGATCACCCGATTCAGGGTTGGTACCTGACAACCGTCGGCGGCTCCCAGGTTTTGAATACTGACGTGTCAATGGTCGGCTTTAGCGTTCTGCCCATTTGGCCGCAGATCATCCAAAATTATGTCGGAAGCACGGCCCTAGGGACGCGTTTGGGCGGCGGCAGCGGGAGCGGCAGTGGTATCGGCGTCGTCATCCTGGTCGTCGACACCACGAAGGTCGTCGGCGCCACCGTCGGGACGATTTCCGACTACTTGGCGATGTTGACCCTGTCGGTGGCGCAATCGCCGGATCATTGCGATGCACTGCCGAGCATTTTGGATCTGATGTCATCCAGCTGCGGCACGCGTGCGAAGCCCACCGCGATAACCGCGGGCGATTTGGCTTTCTTGAAGGCGCTTTATTATAAAAACACCGGCTTGGGCCCCTCTCTGTCGAGAGCCCAAATCGACGGCAATATGATGCGCCAGTTCCAGCTTCTGAAAACCTCCGGGCCGTCGTAGCCCTAGGGTTTTCCGTGTCAGCCTAGTCTGACACGCGAATCAGTTTCGACCGCAGCGTGGTTTCGCCGGCCGAGATCTAGTATTCGCACGCTCCCCAACTTCTGCAGCGAGAACGCCTAACGACCATCATCCGCAACGCTTTACTGAGGGATTACGCCCATGAAGAAACCGAAATGGTATATCTACGCCGGTGTGACCTTGGCCGCCGGCATCATCAGCGTCTTCGGCGCACTGAAACCGCAAGCCGACGACTTCGGCAACTCGAGATCCCCTTCATTTGTTGTCGATCCTGACTGGCCTAAACCGTTGCCCGCCACCGTCACCTCCGACGGTGTTGCGCACACCTGGGTGACCGGCGAAGTGGGCGGCAACTGCACCGACCACAAAGACAATGTCTTTACGTATAACCGGGGCTGGGAAGTCGGCGTCACGCAAAACGGCGTGCTGCAAGGAAATCTGTCCGGCGGCATCGTCGGACAAGACGCGAGCGCCTCCTCGATTCCATCGCCGCCCGTGGTGGTCTACAACCCTGAAGGCAAGGTGATCGCCGGATGGGGCAACGCCAATTTGATTCAGACCGGCACCGACTACGGTTATGCCGCTTACATGTCGCAATCTGCGCACGGCTGCTTTGTCGATTATCAGGGCTTCGTCTGGTTCGCGGGCAGCGGCGACGGCATCGTGCAGAAATACAATCCGGTGCAAGCGGCAGCCGCCGGTGCCAACGCCACCTATGTCCTGCAAATCGGCACCAAGGGCGCGTGCGATGGTACGCAAACGACCGCGAACCCCTTCAGTTCCTGCGGCGAGACCAACGACTTCAATTCGAGCCACACCAAGTTGAATGAGCCGGCGGACATCACCGTCGATCCCATGCCCGGGCCCATCACCCACGCGCCCGGCGACACCTATATTGCTGACGGCTACGGCAATCATCGCGTGGTGGTGTTCGATGCGCAGGGCAGCTATGTCGGACAGTGGGGCACCACCTGCAAGCTGCCGCCACCCAACGATCCGACGGGCACACCCGTGCCCAGCATCGGTCAGAATTGCCCGCCGGGCACATTCGGGGCAACGGGCAGCGGCCATCCGCACTGCGTCGTGTTGGGAAACGACGGATTGGTCTATGTTTGCGATCGTCCCAACAGCCGCATCCAGGTGTTCAAGAAAGATTGTGCCGTGGCATCGACCACCGCCAATCCTGAGCCGGTGTGCCAACCGGTGAGGATCATCAACATCAGCGGCTTCAACTCCGCGTCAGCCGATGATCGGGCCGCCATCCTGCTTGCCGGCACGCGCGGTTGCGACATGGATTTCTGGCCGAACATCGATTATCTGGCCGACAAGAGTCCGACCAACCAATCAACCATCATCGACGTCGACCTGGGCAACGACAATACGTGGATCATCAATAAGGCCAGCGGACTGGTTGTCGGTGCGCTGGGCGTGTGCGGCATCGCGCCGTGTCCCGGACACAATGCGGGCCATTTCGCCTTCGGCCACATGGTCAACGTCGATTCGCATGGAAATGTCTATGTGGGGGAAACAATCACGGGCAGGCGCATCCAAAAGTTCGTGCCCGCCGACGCCAATCATCATCGAGATCAGGACGATGCGCCGGCCAAAATCCAGAGCGCCAGTTTGTAACGGCAGTCTTCGAGTGCTGGTGGAGGCGGCGGCCGGGTAACAATCCCCGGCCGCCGCGCGAGGAATTCGCTGCATATGAAAGGAAGCTCACTGGGCGCGATCGGGGCTCTATTGCTGTGCCTGGTGCTGAGAGCGGCCGCAGAACCACTGATGCACGACTTGCCGCAAGACACGGTCATGCATGCATTCTTTCGGGTGCAGGGGAGCGAGGCCGATTTGCTGGTTCGTGTGCCGCTCGATCTCTTGGATGGGATCTCCTGGCCCATGAATCATGGCGAATACGCGACCGGCGATTCGGGCGCCGCGATGAACCAGGCGCTCGAAGCCTTGGGCCATACCCTCTTGATCTGGCAAGACGGCGAACGACTAACGCCGACGAGCAGTTCGGGACAGCTGGCAGCGCTCGGCGATTTGTCCTTCGCAAATCCGCAGGCGGCGGCCGCGCATATGGCCCAGCCGGCGAAGGCCGATCTTAGGATCGCGCACGATCTCGGCTATCTCGACGCGCACTTTATCTATCCCATCCGCACGCCTGCAGACGTGTTTTCGATTCAATCGCGCGTGGCGGAGGATCTTCAGGACTTAAGCAAGCTCATCGTGCAGTTCGTGCCAAACGGGAATACGCCGGGCAGTGCCGTGACGATCAGCGCGCAGTCGGGAAGAGTGGCGCTCAATCCCAACCGAAGGCAGGCCGCGCTGGGATTCATGCTGCTCGGCACGCAGAGCTTTCTTGCGAACGCAGACTGCCTCCTATTTGTCCTCTGCCTGATGATTCCCTTCCGGCGTGCGCGTGACATTGGCGCGCTTTACGCGGCGTTTGTTTTGGCGAGCATCGTTTCGCTTGCCGGCGCAGCATTCGGGCTTGCGCCCGACCATGCCTGGTTTGCCGCTTTGACGGCGAGCGCATCCGCGGTCCTGATATTTTTTCTCGCGCTCGGTAATATTTTCGGCGCGCATTTGCAGCGCCGTAGGCTGTGGACTGGGCTGTTCGGTTTTATCCTCGGGTTTGAATTTGCCAAGCTGCTCGGCGGCCGGCTGCAGTTCGCCGGCGATCATTCGCAAATTGCCCTTTGGTTCTTTGCCTGCGGGATTGATCTTGGCGCGCTGCTGGCGTTTGCCTTGATTTTCGTGGGACTGGCTTTGATCCTGCGCGGTGCGCGGGCGGGGCGAATCGGCATCATCGTGTTGTCGGCGATCGTCGCGCATGCTTCCTGGCATTGGATGATCGATCGCGCGAGCGTGCTTTGGCACGCGCCTTGGCCGCCGATGACGATTGCCGGCTTCTATCATTTATCTCAATGGAGCTTCGCGGCGCTGCTCGCTGCGGGAGCCTATGCCTTCGCCGCGCAGCGCATAGAACGACGCTGGCCGAAGGCGCCGCAGCCGGCGGGCTAGTGTGCTTCCGTCCGGCCCGACAACACCGAAATGACGCGCTTTTCGCCGGGCGTCACGTAGGTGTTCTCGCGATAGGCGACGGTGTCGCCCATTCTCACCTCCAAGACGTGAGTGCCGGGGGCGACTTCCACTTCTTGAGGCCGATTGGCGACTTCTTTCGCCTGGCTCGCTTGTACGCCATCGACAAATACCACTGACCCCACCGGAGCACCCACGACGACCAACTCGGTCGGTTCGGGTGCGTGGGGTTTGCGATGAAACCAGCTACACCCCGAGACGCAAAGCAGCAAGATAATAAGGAGTGTTTTCAATGGAATACCTTGGCTTGGCGAAACGAGGAGCGTACCACGGCGCGCCCGTCTTGATCATCCGCGCGCAACTGTAAAATAGCACCTGGCTGGAAGGCGCCCATTCCCACAGCCAATCGGCCCTCTCTCCTACGCCGTGGCCTTTGTCTCGCGTGCCAATATCTTGTGACCTAAACGCGAGGATTGGACATGGGTATCAACAAAGATCAGGTCGAAGGCCGCGCCAAAGACGTGGCGGGTAAGGTCCAGGAAGTAGCCGGTAAAGCCGTCGGCAGCTTGTCGGAGCAAGCGAAGGGCATGGCGAATCAAGTCGCAGGAAAAGCACAGGCAAAATTCGGCGATGCCAAGGAGACGGTGAAGGAAAATTACAAGGACGAAAAAGCCCGGCAAGATGCAGAACGCCGGGACGCTGATCGGCGACCGTAGGAGTTTGGCGCCCGCACTCGGGCGCTTTCCAAAAAAGGCGTATTGCGGAGGTGTGCCATGAACGGACGACATTCCTCAATCGTAGCCGCCATCGGTTTGGTGATATCCGCGCCCGTGTTCGCGGAGGACCAAAAGTCTCCCGCCTACACGCCGCGGGAACTGGCGCATTGCATGATGAAGCGCCTCCGGGCGAATACTGCAGAGTCCTACCGCGGCGCGTTCAAGGCGTGCAAGGAACAGTTCGAGACGGCGCGGTCCGACCGACCGACCGACGCCGCGATGACCGTGGCCAAGCTGCCGGAGAATACGAAGGAGTAGTCATGCCACGGCGTTTCGCGCGATCACTTCGCGATACCAGTCGGCGCTCTGTTTGCGGGTGCGCTTTCGCGTGGCAAAGTCGACGTAGTGGATCCCGAATCGCTTGCTGTAGCCGTCAGCCCATTCGAAATTGTCGAGCAGGCTCCACAGGAAATAGCCCTTGATCGGATAGCCTTCCGCGGCCGCGCGTTGCAAATGGGTCAGATAATTACGCAGAAACATGACCCGGTCCGTGTCCTCGATGCGTCCCGCGGCGTTGCGAAAATCTTCGGAAGAGCAGCCGTTCTCAGTGATGTAGAGCGTGCGCGGATTCCACAACTCGCCGGTGTGGCGGATCGCCCAATAAATCACTTCGGGGCCGATGAACAGCCAGGGCGAGTCCATGTGCGGAAACGAGGCGGGTCGGCGCGCGACCGCGTAGCCTGAGGCGCCGCCATCGGCGCGGGCATACTCGGGTTGATAGACATTGAGGCCGACGAAATCCACCGGGCTGCCGATGATCTTCAGGTCATCGCCCTGAACCTTGGGTGCATTCGCTCCCTCGCGCTTGAGGTAACCATCCGTGTACTGGCCCTGCATCACGGCGGTGAGGAAGGGCGCGTTTTCCTCGCGGAAGGCGCGTTGCGCCGCTTCGATGTGCTCGGCGCTTTCGATGACCGGC
>DASXMG010000010.1:0-51804 GCA_036495805.1 Steroidobacteraceae bacterium | reverse complement strand
GAATGACAAGAACCGTTTCTCCTACACCCCCACGGAAAACTACGGCGGCGACAATGGCCGCGCGGCCCTGTTGGGTTCCAACGGCCTGTACTACACCGTGGGCAACTCCAATGCCGGCAGCGCCGGCACCTTCGGCGCCAGCGGCTGTACCAGCCCCGCCCAGACCACATCGAAGGTCAATTGCACCAGCCCCGATGTGACCGAGACCACGGGAGTGGAGGTAGTCAAGCCGATCGACGCGGCCGTCGCATCTGTCGCGCCGGCAATTCCGGTTGTGGCGGGCGGTTCCGGCTCCGCTGAGGTCAACCCGCTGCTGACGTTCTTCCTCAACAGCGGCAAGGCGGACAAGGCCGGCAAGGACGACAATTTCCGCGGCATCACCGAGTACAACGGCGCGCTGTACTTCACCAAGGGCAGCGGCAGCAACGGCGTGCAGACGGTCTACACCGTCACTACCGGCCCGCAGTACCCCGCCACTTTTGTTCCGGCACCAAACGTCGGCCCCGCGGCCGGCAACGTGCTGCCGACCGTCGCCAACGCAGGCGTGCTTGCGGTCCAGATCCTCAATGGGTTCCCAACCGACTCCTCGCGCGCCACCGGCGGCGACTACGCACCTTTTGCAATCTTCTTCGCCAACCCGACCACGTTGTATGTGACGGACGAAGGCACCAACGACGCCACCGACGCCGCTGTTCATGCGGGTCTGCAGAAATGGATGCTGAACGCCACCACCGGTAGCTGGTCGTTGGTGTACACGCTGCAAGCAGGCCTGATTGGCGAGCGCTATGGCCCTCTGGCCGGCAAAGATGGCGCCTGGCCTGAAGTAACCACCCTCGGCCTCCGCAATCTGGCCGGCCGGGTCAATGGCAACGGCACGGTCACACTGTGGGCGGTGACCTCGACCAACAGCACTGCGGGTGACACGGGCGCGGACCCGAATCAGGTGGTGGAAGTGACCGATGTGATCGCTGGCACTTCTCCAACGGGCAGAGAAACGTTCAGGACCGTCGCCGCTCCGACCTACGGCAAGGTGTACCGCGGGGTGGCGTTCGTCACTTCCCCGGACAACGACGACAAATGGCGCGACCGTGAGAAATCGGGCGACCATGAGAAATAGCGGAAGCTGATGAGCTGACGTTCGCGGTCGAGATCGACGGACGAGACTCGCTCAAAAGAACGGCGCCGAAACGCCAAGCTCGCGAAGAGCGAGGCGCCGATAAACGTCTCGGTCGTATTCCTCAGTCTCTTTGAGGCACGTATACGTGAGTTTCACCGTATGCTCGACACCGGTCGCAATTGCCTGTGCTTGAATGCGCGGCCAACCCGCATCGTTCGCAGGCAAGGCGCAGTGCATGTCGGCGGAAAGGTTGACAACGCTCAGATACGTAGCGCAGATCGCATACCAATACTCACTGATCACCCTTTGCAAATTGTCGCAATAGGGAAGGATCAATCGCAGCGCATGGCATCCAGTCACGCCGTGCAGCATGGTGAAGTGGTGATTCTCAACGAACGCCTCCGCAATAGCGAGGGACATTTCCTGCAGCGGGCGTTGCGCCTCGAAACGGATTGGCCTGAGCAGATTTCGAAAGTCTTCGTGCGAGTAAAACTCGCCTATTCGCGCCGCGATACTTCTGCTCTCCGGCGTAATCGCTCTAAGCGATGCGCTCTTGACGAGAGTTTTCAGCAAATCAATCGGCCCTGTGTCGGCCCGGCTCGCGGATATCTCGGGTGCGGGCAGATAGGTCGCGGCCCAATACCCCAGAGCCAAGGCAATTTCGTCGTGATCCATCAGGTCGATGCCGTAACCCAATCGAAGCAGCGGGTGGAATGCATGCGCGGCGACTCCCGTCATCAGCCGGCATACGTAGGAACGCAGCACCGCTTCGACACCGCGCTGATCAATTTCCGATTTGAAAAAGCGGCAATAGACGCCGCAGGCATCGAAGTCTCCAAGACGTTTCGTCCAGTGGGCAGCGACGATCGGCGGCGCCTGCGGCGAAGCCGACTCAATAGTCGGCGTGTCGGTTTGCAAGCTGTCGTAATAGCGGCGAAGCTGATCCTCGTCCGCCCCCAGTCGATATAGCGCAATCAGCACCATCGGCGCATGGTTGTGCGCGACGTTGTACCGCACCAAGTCGCTTTCCTGATGCCGCTTCAACAATGCCCTGAGTGTTTTCGTGGCTGACAAGGCCTGTCCTCACCTTTCCCCGTCGCATACGCCGCCGCTTCCATTCAAGCCGACGGACAACGCCATATATACATAGAGCTGTGGCGAGCCTTAAGTTCCGCAAGCATGACCGCTTTGCGGCAAGCTGTCTTCAGACGCCGCCACCGTTCGGTCGGGCGATCCGATGCCCGTCTGTCTCATGCGGCCCGCGCACTTTCTCGCATTGCGGACTCGCGTTTATGTTGCAGCAGGATTCGGAATGCCAGTCCGTGAGTGATCAGCAGCAGCGGCACAAACAGAGTCGGAATGAAGTAGGTCGCTCCGAGCTGGCCCGGCACCAGCCCGGCGTTATTGGCTTGGTAGAACGCATTCAGTAGATCGACTGATCCCCACAGGTTGAATATCCACGCGATGACAACGCCGGCCGCGCGCGGCAGCGCCGCCAGTGACAGCAACGCGAGCATTGCCGCAATAATGTCGCCGTAGCCTGCGGCATGCGCGAAGGCAGAGGGCAGGTCGGGCGATACGACGCCGGGGACCAGGAACGCCAAGCCTTCGAAGCGGAAGCTGTGCAGGATGAGAAGCGGCCGCAAGGCGTCGGCCCTCGGCAGGACGCGGATTCTCGGCCAGATGTACAGCTTCGCGACGATCCCCCACACGATCAAGGCAAATGCGATGCTCGTGAAAAAATAGAGTTGTGGCGGCATGAGTCTCTCCTGGAGTTCGAGTTCAAGTGATCGTTGGTCGCAACTTACGCGCGCAGCATGCGAACCGATGCGATCGGCGCGTTTGGGGTCACCTCATCGTGCTCGCGCCGCCAGACCTTGGAGTCAGGCGCAAATTGCGGCGCTGATGGGAACGGACGGCGCAGCTCACGGTCGTAGCGCTCGAGATTGAAGCTCGGGCTGAGCGGAGCGATCAGGAATTGCGTGAACTGGCGCAGACGGTTGCCGAGCGCCGGCCGGTTGCCCGGGAGCGCCGCGTAGCGACGTGCGATCGTTTCGAAATCCTCGGCCGGCCGGCCTGTCACATCCAGAACGTCTGAAGTGGGAGCGCCCAGCTCGAAGGCCCCTCGTTTGTGATCGTCGATGTAGTAGCGAATGCTGCTTATCAGCTCGATCGGCAGGCCGCCCAGCCGCGCGGTTTTCATGAACAGCCAAACGGGCGTCGGCACCACCCTGACCGATCGCCCGACGGCTCGGCCGATCGCCCCGGCCATGTCTTTCGCGCCCAGCAGTTCAGGCCCGGTTGGGCGGTAGCTCTTTCCGGCGTGCCTCGCAGGATCGATCAAGGCGGCCGCCGCGACTCGCGCAATATCCTCATTGGAAGGCGGCGCGTCGCGGCAATCGCCATAGATCGAAGGGAAGACGCCCAAATGTGCCGCGATTCCGGTCAGCACGAGGTAGGAATCCGCAAAGAAGCCCGGCCTTACGATCGTATGTGCGACTCCGGGCGTCATGGAAAACAGCCGATCGACGAGCCAGTGCTGGCGCGTCATGAGGGCGGGATGCGAGGGACTCGACAGCCATTGGCTCAGGCTGACAATGTGTTCGAGCTGGGATTCCTTCGCGGCAACAGCGAATGCCACCGCGCCTTGAATCATGTAGGGATCGAAGGGCGGACAATAGTAGGCGCGCTGAACGTGCTGCAACGCGTCGGCGACGCGCTCGACATCGCTCATGTCCGCAACGGCGATTTCAGCGCCCTGCGCCTTCAGCAGTGCGCTGCGGCCGTCTTCTCGATGCACCATGGCGCGCACCGGATAGCCGGCCTTCAGCAGTTCCGCGACGACGACGCTTCCTGTCTTTCCGGTCGCACCGGTCACGAGGATTTTCGGCTTGAGCATGATGGTCTCTCCTGGTGGATTGGTACCAATCGGTACCGTCGCAAGGATAGTGTGGTACTATGCGGTACCGCCTGTCAAGAGAAACGAACCATGTCCGGGACCTCGCCGTCAAAGAAGCGTCAGGAAACCGACGAAACATCGGTGCGCGCGCGCATCCTCGATTCAGCCTTCGCGGCGTTCATGCGCAGCGGCTATGCCGCCACCAGTACGCTTGAAATCGCGTCGCATGCCCATGTTTCGAAACGAGAGCTGTACAAGTTGGTGGGCAACAAGCAGGAAATGCTCGCCGCCTGCATCAGCGCGCGCGCCAGGCGATTTAAGGTGCCCGCTGACCTGCCCGTACCGCAGGATCGCGACGCGCTCGGGCACGTGCTGGCGTCGCTTGGGACGCAGCTTGCCCGCGAGATAACCGATCCAACAGTCATTGCGGTATTCCGGCTGGCGATCGCCGAAGCGGTTCATGCGCCCGAGGTCGCGCAAGCGCTCGACGCCATCGGGCGCGAGGCGAGTCGCGCGGCCCTGCGCCAGGTCATGTCTCAGGCTCGAGCGTCTGGCCTGCTAGACGGCCCTGCTGCGGAACTTGCAGAGCAGTTCGGCGGATTGCTGTGGGGCAATCTGCTGGTCAGCCTTCTGCTTGGCGTCGCCAAGCGGCCGAATTCACGCGAAATCACGGCGCGGGCGCGTGACGCCACCGCTGCGTTCCTGAAGCTGCACCCCCAACCGAGCCCACGTTAGGGGCCTAGGTCTGCAGGTGCCCCAGTGGTATTCGGGCCGTACGCTTGATGGTCTGCAGCACCACGCTCGACTGCATGTCGCGCACGTTGGGCACGCGGATGAGTTTTTTCAGCACGACGTCGCTCAGCGCCTCCAAATCCTTGCCGTACACCTCCAAAATGAAGTCATAGCTGCCAGTGATGGCCAGGCATTTAGTGACCTCATCCATGAGTTCGATTTCGCGCTCGAACCGCGCCACGGTCTCATCGGTGTGTTCGGTCAATTTGACTTGGACGATTGCCAGCACGGCAAGTCCGACCCGTGCCGGATTGAGCACCGCCGCGTAGCCTTCGATCGCCCCTTCCGATTCCAACGCCTTGATGCGCCGCGCACAAGGGGTGGGCGAAAGGCCGATCGATTCGGCGAGATCTACCACAGACAGACGCCCGTCGCGTTGCAGTGCGTCGAGAATCTTCGCGTCAAAACGATCAAGCTTCATGTTTTACCCACCGACTCTATTAATATTAGAGATTATCACTAAATTCTTGCCATTCATGTGGTCTTTTTAGCGTTTTTCATTCATCTGACTAGACTAGTCTTCGAACCATGGTTGCAAATTCCCTGCAGGTTCAGCGCGCGCCCAATCCCGACGTCATCGACTGGCGCGGTGTGCTGCGTCATGTGGCAGTCTCTCGCGCCCTGGATGATCTCGAAGAATTCACGCTCCTGAAGGAGCGCAAAGTTCTCTATCAGTTTTCCGCGCGCGGGCACGATCTCACTCAAGTGCTGCTCAGTACGCAGCTCACCGGAACGCAAGACGGCATCGGCGCCTACTATCGTTCGCGCCCTTTGTTGCTCGGCCTTGGCCTGCCCATCGAAGAAGCGCTGGCATCGACCATGATGCGCGGGGGCGGCATGAGCGACGGACGTGATATCGGTGTGGTGTTCAACATGCCGCGCAAAGCCGGGCCGTGTGTGCTGCCGGTGTGCGGCGGCGTCGGCGCGCAATACACCCCGGCGGTCGGATGGGCTCAGGCGCTGCGCTATCGCATGAAGGAGCTCGGCGAGCAGTCGTGCCGCGGCAGCATGGCCGTCGCGCACGGCGGCGAAGCATCGACGGCCACCAATGGATTCTGGGCGGCGCTCAATATCGTGACCACCGAGCGATTGCCGTTCCTGTTCTTCATTGAAGACAATGGCTATGGAATTTCCGTGAGTTCGCAGCAGCAGACTCCCGGCGGCAACATTGCCCGCAATCTGCAGAGCTTTCGTGGGCTGCGCGTGCTCGATGGCGATGGTGCAGATCCGCTCGGCGCCGCAGCGCTGATCAAAGACGCGGTCGGCGGTGTGAGGTCCGGCGAGGGGCCGGCGCTGATCCGGCTGCTGGTGCCACGCCTCTCCGGCCACTCGGGCCAGGACACCCAGACCTACAAATCAGCCGAGGAAATCGCGGCGGAAAAAGCCCGCGATCCCTTCACCAAGCTGCGCGAGCAGCTGGTGCCGCACACCCTCTCGCAGGCCGACTGGGATCGGGAGGTTTCTGAAGCCCGCGCCCTGGTCGCGCAAGCGCTGGTCAATGTCGAGCGGCGCGCGGCACCGGATGCGAAACGCATCGAGCGCCATGTCTTCTCCGAAACTCGCGCGGACGGTTCGCTCGATCTGCAGCAGCAAGGTGGCCTTCGCGGCGCCGGCATCGAGCCGGCCGCCGGCGGCGAGCGCGCCGAACCGCAAGGCCCTCGTATCAACTTGGTAACCGCCGTACGCCGCACGCTCGAGCATGAGCTGGCGGTCAATCCACGCATGTTGGTCTTCGGCGAAGACGTCGGCCGCAAGGGCGGCGTGCATGCGGCAACTTTGGGGCTGCAAGAACGTTTCGGCGTGGACCGGGTGTTCGACACCAGCCTGTCCGAGGAGGGCATCATCGGCCGCGCGGTCGGCATGGCGCTTGCCGGGCTGATGCCGGTGCCTGAAATTCAGTTCCGTAAGTACGCCGATCCTGCCGCCGAGCAACTGAACGACTGCGGCACCATGCGCTGGAGAACTGCGAATCGATTTGCGGCACCGATGGTGGTGCGCATTCCCGGTGGTTTCTTCAAGTGCGGCGATCCCTGGCACAGCCAGTCGAACGAAGTGCAGTGGCTGCATGGCGTCGGCTGGCGCCTGGCCATGCCCTCGAATGCGCAGGATGCGGTGGGATTGCTGCGCAGCGCCTTGCGCGGCAACGACCCGACCATATTCTTCGAACACCGCTCGCTGCTCGACGGTGCCTGGGCTCGCCGACCCTACCCGGGCGATGAATTCGTGGTGCCGTTCGGCAAGGCCAGTCTCTTGCGTGAAGGGTCCGACGTAACGGTTGTGACGTGGGGTGCCATGGTGGAACGCTGCGAGCAGGCGATCGACGCCAGCGGCAAGTCAGCAGATCTGCTCGACTTGCGCACGCTGTCTCCCTGGGATCGCGCGGCCACGCTGGCGTCGGTACGAAAGACGCGCCGCTGCCTCATTGTTCACGAGGACACCATGACCGCAGGATTTGGTGCGGAAATCGCGGCGGTGCTCGCCAAAGAGGCCTTCTTCGATCTCGACGCCCCCATCGAGCGTCTGGCCATGCCGGATGTTCCGAGCCCGCACAATCCGTTACTGCTCGATGCCGTGCTGCCCGGCATCGAGACCATCACGCGCGTCATCGTCAACCTCGCCGAGGTCTGACATGAGCAGCATCAAGGACGTGCTGGCGCCGCCGAACGAGGAAGGGACCCGGGCGACGATTCTCAAGTGGTGCAAGGCCGTCGGCGACAGCGTCGTCAAGGACGAGCCCTTGGTGGAGCTCGAAACCGACAAGGTCACCGTCGAAGTTCCGGCGCCGGCCAGCGGCACCTTGATCGAAGTTTTGAAACCGCAGAGCGCTGAAGTCAGCCCGGACGAAGTGCTGGCGCGATTGCGATTGCCGGGCGAATCGACGCTATCCGCAGAATCCCCTGCATCCACGGCGGCGGCGAAAATCGACACGTCGCGCGCGGCCGCCAATGCCCGCGCGGATTCCGAATTGTTGAGCCCATCGGTCAGGCGGCTGCTGCAGGAGCATGTCATTGCGCCCGGCGCCATCAACGGCACCGGCCGCAATGGCCGTGTCACCGCGCAGGATGTCATTCGGCATGTCGCGCAGGCCAACCATGTTGCGCAGGCCAGCCATGCCGCGCGGGCCACACAGGTTTCTCCGGTTGCGCCGCTCCCCGCCGCTGCAAAGGTCCATCGAGCCGACGCGAGCACCCTCGTTCCGCACACCGCCATGCGGCGCCGGGTGACCGAGCATATGGTGCGCAGCCTCAACGAAGCACCGCACGTCACGACCTTGTTCGAAGCCGACTTGAGCCGCGTGCTGAAGCATCGCGCCTTGCACGCCAAAGGCTATGAATCGCGCGGTGCGCGGCTCACCTTGACCGCCTACTTCATCAGCGCCTGCGTGCGGGCATTGCGCGCACATCCGGAAGTCAACGCGACGTTTCGCGCAGATGCCATGGAGCTGCACGGCGATGTGAACATCGGCGTGGGCACGGCCCTGGGCGACAAGGGGCTGATTGTCCCGGTGATTCACCGCGCGCATGAGTTGAGCCTGTTTCAGATCGCGCAGCGTCTGCATCAGGCAGTGGAAGCGGCGCGCACCGGCAAGCTATCGCCGCAGGATGTACGCGGCGGGACCTTCACGATCTCGAATCACGGCGTCGGCGGCAGCCTGCTCGCTGCGCCCATTGTCATCAACCAGCCGCAGGTGGCCATCCTAGGAGTCGGCAAGGTGGAGCGCCGTGTTTGCGTCATCGACGCGCCGGACGGCGAATCCATCGCGGTGCGCTCCATGTGCTATCTCACGCTGACCATCGACCATCGAGCGCTGGACGCGTTCCAGGCGAACGCCTTCCTAAGCCTCGTGATCAAGACGCTGGAGCAGTGGCCCGATGCCGCCGAAGCGCTGCAGGACTGAAGCATCCGCGGCCGGCAGCGCGCCCGTGAGGCGGCACGCGACACGCGATAGATAGGCTTCCGAGGGAGCAAAGACTCGCGCATAAATATCCCGGCACAGCACCGCCGCCTGTGCCCCCGGCCAATTGGAGCGCAGCAGCTGCGCCGGCAGCAGCGGATCGCGCAAATGCAGGCGGCGATACTCGTGGATCAGCAGCGTGCGTACCAGGAAGCAGTCTCGAGGCTCGATGGCGCGATGGCGCTGCAGTTCCGCCAGCACGATCGCGAAGCGCGCGACGAAGCGTTGGTATCGCAAACCCAGGTCTTCCAGGTCCCATCCCAGATCGACCAGGCGTTGCGGGGCATCCTCGCCCGCGAGCGATGCGTCGAATAGCACGACTTTGGAGAGCCATCCGCCCGAGTCGCGCTGCGCGCGCAACGTCTGTGAATCCAGTTCCGGGTGTGCGAACACATTGACGGAGATTTCGCCGAAGCCGCGCCACACCAACTCCTCGCGAATTTCATTTCGCTCGGCCGCCCGCATCGCCGGCACGACAATCAGCGTCCAGCGGCCGGACCATGCCGTGTCGGGTTCGCTGTAGATGCGTTTGGTCGCCTCGGCGAAGCGGGCGCGTCCGTTTTTCGACAGCTGATATTCGCTCAGCTTGCCCGCCCGGTGTCCCTCCAGCCAGCCATCTTTCGCCAGTCGCGCGGTCGCGGTACGTACCAGACGTTCATTCAGCCCAAAGGGCGCCGCGAGCTCGATCAAGCTGCCCAAGGCGATGGCACCGCCCCGCGGCAGCAGAGAATCGCCGAATAAGGTCACGATGAGCGAACCGCCGCGCAACGGGCGTTGCCGGCGAAATCGAGCGACCAAGTCCGCGCCGGCGGTCAGGGCGACGGGCGCGGTGGGCGCGGTGGGCGCGGTGGGCGCGGTGCGAGCGAATTTGGCCATTTACCTAGCTTTCCTGATGATCGCCTTTATGACACAGAATTCTTTGCATTTCTATCTTTTTTGTATCACAATAACGATAGCTTAACTTCCGGGGGTTGGGGCATGTACACGCAAGCTTTGGATGCGCAGACTGCGGAAACCGCGCTGCAAGTGGATGAAAGCACGCTCGAGCAGCGCTTCCTCGCGCGCGTCGATGCGGAAGAGAAAATCGAGCCCAAGGACTGGATGCCGGCCCGCTATCGCAACACCCTGATCCGGCAAATTTCTCAACACGCGCATTCCGAGATCGTCGGCATGCTGCCCGAAGGAAACTGGATCACGCGTGCGCCGAGCTTGAAACGCAAGTCGATCCTGATCGCCAAGGTGCAGGATGAAGGCGGTCACGGCGCCTATCTGTACAGTGCCGCCGAGACTCTGGGTGTCAGCCGCGATCAGCTGGTCGAACAATTGCTCTCGGGCAAGGCGAAGTATTCGAGCATCTTCAATTATCCGACGCCGACCTGGGCCGACGTGGGCGCCATCGGCTGGCTGGTGGACGGCGCCGCGATCATGAATCAGATTCCGCTGTGCCGTTGCTCATACGGGCCGTATGCGCGCGCCATGGTGCGGGTCTGCCGCGAAGAGAGCTTCCATCAGCGCCAAGGCTACGATCTGATGCTCCATCTGGCGCAAGGCAGCGCCGAACAAAAGCGCATGGCGCAGGAGGCGCTGGATCGCTGGTGGTGGCCGGCGCTCATGATGTTCGGGCCGTCGGATGCCAATTCGACGCATACCGGCGACTCGCAGCGCTGGAAAATCAAGCGTTTTTCAAACGACGAGCTGCGGCAGAAGTTCGTCGATTTCACGGTGCCGCAGGCCAAATTTCTCGGGCTTACCGTGCCCGATCCACTGCTGCGCTGGAATGAATTCACGCAACAGCACGAGTTCGGCCCCATCGACTGGGCCGAGTTCGACCAGGTGTTGAAAGGCAACGGCCCGTGCAATGCCGAGCGTATTGCCGCGCGCCGCAACGCGCATGCCGCGGGCGCGTGGGTGCGGGAAGCCGCCAGCGCCTACGCCGCGAAACATAGTGCCGACGCGGCGAAGCACAACCCTTCTGCCGTGGAGCAAACGAATGGAAGATAAGCGCCAGTGGCCTCTTTACGAGGTATTCGTCCGTGCTCGTGGCGGCCTCGATCATAAGCATGTGGGGAGCTTGCACGCCTCCGATGCGCGCATGGCCATCGATCACGCGCGCGATTTGTATACGCGGCGCCAAGAGGGCGTGAGCATCTGGGTGGTGCCGTCCAACGCCATCGTGGCCTCCGATCCCGCGGAAACCGACTCCATGTTCGAACCGGCGCGCGACAAGATCTATCGTCACCCCACCTTTTATGAAATTCCCGATGAGGTCAAAACCCTATGAGCGCATCCGCGCCCAAGGCCGACTCGGACGCGTTGTTTCGCTATGTCCTGCGCCTCGGCGATTTGAGCTTGGTGCTGGGGCAGCGCTTGGGTGAATGGGTGGGCCACTCTCCCGCGCTGGAGGAGGACTTGGGACTGGCCAATATTGCGCTCGACTTGATCGGCCAGGCTCGACTGCTGCTGACCTATGCGGGTGAGATCGAAGGCCGCGGCCGTGACGAAGACAAACTCGCTTACTTGCGCGAACAGGGTGCTTTTTTCAACGCCATCCTGGCGGAGCAGCCGAACGGCGATTTTGGCCAGACCATCGTCCGGCAGGTCTTGATCGATGCGTTTCAGCTCGAGCTCTACGAGCGCCTGGCGACATCGCGCGATGAGCGCTTGGCCGCGATCGCCGCCAAGTCCGTGAAGGAAGTCCGCTACCACCTGCGTTACAGCAGCGACTGGCTGGTACGCCTCGGTGACGGAACCACGGAAAGCAATGCGCGCGCGCAGGCGGCTCTCGACTTGCTGTGGCCTTACACCGTTGAGCTGTTCGCCGCGGACGATTTGGATCGCCAGATGGCCGACCGCGGTATCGCGCCGCAACTTTCCGAAGTGCATTCCGCGTGGAGTGCGCGCATCGATGCGGCCTTGAGCGAGGCGACCTTGAAGCGGCCCGCGGATCGTCCGCACGCCTGGCATGGCAAGCGCGGCCAGCATAGCGAGCATCTCGGCTACATCCTCGCCGAGATGCAATATCTGCAGCGCACCTATCCGGACGCGCGCTGGTGAGCCCAGTGAGCGTGGCAGGCACTGAACGAACGCAGGCAGCGCGTGTGGCCGCGGCTTGGCAGCTGCTCGGGTCGGTGGAAGATCCTGAAATCCCGGCCTTGAGCATCGTCGATCTTGGCCTGGTGCGTTTCGTGGAAGTGGGACCGGACGGCAACCTTGAGGTCGGACTTTCGCCAACTTATGTGGGCTGTCCGGCAACGGAAGTGATTCGGCGCTCGGCGCAGGATGCGCTGCGGCAAGGCGGCGTGGGTGGCTTTGAAGTGACCAACGTGCTCTCGCCCGCGTGGAGCAGCGATTGGATCAGCCCCGATGGCCGGCGCAAACTGCTCGAGTACGGCATCGTTCCCCCGGATCAGGGCGTATCGAACATGCGCGACGTGTTGCGCGGGACTCGTCCGCTTGCCTGTCCGCGCTGCCAGTCGCTCGACACGGAAATGGTGAGCGAGTTCGGATCGACACCCTGCAAGGCGTTGCACCGCTGCCGGGCCTGCCTCGAGCCTTTCGAATACTTCAAGTGCATTTGACATGCCGGCCTTAAGTTTCCATCCGCTGAAAGTCACCGCCGTGGAGCGCGCCGCCGAAGATGCGACCTGCGTGACCGTGGAAATCCCCAAGGCGCTGCGCGAGAGCTTTGCGCATCATGCGGGCCAGTACGTCACGGTGCGCCGGACCATCAACGATCGCGACGAACGGCGCACCTATTCCATCGTCACGGCGCCCGGCGGCAGCGCCCTCAAGTTGGGTATTCGGATGCAGACCGGCGGCCTCATGTCGGGGGATCTGGCGGCGAACTTGCGCCCCGGCGACCTGCTGGATGTCGGCACGCCGATGGGACGGTTTCGTACGTCGGTTGATCCTACGCGTCAGTTTTCGTATGTCGCCTTTGCGGCCGGCAGCGGCATCACCCCGATTTTGTCGCTCGCGACGGACATTCTGGCGCGGGAACCGCGCAGCCGCTTCACCCTGATTTACGGCAATCGCAGCATTTCACGCACCATGTTTCTGGAGGAAATCTTGGCGCTGAAGAATCGCTACATGGATCGCCTATCGCTGCACTTCGTGATGAGCCGCGAGCCCCAGCATACTGAGCTACTGAACGGGCGCATCGACGCCAAGAAGGTCACCGAGCTCGCGCGGCAGCTTCAGGAAATTTCCTGCGCGGATGAGTACTTGATTTGCGGCCCCGGCGACATGGTCGACGAGGTGCGAAATGCCGTCAAAGCGTTGAACGGCAATTCACCCATCCGCTTCGAGCGCTTCGCGACCGCGACCTCAAGGCCGCTGGAAATTCTGACGAAACCGATCGATGCCGCCGCGCCGCAGGAAGTTTTGGCAACCATCACGGTGACCATGGACGGCCGGCGCCGCAGCTTCCCGATGTCGCCGAACGATCCGTCGGTGCTGGCCGCGGCGGAACGGGCCGGGCTCGAGCTGCCCTTCTCCTGTCGTTCCGGAATTTGTGCGACCTGTCGCGCTAGAATCACCGAGGGCGCCGCGGTCATGACGCATAACATTGCGTTGGAGCGTTGGGAAACCGACGCGGGCTTCGTGCTGTGCTGCCAAGCGCGGCCCACCACGCCCACGCTCGACATCACTTACGACCAGAAATAGCCGTTCACCAAGCCTTTAGGGGAATTCATGTCATACGAGACCATTTTGTTCGAGGTGGAGAGCGGCATCGCCCGACTGACATTGAACCGGCCCGACAAGCTCAACAGCTTCAATGCGCAGATGCACGGCGAGGTTCGCCAGGCGTTGTCGGGCATCCCGGAGAGCGGCGCGCGCGTACTCGTGCTGAGCGGCGCCGGCCGCGGCTTTTGCGCGGGACAGGATTTGGGGGATCGCGCGGTCGCGCCCGGCTCGCAAGGCGTCGATCTTGGCGAATCATTGGAAAAACGCTACAACCCGCTGGTACTGGCACTGCGCGACTTAAAGATGCCGGTCATCGCGGCGGTCAACGGCGTCGCCGCCGGCGCGGGCGCCAACATCGCCCTCGCCTGCGATATCGTCATCGCGGCACGCAGTGCGAGTTTCGTGCAGGCCTTCTCCAAGCTCGGACTGATTCCCGATTCCGGCGGCACCTGGTTCCTGCCGCGGCTGGTCGGCGATGCTCGAGCCATGGGGCTGACCTTGCTGGGCAATAAGCTGCCCGCCGAACAAGCGGCCGCCTGGGGTCTGATCTGGCAATGTGTCGAAGATACAGAGCTCACTGCCACGGTCGATGCCCTGGCGCGGCAATTCGCCGTGGCGCCGACGCGCGGGCTCGCCGCCACCAAGCATGCCCTGCGGCGCAGCTGGCAGAACACGTTCAAGGACCAGCTCGATCTCGAACTCGACCTGCAGCGCGAGCTGGGCCGCTCCAGCGACTATGCGGAAGGCGTCGCGGCCTTTACCGAGAAGCGCTCGCCGCGCTTCACCGGCCGCTAGCATGTCCCCTGAAGTTGTGTCGGGCTCGCCCGCCGATCTCGCGCGCTCCGCGGTTCAAGCCATGCTGCGCATCGATCGCGCTTCGCAGAATCTGGGGCTTGAAATCCTCGACGTGGCGCCCGGCACGGTGCGCGTCTGCATGACGGTGAGGCCTGAGATGGTCAATGGCCATGGCCTGTGCCACGGCGGCATCATTTTCACCCTCGCCGACAGCGCCTTTGCGTTTGCCTGCAACGCGCATGGCGAGCCCATGGTTGCGGCCGGCGCCAGCATAGAATTTCTGGCGCCCGCATCCGCCGGCGAACTTCTGACCGCGCTCGCCACCGAAGTCTCGCGCGGCGCCCGGCATGGCATTTACGATGTGCGCGTCGCCAAGAGTTCCGGCGAGGCCGTCGCGTTATTCCGCGGACGCTGCGCACGCCTGCGTCTGCCCACAGCCAACGGGATCACTGCATGAATCTACAAAGTTATGTTCGCGGACGCTGGCAGGCCGGCGAGGGCCAAGGTATTGCCATGCGCGATGCCACCACCGGAGAGATCATCGCGCTCGCTTCCTCGAGCGGAATCGATTTCGCCGCGGCGCTCGAATACTCGCGCAACGTGGGCGGCCCTGCGCTGCGCGCACTGACCTTCCATCAACGCGCCACAATGCTCAGAGCAATCGCCAAAAAGCTCACCGAGCTCAAAGAAGAATTCTACGCGCTCTCCTACCGCACCGGTGCCACCAAGAACGACGCGCTGATCGATATCGATGGGGGAATCGGCACGGTATTCGCCTTTGCCAGCAAAGGTTCCAAAGAGCTGCCCAATTCACGCGTCTATGTGGACGGCGATGTCGAAGGCCTGTCCAAGGGGGGGACCTTCGTCGGCCAGCATCTTTATGTGTCGCGCGAAGGCGCGGCGATCCACATCAACGCCTTCAATTTTCCCGTGTGGGGGATGCTCGAAAAACTGGCGCCGACGTTGCTCGCCGGCATGCCGGCCATCGTCAAACCCGCAACCGCGACCGCATACCTCACCGAGCTGGTCGTCCGCCGCATCGTCGACTCGAAAATCCTCCCTGAGGGCGCCCTGCAGCTGGTGTGCGGCAGCCTCGGGGACCTGTTCGAACATTTGGATTGCCAGGACACCGTGTCCTTCACCGGATCCGCGCATACCGCGGAGCGCCTGCGCACGCATCCTTCCATCGTTCGCCATGCCGTGCCCTTCATCGCGGAAACCGACTCGCTCAACTCCAGCATCCTTGGGATGGATGCGAGACCGGGCACGGCGGAATTCGATCTTTTCATCAAAGAAGTCGTGCGTGAAATGACGGTCAAGACCGGGCAGAAATGCACCGCCATCCGCAAGGCGCTGGTGCCTAAGTCGGCGAGCGGCGAGGTGGTCGCGGCTCTGCAGGCGGCGCTGCAAAACATCGTCATCGGCGATCCCCGTGCCGAAGGTGTGCGCATGGGCCCGCTGGTGAGCCAGGAGCAGCGTACCGATGTGCTGGAGCGCGTCGAGGAGCTGCATCGCGAGGCGGAATTGGTGTCAGGCGATTTGGGCCGCTTCGAGGTGAAGGACGCGGACCGCGAGCGTGGCGCCTTCGTGCCGCCGCTGCTTCTGCTCTGCAACGATGTCAAAGGCGCGCGCGCCGTCCATGAAGTGGAGGCCTTCGGGCCCGTGGCCACCGTGCTGGCATACCAAGACACGGCGGAGGCGATCTCACTTGCACGGCGCAGCGCCGGGAGCCTGGCCGCCTCAGTGTTTACCGGCGATGATGACCTCGCCGCCCAAATCGTGCTCGGATTGGCGCCGTATCACGGACGAATCCTGGTGGTGAATCAGTCCTGCGCCAAGGAATCCACGGGTCACGGCTCGCCGCTGGCGCCGCTGATTCACGGCGGCCCGGGCCGCGCCGGCGGCGGCGAGGAAATGGGCGGCATTCGCGGCGTGCTGCACTACATGCAACGGACCGCGGTGCAGGGCTCGCCCGATGCCATCACGGCCATCAGCGGCCGCTGGGTCCGGGGCAGCCGACAACTCGATCCGGGGCGCCACCCCTTCCGTATTCCTTTCAACGAGCTCAAGTTAGGCGACACATTCAAGTCGGCCGAACGCGAAGTGACGGTCGCCGACATCGAGCAATTCGCGGCATTGAGCGGCGACAATTTCTATGCCCACATGAGCGAGACAGAAGCGGCGCGCAATCCCCTGTTCGGCGGCCGGGTCGCGCACGGCTATTTTCTGATATCGGCCGCGGCCGGATTGTTTGTCGATCCTGACTACGGCCCGGTGCTTGGCAATTACGGCCTCGACGAGTTGCGCTTCGTGAAGCCCGTAAAGCCCGGCGACAAAATCAAAGTCAGGCTGACCTGCGCGCGCAAGAGCCTGCGCGCCGACAAGGGTTGGGGCGAAGTGGCCTGGGACACGGAAATCACCAATCAGAACGGCGAGACCGTAGCGTCGTATTTTGTGTTGACCATGGTGAGCATTCATGCGGTTCCCGATTCCGTGGCAGGAAACTGACATGCCCATCGACTTCTCGCGTTATGCCAAGGAATTTCCCAGCCTGAGCTTTTCTAGCGAGGAGCCGGGGATTCTCGAAATGGTGATGTCCAACAAGGGCCGCTTGAATGCTGCCACGGAGGACATGCATCGGGATCTTGCGCAGATTTGGCGCAGCATCGACATCGATGAAGCCGTGCGCGTGGTGCTGATCCGCGGCGAGGGTGCGAATTTTTCCTCCGGCGGCGATTTCGACATGATCGATCGCATGATCGACGATGAAGCCACACTGATCCGCGTTTGGAAGGAAGCCAGCGACTTGGTGTACAACCTCATCAATTGCTCCAAGCCCGTGGTATCTGCGATCCGCGGCAGCGCAGTGGGCGCAGGACTTGCCATCGCCCTGCTCGCCGACGTGTCGGTGGCCGCGGACAACGCGCGAATTCTCGATGGACACACCAAGCTCGGGGTCGCGGCGGGCGATCACGCCGTCATCATCTGGCCGTTGCTGTGCGGCCTGGCGAAGGCGCGCTACCATTTGCTGACCAACAAATCCCTGTCGGGCGCGGAAGCGGAGCGCATCGGCCTCGTTTCCGTGGTCGCACCTGACGCACAAGTGATCGAAACCGCATTCGAGATCGCGCGCACCTTGAGCGCCGGCAGCGCCACTGCGATGCGCTGGACCAAGCATGCGCTCAACAACTGGTTGCGCCTCGCCGGACCGAGCTTCGATACCTCCCTCGCCCTGGAATTCTTGGGCTTCAGACTCAAGGATGTGCGCGAGGGCATCGCCGCCGCGCGCGAGAAGCGCCGGCCGGCCTTCGACGCACCTAAATAAACAATGGGCGGCCAGACACAGCCTGCTGCCGAGCCGATCTTGACCGCCTCGCGCGCGGAATTGGAAGCCCTGCAACTCGAGCGGCTGCAATCGACGCTGCGTCATGCCTATGCCAACAACGCCAACTACCGCCGAAAATTCGACGCAGCCGGCGTGCGCCCGGAGGAGTTGCGCTCGCTCGATGATCTAGCGAGGTTTCCGTTTACCGCCAAGGCCGATTTAAGGGAGGCGTACCCGTTTGGGTTTTTCTGCGTGCCCATGGAACGCGTGGCGCGGATTCACGCTTCCTCCGGCACCACCGGCAAAGCCACCGTGGTGGGATATACGCAGAACGATCTTAAGGACTGGAGTGTCCTCGTGGCGCGATCGATCCGTGCGGCGGGCGGTCGCGCCGGAATGAAAGTGCACATCGCCTACGGTTATGGATTGTTTACCGGCGGGCTGGGCGCGCACTACGGCGCCGAAGCGGCCGGATGCACTGTCATTCCCATGTCGGGCGGACAGACCGAAAGGCAAGTGCAGTTGATCCGCGATTTCGCGCCCGAGATCATCATGGTGACGCCGAGCTACATGCTCGCCATTCTCGATGAGTTCAAGCGCCAGGGTGTGGATCCGCGCTCGACCAACTTGAAAGTGGGTATCTTCGGCGCCGAACCCTGGGGTGAAGGCATGCGCGCTGAAATTGAAAGCGCCTTCCGCATCGATGCCTGCGACATTTACGGCCTGTCGGAGGTGATGGGGCCGGGCGTCGCGCAGGAATTCGCGGCCACCAAGGACGGCCCGACGATCTGGGAGGATCACTTTCTTCCCGAGATCGTGAATCCGCTCAGCGGTGAGCGGGTGGCTGACGGTGAGGAAGGTGAATTGGTGTTCACGTCGCTGACCAAGGAAGCCATGCCGGTGATCCGTTATCGCACGCGCGATCTGACGCGGCTGCTGCCGGGAAGCGTCACCGCGATGCGGCGCATGGCCAAGATCAGCGGCCGGTCGGATGACATGCTCATCATCCGCGGCGTCAATGTGTTTCCTTCGCAAATTGAAGAGATGATCCTGCGCTGCGCCGGGCTGGCGCCGCACTACGAAATTGAAATCACCCGTCCGGATCGCCTCGATGAAATCCGAATCGCGGTCGAAGCGCGCGCCGAGCTTGCGGAGCCGGCCAAAGCCGCGCAGGCGTTACTCTTGGCCGCGAAGCTCAAGGATCTCATCGGCATCTCCGCGCAGATTCACATTGCAGCCTCAGGATCGCTGCCGCGCTCAGCAGGCAAGGCGGTTCGTGTCCGCGATCGGCGCTAGCGGCAATTTAAAATTTGTACCGGGCTCCGAGGGTGGGGTTGATGTTGGTCGTGGCTAGGTAGCCGCTGGCCACGCCGTCGTGCACGCCGCTGTACATGGCGCCAAGATAAGCGTCGAAGTGCTGGTTGAATCGGTAGTCGGCATCGATGGAATAGGCCTCAAAGCGGCCGCTGCAGACGCTGTGTGCCGTCGTCGTGCAACCCGCCTGCGTGCCTGTGCCGTAGGCGTTCTGACGATACCCGTAGTAAGCCGCCGTCAGGTCGAGGTGCGGAATGACGCTGTAACGAACGCCGCTCCAATACACTTGCACCGTCTTCGAATTGTCGTAGGCATTGTTCGTGACGAACGCCAGCACATAACCGCCGATGTCGTTGAATCCTACCTTCAGCGGAGCGTGGGGATTGGCGTACTTGATGTGCTCGTAGCCGGCAAAGAATTTAAGCGGGTCGAACTTATAGAGCGCCATGAAGGCGAAAGCCGTATTGTCGGAAATGGTTGCCGCCAGTGCGTTTGCTGTTGAGTAACCCAGTGCCGGAAGTTGCGCAGCTTGAGCGGCCGTCAAAGAAGTCGCGGTGATGGCGCTGTTCTCCTTCGAGTAGTAAGCATCGATTGCCGCACCCGCGTACTCGCCCCCGAAATCCGCCTGGAAGGCGGTACCGGCCGAGCCATTGGATTCGCTGAACTTGTACAGAGCTCCGAGGTGCGCCCAATGATCGAAGTTCACAGTGTATTTCAGCGTGGAATCCAGCCGGTTGTCTTCCGATGAGCCGCCGCCGGAATACGTATTCGAAGCGCCGAGCAGGCCAAAGGCCGTCGCGTTGTAGTTGGGATCGTACTTGATGGTGCCGTCCAACAGCAGCGTCGTCTGGCGACCCAATGTCAGGCTACCGAATCGCGTTGATTTGAGCCCAACCCACGCAGTTTGGAGGGCTTGTCCAGCCGAGCTGCCATCGACCCCGACAGTTTGGGAATTCAGGGGTCGACCATTGTTTGCGGCCAATGATTTGAGCGAATTCGCGATTTCTCCGGACTGCGGATTGAAGAATGTCTCGATCTGGAATACGGCCGACCATTCGCCATTGAGCGCCTCCGTGCCCTGCAGCCCGACTCTGGACTGCCCCATATTGCTGGGGGTGAGACCGATCACCGACCGCAGACTGTTTTGCCGCACGATATTGCCGCTGGCCGACGGCCGGTAGGGAGTGAACGGCGCACTGTGCGTATCGTATTGCACACCGATGTCGATGACGCCGTACAAGGTGATGCCATGCCATGTCAGGCTGTCATCCCCGGTGATGCCAGGCCCTGTCTTCTGCTGGGCGTGCGCGGGAAACGCGGCCCCGAGGGAGCTCAACAACAGGATCCATGCGCACTTCATCGTTTTCCTTCCGCGTTCGCTTTTGTATCAATTGATAAACCGCGAGAGGAATACTATGAATTGCGGTTAAGCCGTCCAATGCTCGAATTGCATAAGATCATAGTCGTGCAATCCCCCGGGGACTTGGGTTATGGGCTAATGCAATTTTGAGCTAAGCGTCCAGGTGACGCTGCGCTAACATCATTGAGGCGTCTCAAGGGCGCGACAACAACGGCCTCGGCATGGACATCAAAGCACAGCTCTCGCGATTGTGGGCGAGTGAATTCGGCCCCGCGATTGCACCGGAGCTCGCTGAACTCAATAGTGCAATTGAACACCTCTCGGCAGGTCAGCGTATCGAGCGCGCCTATGAGCTTCTTCCGGGAGAGCATGTACTGACCTCGAGTTTCGGCGCCCAGTCGGCGGTCATGTTACACCTCGTGAACACGGTCATTCCGGGCGTGCCTGTGGTCCTGCTCGACACGGGGTATCTGTTCCCGGAGACCTATTCCTTCATCGATGAATTGACCGACAGGCTCAAACTCAATCTCAAGGTGTTTCGCGCCGAGTCCTCTGCAGCGTGGCAAGAGACCCGATTCGGAAAATTGTGGGATCAGGGCCTCTCGGGCATCGAGCGCTACAACCGCATCAACAAGCAAGAACCTATGGACCGCGCGCTGCATGAGCTGCACGCAAGGACTTGGTTTGCGGGACTGCGTCGCGCGCAAGCCAAGACGCGTTCGCGAATTTTGCCGATTGAATTCAGGCGTGGACGCTACAAGGTCCATCCGCTGTTTGACTGGAGCGACCGGGACATCGGTCGCTATCTTGAAAAGCACCAGTTGCCGTATCACCCTTTGTGGAAGCAGGGCTATGTGTCGATCGGCGACTGGCACACGACCCGATCGCTTGCCGAGGTCGACAGCCCCGAGGAACTACGTTTCTTCGGCTTGAAGCGCGAGTGTGGCTTGCACGAGTAACGTGCTGATCGCGCCTTTCCTAGGCAAAAAGCATGCGTTCACTAACGGTCCCGAGCATCAGCGCCATGAGTATGCGGGTGATCCGGGCAGGCAGGCGCAGGGTGATCCGCGACGCAATCAATATGCCCGGAATTGACCCGAGCAGTAGCGCGGCCAACACGTTGAAGTTCACGTGACCCAGAAACGCGTGCCCAAGCCCCGCGATCAGGGTGATCGGCAGAGCATGCGCGATATCCGTCGCCACAAGGCGGTCTGTGGTGAGTCTCAAGGGATAAAGAGCCAGCAGCATCACCACACCAAGCGCGCCCGCTCCCACCGACGTCAGCGTAACTGCAACCCCCAATGTCAGCCCAGCGAGCGCGGTGAGCAGCAGCTTGTGACGCTCCATGTGCACGAGTGCGCGTGCCGTGATCTTAAGACCGGCGCGCTGGAGTTGCGTCTGAAAAATGAGCGCGACAGCGGTGACCAGGAGAATTATCGCCAGGGCGTGCAACGTGATCGCATCGGCGGCATGCGGCGTGCGGCGCTCGAGCCAAAGCCCGATTACTACCGCTGCTGATCCCGGAACACTTCCCAGCAAGAGTCGTCCGACGATCGGCCAGTCCACGCGTCGACTAAATCCGAAGGAAGCAGTTGCCACGAGCTTTGTGGTCGCGGAGAACAGGAGGTCGGTCCCCACGGCAACCGACGGTGATTGCCCAAAGAGCAACATCAATATCGGTGTCATCATCGATCCGCCGCCGACGCCGGTGAGGCCGACCATTGTGCCGACCAGAAGTCCCGCGCCTGCATAGAGAGGAATGTCGGTCATTGCTCCTCGAAACAAAAATCACGTGAGTCGCGAGTAAATTAGCGTACCAGCTGTTCGCGCCATCTTTTAGATCACGTTGATATGAGCGTATGCCGCGGCGGCACAGCCGGCGGACAACGCCTACCGCTGCGGCGGAATGGAATACGTACCCACGGCATGCGCAACCATTCCCTCGTTGCGCTCGGAATACAGGGCCACCTCGCCTACCACCAGGATCCGCCCGACCTTGATCAGCTTGCACACGCCGACAATGGGATTGCGGGGCGAGGGCTTGCGCAAAAAATTGATGTTCAAGCTGGTGGTCACAGCCAACGGCACCAGGCCGATCGTGGCGAGTATCGCGACGTACAACGCCACGTCGGCAACCGCCATGAGCAAAGGACCCGACACGGTGCCCCCCGGTCGCAACTGCGCAGGCCCCACTGGATGAGACACCGTCGCCGAGCGGTCACCGGCCTCTTCAATAGCGCATTGATTCTGCGGAAATTCACGCGCCAGAAAATCGACGATCTCCGTTTTGGTCGGCATGCAGGCCCTCGCAAACATAGGCGGCGGCGATAAAGTATCTCATCTTGGCAGCGCCGTGTAGCCGCGCGGTTTTTTTGGCGGAAACGCCTTTAGCGCGCAGCGCTTCTTGCCGCACTTGGAACAACGCATGCGCTTGGCGACGTCGTCGAGCCGCGCATCCCAGCCGCACAGGCGACCCAGCGTACGCGGTTCTGCCTTGCGTTCATGTCCGCACTCGGCACACTTCATCACCAGGGTGTATTGGCCGAATTCGTCGCTCAATTTGTCGATATGAAAGCCGGCGGACATGGCGCAGATTGTTGCCGCCCGGTACGGCCGCGTCCATCCAGTTGCACTCGACTGCCAACACTGTATGGACGTTTTGGTTTCATGTTAGTTTGAGCGGCATCCGTCCTCTTCAGAGGGAGAGAAAATATGAGGTTCCGCAATGCACTAGCCTTATGTCTCATTGCGGCGTCATTGGGCAGCTGCAATTCGTCGTTACCAGGCTGCTTCAATTGTGCGCCGGCCACCGTCAATTTGATGGGAACGATCAGCGGCTTGGTTGGCTTTAGATTGGCGCTGCAGAACGGTTCGACCCCGTTGAGCATTCCCCTCAACGGCGCCGAGGCGAACGGCGGCCAGACATTCACCACGGCAGCCCCGAATACGGCCTACGATATTACGGTCAAGACTCAACCCACCGGCCCGTCGCAAACCTGCGTGGTGACGAACGGCATGGGGATGACCGGCACCGATAACGTGACCGATATCGCCGTAAGCTGTACGACGAACCCGCCGCGCTTTTTGTATGTCGCCAATCGCGGCTCCGGCGACGTATCGGGCTATACCATCGACCTCAAATCCGGCAACTTGACGCCAATCCCGGGCTCGCCGTTCGCGGCAGGCGGCAATCCGGCGGCCATCGCTGTGGATCCCACCGGCGCCTATGTCTACGTCGTCAATCAACTCAGCGCTAATGTTTCCGCCTTCACCATCGATCGTACGACCGGCGCCCTGACGGTTGCCGGCGCCGCACCGATCGGCACCGGATCGGGTCCTACATCCGTGGCCATCGATCCATCGAGTTCTTACGTATACGTCACGGGCGGCGGCAATGGCGGCGTCGTTTCGCTGTACACGATTGGCGCGGGGACCGGCGTGCTCACGGCCGTGACGGGTGCGCTCACCGCGACCGGCCGATTGCCCTCCGCCGTGACCGTGGATCCGTTGGGCGAATTTCTCTATGTTGCCAATTCACTGGACGGCACCTTTTCGGCCTTTTCGATTTCCGCCGCCAATGGCACGCTGACTTCCGAAACCAATTCGCCATCCCCCTGCGGAGCGAGCCCGAAAGCATTGGCGCTTGATCCCACGGGCAACAATCTCTATGTCGCGAATTCCACGGCGAACACGCTGACCGGCATCAACGGCCTGCCGGTCAACGCCAGCACGCCGCCGGGCACGATCGATGGCTCGCCGTTTGCCACGGACATCACGCCTGTTTCGATCGCCGTCGATCCGGTTGCGAACAACGTGTATGTCGCCAATCAAGGCGCGAATACTTTATCGGGGTTCAAGATTGGTGCCGGCGGCATGCTCACCGCAATTCCGGGATCGCCGTTCCCGGCCGGAGCGCAGCCCGCCGCGGTGGTTGTCGATCCCATGAGTCAATTTGCCTTTGCCGTGAACTCGAATTCCAATACCGTGTCCGCGTACACGGTCGATCCCAATACCGGCGCGCTGACGCCGCAGAGCGCTTCGCCGTTCGCGACCGGCTCGATCCCGGTAGCGATGGCGATCAGCGACTGACCCCACGCGCATAGCTCGCCGCGGGCCGCTGAATTGCGCGAACTTTGTTACAAAGGCGGTGCGGATAAAATAGCTTGCCGTGAACCGGCGATTGCGGGTACTTTGTACTACAAAGTATGCTCACCGCGCAATTTCCAACCTTCTCCGGTGCCCGCCGGCTGCTCTGCTGCGCGTTGCTGCCGCTGCTTCTCGGCTCGCCGCTGCAGGCGCGAGCCGGAGACGGCTTTTTAGGCCTGGATCACGAGCTGGATCTCGATCAGCGCGGCATCTGGGCGCGAAAGTATCAAGTGGGGCTCGAATTCGGGGTGATCGCGACTGAGATTGGCGGGGCCCTGTGGTTGGGGAACGACGATGAGCTCGGTCACACGCTGTGGCAAACGATCGATGCGACCGCCATTTCTTCGGTCGCCGCCGAAGCGCTCAAGTTCAGCTTCAGCCGTGCACGGCCGAACCAAGGCAATGATCCGAATCAATGGTTCAAAGGCCGCTGCTGCGATAGCTTTCCCAGCGGTGAAGTGACCCTGCAAGCGAGCTTCGTCACGCCCTTCATTGCGAATTACGCACGCGACTATCCGTGGGTATGGACACTGGAACTGCTGCCCGCGTACGACGCACTTGCCCGATTGAAAAGCCAGGAGCACTGGCAAACCGATGTCATCGCCGGCTGGGTGTTGGGTTCCGCAGTGGGCTACTGGGCCACGACGCGCAGCACCCCGATTTCAGTGCAAATTTTACCGCGCGGCCTCTCGGTGGGATTTTACAAGCGATTTTGAGAGCGTCAGACAATTCTCACGCGCGAATGTAGGAATGGCCGCTGACAGAAACCCACGCGGAAGCGCAAGGTTTCTCTCGTGCACACGCCCGTCAAACATCGCGCCGCGGTTATTTGTGCCTTGGTGGGAACCGTCCTCTGCGCCATCGCCGCGGCTGCGAGTTCCCATGTTTACTCCATTCCGGATGCTGATTTGAGGGATAGCGTGCAGTTCGCGCTCCATGCCGACCCGTACTTCTATGATGGTCACGTTCAAGTCTCGGTCGAGCATGGCGTGGTGCATTTGCACGGATTGGCATTCAGCGATTCGGACCTGCGCGATGCCATGCGCATCGCGGGCAAAGCGGCCGGCGATCGACGCGTAGTGAACAACCTCACCATGGTTGAGGGCGGCCGACGCTAGCGCGTCCGCGCCGCCCGCGTCAAGCTGCGCGATCGCGTCAAGCTCTGAATTGCGGATGCGCGAGAATCGCCTCGCGCCACGAATCATCCTGCTCCGTGCCGCCGAATGGCACTTGCGCGTCGCTGCGCCGCCACTTTGCCAACCATTCCTCTCCCAAGAGCTCGCGGCCGTGCTGAGCCGCGGCCGCCTGGGCGGACAGACCGACGGTGGTTTCGCCTTTGGGGCCTGTGGCGCGGCCCTTCGCAACGAAGAAACCGGCCGCGAGCATCGCGGCGCGCACGCTGGTGGAATACGTATAGGTAAACAGCTCGGTGGATTTTTCCGAACAGGCCTTCGCCAGTTCGCGAAATGCACTCAAGGTCCACAGGGCGCCGTCAGTCTTGAATGAAAACGGGTCGAAGAAAATAACGTCCGGCGCCGGCGCCTCGAACTTGCGCAGCGCGAAGTCGCCGCTCAGGAGCCGCCATTCAATCTGAGACGTGGGGTTATCCCAGCGGTTGTCGCGGAGCAGTGCCCGGGGCGCGGCGTGGCGCAGATGCCGGAACCACCCAGGATGATCCAGCGCAAGCTTCAGCGAGTCCAAATCATTCTCGAAGCTCACCAGCTTAAAGAGTCGCGATGCCGCAGGGCCGGCGTTCTCCACGGCAAATATCGCCGCCATGGCATTCGCCGCGGCACCCAGCCCCACATCCCAGACCACCAGCGGCTCTGCCGAACCGTCTTCGAGCCGTTGCACCAGGCGCGACTGCTCGACGTACAATGATTGCGCCTCCTGCGTGGGATCGCTGCCGAGATGCATGACTTCGCCGGAAACAGTGTCGCGAATGTATCCCACGTCTTCCTTCACAACCACTTCGTAGCGCCCGCGCTTGCGCTTGCGCTCGCGCAGCACCGCCTTGGTCACATGGCGCGCCGCTTTGCCATAGCTGTCGCGTGCGTCGAGCACGTCGCGCTGCGCACGATAGAACGGCAACCAGGTGCCGGCGAGGATGTGTTCGCGCATGGTGCGCATCAATTGCAGATAGAAATGAATATTGTGCAGACCCAGCAATTGCCATCCCGTGGTTTCGTGCACGCGTTGCAAATGAAACAGGTAAGCAATCGAGTAGGTCTTGCAGGTGTAGCAACGGCAGGCGGGGTCGATGGGGCCTTCCATGCCACGATAGGCGGCGCGGCGCAGATCGCGCCTGCCTAAACTGGTGAACGCCACACCTTGCTTGGCGAGCGAGGTCGGCAGAATGCAGTCGAACATGTCGACGCCCCGATGCACGGCCTCGAGCAAATCACGCGTGGTACCGACCCCCATCAGGTATCGCGGCCTACACTGCGGCAACAATTCGGTGACCGTGGCGGTGCAGTCTTCGCGCTGCGCGCTGCTTTCGCCCACCGCGAGGCCGCCGATGGCATAGCCGTCGAAGGGCAATTGCGCGATGGTCTTTGCGCTTTCGATGCGCAGGTCCGCGTAGCTCGCTCCCTGCACGATGCCAAACAGCGCCTGGGGAGAATCGCCGCGTGCCGTCAAGCTGCGCTCTGCCCAGCGATGCGTCAGCTGCATGGCGCTGCGGGCGGCCGCGTGCTCCACCGTCGAGGGCACGCACTGATCCAGCGCCATCATGATGTCGGCGCCGATGATCTTCTGCGCCTCGATGCTGCGCTCCGGACTCAAACGAATCAGTGCGCTGTCCGTATAGCTGGTGAATTCCGCATATTCCTCGCACAGTGTACGGCTTCCAGGCAGCGAAAAGATTTGGTAGCCGCCCGAATCGGTGAGCACCGCCCGCGGCCAGTTCATGAAGCCATGGATGCCGCCGAATTTCTCGAAGATCTCGAGACCGGGCCTCAATAGCAGGTGGTAGGTGTTGGCGAGCAGTACCTGGGCACCGCTCTCGAGGAGATCTTCGCGGCGCTGCGATCGAACCACCGCATGCGTACCAACGGGCATGAAGGTGGGCGTCAGCACCTCATGGTGCTGCGTCGTGAAGCGCGCGGCGCGGGCGCTCGAATCTTGGGCCGTCGCTTCGAGCGTGAAATGCAACCGCCCCGCGGCGGCGCCCGTCACTTGACGGCGAGCTTGGCGGCTGACACCACGCTCTTGACGTGATCGAACTCGGGCCGCGCGGACTGCGCGCCGTTGTCGGTGACCTTCAGCAAGGTAGCGTAGTACTGTTGAGCTAGCGGCGCGTCTCCGGCTGCCTCGGCCGCTCTACCGGCATTGAACAGGCCATTGAAGCGATTTGGGCTCAATGCTAGGGCCTTCTTATATTCGGCCAGTGCTTCCTGCGGACGACCCAGCTCGAGCAATATGTCGGCGAGCATTTCGCGCGCGGGGATGTCGACCTCGCCCTGCCCGACCTTGTCTTGAAGGCTCGCGGCCTCCTGCATCCGATTGACGGCGTCGGCCGGGCTGTTTTCCGCGAATGCGATCCACGCCAACATCTCGCCGCGCTCGACGCGCGCCCCCGTCGAATCTGCAAAGTAGGCATGCCTGCCCAGCTTGATCTTCGCCATCAACGCGTCATAGCTTTCCAAGTCAGCTTGCGCCTGCTGCGCCTGATGCAAGTGACCCGCGGCCACCGTGCGCGCCCAATAGGTCACCGTCATAGATTCCGGCGGCGCGCCCGCTACGGGCTGCAACGCGGCGGCGGTTCTCCAATCCCGCAATTCCAAGTTGTAGAAAATCGGCAGCTTGGTGCGGTAGTAGGGAAACATGCCGGTCATGTAGTGATCGCCCATGTCCGACATGGTCTCGAAATGCGCGATCTGCATGGCGGAATCGTCGAGCACAGCTTTCGCTTTGGCCTCTTGACCGCTCTGCAGGTAGGCGTACACCAGGAAATCATCCGAATGGAACTGATCCATGGCGCCGCTTTGCTTTCTGCTCTCGGCGGCGTGCGAAGCGGCCACCGAACCCACATTGGCATCGATGTCGGCCTGCCACATTCCCAGACGGGCGAAGATATGGCCCGGCATGTGGACCGCATGCGGCGCGGAGGAGGCAATTTCGCCATAGTGCTTGGCGGCCGCCAGCCCATCCTGCGCCAGCGACGGGGTATCGCAGGCATGAATGATGTAGTGGACCACGCCGGGATGATCGGGATATTTCGCGAACAGCGGCGTCAGCACCGACATCGCCTTGCGGTTCAGCGTCAGGCTGTCATCGTTGGGTGACTGCGATGCCAGGAGCGCCAGCGCATAAAACGCCCCGGCATCGGTGTCCGCGGGATAATCTTGGTAGAGTTTGCCCATCGCGGCGGCGTACGTCTCGACCCGAGCCTGGTAGTTGCGCGGGCCCGGCTTGTAGAAATCGCTCAATGCAGCCACGTAGGCGCGCTCTCGGGCGCTCTTCGCCGGGTGCGCCAACGCCGCTTGCATTTCTTGCCACCCCTTGGCCACCGTGCGCTCGTCCGGCCGGTCCCAAATCTGGTGATACAAGCTCATCGCGGCGCCCCAGTGCGCCACCGCGCAGGAGGGATCTGCCTTGGCGATTGCTTCGAATTGGCGCTGCGCCTCTTGGTACCAAAAATCGTGCAGCAGCGCCACGCCGCGAACGAACGAGGTCTGCACGGCCGGAGCACAGGACACCGCGAATGAAACTGTTCCCAAGCGCTCCGATGAAGCCTGCGCCGCGGGCAATGCGAGGAAGGAGATCAACAGCAGAGTAAGTGTTTTCATAATGGCGGATTGTAAGACATGGCTTGCCGGGACATCAGAAAAAGTGCGGCAGCCAACGGCCTGCGCCTGTGCTAATCCTAGCCTCGCTCGATCACCGACATAGGGGCGGCTCACAAGGGCTATTCATGATTTCGAAGCGCTGCCTTCTTGCCCTTCTGGTGGCCGTCTGCTCTCTGGCAGCCGCGGCGGAGCCCTCGTACGGCCCGGAGTTGCAGGGTTTCGACTATCCCTACCCCGTGGCGCATTTCGATTTCCGCTCGCAACGACAGACATTACACATGGCCTATATGGATGTGCTGCCGAAGAGCCCGAACGGGCGCACCGTCGTGCTCATGCATGGCAAGAATTTTTGCGCCGCCACATGGCGCACCACGATCGATGCCCTGACGGCTGCGGGTTACCGCGTGATTGCGCCCGATCAGATCGGCTTTTGCAAATCGACCAAGCCTGACCGCTACCAGTATTCCTTTCAGCAGCTCGCTTCGAACACGCATGCACTGCTTGCTTCGCTCGGCATCAAAACCGCGGCTTTGGTTGCCCACTCAACCGGGGGGATGATCGCAATCCGCTATGCGTTGATGTATCCGCAGGAGACCGAACATCTGGTGCTCGTCGACCCCATCGGTCTCGAGGACTGGAAGACGAAGGGCGTTCCGCCGATTTCGGTCGATGAGTGGTACGCGCGAGAGTTGAAAACCAATGCCGACGCCATTCGCCGCTACGAACTGGCAACCTATTACGCCGGCCACTGGAGCGACGACTATGAGATTTGGGTCCAGATGTTGGCGGGCTTGAACCGCGGATCGGGCAAGGCACGGGTGGCCTGGAACTCGGCCCTGATCTACGACATGATTTTTACGCAGCCGGTGTTCTATGAGTTCGAAGACATTGCGGTGCCCACGCTGCTGATAGTCGGCGACAAGGACAACACCGCCATCGGCAAGGATTTCGCGCCGCCGGCCGTCCGCGCCACCCTCGGCGACTATCCGCAGCTGGCGAAGCGTGCGGCGATGCGCATCCCGGGTGCCAAGCTTGTGGAGTTTTCCGAGCTAGGCCACGCCCCGCAGCTACAGGATCCGAAAGCCTTTCACCAGGTGTTGCTCGACGGGCTCGCGGCGCACGATTGACGTGTGGTGGGCGGGCGGCGCGGCGCTCAAACGCCGCTCTGCGCAAAGCGTTAAAATGGCGCCCACCAGGATGCCCGCATGTCCACAGACCCCCCAAAATTCGACCGTCTGCCGAAAACCCTCAGGGGCGTCAGGGAATTCAACGCCGGCAAGGGAATTTTGCTGTTCCTGATCGGTGCACTGCTCTATGTGGGGCATGCCGCATTCATACCTGTCGCGCTCGCCATGCTCGCCGGTCTCATCCTGTCGAGTCCGGTGGAAGCGCTGTTGCGCCTCGGACTTCCCCGCGGCATCGGTGCGGTCTTGATCCTGATCATGGCGCTCGCGGCGGTGTCCGGATTGGTGGCGTTGGTCTGGACGCCGAGCCAGCAATGGTATGCGTCGGCTCCGCATACGCTCTCCGTCATCCAACGGAAATTCACGCCCGTGGCGCGGCTGATGAACCACATCGAACAGCTGACCGACCGGGCGGGAAAGGTGGGCGCGCCTGGTTCCGCCGAACCTACGGCGGTCGCGGTCCCGCAAGAGAGCACCTCGCGCATTCTGCTGTCGACGGTGCGCGATGCGGCCATCGGCTTGGCGACCTTCGTCATCATTACGCTTTTTCTTCTGGCCGGCGGACCGCCGATGGTCGCACGCATGACTGTGGCTTTTTTCGACCATCTCAAGGCCCATCACGTGCAGGGCTACATCGAAAAGGTGCGCGCCGAAGTCGGTCATTTCTACGTCACCACGGCATTCATCAATTTAGGATTGGGGATCGCGACCACGTTGGTCATGATGGCCTGGGGAATGCCCACGCCTTACCTGTGGGGCGCCGTTGCCGCGCTCTTGAATTTCATTCCCTATGCCGGCGCGACGACCACGCTCATCGTCGTGACGCTGGTCGCAATCGTATCTTTCGATGGACTCGGGCACGCGCTCGGCGTCGCCTTGAGCTACTTGGGCCTGTCCGTCATCGAAGGGCAGATCGTTCAGCCTCTGCTGGTCGGCAGGCGGATGGACGTAAACCCCCTGCTGATCTTCCTCGGACTGTGGTTTGGAGGGGTTTTTTGGGGCATCGCCGGCGTCATACTCGCCACTCCGATCCTTGTGGCATTGAAGGTGATCGCGGAAAATGCCATCCATGGTGAATCGATGATGCAGTTCTTGGGACCGAACGACCCCTCATCGGCACGGATCGATAAACTGCGCAAAGCCGTCAAGGGTTCGTAAGGATAAGTTGCATGCCAAGAATTGCGCGCGAGCGCCTTCTCCCCAATCTTCTGTGGCTGGCGTTGGCATTTGCCGCCCCGCTCGCTGCCGAAGCACAGCAGCACGCGCGAGATGCGGAAATTCACGACACGGATACGTTGGCCTGGTGGCATACGACCGTCGCGCTGTCCAATGACGGCATGGAAGGCCGTGATACCGGGTCGGCGGCCTACCAGCGCGCGGCCGACTATGTCGCCAATCGCTTCAAGGCGGCGGGTCTTTCGCCCGCGGGCGAAAATGGCGGCTATTTCCAAACGGTGCCGATGCACCAGATCGACGTTCTTCCGGACGGCACCAGCTTCACGCTCGTCGGTCCGCAAGGCGCGCAAACAGCGCTGAAGTTCTTGCAGCAAATTACGATTGCGCCGGCCGAAAACCTCACGGCTCAATTCGAAGCACCGCTGACATTTCGCGGCTATTGCGGCAAGGACGCCATGGCCGACATCGCCGGAAAGATCGTCGTCTGCTTTGGCACGCAGCGCCAAGGCCTGCCCAATGCTTCGGTGCGCGCAGCCAATGCCCGCGAGGGCGGCGCGCTGGGTCTCATCAACGTCGATGATCCTTATTTTACCATCGAGCCGCCGCGCTGGCCGTATGCTTACGCGCGCAGCGTCACGCTGCGCATGCAGCCGGCGGAGAAAGCACATGCCGCGCCATTGGCGAGCATGCGCCTGAGCGCGGAGGCCTTTGCCACGCTGCTCGCCGGTACTGGCCAGGACGCCGCGGCGATACTCAAGTCGGGCGGCGCAAAACAGCCGCTGGCGAGCTTGGAAATTCCCGCGTCGCTGCGCGTGCAGCTGCATGTGACGCAGCGTGACATCAGCTCTCCCAATATTATCGCCAAGCTGCCGGGTCGCGATGCGAAACTGAAAAACGAGTATGTCGTAATCGCCGCGCACCTCGATGGCTATGGGTTCGGCACGCCGGTCAAAGGCGACAATCTCTACAACGGCACGCTCGATGATGCGGCCTACGTCGCCTTATTGATCCAAACGGCCGACGACATCAAGGCACACCGGCTGCGTGTGCCGAAGCGCAGCATTCTTTTTATTGCCTTCACCGGCGAGGAAAAAGGATTACTCGGCTCTCGTTGGTTCGTGGATCATCCGACCGTGCCCGCCGCGCAACTCGCGGCGGACGTCAATCTCGATCAGCTGCGGCCGCTGTTCCCATTGAACATCCTGACGGCGGAGGCGCTCGGCGATACCACCCTCGGTGCAACCGCACGCGCCGTCGCCGCGCCGATGCACATCGACATCCGTCCGGACGCCGAACCCGAGCGCAACCTACTCGCGCGCGCCGACCAGCATCCGTTTCTCGGCATTCATGTGCCGGCCATCAGCTTCATCTTCGGCTACGATCCCAACACGGAGGCGGAAAGACGCTATCGCGAGTGGTATCAGATCCGCTATCACCGGCCGCAGGATGACATCACGCAGCCCATGGATTTCGCCGCCGCGACGAAATTCAACACATTTTTCTACCGGCTGACCCTGACCATCGCGAATGACGCCAACCGCCCGGCAATTTATCCCACCAGCTCATTCGCCGCGGGCAAACACTAGGTCCTCGCCCTCTCGACGATCGACAAAATCGACGATTTTGCCGTTGGCATCGCGCCGGAATATTTTTCGGTCGCGAGGGTGCCCGCGCACGAAGAACACGTCGGTGGCTTCCTGCGAAAACGTCACGCTCGGCAATCCCTGCCGCTCGCCGACCAAATGATCTCCGTCGCGCCGAATGACGTACGACAGATCCGGCGCCGCGCGATACGAGCCTTCATATTCAGCGAGCCGCTTTGCGGGTGTTTTGATGGCAGGCGGATCCTTGGCCACCACGTACACATGCACCAACGCGAGCCGCCAATCGGCCCCCTCTTTGACCCAGGTCTCGGTCATGAGGTAGTCGGCTTTTAGCGCGATGCCGTGATAATTCTCGCGCTCATCGTCCTTATGAACGACCAGCGCAACGTCGCCGTGCAGGGTGGTCCGGTAGTCGACGATGCTGATGTGTCCGCTCGATCCGGCCGGCAGCGGTTTCAATGCGGCCAGAAAACTATCGCGGTTCATGATCGTGCCGTTTTCGTCCACATAGATGGCATCCTTGGCGAGCAGCCGTTCCCAAACCGCTTTATCGCCGGGTGCAATGGCGTCGAGCAACGCCTGATCGTACGCCTGCAATTGTTTCTGAACCGATGCGGTATCCGGATCAATCGCGCCGGACAGCAGGGCCGCTATGGCTAGTAAGGTACACAGCATTCGAGGATCATACAGCGAGCATGTCCCTCACTTCACGCATCCCGGCTCGCGCGGCGAAATTTGTGGGTGGCTACCTCGCCCTGTGGGGCGCGGCGACGGCATACCTCGCAGCCAAGGGCGCCGACTGGACACTTCCGATGGTTTCGCTCGCCGTATTCGGCGTCGCATTGCCTCTGCTGAGCCTGCCGCTTACCGCCAAGGCCGCACCGCCGAAGATGGCCGTGACCCGGCCTGCGTTTGAGCTGCGGGCGATCCTCGGTTTTTTGATCATCTACGCGGTGGCTTTTCTGGGATGGGGAATGAGCGCAACGCGCGCGGTGTTTCCCGCGGGGCGCGAACAGGACTTGCTGGTGCTGGCCGTGAAACTGCTGGTGCATGTGGCGGCACCGGCCCTTTTGCTGGCGGCGCTCGGCGCCAAAGTTGCACCGCTCTTCAATTTGAGGACAGGACAGCCGGGGTTTTGGCTGCCGCTTCTCGTGCTCGGAGCGATCGTTCTTGCGACCCTGTGCGTTGTGTCGCCGGTACTCAGTGAGATCGAAACGCGGCACGCATCCGCCGCCACTCTGATCTGGGCGGCGCCCGCGTCATTCATCTGGGTGGCCATCGAGGCGGGCTTGTGCGAGGAATTCCTGTTTCGCGCGGTGCTGCAAACCCGGTTGGCGGCCGTCTTGAAAACCGAGGCGGGGGCGGTCGTGGCGGGCGCCACGCTATTCGCTTTGGCGCACGTACCGGGTCTGTATCTGCGCGGCCATCCCGGAGTTGACGGTTATTCGCCCGATCCTGTGCAGGTGACTGCCTTTACCATCGGCGTGCTCTCGCCGGTCGCAGTGCTGTTCGGGACGTTGTGGGCGCGAACGCGCAATTTATTGCTGATCGTCCTGCTGCATGCCGCGGTCGATGTGCTGCCGAATCTGTCCGACTTCGTCAAAACTTGGGCTGCTTAATGGAACAGTCCCTCGGCCTGATCGCGCTCTTGGTACGCGGCGGCCGGGTCTTTCTGTTCTTGCACACCGATGATTTTTGGCGCGACTACATCCTCTGGGACTTGCTGCAACGACCGGCAAGACGAGCGTGACTCGCTTCAGGGCGTCATGTCTGGATTGTAGTAGTCCAGGAACACGATGAAATCCATGACTTCCGCCATATCTTTGCCCACGAATCGAATCGAATGAGCGTCCGTTCGCTCCACCGAATGCAGGTAAGCCAGGATTTCCGCCGACGTGTAGTTTTTGAATGAAATGTCCAGGGTGAGGGGCGTCGAAAGAACATAGGGCTTGCGTTGATCCCGATGAGCAACGGCCGACAGCGCGCCGTGATAGATCTTGTCGCAGGCGGCGGCCGGCGTGAGCGACTCCGCCGAGTGAAATCCAAGACTCTTTTTGGTGACCACCGACTCCATCTGACCTAAGCGTGTCGTGACCTCGTTGATCGCGACATCGTCGCCGGAGACGAATACGATGGGAACGCCCATGGCCCCGGCATACGCTGCGTTCAACTCTGCCTCAGTGACGGCAGTTCCATTGAGCGCGACGCGCGTGAAATGGGCGCTCGAAATGGTGTGCGCCCGCACGCCCTTGGGATTTGTCGTCGACGCGTGATAGCCGACAAAAAGCGCGGCAGCGAAGCTGGAATCGAGGCCTGCCATCATTTCGCCGTGCCGCGGCCACGACCGTACGAGGCGAACGTCCTTGGGAAAGAGTTCGATCATGAGACTCTCACCGTTTCCATGCGAATCACTGACGACGACCTCCGTGGCGCCCGCCGCCTGAGCGCCGCGAACCGCCGCCACGGCTTCGTCCGTCATGAAACGGCGGAATCGCTCATATTCAAAACCGCTGGGAAGCAACTGGTCGGCCGTGACCACGCCGGCGACGCCTTCCATATCGACTGAGATATAGACCTTGAGCGGGGCGGCGGGTGCTTTCGAATTTGCCGCGTCAACCGCTGCCGGCAGCGCGAATCCTAAGATTCCGATGAGGGACGCCGCAAGCCCGCTTAGCGCTCGCTGTCCGACGCTGCGAAGGGCTGAATTCAATTTGTATGCGGACATCCCAGCGGCTCCTAATAATTGTGTAGGGGCGCCAGAGTGTCAGCGCGCTCGGCAAAAGGCAAACGGGGCCTGACTTTCGGGAACGATTCGGGCAATCCCGGCAGAGGCGCTGACAAGCGATCTGTGCTATGAGTTGCACGGCTCTTATGCGCGACTTCATCCGACGCTTATCACTCCTCGTTTGGCTGTTTCTCGGCTCGAGTTCCTGGTCATTTGCGCAGACGGGCGCGCCGCTCGAAGTGCTGGTGCTGGGATCCGGCGGTCCCGGAGCGGCGGGTCGTGCGGCGTCGAGCTATCTGCTCTTTGTTGACGGGCACGCGCGCATCCTTGTTGATGCGGGCCCCGGATCTTTTGCTCGCCTGGGTCAGTCCAAAGCCTCGCTGTCAGAGACCGACATCGTGCTGCTCACTCATTTGCACATCGATCATGCCGGTGAAATCCCTGGATTATTCAAAGCACGCGCCGTTTCAGGATCCGGACCCATTGTGTTCAACGTGTGGGGCCCTGCGGGCTCGCCTGGCAAGGGTGAAGACGCCTACTTTCCGAGCACTCGTGAGTTTCTGCGCCTGTTGTTCGGACACAAGGGCGCCTTTGCTTACTTGAACGATTTCGCCGCGCCGATCACGCTGCACGGGCATGACATACCTGCACCGCTTGAGAATCCCGCGCCGATGCAAATTCTCGAGCAAGGCGGTGTTGCGGTCACTGCGATCGCGGGACATCACGGAGACGCGCCCTCCGTGATTTATCGCATTGAGCACGCCGGCAGGAGCGTCACGTTCTCGGGTGACATCGATGCACAGGGCCTGCCCGCCTTACGCCGCATCGCCAAGTCCACCGACCTGTTGGTGTTCAACACCGTGGTGCTGGATCCGCCAGGCTCTCCCGACATTCTGTACACCTTGCACACCCCGCCGCGCGCCATTGGGCAACTCGCCCAGGAGGTGGGTGCACGAGCGCTCTTGCTCAGCCACATTTCGCCCGCCGTCGATGAGTCGCAGCGCGCCGTATTGGACTCCATTCGCACTCACTACGCGGGCAGCGTGAGCTTTGCCACGGACGGCATGCGGGCACGGCCGTAAATTTCTAAATTCGCGCTTCCTGATCGAGCCTTCTGGTGAAGGCCAGGCAGACGGTCCTGGAACGAACTGTGCCGCGCAACCCGCTGCCGCGCAGGTGCGAGACGCGCCAAAACACGCGATTTTCGCGCCGCACCAGATGACCGCGAACATGATGCAGGCGCGGCGATTGGCGTCCGCTACCACCCTCTGCCGATTCGCCTGTGGACAATGCATCCAGAGACGCATTCACTTCGATGTGATCGAGCAGCGGCGAGCGGCGGTTCGCGAGCCGTTTGCGATTGATGGCGGCGCGCGACACCGGCATCAGACGCGTGGCGTCCTTTGCGCTCAGCAGCAACAGAAAGGCAAGCACAAAGGGCGCGTCCCAGGCGATTGAATTGATCGAGTCGTTGATCAAGCGACGCTTGAAATCCGCATCGGCCGCCGCCTCGCGATAATAGGCAGACCACGACTCCTCGAAGCGAAACCGTACATGGCCCAATAGGGATGCGGTCGCGGGGTTGCCGGTGTGCGTGGCATCGACGAAACCGCCCGACAGGGCATCTTGCGAACCGTTGGAATCCGCGAATTCACCGCGCAGGTCGAAATGCGTTTCCAGAGGCGACAGCGTCACCTCGGCACGCTCATCCACGGCGGCATCCGCCCAAAAGGTGCGCCCGACGGCGGTCAGCCCGTTGGCCGACGCGCGCAGCAGGATGCCGGCCTTTCGACCCGTGGAGGCTGTGTCGAATGCGGATGCCGAACGTGTTTCATGGATTACGCGCTTGTGCACCTCGTCGTTCCATTCGATCCAAAGGTGCGGCGCGGGCATTCGCAACAAATCCATGCAGCCGACCAGGCGCGCGCCGTCGGCAAATGCCAGGTCAGCGCTGGCCTGGGTCAAGTCATCGCCCAGCACAAATCGCAACGGACAGTTCGCGACTTGCGGTGCGAATCGGCTCGGACCCGCGACCTCGAGCCGCGGGAGACCGCTGCCGGCGGGCACGATCAGGGGTGTGTGGCAGCGGGCAACACTGTCGAGTAATCGCATGGGTGCGCTCATCCCTCGCGTTGAGTTTTTGCGTTTCTTCGGCCGTATTGCATAAGAGCCGATGTGCCGCAGCGGCGTTGGCCGGCAAACCACGAGGTCGTCCCCTCTATCGACGATTTCGTCCCGCACCCTCAGGAAGTCGTCGTTTTTAAGGTCCCGCCTGCTTTTGATTGGTGTGTGAGCTAGCCGCTATCGGCGGCGCGCGTGGTTTGCGCTTTGAGCGATCCCAAACAACGCCGGGATATCCCTTCAGAGGCACCAGCCGTTCGCCCAAGTAAGTCCACTCGGGCATCTGTTCGATAGCGATGTGATAGCGCGCTTGTCTGCCGGTCCGGGTTTTGAACAAGGCACGCGGCACATTTATCATATGCGGGGATCGGCCGCGCTCATAGCAAATCGGCGTGCCGCAACGGGCGCAAAAGCTGCGCGTCGTACCCGCGACGGCGTCTTCGAACTGGGTGATTTTTGCCTGCCCTTGGGTAATGCGAAACCGGCGCCGCCAACTGCCTACGTAGGTGGCGTACGCGGCGCCGTGGGCATGCCGGCTTGCCGGGGAATGGTCATGCCAAGCCCAGCGCGCAGGGAAATCGATCTCTATGCGCACATCGCCGCAAAGGCATTGACCCGGCACGGCGCTCGCCTTCACGGCGCTGGTGGATGCTGATTTTTTCAAGATTTTGCCCGAATTCCGACCCAGGTGATCGCAGCCTAGCTCTGAATCCCGTCATGCGCTGTCAGGATTCACTTTGCACTACAAATCCGCTCGCAGTAGTGCCAGATTGCGCCTAGTATGCGGGCCAAAGAATCCGCAATCTAAGCCCCTCCCGCGATGCAGCAAGGATCTTGATTTGTCAGCAAATCTACCTCGCCAGCCGCAGATCGTGCACGACTCCGCCGAAGAGATCGCGCGGGATGTAGGCGCCGTCAACGAGCTCCAGGCGGTGCCCACGCTGCTGCAGGTTCTGTGCGAATCCACGGGGATGAGATTTGCTGCCGTGGCTCGGGTCAGTGAAAGCACTTGGACCGCATGCGCGGTCAAAGACGACATCAACTTCGGCCTCACGCCCGGCGCACAGCTGGATCTTGAAACGACACTTTGCATCGAAGCAAAGAGGCCTAATGCACCGATTGTCATTGAGCAGGCGAGCGCCGATCCGCGCTATTGCAACCATCACACGCTGAAGCTTTACAAAATCGAAAGCTACGTTTCGGTACCTATTGTCTTGCCAAGCGGCCGCTACTTTGGAAATCTCTGCGCCATCGATCCGGCGCCTGCCAAGGTGGCTGACCCAAAAATCCTCAGCATGTTCACGCGCTTTGCGGCTCTCATCGGGGTGCAGCTCGACAGCGAATTCGCGCGGCAAGAGGATCAATCCGCATTGCGCGGCGCTCATGCCGCCAACGACCTGCGCGAAAAATTCATCGGCATTCTCGGCCATGATTTACGCAATCCTCTGCAGGCGATCTACGCCGCCGGCGTATTGCTCGAGAAAAAGCTGGCGGACCCAGCGCTCAGGGGCGTCGCGGCACGAATCGGAGTCAGTGTGAAACGCATGTCCTCTTTGATCAACGATGTGCTGGATTTTGCGCGGGCGAGGCAAGGCGAAGGCGTGGGCGTCAGCCTCGCGGAGGTCCAAGATATCGACGCGGGCCTCAATGCAGTGGTCAGAGAGTTTCAAGACGGACAGCCTGGCCGGCAAATACTGGCCAACATCAGCGTGACACGCAAGGTGCGCTGCGACCTGGGGCGCGTGCAGCAAGTCGCGTCGAATCTGATCGGCAACGCGCTGAAGCACGGCGCGCCGCACGGTCCGGTCAAGGTATCGGCGCAAGCCGACGAATCGGACCTTGTGCTCAACGTTTGGAATAGCGGCGAACCCATACCGGCGGAAAATCTCGACAAGATCTGCGAACCGTTCTGGCGCCAGTCTTCAACGGGAAATCGCGAGGGCCTTGGCCTGGGCTTGTATATTTGTTCGGAAATCGTGCGCGCTCACGGCGGCACGCTGTCCGTGACGTCCTCGCAAGAAAGCGGCACCAGCTTCACCGCCCGGCTGCCGCTAGATGCCAATCGCCTTGACCAAGATCCCGGCAATACACGCGCCCACTAAGGGGCCGACGATGGGGACGTAGGCGTAGCTGAAATCCGATGTCCCCTTCCCCGCAATGGGAAGCACCGCGTGCATGACGCGCGGGCCGAAATCGCGTGCCGGATTAATGGCATAGCCGGTGGGGCCGCCCAGAGATAAACCGATTCCCCATACCAAGAAGCCGATCAGAAAAGGCCCCAGGCCCGGGCTGAGTCCCACACCGGTGCCATATTTCGATGAAATCGAGGCCGCAACCAGAACAAGAACGAAGGTACCGATGATCTCCGTCAGAGTGTTGGCCAAGGGCGCGCGAATGGCGGGTATCGTCGAAAAGCAGGCCAATTTATCCAGGGGCTCCGGCGTCTTTCCCCAGTGAGCCAGATAAGTGAGCCAGACCAGCATGGCACCTGCCATGGCGCCCAGGATCTGCGCCGGTACATACACGCTAAGCCGGGACCAATCGCCGCTGGAAATAGCCACGCCCACCGTCACCGCAGGGTTAAGATGTCCATCGCTGCCGATCGCCAATGCCGTGAATACCCCCGCCATGACCGCAAAACACCAACCGGTGGTGATGACGATCCAACCGGATTTTTCTCCCTTGGTTTGCCGCAACACGACATTTGCCACGACGCCGTTGCCAAGCAAAATCATGATCATGGTGCCGAAAAATTCGCCGAGAAATGCCGAATGCATGCTGTCCCCTTCGTTATTTTTTTAAGTCGATCGCCGCAATTTCCATTGCTCAATTAGTCGATCCAATCCAAAGAGCGGCCCACGGCCTTCTGCCAAGAGTCGAACAACTCGGCGCGGCGATTTTCCGCCATTTGCGGTTTCCAGCGCTTGTCCACCGCCCAATTGCCGACGAGATCCTCGCGATTGCGCCAATATCCCACCGCAAGGCCAGCCGCGTACGCCGCGCCCAGCGCGGTGGTCTCGGTGATTTTCGGCCGCACGACCGGCACGTCGAGAATGTCAGCCTGAAATTGCATGAGCAGCTCGTTGCCGACCATGCCTCCATCGACACGCAGCTCCGGAATTTGGATCGAGGAGTCCTCGCCCATGGCACCGAGCACTTCACGGGTCTGATACGCGGTCGCTTCAAGCACTGCGCGGGCGATGTGCGCGCGGTTGACGTACCGCGTCAGACCGATGATGGTTCCGCGTGCTCGCTCATTCCAGTGCGGCGCGTACAGCCCCGAGAAGGCCGGTACAAAATATACCCCGCCATTGTCCTCGACCTCGCGGGCGAGCTTCTCAACTTCATTGCTGCTGGCGATCATACCTAAATTGTCGCGCAGCCATTGCACCAGCGCGCCGGTCACGGCGATCGATCCTTCCAGGGCGTAACATGCCCGCTCCTTTGCGATCTTGTACGCGACGGTGGTGATCAGCCCGGCGGTCGAGGCGATCGGTTTCTCGCCCGTGTTCATCAGCAGAAAACAGCCTGTTCCATAGGTATTCTTGGCCTCGCCCGGCCGAAAGCACGCTTGACCCACCAAGGCGGCTTGCTGATCGCCGAGAATACCGGCGATGGAGGTGCCCAGTAATGCGGGTGTCTTGATGGCACCGTAGACTTCGCTGGAAGCGACGATCCGCGGCAGCACTGCGCGCGGAACTAGAAACTCCTCCAACAAAGATTCGTCCCAATCCAGCGTTTCAAGATTCATCAATTGGGTGCGACTGGCATTCGTGACATCGGTGATGTGCAGGCCGCCATCGCTTGCGCCGGTGAGATTCCACAACAGCCAGGTGTCGATGTTGCCGAACAGAAGCTCGCCTGACTGCGCCTTGTGCCGCGCGCCAGGCACGTTATCCAAGAGCCATTGCAGCTTTAGACCGCTGAAATAACTGGCCAGCGGCAATCCGGTCTTCGCGCGGAAACGATTCGCGCCGCCATTGCGGGCGTATTGCGCGACCAGTTGATCCACTCGCGTGTCCTGCCAGACCAGCGCATGGTGCAGCGGTTTGCCGCTGCGTTTATCCCACACAACCGTGGTCTCGCGTTGATTGGTGATGCCGACTGCCGCAAGATCGGATGGTCCCAGGCTCGCGCGTGCCAAGGCGGCACCCGCAACTTCTTGCGTGTTCTGCCAGATTTCAAGCGGATCGTGCTCGACCCAGCCTGGCTTGGGGAATATCTGCTTATGCTCCTTTTGCGCGGAGGTGATCATGTTGCCGCCGCGGTCGAACACTATGAATCGCGTGCTCGTCGTGCCTTGATCGATCGCCCCTACGTATCGAGCCATGGGTTCTCCGTCTTTTGTTGCAGCCGATAGAAATGCGCCTAGGTTGCGTCGGCGTACCCTTTCACCAAATCGGTGAGAAAGTCTCTGCCGATGTACACGGATCGCACGCTGCGGCGCTCGTTCAGACCGTGCGCGCCGTTGCCGTCGGGATCGCCCCAACCGCCGGGCGCGCCATAGACCGGAATGCCGATCGCTTCGAGAAAGATGCCGTCGGTGGCGCCGGTCGACATGGATGGGATCAAGGGCACGCCCGGAAAATATTTCGCGACCAGCGCTTCGGCTGGGCCGATGACCTTGGGGTCAAGCGGCGGCGGAACCGCGATGGGGCGTATGGGTTGCACCGGCGTCACTTTGACGCCCGCGTCGCCGATGGCCGCGACCAGGGCGGCCTGGGTGCTCTCGACGCTCTCGCCGGGGAAAATGCGGCAATTGACGTTCGCCGCGGCCCGTTGCGGCAACGCATTATTGGCATGGCCGCCTTCCAGCAAGGTCGCAACGCAAGTCGTTCGCAGCATGCTGTGATAGCCGCGATCCTTGGAAACAATTGCCTCGGCCGCCTTGTCGCCAGGGTTCTTCGACAGCGCCACCATCGCATGCCCCAAATCATCTGCGCGTGCAGCCCCCGCCTTGGCGAAAAATTCACGCGTCGTTGCCGACATTTCTACGGGAAACTCATGATCCCTTACTTTACCGAGCGCATCGGCAAGTTCGTAGATCGCGTTGTCGCGGATGGGGATGGAGCTGTGGCCGCCGGCATTGACCGTCTCGAGGCGGTAGTTTTGCGCGGCTTTTTCGCCCACCTGGATCGACTCGACCACCAGCTTGCCGTGCCCGTCGGTACGGCCGCCGCCGCCTTCGTTCAGCGCGAATTCGGCCGCGATGAGCTCCGGCTTGTTCTTCGCCAGCCACTGCGCGCCGTTGAAGGCATAGGTGGTCTCCTCGCCGCAAGTCAGGGCCAGCTTGATGCTGCGCTTCGGGTGATAGCCGCTTTTCTTGAAGCGCATGAGCATATCGATCCAAGTGGCGTCCATGGCCTTCATGTCCGCGGCGCCACGTCCGTAGAAGTAGCCGTTTTCCTCGATCAGGGTGAAAGGATCGCGGGTCCAATCCTCACGCTTGGCCTCAACCACATCCAGATGACCCAGCAATAGCATCGGTTTCGCCATTCGTGAGCTTCCCGCCAAGACGGCAACCAGACCGCCTTCCTTGGGATGATCGGGCACGGAAAAAAACGTGAGATCCTTGTCGGTAAATCCAGCGGTCTTCAGGTGCGCCGCGATCCGCTGCGCCAGCAGCGTGCAACTGCCCGCCGACAACGTCGTGTTGGTCTCAACCAGTTCCTTGTACAGGGCGCGAAATGCGACCTGATCGGGGCGAAGCGGCGGCATCGGCGCTTCCTGCGCGAGCGCCGTGCCCTGCAGCGCCACGATGAGCGCGAACGCGCTGAACATTTGCGTAGTTGTCATGTTCAAACCTCGATTGCCGCGAGTTTCGCGGATTCGTTCCACAGGCGGCTTGCTGCCGCATCGTCCCGTCCACCGGCAGTCGGCGTCGTCGGGCGGCACTTATAGAAATAGTCGCCGCTGATCGCGGCCACATCCGGAGAAGATGCCAGGTAGACGATGGTTTCAGCGCCCTTCTCCGGGGTTATGGCGAAAAGGGTTTTGGCAACGCGCACCACGCTCGACAGAAATCCGCCGCTGGCATCGCCAAAGCGCGTAGCGACGAATCCGGGATGCAGGCAGTTCGCGGTGACCCCCGTTCCGCTCCAGCGGCGCGCCAGTTCCCGGGTAAAGAGAATGTTGCAAAGCTTGGAACGTCCGTAGGCCCGAATCGCCGAGTAGCCCTTGGCGCCCTGCAGGTCATCGAAATCCAAGGTGTACCCCTTGTGCGCGTCCGAGGCGGTGCTGACCACGCGAGCCGGAGCGGCAGCGAGCAAATTCGCCTTAAGTTCCAGCGTGAGTACGAAGTACGCCATGTGATTGGTTGCGAACGTCTCTTCCAGATTGTCCGCGGTGAGGTGACGCGTGCCGAACAGAGCGCCGGCATTGTTGATGAGCACGTCGATGCGCGGTTCCGCCGCAGCGATTTCCGCCGCCACGCGCTTGGCATCGGTGATTCGCGACAGATCGCCGTAATAGATCGAGTGAGCGGCGCCCGTGCCGATGCCGGGCAGCCGGGCCAGCGTTTTTTGGCCTCGCGAGGCATTACGCGCCACCAGCACGATCCTCGCGCCCATGCCGGCGAGCCGTTGCGCGGCGACTTCGCCAATGCCCGACGTCGCACCCGTAATCACCACGACCTTGCCCTTCATACGCTTCCCTCTTAAGGCCCCGCGCACTGTAGCAGGCAACAGCCCTTCCCGGAATCGCCGCTTGACCTAGCGGTGCACCGGCCGCAGGGATCGAGATCTGTTGGGCACAGCGAATCTGCGGCATAATCCCAGGCCGCAAAGGGTGCAAGGACACAACGATACCAAATCAACAAGGAGTCCAATCATGGCTGCACGAAATGATTTTGCAGATAAGTTTCGCCAACTGCTGAAGAGCATCCCGGAAAATTACACGCTTGATGAATGGCAACACGCCTATCGCCAAATAATTTTTGCGATGGGCATGCGTATTCTCGAGCGCTTCGAAGCTGAAGCAATTGCGCAGCAGACCCGTCACGAAAGACTGCGGACTGGAGGCATCGAGAGTTCGGCGAACCCCGAGGCTCTCCCGGGAGGCGTGATCATCCAGCAGATCGCGTCCCATGGGGGTGGGTCGAACAGCGGCGGTAATCCGAGTTTCTTGGCGCCTTGCCCCTGCCGCGTTTTCCCGGACTATCCGCTGGCGTTGCAGACGGCTGCCGGAATCGAAGGTCGCGACCGATCAAGGACATAGTCGGACGGGTCGGCGCTGAGCTTTTCGACTAGCTGCTGGTTGGACAGATCGACCTGCTTGATTAGAGATTGAAAATCGCTCCGGCTGCGCAGCGAGGCAAGGTATGGTTCATTCATCGCCCACCATGCGCGCCGCCAACCGAGCTTGACAGCCCGATTCAGATCTCGCATGGCATCGTCGCCCTTTCCTTCCAGCGCGTACACTTTCGCTCTAAGCTCGTAGGTTGCATAGCGCTCCACTCCGGCGGCAATCATTTCGTTGACCATTGATAAAACCGGTTCCAGTTCCCGCAGCGCCGATGCCCGATCTCTCAGTTGAATTTGCGCCGTGGCCAGATCGAGTCGATAGGAGATCCCCGCGGCGCGCTCGCCTCGGGCATACCAGGGCGTCTCCGCAAATCCCGGCAGGCGGTCGGGTGCGACCAGAGCCCGAGCGATCAGCCCGTTGACCGCGGCTGCATCCTCCAGAATCAGATGCGCGTAGGCGGCCTCGTTCAAGACGATCGCGCTGCTATCCTCTTCCAGCCGGGATGAATCGAGATATCTTTTCAAGGCACCGGCTCCTCCCGCGCAGTACACCACCCGTACGAGCGCAGCCTTGGTGCCAATGTCATCCTTAGTTCTGCCTTGGCCGATATCGATACTTTCGCGTGCTGCCGCAGAGAGTCCAATCGACAGGAATAAGCCGGCACGATCCCAGTACAAGTCAAAATCGTCATTCGGCTCAGCGTTGATGGACTGCGTGTTCCAGCGCAATGCCTCGTCAATTCGTCCGCGCGCTTCCGCAAGCCAATGCAGACGATCCGCAGCGTCCGGGCTGCCTGGTTGCAGAACGCGGGCACGCTCACAGGCACTCAAAGCATTTTCGTATTGAGCAAGGTCCGCCAGTGCCGTGCAGCGCTGCACCTGCACCTTGTAGTTGAGCGGATCCAATGCCGCGGCTTGATCATAAGTGCGTAACGCCTTTCGAGGCTCACCGTCGTCGAGTTGAATTCGACCGATCCGCGCGATCGCGCCGAAATCGTTGGGATTGAGCGCAATGGCGGTCTGTAGATCTTGCAAGGCTTCATTCATACGCGACTGGTCTGCTCGCAGCGCGCCGCGGACCGCGTACGCGCTGGAAAAGCGGTCGTCGAGTTGCAGAGCGGTAGCAATCAAGGGTTCCACGACGGCAGCGACATCGGCCACGGGGATATCACGAAACGCTCTTCGATTTAGCAGCGCATAGGCCAATTGAACATAGGCGGGCACAAATTTTGGATCCGAGGCAAGAACCTGTCTATACAGATCCACTGCCCGGTCTGTAGCCGCGGGCGTAATCTGCTGTTGGTAGTAGCGCCCCAACAGGTACAGCTGGTAAGCGTGGGAATCAGTCGTGCGTCGTTCCACGAGCTGCCGCTCAGAATCGGAGGTCAGCCTGACCTGCAGCTTCTCGGCAACAGCGCGCGAGATATCTTCCTGGATCTTGATTGCATCCTCGAGCGGACGATCGAAATCTTCGGACCAAAGGTGAAAACCATTGCGCGCGTCGATGAGCTGCACCGTTATCCGCATGCGATCGTTCGATCGTCGTATCGAGCCTTCGAGAATGTGGTTCGAACCCAGTTCCTTGCCTATCTTGCGCACATCCTCCCCCTGCCCGCGGAACGCGAATGCCGACGTACGTGCCACCACCTTCAAGGTCGGAATCTGGGCCAGCCAATTGGACAGCTCTTCCGTCAAGCCGTCGCAGAAAGATTGGTTGGATTTGTCCGCGGTCATGTCGATGAAGGGCAGAACCACGATCGAGTTGGCGGACGCCGCCAGGTACTTGGCCGTCGAGGATACCTTCCAAACAAATGCGCCCACCAATATCAGCGCGAAGATCGCTGCGCCGCCCAAAATCAGCGGCAACTTGTTTGCTTTGGAAGACGGCGGCGGCGCGGCGGCCGTCAGCGGAACTTCGGCGGAAGGCGCGGCCTGGCTGGAGGGGATGGTGGCGGTGTAACGGCGCGGCTCCAGTCTCTTGACCGCCGCGACGAGCCGATAGCCCTTTCGAGGCACTGTCGCGATATACGTCGGCTCGGGGTCCACATCACCGAGCAGCTTGCGCAATTGAGACACGGCTTGATATACCGACGCCGATCCCACGACCACGCCGCTCCAAACCTCATTGAGCAACCGCTCGACGCTGACGACTTCGCCCGCGGAACCGGCCAGGCACAGGAGCAGGCGCATCGTGCGTGGCTCGAGCTTTTGCGTCTGGGTGCCCTTCGAAATGCTGTCGAGCGAGGGATTGACAATCCACTCGCCGACTTGCAGCGCGCCCTCTTGATCCCCGCTCGGCATGGCGAGCCTCCTGCCCTCATTATAGGCCCTGTATTTCTTCTGCTATGCTGAATCAACACACTTTCGAGGGGCGGGTATGAAAATAATAACTCTTCTGTGCGCGACCCTATTTGCCTCGATTCTCGTTGGCGCCTCGCCCGGCATCGCCAAGGCTTCCGCCCCCAAGGATCTTTGGGACCGCGTGGAACATCACAATGCCGATTCAAACGGCGTCAAAATTCATTACGTTGCGATCGGCAAGGGGCCGTTGATTGTGATGATCCATGGCTTCCCTGACTTTTGATACACCTGGCGCAAGCAGATGGACGCGCTGAGCGGACACTATCGGGTGGTCGCCGTCGATCAGCGCGGCTATGACCTCTCGGACCGTCCCACCGGCATCGCACAATATGCGATGCCCCTGCTGGTGAACGACATCGGCGCGGTGATCAAGGCTGAGGGTCGCAGCAGCGCGGTGATCGTCGGTCACGACTGGGGCGGTGCGGTGGCGTGGACCCTGGCCATGACGCATCCCGACTGGATACAAGCGCTCGTTATCTTGAACCTTCCGCATCCGAGCGGCATTCAGCGCGAAATCAAAAACAATCCGCAACAGCGCAAGAACAGCGAGTACGCCTTTAATTTTCAAAAGCCAGGGGCGGAAAAGAACCTGACTTCTGAAAAACTAGCCGGCTGGGTCAAGGACGATGCGGCGCGCGCGCACTATATCGAAGCATTCAACCGCTCGGATTTCGAAGCCATGTTGAATTACTACCGTGCAAATTATCCGAGCCCGGATCAGGACCCGAACACGGCGCCAGCCCAGCCGCCGCCCAAGGTGACCGTGCCCGTACTCGAGTTTCATGGCCTTGGCGATCAGGCGCTGCTGCCCGGTGCCTTGAGTGGAACCTGGGATCTGGTCGAGAAGGATTTCACGTTGGTTACGATCCCGGGTGCCGGGCACTTCGTGCAGCAGGATGCCGCAGATCTCGTCTCAACCACCATGAGCGATTGGCTCGCGCGGCGCATTCACTGATCGCGAGAGCTGCTCCTTCAGAAACGCCAGCGTACGGTCAAGCGCTTCCCGGGTCGGCTCGCCTGCCGCGTCGATGAGATGATTTGTCAGCACACTATGCGCCGGTTTTGAAAATCGGGGATTGGCGTATTTCGCGTCGATTTCGATCGCTTCGAATGCGGCCCCGAATTCGTCGCGTAATCTGGCGAATCGCTCACCGGGGCACATGGGGTCTTGGATAAATCGCAGTGCCAGAATGCGGGCGCCATGGTTGTCGATTTTCTCGTGGGCCGCCAGCAACTCTTCGTCGGATGCGTGCAATCCGCCGCGCCGCGACTTGGTGATGGCAAAAGGCAGCGACGGTTGCGATAAAACCGGCGCCAGCACCGGGGCGTCCAGCATCATGGCCAATGCAAAATTGCCCGTGAAGCACATGCCCACCGCGCCGACACCGCGGCCGCCGCATTCCGCGTGGGCGTGGCGTGCGAGCGCTCGCAGCCAGTCCACGATCGGGCTCGATTGATTTGCCGCGAGCACCCGAAATTCTTTGCTGATGCACGATTTCGCGATGACTCGCAGCGCATAGCTGTACTCGGGCGGCCGCATCGGCTCGCCAAACAACAGCGGCATGAACACGGTGTGGCCCGCCTCGATCACTTGTTGCGCAAACCTCGCGACCTGCGGGGTGATCCCGGGAATTTCCGACATTACAATGACGGCGGGACCAGAGCCGGCGCGATAGACACAGCGCGCATCACCTTCGAATTCGAAGCTGCTCGCGTCAAAGCCCGGAATCTCTTTCATGGTCAGCCTACACGGCAGCCGTCTGAGGCCGCGCACAATATGCGCCGAGGAGACCCATCACCGCAGCCGCGGACAACCACAGGCCGGGAACGGCCTGATTCTGGGTGGCATGAATCAGGTAAGTACTGATGGCCGGGGTGAATCCGCCGAATACGGCTGTCGCCAGGCTATAGGCAAGGGCAAATCCCGAAGTCCGAACTTCAATGGGCATGATCTCGGTCAGGAACACTACCATGGCTCCGTTGTAGCTGCCGTACAGGAATGAAAGCCAGAGCTCCACAGCAAGCAACCTGGAAAATGACGCATGCGCGACCAACCACAGCATGGCGGGATAAGCGCTCACCAGCATCAAGGCCGTGCACGTGAAAAGCAAGGGCCGGCGACCCACCCGGTCTGAGAGACTCCCCATGATCGGCAGCCAGAAAAGGTTCGATGCGCCGACACACAGTGTGACCACGAGGCTGTCCATTGCTGCCAGATGCAATACGGCGCTGCCGAACGTCGGGGTATAGGCCGTGATCATATAAAAAGACACGGTCGTCGTCGTGACCATCATGGTGCCGATGAGCACGATCCGCCAGTTGACCTTGAGCGATCCTAATATTTGCGAAATGCTGGGCCTCGACTTGCGGGCGATGAATTCATCGGTTTCCTGCAAGGAGCGCCGCAGCCAGAACAGAAACGGAATGATCGCGCAGCCGATGAGCAGCGGGACGCGCCAGCCCCAGCTGAGCATTTGCTCTGGCGAAAGCCCGTTACTGAGCAGCACCCCGACCAGCGCGGCGAACATCACCGCGACCTGCTGACTGCCGGATTGCCAGCTGACATAGAAGCCTTTGTGACCCGGCGTCGCGATTTCCGATAGGTATACCGAGACTCCACCCAATTCCATGCCGGCCGAGAAACCCTGCAGCAATCGACCGCACAACACCAAGAGCGGCGCGATCAGGCCGATCCTGGCATAGCCCGGTGTCAGCGCGATCGAGACAATACCGACCGACATCAATGACAGCGTCAACAGCAAGCCGGCCCGCCTGCCGTGCCGATCGGCGTAGGCGCCCAGTACGATGGCTCCCAACGGACGCATCAGAAAACCCGCCCCGAAGGTCATCAGCGAGAGCATCAGTGAGAGAAACGGGCTGCCGGTTGGAAAGAACGCCTTGCCGATCGCCGCAGCGTAGTAGCCGAAGACCATGAAATCGTACATCTCCAGGAAATTGCCGCTGGAGACGCGTATCACCGACCAAATCGCGGATTTGCGGTTCAGCAACGTCACGCGACGCATATTGACCGCGGATTCAGCGCGAGTCGAGGCTCGATGTGAGAATCCACACCCGCAAGTGAGCCTGTCCGCCTACAGACGAGTCGGGCGGCCTTAGAACAGCATGCCTGACGATCACACGAAAATAGGAGGCCATGATGGACAAATCACAGGAACTGCAACAGTTGACCGACCATCCGGAAGGCCCGATGAGCAAGGTCGCCAACGATCAGAGCCCGCAGCGTGAAGAGCTACGCTCGCGCGTGACCGATACGATTCGATCCGCCAAAGGCGCGATCGCAAAGGCGGATTCTATCGCGCTCGATGCCGTCAGGAATGCCGCGAGTTCGGCCGACGATTACGTGCGCGAGAACCCCTGGATTGCCATCGGCGTGATCGCCGGCGTGTCGGCTTCGCTGGGATTTCTGGCCGGGTATATGGCCGCCCCACAAAGATCCTTGATGAGCATGCTGCGACGCTGAGACTCGGCCCAAACGCGTGCTACGCCCAGGATCTCATCCGCCTGGGCGTGGATGCGCATCGCGATCAAGACAGGGAGGCGAGGCCGAATACTCCGAATGATTGAGGCGCATCGGTCCACATCTCTTCAATGTACCATCCGGCGCTCTCGACCAGCGCGGAAAAAATGCGCACATCATATTTGCGGGAAGTCTCCGTATGAATTGACTCTCCGGTTTCGAAGTCGAAGCTCTGCCCGTCCACCACCGCTGTCTGAGCTTCGAGACTCACCAGGTGCATCTCGATCGCGGAATTCATATTGTTCCAGCGCGCCTCATGCGCGAAGCGATCCAGGCGAAAGTCGCCGTCGAGCTCGCGATTGATCCGCGCCAGAAGATTTAGGTTGAACGCTGCGGTTATTCCACGTCGATCATTGTAGGCGGCGCGCAGCACCTTGATATCCTTGGTCAGGTCCGCACCGATGACGGCGGTTCCCTTTGCGCCTACGTGTCGGTGCATGCGCCGCAGGAAGGAGACCGTCTCGCGATGATCGAGATTGCCGATCGTTGAGCCGGGGAAAAACGCCGAGCGTCCCTTCATCGGGATGGCCGCGGGAATGTCGAAATCCCCGGTGAAGTCCGCCACAATGGGCCAAATGCCGATGTCCGGAAAGCGGTGCCTGAGCGATATCACCGCTTGATCAAGAAAAGCGCCGGAGATATCTACCGGCACATACAGCCGCGGCGCCTGCAGCG
>DASXMG010000009.1:0-186039 GCA_036495805.1 Steroidobacteraceae bacterium | reverse complement strand
AACTTGCAGCCAGTTACCTAGCAGCTTCCCAGCAAGTTCCCTTCGGCGAGTAAAGAAGACTGACACATATCCCGCCCGAACTGCAAGCGCGATGTAAGTCCAAAATCACCCATATGAACGTCAGACTTTACGAGGTCTTGGCGACTTTTGATGCAGTTTGCTCCATATCGGTGACGGCTCCCAACGACGCGCTGCTGACTTGCCGGGAGTACTTCGCCAACACGCCCCGGCGCGCATAAGGCTGCGGCGCAGCCCATGATTTACGGCGTCTCTTGAGCTCGCCGGCGGCGACATGCAGCGTGATTTCGCGGCGCTGCGCGTCAATCGTGATCTCATCGCCGGTCTTGACCAGGGCCAGCGTGCCGCCGAGCGCCGCTTCCGGCGACATATGCCCCACCACGAATCCATGACTGCCGCCGGAAAACCGGCCGTCTGTAATAAGTGCAACTTCTCTGCCCAAGCCCTTGCCCATGATGGCGCTCGTGGGACTTAACATTTCGCGCATGCCGGGACCACCCTTGGGGCCTTCGTAGCGGACAACCACGACATCGCCGGCTTTTACTTTACCGTTCAGGATTCCGTCGAGCGCCTTCTCTTCTGAATCGAATACGCGTGCTTTGCCCTTGAAGCTGAGGCCTTCTTTACCTGTAATTTTTGCAACCGCGCCCTCGGGCGCAAGGTTCCCGTACAAGACCACCAAGTGGCTATCTTTTTTGATCGGATCGCTCAAGGGCCGGACGATCGGCTGATTCTCCGGGTATGCAGATACGTCGCGAAGATTTTCGGCCAGCGTTGCGCCGGTCACCGTTAAGCAATCGCCGTGCAGCAAGTCTGCATCCAACAAGGTTTTCATCAACGGTTGAATGCCGCCCACGGCAACCAGCTCCGACATCGAATACCGGCCGCTGGGGCGCAAATCCGCCAACACCGGCACGCGCTTGCCGATGCGAGTGAAGTCGTCGATCTTCAGTTTGACGTTGGCGGAGGAAGCCATCGCCAAGAGATGCAGCACCGCATTGGTCGAGCCGCCGAGCGCAATCACCACGGTTATCGCGTTCTCGAAGGACTTCCGAGTCAGGATCTGGCGGGGCGAAATACCGCGCCTGATCAGATTGACGACGGCGCCGCCGGCCCGCCGGCAATCGTCGCGTTTCTGGCTCGAGACGGCGTCTTGAGCGGAGCTGTTCGGCAAACTCATTCCCATCGCTTCGATCGCGGATGCCATGGTATTTGCGGTGTACATGCCGGCGCAGGCGCCCGGACCGGGAATCGCGGTACGCTCGACGAAGTTCAGTTGCTGCTCGGATATGGTTCCTTGCGCGTGCCCGCCCACCGCCTCAAAGACGGAAACGATGTCGCGCCTGTCCGCGCCGGGGCGGATCGTGCCGCCATACACGAACACCGCCGGGCGGTCCAAGCGCGCAAGCGCCATCATGCAGCCGGGCATGTTCTTGTCGCAGCCGCCGATCGCCACGACGCCGTCGAAGCCCTGCGCACCCACGACGGTCTCGATCGAATCGGCGATGACCTCGCGGGATACCAGCGAATAGCGCATTCCGGGCGTTCCCATGGAGATCCCATCCGACACCGTAATGGTATTGAAGGTAACGGCCTTCGCTCCCGCCGCATCCGCGCCCGCGGCCACCAGGCGCGCGAGTTCATCGATGTGCATATTGCAGGGCGTCAAGTTGCTCCAGGTCGAGGCGATGCCCACTTGCGGCTTTTCGAAGTCGGCGTCGCCGAAGCCAACGGCCCGCAGCATCGATCGGTTCGGCGCCTGCCTCACCCCATCGACCACCAAGCGCGAGTGGCGGCGCAGATCGACGGCGGCAGATTTCTTGGGCATGCCCCTTAGGCTCCTGGCTTACGCAATGCCGAAGCGCTCAACCAAGTAGCGATAGACGCCGCGCACCGCCTGGGCCTCCGCACCGACGCCGCGGCCTGGGCGATCCTTGGAGTTCCATGCATATAAGTCGATATGCACCCACGGCGATTCGGTGACGAAGCGCTTCAAGAACAAGGCACCGAAAATCGCGCCGGCGAAAGTCGAGGACGCAACATTGTTCAAATCCGCGATTTTGCTGGCAAGCTCATCCTCGTAACCGGCCCATAACGGCATCGGCCAGAGCGGATCGTGCTCGGCCGCGGCTGCTCGCGCCAGCTCATGCACGACGCGCTCATCGTTACCGAACAGAGCCGGCAGCTCAGGTCCCAGCGCGACCCGCGCCGCGCCGGTCAGGGTCGCGAAATCGATGATCAAGGCAGGACGTTCGGCGTCGGCAAAAGCGAGGGCATCGCATAAAACCAACCGGCCCTCCGCATCCGTGTTACCCACCTCGACGGTCAAGCCTTTGCGCGTCGCCAGCACATCACCGGGCCGGTAGGCGTTGCCGCTGATGGCATTTTCCACGGCCGGCACCAGCACGCGCAGCTGCGCGCGGATCCCGGCGCTCATGAGCAAATGAGCGAGCGAGAGGGCCACGGCGGCGCCCCCCATGTCTTTTTTCATGAGCGCCATGCCGGAGCTTGGCTTGATATCCAAGCCGCCGCTGTCGAAACACACGCCTTTGCCGATCAACGTCACGCGGGGATATTCCTCCCCGCCCGGCGGCATCCAGCGCAGCTCAACCAGGCGCGGCGCCTCGCTGCTCGCGCGTCCCACGGCGTGAATCGCCGGAAAGTTTGCGGTGAGCAGATCCGGCCCCATCCACTCTTTGAACGCAGCCCGATGGCGCTCGGCAAGCTGGCGCGCGGCGGCGGCCAGCTGCGCCGGCCCGAAATCGCCCGCCGGCGTATTGATCCAGTCGCGCGCCATACGCAGCGACTCCGCGGCATGGGCAACGTATGCCATATCGGCATTCGACGGCGGATCGAGGCTCGCCAATTCGTTCTTGGCGGAACGATACCGTTCGAAACGATATGCGCCGTACGCGAAGCCCAGTGCCAGTTGTGTGGCCTCCTCTGCGCTGAATTCTTGTGCGAGCCGAAAACGCCGCACGGGCAATCTTTCGGCCAATCCTGCGGCGTGCCAGAGCGATAACTCTCCTTGTCGCCTGCCCAGACCTGCCGCGGCGCAGGCCATACCGCCGCCGGCATCCGGCAACAACACGACGCGGTGTTTCTCGGCCTTGAAGTTTTGCTCCACGAGCCACTGACGCGCGGGCGCCGTTTGGCCACCGCGCCAGCCCTCGATTTCGTCTTCGTACAACAGCCACAATGGGATTGGGGAATTACCGCCTAGATTCATGCAATAGAGTCCTTGCGAGCGTGCGCGGATACCTGGGAATCCTTGCATGATAGGACATTCTGTGGTGCTATCGATGCTAGTTAACAAAGCGTTTAAGCGCAATTTTTTCAAGATACCCCGCTTAAGGCCGCGACCGTCTTTAAGCGGGGTTTTGCGTTTATGGAGACTCGAATGCATTTGTATTCCCAAAAGGACGTCGACAAAAAGGCCCTGCGCGGCGCGCGCATCGCGGTTCTCGGCTACGGCAGTCAGGGGCGCGCGCATGCGCTCAATCTGCGCGACAGCGGCTACGATGTGATCGTCGGGGTCCGCAAGGGCGCCAGCTGGACCAAGGCCAAGAAAGATGGGTTGCACGTCGCGGAGCCCGCCGCGGCCATCAAAGGCGCGCAGCTGGTTGCCATGTTGGTGCCGGACCTGACGCAGAAGCCCCTTTACGGCGAATTGCGCCAGGGATTTGCCAAAGGCGCAACGCTGCTGTTCGCCCACGGCTTCAATATTCATTTCAAGCAGATCAGGCCGCGCAAGGATCTGGATGTGGTTCTGATCGCGCCCAAGGGTCCCGGGGATCTGGTGAGGCGCCAGTACCAGCAGGGGCGCGGTGTGCCTTGCCTGCTGGCGGTCGCTCAGAATCCCTCCGGACGCGCCAAGCCCAAGGCATTGGCCTATGCCGACGGCATCGGCGGAACCCGCGGCGGCGTGCTCGAAACCACCTTCGGAGAAGAGACTGAGACCGATCTGTTCGGCGAACAGGCGGTGCTTTGTGGCGGTGCGACGGAGTTGGTCGTGAAGGGCTATGAGACGCTGGTCGAAGCCGGCTATCAGCCGGCCGTGGCTTATTACGAATGTCTGCATGAGCTCAAGCTGATCGTCGACCTGCTGCATGAAGGGGGCATTACGAAAATGCACCGCTTCATCAGTGAAACGGCCAAGTATGGCGACCTCACCCGCGGACCGCGCATCGTCAACAAGGCCACCAAGAAAGAGATGCGGAAAATTCTCACGGAAATTCAGCAAGGAAAATTCGCGCGGCAATGGATCGCGGAAAACAAGGGCGGCCGGCGCAAGTATGCAAAGCTGCTCAAGGCGGATTTGAGCCATTCGATCGAGAAAGTCGGCGCGCAACTGCGCGCGCGCATGCCCTGGCTGGAAGCGGGCTGACATCCGCTCCGCATGACGCCGCGCACGCTATTCGACAAGGTCTGGTCGGCACATGAGGTCGTGGCCGAAACGCGCGACACGCCCGCCGTCCTCTATGTCGATTTACACCTGGTGCACGAGGTGACGACGCCGCAAGCATTCAGCATGCTGAGGCGGCACGGGCTACCGGTTCGCCGCCCGATCGGACGCTCGCGACCATGGATCATTCGACTCCCACCCATAGCGGCCAGGTATTTGGATCCATGCCGATCAAGGTAGAGGCCGCGGCAAGACAAGTGCGCCAAATGGAGCAGAACACTGCCGAATTCGGCATCGAGCTGTTCGGCATGCACGACACGCGCCGCGGCATCGTCCACATTATCGGCCCTGAGCTCGGTTGCACGCAGCCAGGCATGACCATCGTCTGCGGCGACAGCCACACGAGCACGCATGGGGCATTCGGCGCCCTCGCCTTCGGGATCGGCACCACCGAAGTCGGCCATGTGTTCGCCACGCAAGCTTTGTTGCAACGCAAGCCGAAGAACATGGCGGTCAATATCGAAGGGCAATTGCAGCCGGGCGTCACCGCCAAGGATTTGATTCTTGCCATCATTGGGCAAATTGGCGTGTCGGGCGGCACGGGCTACGTACTGGAATATCGGGGCTCGACGGTGCGTGCGCTGTCGATGTACGAGCGCATGACCGTCTGCAATATGTCGATCGAGGCGGGAGCGCGCGCCGGCATGATTGCGCCGGACGAGGTCACCTTCGACTACTTGAGGGATAAGCCGCGGGCACCGCGCACGCAGGACTGGGCGGCCGCCGAAGCGCGCTGGCGTACCCTGGTGACCGAGCCTTTGGCTCGATTCGACGCGTCGGTCGACGTTCGCGCCGAACGAATCGAACCGATGATCACCTACGGCACCAATCCCGGTATGGTCGTGCCTATCAGCGCCGCAATCCCCGAAAAGAGAGGCGATGAAGTATTCGACAAGGCAATGCGCTACATGGGATTCCACGGCGGTGAGCCCATGCTCGGCAAACCGGTCAACGTGGTCTTCATCGGCAGCTGCACCAACGGGCGGCTGGAGGATTTGCAAGCGGCCGCTCGAATACTCAAAGGACGCAAGGTCGCGCCGGGCGTGCAATTGCTCATCGTGCCGGGCTCGCAGCAGATCAAGCGGCAGGCCGAGGCCCTGGGCCTCGCCGAGATTTTCAAAGGCGCGGGCGCGGACTGGCGCGAGTCCGGCTGCTCCATGTGCCTGGGAATGAACGGCGACACCGTGGCAGCCGGCCGATACTCGGTCAGCACGAGCAATCGAAATTTCGAAGGCCGTCAGGGAAAGGGAGCGCGAACGCTGTTGGCCAGTCCATTGACCGCCGCGGCCAGTGCAGTCAAAGGCAGCATCGCTGACCCGCGCGAGCTGTTGTAATGCAGCCATTGAGACACATCAGGTCGCGAACCGCCGTCATTGCATCCACCGATATCGACACCGATCAAATTATCCCGGCGCGGTTCCTGACCACGACCACCAAGGAGGGCCTGGGCAAACAACTCTTTGCCGATTGGCGCTACCAGGAAGATGGCACGCCGAAGCGGGAATTTGTGCTGAATCGGCCCGAAGCGGAGGGCGCGCAGATCCTGGTGGCCGGGCGCAATTTCGGCTGCGGCTCTTCGCGCGAGCATGCGCCGTGGGCGCTGCTCGACTATGGATTCCGCGCGGTCATCAGCACCGAGATTGCCGATATTTTTCGCGGCAACGCACTGAAGAACGGCTTTTTGCCCGTGGTCGTCGATGAGCGGACGGCGCAATGGCTGCTGCAACATCCGGGTGCTGAGCTCGATATCGACCTGGAGGCCATGCGGCTGGCCCTGCCGACGGGCACATCGATTTCCTTCGCCATCGAGCCCTTCGCGCGCCACTGCCTCTTGAAAGGTTTGGACGAATTCGGTTACTTACGCAGCAAGCTGGAAGACATCGAGCGCTTCGAGGCGGCGCGCGGCTGATGGATGCGAGGATTGCAGTGCTTGCCGGCGACGGCATCGGCGCGGAGGTCACGGCCGAAGCAGTACGGGCACTCGAGGCAGTCGCGTCCCGATTCGATCATCGCTTCGTATTCGAAGCTGCGCTCTTGGGAGGCGCCGCCATCGACGCAACCGGCGAGCCGTTGCCGGCTGCCACTCTTGCTCTGGCGATGCAGGCGGACGCGGTATTGTTGGGAGCGGTGGGCGGCCCAAAATGGTCGGACCCGAATGCCGCGGTTCGCCCCGAACAGGGTTTGTTGCAGCTGCGCAAGGCGCTGGGTTTGTTCGCAAATTTGCGGCCGGTGGTCCCCCACCCGGCAGTGCTCGATGCCTCGCCGATCAAGCCTCAGCTGCTGCGCGGCGTGGACATCATGGTGGTGCGCGAGCTCACCGGCGGCATTTATTTCGGCGAGAAATCCCGCACGGCCACGCAAGCGGTCGATGTTTGCCGCTATTCCCTGGCGGAAATAGAACGTGTTGTGCGGCTCGCCGCAAACTTGGCGCGCGGCCGCCGCAGAAAATTGACCTCGGTGGACAAGGCCAATGTGCTCGAGACCTCGCGGCTTTGGCGCTCCACCGTGAATCTAATCATGCCGGCTGAATTTCCGGACGTACTGGTCGAGCACCTGCTGGTCGACTCCGCGGCCATGCACCTTCTGCAAAGGCCGCGCGACTTCGATGTCATCGTGACCGAAAACATGTTCGGCGATATTCTCACCGATGAGGCGTCCGTGCTCGCGGGATCCATGGGGTTGTTGCCGTCGGCATCGCTCTCCGCCGAGGCGCGCGGTGGCGTGTTCGAGCCCATTCATGGCTCGGCGCCCGACATCGCAGGCCGCGGAATCGCAAATCCCTATGCCGCCATCTTAAGCGCCGCGATGCTGTTGCGTTACTCCCTGCGCCTGAACGCCGAGGCGCACGCGCTCGAGCAGGCGGTCGATCGGGCGATCAGCGCGGGTGCGCTCACCGCCGATCTCGCCCCCGCCGGTTTGGGCCTTACGACGCGCGCAGCCGCCGATGCGGTGCTGGCTGCACTTTAGCGGCGCGCGCCAGACCCTCGCGCAGATCCGTCACCAGATCCGCGGGGTCTTCAATGCCCACCGAGACGCGCAGCAGGCCGGGACTGATCCCCGCCCGCAACCGCGCCGATTCCTCCATGCCGGCATGCGTCATGCTCGCCGGGTGGGCGATGAGGCTTTCGACACCGCCCAAAGACTCGGCCAAGGTAAAGCACTGCAGCCCGGTGAGAAATACCTCGACGGCAGGCTCGCCGCCGGCGAGCTCGAAACTCAGCATCGCGCCGAAGCCGCTCTGCTGCCGGCGAGCAATGTCATGGCCTGGATTGCCGATGAGGCCGGGGTAATAGACGCGTAGCACCTCAGGGTGCTGCGTCAGGAACTCCACCACGCTTGCGGCATTCTCGGCATGCACACGCATCCTCGCGTGCAGGCTGCGCACGCCGCGCAGCGTCAGAAAGCTGTCGAACGGCGCGCCGGTGACGCCGATCGCGTTTGCCCACCATGCCAGGGTCTCGTGCAGCTCCCGCGTCGCCGCGATCACGGCGCCCCCAACCACGTCGCTGTGCCCATTCAGGTACTTCGTCGTGGAGTGCATCACATAGTCGGCGCCGTGCAGGATAGGCTGCTGCCAGATCGGCGACAAAAATGTATTGTCGACCGCCGTCAACGCGCCGGCCGCATGCGCGGCATCGGCGATCGCGCGAATGTCGACTACGCGCAGCAGCGGATTGCTGGGTGTCTCAATCCACACCAGCATCGGTTTCGACTCCAGCGCCGCGCGCAGCTCGGCCGGATTGCTTTGGTCGATGAAGTCCACCACAAGATTTCCCTTCGCTTGCAGCGCCGTGAGCAGGCGATACGTGCCGCCATAGCAATCGTAAGGCGCAAGCACGCGTGCCCCGGCCGGGAGTGTGGCTAAAATCAGGGTGATGGCGGCCAATCCGGTGCAGGTAACGATCGCGCCGGCGCCGCCCTCCAGATCCGCCAAGGCCTCGCCGAGTTGGTCGCGCGTCGGATTGCCGGAACGCGTGTAATCGTAGCGCCTCGGCTGGCGATAGCTCTGAAATGCAAAATTACTCGACAGGTAAATCGGCGGTACCACGGAACCATGGTGCGCGTCCGACTCGAGACCGGCGCGAACCGATCGAGTCGCGATGTTCTTAGGCGTCAATTTGCTGCTCATAACTGCTGCTCCGCAAGGGCGTGCTTGATGATGGGCGTGAGGGCCGCGCCCTCTTTCAAGAAGGCGTCATGCCCGAAAATAGAATTGATCTCGATCAATTGGCGCGGACCGTTCAAGCGCGCCGACAGCGCCTGCATGTCGTTGAACGGCACCAGCTGATCCTCGCGCACGGCGATCAACGTCGCCGGCGTATGCACCTGGGTCGCATCCATCTCGTGCAAATCGATCGACTCGCTCAGGGTCAAGAAGGATTCGGCGCGGTACTTTTGCACGTAATCGTCGCCGCGCGCGAAGAGGTATTCTTCAATCGGAAAGCGGAATCGATCAGCCATGCGTTTCGGCGCTGCGCCAAATCTGATCGCAAATTCGATGGGGCTGCGATACGTGGCCATGGCCAGGGCGCGCGCCAGCTTGAGCCCGGCCGCACCGTCGCCTCGGGCAATGGCCTCGCGCACGATTTGACGCTGCACGCTGCGCCACGCGGTCGACAAGACTTGCGAACGGTCGGCGGCGCTTAGGACCACAATGTGACCGACGGCCTCGGGATATCGCTCTGCGAAACACAGGGCGACCATTCCGCCGTAAGAGGCGCCGACAATGGCATGCAGCGATCGCATTCCCAGATGCCGGACAATCTGACTCAGCGCTTTGGCCTGATCATAGGAGCTGATCGGCGGAAATTGCCCGCCGACCTCAGGCGTCGCGCTGTCGCCGCGCCCGCCGATATAGTCGATTCCCAGCACTCGGTACTGGCGTGTGTCGACGCCAAGCCCAGGTCCCACCATCTCGGGCCACCAACCTTCGCCGGGCGCGCCGGTGACGATGCGATGCGCGGAGATTCCGCCCAGCACGACGACCACGGGGCCTTGTTCGTTTCCCGCCAGCCGAAAGGCTATCCGTGCATCCGGCAGCGGATCGCCGTAATGCAAATTGAAAGGCGCGAGACGCAAGGTCTCGTCGAACGGATTGAGAGAATTTTCGGCCACGATTGCTTGAAGCTCCTTAAGGCAACTACCCCTGGAGCATCGGCTCGTAGCCCATTGAAGTCGCGGGAGACCCGCACAATTGGCTGCCCATCTACCGGATCGGCGCCTTCTGAGCGCATCCCCGCAGGAGTTGGCACCGTTCCGACCTCCTCCTTCCAAGGAGACGTATCGTTGGTTGCCCCGGCTTCTAAGGGCCTTTCCCTCAGCCTGTCTAGATAAGCCGTTGAATTTTAGGCAGTCGCGCCCGGCACGTCAAGGCAATTTAGCCGTTCAGCGCTTGCGCCGCCGCTGCCAATGTAATAATGTAATAGCACGTTAATACATGATTGAACGTAATATTTCGAGCAGCGCAGGATTACACATGAAAACCAATCGGCCGGTGACCCAACGGCAAGAGCAGCAGCACGAACGGGCGCTGTGCGCGGCGATTCTGGCACTGCGCTCCGTCGATGAGTGCCGCAGTTTTTTCCGCGATTTGTGCACGCCCGCCGAACTGCAGGCCATGGCGGATCGCTGGGCGGTGGTCGAGCTCCTGGAGCGCGGCCTCCCCTATCGCGAAATTCACAAGCAAACGGGCGTGAGCGTCACCACCATCGGGCGTGTCGCGCGCTATCTGATGTCGGGCAATGGCGGTTACCGGGCCGTGACCGAACGGTTGAAACTCAATGCTTAGGGGCAAGGGAGCCGGGGACTCGATGCGCCTCAAGATCGCCGTGCAAAAGAGCGGCCGACTCACCGACAACTCGTTGGAATTGCTGTCGCGCTGCGGACTGAAGTACAGCCGCGGCAAAGATCAACTGATGTGCTACGGCGAGAACATGCCGCTCGATGTGTTGTTCGTGCGCGATGACGACATTCCCGACTTGGTGCAGGAAGATGTCTGCGATTTGGGTTTGGTCGGCTTGAACGTCATCGAAGAGAAACGCCTGGCGTTCGAAGCGCGCGGTCTTGTGTCCTTGTTCGAGACAGTGCAGCTGCTGGATTTCGGGCGCTGCAGGCTTTGCATCGCCGTGCCGGATGGATTCGATTATCAAGGCCCGCACTCGCTTCGCGCCAAGCGCATTGCCACCACCTACCCGCATATCCTCGGCCGCTTTCTCAAACAGCATGACATCGCCGCCGAAGTCGTGGTGTTGTCAGGGTCGGTCGAAATCGCACCGCGCTTGGGCCGCGCGGATCTGATATGCGATTTAGTCTCCACCGGATCGACCCTGGCCGCGAATCATCTGCGCCATGCGCAAACGGTGATGGAGAGTCAGGCTGCCCTGATCCGTACTCCGATGCCGATCCCGTTGGAGAAACAAGAATGGACCCGCCGTTTGCTCATGCGCATCGACGGCGTGGAGCAGGTAAAGGGCAGCAAGTACATCATGCTGCATGCGCCCCGCTCCGCTTTGGCGGCCATCGCAAAATTGCTTCCAGGCAGCGAGGCGCCCACCGTCATACCGTTGGAAGGCTTGGGCGATCGAGTGGCGGTGCATGCCGTGTGCCGCGAGAATGTCTTCTGGGAGACGCTCGAGGATTTGAAGGGCGCAGGCGCGACCTCGGTGCTCGTTCTGCCCGTCGAGAAGATGCTGGCCTAGGCAAGTATGAGAATTCTCGACTGGAACTCATCGTCAAGTGCGCAGCAAACTGAAGCGCTGCGCCGCCCTGCGCTAAAGGACGCCGCGGGCGTCAGCATCGCCGCGCGCGACATCATAGAACGCGTTCGGCGCGAAGGCGATGCGGCGCTCCTCGCGCTCACGCAAAAATTCGACGGTGTGCGTCTCGAGTCGCTGGCAGTGACGAAACAGGAATTTGCCGCTGCCGAACGCGCGCTGACGGCGCAGCAGCACGCGGCGATCGAGCGTGCGATCGACAATGTGCGACGCTTCCATGCGGCGCAAGTTTCGCTGCCGCTGCGCGTGGAAACATCGCCCGGCGTGATTTGCGAGCGCTTCAGCGTGCCCATCCGCGCAGTCGGCCTCTATGTTCCGGCCGGTTCCGCGCCCCTGCCGTCCACGGCGATCATGCTGGCGGTGCCCGCTGCGCTCGCTGAGTGTCCCGTAAAGGTGATGTGCAGCGCCCCGGATCGCGCGGGCGATGCGAATTCAGCGGTGCTGGTAGCCGCGCGCAAAGCCGGCGTAGAACAAATATTCAAGGTCGGCGGCGCGCAAGCCATCGCCGCCATGGCCTACGGCACCGAGTCCATCCCGAAGTGCGACAAGGTTTTTGGGCCCGGCAATGCCTACGTGACCGCGGCGAAAATGCAGGTGGCGCAACATGCAGGCGGAGCGGCGCTCGATTTGCCGGCCGGCGTGACGGAAGTCATGGTGATCGCCGATGAGGATGCGCGTCCCGAATTCGTGGCCGCCGACCTTTTGGCGCAGGCCGAGCATAGCCCCGCGGCCCAAGCCATTCTGCTGACGACGCGGCAGGCGTTCGCCACCGCGGTACTCGGCGAAGTACGGCGTCAGAGCGCTGCTTTGTCGCGCGCGACGATCCTGGCGGAGTCGATCGCAGCGATGCGCCTGATCGTAGTCGATACGCTGCAAACGGCATTCGACATCGCAAATAGCTACGCGCCGGAACATCTCATTTTGGAGATTCGAGAGGCGCGCGGATGGTTGCCCAAGATCAGCAGCGCGGGCGCGGTGTTCCTCGGACACTGGTCGCCGGAGTCTCTGGGAGACTACTGCAGCGGTCCCAATCACACGTTGCCCACCTACGGTTACGCTCGCTCGTATAGCGGCCTGTCGCTCGAGGACTTTCAAAGACGCATCACCGTCCAGGAACTCACGCCCTCGGGACTCAAAGGATTGGGACCGACTGCCAGTATCCTGGCCGGACTTGAAGGCCTGGACGCGCATGCTGCGGCGGTGAGTATTCGGCTCGAGGCACTGCGATGAGTCCTGTCATCTCCTTGGCGCGCCCGGAAATAGTTTCTCTGAAGGCCTATGCGCATGCCGCATGGCTGCCGTCCCTGACGCGCATGCACGCGAATGAGGCACCGTGGAGACCGGCGGGCGACGATACTCTCGCCGGTCTCAACCGGTATCCAGAACCGCAACCTCGGACGCTCATCGAGCGTTTGGCTTCGCTGTACGGCGTAGCCGCCGCGCAAGTGCTTGCGACGCGCGGCGCCGACGAAGCCATCGATGTCCTGTCGCGCATCTACCTGCGTGCCGGCACCGATGCGATCCTTCAATGTGGGCCGACCTTCGGCATGTATCAGGTCGCGGCGCGCATCCAAGGAGCCGAGGTGATCGAGCTTCCCCTGGAGCGAGATCAAGGCTGGTCCATCGATCCGGAGCGGGTTCTGGCCGCATGGCATCCAAGGATCAAACTGGTGTACTTGTGCTCACCGAACAACCCTACGGCCAATCTGATGGGCCTGGCCGCGCTCGAGCGCATTTGCACGGCGCTCGACGGCAAGGCCATCGTCGTCATCGACGAGGCCTACATTGAGTGGTCCCGGTCTGTGAGCCTGGTCGGTTGGCTGGAGCGCTTTGAGACACTTGCCATCCTGCGCACCCTGTCAAAAGCGCATGCGCTCGCCGGCGCACGTCTCGGCGCATTGCTCGCGGCAGCGCCACTGATTGAAATTGCGCGCCGCGTGATTCCGCCCTATGCGCTCGCGCAGCCGACGATTGAAGCCGCATTACGCGCCCTGCAGCCCGAAGAATTAGCCGCCTCACGACTCAGACTGGAAGCATTACTCATGGAAAAGGATTATTTGCGCCGCGGTCTCGAGAATTCCCCGCTGGTGGCAAAGGTATGGCCCAGCGACAGCAATTATCTGCTGATCGACTGCAGTGATGCGGACCGGTTCATGAACAACAGCATCGTCGGCGGCCTGATCGTTCGTGACTTGCGTGCCCATCCGGCGCTCCCTCGGTCGCTGCGCGTCTCGGTGGGAACACGCGCGCAAAATGATGCGTTGCTGCATTCCGTGGAGCGAACATGACTGCCAGACGCATCTTGTTCCTGGATCGCGACGGCACCTTGAACGAAGAGGTCGCCGACGAGCAAATCGACGGCTTGGCGAAGATTCGCCTGATGCCCGGCGTCATGCCGGCGCTGCTGGAATTGAAACGCGCCGGCTTCGCCTTCGTCATGGTCACGAATCAAGACGGGCTGGGGACACCGAGCTTTCCGCGTGAGTCCTTCGACATCGCGCACCGCTTCATCCTGGATCTGTTCAGCTCCCAAGGGATCGAATTTGAGGCGGTGTTTCTCTGCCCGCATTTCAAACGCGAGGACTGTACGTGCCGCAAGCCAAAACTCGGCATGATCCAGGCATTTCTGGATGCGAATGACATCGACAAGGCGCACAGCTTCATGATCGGAGATCGCGAAACGGACCTGGAGTTTGCCGCCAACCTCGGCGTACCGGGCCTGCGCATCGCCTTGAACGGCCGCGCCGAGGAAACCTGGCCGGCCATCGTGGCCCGCATTGTTGGCCGTGCGCGCCGCGCGCATCTGCGTCGTAAGACCACGGAAACCGACATCAGCGTCGAGGTGGATTTGTCGCGCGAGGGCCCGAGCGAGATCGCCAGCGGCTTGGGGTTCTTCGATCACATGCTCGAACAGATCGCAAAACACGGCGGCTTCGCCTTGAATCTCAAATGCAGCGGCGACTTGCAGATCGATGAACATCACACGGTCGAGGACTGCGCGTTGGCCTTGGGAGCGGCGCTGCGCGAGGCGCTGGGCGACAAGCGCGGCATTGCGCGCTATGGGTTTCTGTTGGCCATGGATGAGGCGCAAGCGCAGGTCGCCCTCGACCTCAGCGGCCGACCTTACTTCGTGTGGGACGGGAAATTCAATCGCGAGCGCGTCGGCGAGCTGCCCACCGAACTGGTGCCGCATTTTTTCAGGTCGCTGGCGCAATCCCTGGGCGCGGCGCTGCACATCGCGGTGCGCGGCGATAACTCGCACCACATGATCGAGTCCTGCTTCAAGGGTGTGGGCCGCAGCCTGCGTCAAGCGATTCGCCTCGACGGCGTGGAGCTGCCCAGCAGCAAGGGGACGCTTTGAGCGCAAGCGGTGTCGTGATCGTTGCCGGCGGCGGCGCGAATATCGCGTCGCTGCAATTTGCGTTGCAACGGCTCGGCACGACCTCCGCGGTTTCGGCCAATGCGCGCAAGATCCGCAAGGCACGCCACGTCATATTGCCCGGCGTGGGCGCCGCGGCGCACGCCATGTCCCGGCTCAGACAGCAAAATCTGGACTCGTTGATTCCATCGCTGCAGCAGCCGGTACTGGGCATTTGCCTCGGAATGCAGCTGCTGTTCGAGGCGTCCGAGGAAGGTGAAGCGCAATGTCTCGGCATCATTCCGGGCCGCGCCGCACGATTGCCTTGCGACGCCGAACATCCGGTTCCGCACATGGGATGGAACACGCTCAAGATCGATCGTTCGGGCGGCCTGCTCGACGGCGTGCAGCAGGACGACTACGCCTATTTCGTGCACAGCTATGCACTGCGCCCGGGCCCGGAAACGATTGCGAGCAGCCATTATGGGCCTTCCTTCAGTGCTTGCGTGCAGTGGCGCAATTTCGTCGGTGTGCAATTCCATCCGGAACGTTCCGCCAAGGTCGGCGCGAAATTGCTGCGGAATTTCCTCAGCCTGTAGCCGCCCTATGAGACTCATTCCCGCCATCGATTTAAGAGCCGGGTATTGCGTGCGGTTGCTGCATGGCGACTTTGAAGCTGAGACGCGCTATCCGACGGACCCCGATGCCCTGCTGCGCAAGTACAGCGAGGCCGGCGCGGACTGGCTGCACATCGTCGATCTGGACGGCGCACGAGATGGATCTCTCGGCAATCGCGCGATCATTGTCGAGCTCGCGGCCCGCAAGTCGATTAATTTGCAGGTCGGCGGCGGCTTGCGCAACACCGCTGCGCTCGCACAAATGCTGGATGCGGGGGTCGCGCGCGCGGTGGTCGGCAGCGCCGCGATCTCTCAGGTCGAGCAGGTGCAAGCATGGCTTGCGCATTTCGGGCCGGAGCGCCTTACGCTGGCATTCGACGTATCCATCGACGACGGCGGCGTGCCACGGGTCATGACCCACGGCTGGCAGCGGCAATCCGAAAACTCACTGTGGAGTGCATTGGACAACTACTGCGCAGCAGCGCCGAAACACGTGCTGTGCACGGATGTGGGTCGCGATGGCGCTTTGACCGGACCCAACGTCGAGCTGTATCGCGAGGCGGTGCGGCGCTACCCGAAAATCGAATGGCAGGCTTCGGGCGGCATTCGCAACGCGCACGATTTGCACGCTCTGGCCGACGTGGGCGCCGCAGTTGCCATCAGCGGCAAGGCTTTGCTGGAAAATTTAATCCCTGTCGAGGAATTGCAGCCATTCTTGCCAAACGCCTGATTCCTTGCCTTGACGTTCGCGACGGCCAGGTCGTCAAGGGCGTGAAGTTTCGCGATCATCGCGTGGTCGGCGACATATTGGAACTGGCCGCGCGTTATCGCGATGAGGGTGCCGATGAGCTGGTGTTCTATGACATCTCCGCAAGCCCCGAAGGCCGCACGGTAGATCGAACCTGGGTGGCGCGCGTGGCGCGAACCCTCGATATCCCGTTTTGCGTTGCGGGTGGAATTCGCTCCGTAGCGGATGCGGAAGCAGTATTGGCCGCCGGCGCCGAAAAAATCTCGGTCAATTCACCGGCGCTCGAAGATCCGGAACTTATCGATGCATTGAGCGAGCGATTCGGCGCACAATGCGTGGTGGTAGGCATCGACAGCCAAACCCTCGACGGCGAATACCGCGTGCAGCAATTCACCGGCGATCTCGCTCGAACTCGCGATGCCGGGCGCGGAACGCTCGATTGGGTGCTCGAAGTGCAAAAGCGCGGCGCCGGAGAGATCGTGCTCAATTGCATGGCGAGCGACGGGGTGCGGCGCGGGTATGATATTGCGCAATTGAGTGCGGTGCGCGCTTGTTGTCAAGTACCCTTGGTCGCTTCCGGGGGCGCGGGCGCGGCCGAACACTTTGTCGAGGTCTTCCGGGTTGCGCGCGTCGACGCCGCGCTGGCTGCGAGCGTGTTCCACTCCGGCGAGATCGTCATTCCAGGCCTGCGGCGCGAATTGCGCGCCCAAGGCATCGAGGTTCGACCATGAAACTGCCGACGCTCGAATGGGAAAAAATGCACGGCCTGGTTCCGGCAATCGTTCAAGACGCCAGTACCGGCGCCGTGCTGATGCTCGGGTATATGAATCGCGAGGCCCTGGCGGCGACGGAAGCCAGCGGCCGCGTCACCTTTTGGAGCCGAAGCAAGGATCGCTTGTGGACCAAGGGCGAAACCTCTGGCCACTTCTTGGAGGTTTGCAGCATCAGCGCCGATTGCGATCGCGATACCCTGCTGATTCTGGCGCAGCCCGCCGGGCCTGCCTGCCATCTGGGAACGGCCACCTGCTGGGGCGCTGATGCGCCGCGCTCGCTGGCTCACCGCCTCGAGTTTCTGGTCAGGCTCGAACAGATCATTGCACAGCGCATCGTGGACCCTCCGCCGGGAAGCTACACCGCGGCACTCGTCGAGGAGGGCTTGAGCCGCATCGCCCAGAAGGTCGGCGAAGAAGGCGTTGAACTGGCCTTGGCGGCCGTTACGCGAGATGACGTGGCGGTCGTCGCCGAGGCGGCTGATCTTTTCTATCACACCGCGCTGCTGCTCAAGGCGAAGGGACTGTCGTTGGCGCAGGTTGCCGCCGAACTGGAGTCGCGCCACGCCGAGCGCATCGCCGATTAGCACTCTGCGCTTCCAGGTTATCCCGGGCGGGAATTTCGGCGCAACGCATAAAACGCGATTCCCATCCAAGCGACATTCATCGCCACCGACGGCCATGCATTGTTATAGGCGCAATTGATGATGAATCCGGCGGCGCCCACGATGTTCATTGCTTGATAGACCCATGAGCTGGGCAAGATCTTGCCGAAGGAGAGTAAGCCATAGGCGCCTAGAATGAGCAGCGCCGCCAGCCATCCGGCAATCGACGCGAAGGTTTGCAGCGTCATGCGTAAAAACCTTGTCTGCTCTTAGGCCGGCACCGACGCGGGCGCCGGCGGCGCCGCCGTCAACCGCAGGCGTAGCTCCCGGCGCACCAGCCACAGACTGAACACCGCCTGCAACGCGACGCTCGCGACCGAGAGGTACCAAACCTGGATCATTGCAAAATGAGGCTGTGTCGAGAGCCATAGCACAGGCAATACGAAGCTCACCATCCGGCTGGCGGAGCTCACCACCGCGGGTACCGTATTGCCGAGGCCTTGAAATACCGCGGAGCAGGTAAAGACGAATCCCGACGCCAGAAAATTCCAGGAAATGATCTGCAAATACTGCGTGCCGACGCTGAGCGCCGTGGGGTCCTTGGTAAACCCCGTGATCACCCACGCCGATCCCCACTGACAGAACAATGTCATGAGCACCATGATGCAGCCACCGATGAGGGTCGACAGCGCGAACGTTTCCCGCACGCGGGAAAACCTGCCCGCCGCAAAGTTTTGGCCGACGATCGGGGCCGCGGCAAACGCCACCGCCATGGCCGGCAGGAACATGCTTTGCATGATGCGCATGCCGATTCCAAAACCTGCCTGCGCATCGGCGCCAAACGGCCGCAGCACCCAGTACAGGACCGCCATGAGTACGAACATCAGCAAAAATTCACCGCCCGCGGGCAGTCCGACGCGCAGCAGCCGGCGCCAAACCACCATTTGCGGCCTCCATTGGGCGCGGATGAAGCCCACGTATTTCTCGAGACGGTGGAAGTACAAGGCAAGCATGACCACCCCGACCGCCAGCGCAAGGGAACTGGCAAGGCCCGCGCCGGCGACACCCATCGGGTGTCCGGTGCCCCAACCGGCGATCAGCACGGGGGCCAGGATGGCGTTCAACACCACGGTCAGTACCTGCACAATCATGGTCGGTTGCACGATCCCGGTGCCGCGCAACGCCGATCCCATGGAAACCACGGCGAACTGCAGCGCCAAACTGGGCAGAAACCAGTGAAGATATTCAATTCCCGCAGCCGCAGTCGCCGGGCTCGCACCCAGGGTCCGCACATAGTAGGGGCCGGCAAAGAATCCCAATGCCAATGTGAACACCGCACAGCACGCAGCCAGCGACAAGCTCTGATTGAAAATCAAATTCGCGTCCGCCTGATCCTTGCGGCCGGCCGCGTGCGAAATCAGGGTAACGGTACCCACGCCCAGCACCTGCGTGACCGCAAACACCACGAACATCACATTGCCGGCAGCACCCACGCCGGCGATCGCGGCATCTCCGAGCCCGGCGACAAAGTACAAGTCGATCAGAAAATACAGGGTCTGAAAGAACATTCCGGCCGCGATGGGCAATGCCATCTGCAAAATGTTCTTGACGATAGAACTGTCCGTCAGGTCCTTCATAAATTCCTCGCCCTCAAGGTCTCGCCAAAGACACGGCGTCTCGCGCCAGCGCCTCGATTCCCGGCCAATCGCTCTGTGCGAGCAGAGCTTGCGGAACCACCCAGTTTGCCGCGACGCATGCGATGTTGGCCAGCTCCAAATAATCCGCTGCGTTGGCCCGCGTGATCCCGCCGCTGGCGCAGAACAGCACGTCGGGAAACGCCGTACCGAATGCGCGCAACACGCCCGTTCCGCCCGCCTGCTGTGCCGGAAAAAGCTTTAGCACATTGAAGCTCGAATTGCGCGCATTGATCACCTCGGTGGGCGTCATGACCCCCGGCATCACGGGGAAGCGCGCACCCCTCGAGGCGGCGGCCAGCTCCGGCGTCAAGCCTGGAGTCGCGCCGAATTGCGCGCCGGCGCGGTCCGCGGCGGCAAAATCGACGGCGCGCGTGAGATCGCCCGCCCCGACCACGGCGTCCGGCAGCCCTTTACGGACAGCCTCGATGCAGCCGAGCGCCACGGGCGTGCGCAAGCTGATTTCCAATACCCGCAGGCCGCCGGCGAACAGCGCGCGAGCCACGGGCAGCGCCGCGGCACTGTCGCTGAACGTAAGCTCGGGGATGACGCGCGCCAAGGCGATAATATCGCGGATATTCATTGGCATGGGGCATTGTGCCATAGCGCCGAGGCTTACTAGAACGCGGGCGCAAATATTAGGCTGCGACGATGATTGTCGCGACGGAGTTGCATGGGCATGGCGAATCCCGATCCCCCGGCCGCTAAATTCGCTGACGGCGAATCGCTGGCGCGCACACTCGGCGGTCAACTCGCCGCGAATCTCAAGGCCGCAATCAGCGCGCGCGGGCTCGCCAGCCTGGTGGTGTCCGGCGGCAAGTCGCCGACGAGGTTGTTCGAGCTGCTGCGCACCGAGAGCCTGGATTGGAGCCGGGTGTGTGTCGCGCTTGCTGATGAGCGCTGGGTCGATCCGTCCGATCCGGACAGCAACGAGAAGTTGGTGCGCGATGTGCTGCTGAAGGAATCCGCGTCGGCGGCGCGCTTCATCGGTCTAAAAAATGGCGCGCCTACCCCCGATCTCGGCGCCGTGTCGGCCTGGGAAACCTTTGCGCGTGTCCCTCGCCCCTTCGACGCGGTCCTGCTCGGCATGGGCGATGATGGCCACACGGCTTCGTTGTTTCCGCGATCGCCGAATTTGGCCAGCGCTCTCAACCCGGCGGCGGTTCCGGGCTGCGTCGGCATGCGATCGCCGGTTGCACCGCATCCGCGGTTGAGTTTGAACTTGAGCGCGCTGCTCGATTCTCGCCGTATCGTGGTCCTGATTACCGGTGCGCAAAAGTGGAATACCTATCGCGCCGCAAGTGCCGACGGGCCTGCGCTCGAGATGCCGATCCGCTGCGTACTGCGCCAGCGCCACACCCCGGTCGAAGTGATGTGGGCGCCTTAGACGGACCCAAAATCAGGCCACGTGCGGCAGCAGAAAGCGCATCGTGCGCCGCAGCGGTTCGGCCGCACCCCACAACAGCTGATCGCCCACGGTGAAAGCCGATAGATAGTCGCCGCCCATGGAGAGCTTGCGTAACCGGCCGATGGGGATCTGCAACTGGCCGCTGACCGCCGCAGGGGACAATTGGCGCATGGACGCGTCCTTGTTGTTCGGCACGATGCGCACCCAGGGATTGCCGGCGCCGATCAGCTTCTCGACTTCCTGCATCGGTAAATCTTGCGTGAGCTTGATGGTCAGCGCCTGCGAATGACAGCGCATCGCACCGATCCTGACGCAGATCCCCTCAATGGGCACGGGGCGTGATTCGGATCCGAGGATCTTATTGGCCTCCGCGGCCGCCTTCCATTCCTCGCGGCTTTGACCGTTGCCCAGATCCTTGTCGATCCAGGGTATGAGGCTTCCGGCCAACGGCACATCGAAATGGGCGCGAGGAAATTCCTCGGCCGAGAATGCTGCGCTCACGTTTCGGTCTATCTCGAGGATGCCCGAAGCGGGATTTTTCAGCAGGGACGACACCGACTGGTGCAGTACGCCCATTTGCTCGAGCATCTCGCGCATGTTCTGCGCACCTGCACCCGAAGCGGACTGGTAGGTCATCGCGGTGATCCATTCCACGACCCCAGCGCGCATCAGGCCGGCAACCGCCATCAGCATCAACGACACGGTGCAGTTGCCGCCGATAAAGTCCTTGATGCCACGCTCGCGCGCCGTTTGCATCACATCGAGGTTCACCGGATCGAGCACGATCACTGCATTCTTTTCCATGCGCAACGCCGAGGCTGCATCAATCCAATATCCCTGCCAGCCGGCCGCCCGCAAGCGGGGATGGACGGACTGCGTATAGTCGCCCCCTTGGGTGCTGATGAGCATGGGCAGCCGCGCCAGCGCTGCAATATCATTGGCATCGTGCACCTTGGCGGTGCCCGACCTCAATTGCGGCCCGGCCGCACCTGCCTGCGACGTGCTGAAGAATGTCGGCGCAATGACATCGAAGTCTTTTTCCTCGCGCATCCTGTCGAGGAGCACCGAGCCCACCATGCCGCGCCAACCGATGATGCCGACCTGCTTCATGGTCAAAGCATAAACTCTCGGGCCGGTGGGCGCCGGTTATAGTTCGAAGACATGGCAAATCCATAGGCACCGCAGTTGGCAATGAGAATTACGTCACCTTCGCGGCTGTCGGGAAGCCAGCGGTCCGCGCCGAGCTGATCGGCGCTTTCGCAGATCGGGCCGACGATATTGACCCGATGACTCATCGGCTCTTCGAGGCGGGTGAGGTTTCTTATGTCATGATGCGCCCCGTAGAGCGCCGGGCGGATCAGGGAGTTCATGCCGGTCGCGACGCCCACGTAATGCACATCGCCCTTTCCCTTGAGCTGGGTCACGAGCGCAACCAACACCCCTGCCTTGGCCACCAGGAAGCGGCCAGGTTCCATCCAAAATTCCAGGTGCGGAAATTCCCGCGCCAATCCCGCCACGCTCCGATCCAGCTGGGCAAGATCGATCTCACTGTGGCCCTGTTGGTCGGGAACGCCGATACCTCCGCCCAGATCCACGACCGCGACATCGGGGAAGCGCCTGGCAAGAGCGGCCAACAGCGCCCCGGTCTCGGTCCAGTTGGCGACGTCGAAGATTCCGCTGCCGGTATGCGCATGCAGCCCGGTCACGCGGACGCCCGCTGCCCGGGTGAGCGCAACGAGCTCATCGGCCTCGGACAGGGGAACGCCGAACTTGGTATGCACCCCCGCGGTACGCACGTGGCTGTGGTGGCCGCGCCCGAAGCCAGGATCGATGCGCAGGAATATTTCCCTGCCGCGAAACACCTCCGGCCATGCTTTCAAGGGATAAAGATTATCCAGAGTGACCCGGACGCCTTTTGCGAATCCGAATTCATATTCGTGGCGCGGCGCAAAGTTCGGCGTGAACAAGACTCGCATCGGATCGAGCGCCGGCACTGAGGCGAAAGCATGCTCGAGTTCGCCTCGCGACACGCACTCCAGGGTGAGTCCCGCGGCGTAGATCCTGCGCAGGATCTCCGGATGCCAATTCGCCTTCATGGCATAGGCCCAGCGCTTGACCGCGCCGACGCGCAGCACCGCGGCGAGCGCCGCGTCCAGAGTCTCGGTATCGTAAACAAAAGCGGCGGACTCGCGCGCTGCGATCTCGAGCAGCACGCGGCGCTTCTGCGGCTGCTCCCACCAATTCAATAGCCGCGCGACATGCGCGTCCTTGTCGCCGAACAGTTGGGTCCACGTCGGGCCCAAAACCTTGTCCGATCCGATGCTCTGAATGAGCCGCTCATGCAGCTGCTGTACGAGACGGTCGCCCTGGGCTTCGTCGATGACGAAGGTGAAGTTCAAGTCGTTGGCCGCCTGCGTCACCAGATAAATCTTCTGGTCCTGAAACAATTCGAACGCCGCGCCTAGCTCATGCAGGATGCCGCGAATATTCTGTCCCAACAAACTCAAGGAGGCGCAGGGACCCAGGACTTCGACGCGGCAAATCTCGCTCAAGGCCGCCGTCAGCGCCTCGAGCGCGGCGACATCCAGGGTGTTGGCGGTGGGATCCAAAGACACGGTGACATTGGTTTCCGAGGTGGACACCAGATCGACCGACAGACCGTGCAGCTTGAAGACCTGGAAGGCGTCGGCCAAAAAACCGACTTGATGCCACATGCCGGGACTCTCCATCGACACCAGCGTGATTCCCTTCCTGAGCGCAATGGCTTTTACCTGCGCTGCCGTGTCGGCGACGTTGGCCGTCACCACCGTGCCTTCCAGGCCTGGGGCCTGTGTCGCATAGACGTGCAACGGAATCTGGTACTGCCGCACGGGCATCACACAGCGCGGATGCAGCACCTTGGCGCCGTTGCTGGCGATCTCCTGTGCTTCGTCGTAGTGAAGCTCGCGCAACAAACGCGCAGTCGGCACTGCGCGCGGATTGGCGCTGAACAGGCCCGGTACGTCGGTCCAAATTTCGAGACGGGCCGCACTCAGCTTGGCCGCGAAATAGGCGGCCGAGGTGTCCGAGCCGCCGCGCCCCAGCAACACCGTCTCTCCGCCGGCGTTGGCGGCGATGAAGCCTTGTGTCAGCACGACGTTGTCGAGCGATCGCCACGCCGCCTGAAGTTTCGGGTCGGGGGCAAAGTCGCAGGTCGCCGACAGCAGGCTGGCCTTGTGGGTTGCATTGAGGCGCTCATCGGCGCGCAGCACGGTGCGAGCATCCACCCATGCGGTGCCGACGCCTTGAGCGTTCAAGAACTCGGCGCCGAGCGTCGTGGCCAGCAATTCGCCCATGGCCAGTACCCGCGCGCGGGTGGCATCGTCGCTGCTGCGACGCTCCGCCAGCATGTCGGCGAGCTGGCGCAATTCCCGCACGAACGCTTCGTACCGGATGTTGGGAACGATATTTAAGCGTTCGGCGAGGCTGCGGTGTGCAAGTTCGATCTGCTCCAGAACCGGGATGTGTAAGCCATTCATGGCCGCGATGAGCAGCGACTCGAGCCGGTCCGTAATTCCGGATAGAGCCGAGTGAACGACCACCGCACGGAAGCCTTCGGCCGCGCGCGCCCGCAGCACCTGCGCGATGTTGTGCCAATTCGTGATGTTGGAGACGCTCGTGCCGCCGAATTTGAGCACAAGCCAAGGCTGAGCATTGACCGGCAAGGGGGAAGACATGTGGTTTAGGTCCCGCGAGGCCTGACGCGCGGCGTCAGTGTGAAGCGACTATTTAATCGTCCTCGAATATATCGCGCAGTTCCTTTTCGAGCTGACGTTCCGCCAGGACGTCTTCGACCCGGCTCCACGCAGCCTTGCCGCGCTTGGCCGCCGCAGCCACTTTCGGGCGCCGTTCAGTGCGCTCAATGAGGGGATCGAAATCGTGCGCTTCCTCGGCTTCGCCGAGAAACTCGTCGTCAATATCGAAATGTTCGTCTTCGCGTTCACTCATTTTTGAAGAAAAGCCCCTGAAATCAATAGCATCGATCAGCTCAATTCTTGAAGCTGCGCACTATATCCGATTCTGTCCGGCATTCAACTAGTGCGGCAAGAATCACCTATCTATAGACCGGAAAGTTGTCGCACAGTTTTGGGCGCCAACAGCAAAGCTGCTTAGTCTTTCCATATCAATCGCTTATATGACATTCCTCATGTGCCCGTGCGTGCCGAATCGGCCCGTGCAGGCAGAACGCCCAGCGCAATTGCCCGATTGACCGCCGACACGACGGCCAATATCGACGCGGTAACCATGTTGGGGTGCATACCGGCCCCAAACAGGGTGCGCCTCGAGGCTGTGGTGATCTCTATATAAGAGACCGCTTGTGCGCCGCTTCCCTTACCGCGGGAGTGCTCCTCGTAAGACAGGACATCGAAAGGCAACGCGACTGCATGGACCACGGCGTCTATAGGTCCCGAACCTTGACCGAGCCAGGTCTCGGCATGGCCGGCATTTTCCATTTGCAGCGTCAGGCGCTCGTGGTCCGCCCCATCGGTCGATGCCATCAGTTGATGCGCCCGGTACAGATAAGGTCTTCGCGCGGCGAGATATTCGCAGCTGAACAAGTCCCATATCTCCTGAGAAGTCAATTCTTTACCGGTGACATCTGCTGCGGCCTGAACGACCTGGCTGAATTCGATCTGCAGCCTGCGGGGCATCACCAGCTGATAGTCCCGCTCCAAAAGATAGGCGACCCCACCCTTCCCTGACTGGCTATTGACCCGAATGATCGAGTCATAGGATCTGCCCAGATCGAACGGGTCAATGGGCAAATAAGGAACGTCCCATATGTCGGCGTTCGTTCTGGCGGCAAGGCCCTTCTTAATGGCGTCCTGGTGCGATCCCGAAAAGGCGGTGAACACCAAGTCTCCGACGTAGGGGTGACGCGGGTGAATCGGCAGTTGATTGCAGGCCTCGGCACATCGAGCCGCCTCGTTGATATTGGAGAAATCCAACTCAGGATCAACGCCTTGGGAGTACAGATTAAGGGCCAATGTCACGATGTCCACATTGCCGGTACGCTCGCCGTTGCCGAACAGCGTGCCCTCGACGCGGTCGGCACCCGCCATCAGGGCCAATTCCGCCGCAGCCACGGCCGTACCCCGGTCGTTATGCGGATGTACGCTCAAGACGTTGCAGCCGCGATTTTTGATGTTGCGCGAGAACCATTCGATCTGGTCGGCATAGACATTCGGCGTGGCCATCTCCACCGTTGCCGGCAGATTCAGGATGGACTTGCGTTGCGGCGTCGGTTCCCATACCGCATTCACGGCATCGCAAACCTCCACGGCAAACTCCAGCTCAGTGCCGGTGAAACTTTCCGGACTGTATTCGAAGGTCCAATGAGTGTCGGGCTGCTTCAAGGCGTGTTCGCGCACGACGGTGGCGCCTCGTACTGCAATGTCCATGACTCCCGCACGGTCGGTGCGAAACACCACGCGGCGCTGCGCAATGGATGTTGAGTTATAGACATGCATGATTGCCCGCCGCGCGCCGCGCAGCGAATCGTAAGTGCGGGCGATCAGTTCGGGACGCGCTTGGGTGAGCACCTGAATGACCACGTCGTCCGGAATCAATTCCCGCTCGATGAGTTCACGGACAAAATCGAAATCGGTTTGCGAGGCCGCGGGAAACCCCACCTCGATTTCCTTGAAGCCGATTTTCACCAACAGGTCGAACATGCGGCGCTTTCTGCCCAAGTCCATCGGTTCGATCAGCGCCTGATTTCCGTCGCGCAAATCCACGCTGCACCAGGTAGGGGGTGCAGTAATGACGGTATTGGGCCAGCTGCGGTCAGCCAGGTTGATCGGGGCAAAGCTTCGATACTTGGAAGACGGATTGCGCAACATGAATTTTCTTCCCACTCAAGAGACATGAAACCAGCCGCCATCGCTGGCGCGTTTTTCGAGGATTTTCCGGTCTTGTTGGCGCCGACCGATGGCGCTTGGGTTGAGTGGCGCCTAGCGGCGCAGCAGCAGGAGCGAGCCCAGGCACAGCCGGGCGCGGGCGACGGAAAATAATTTGCTGCTGGAAGAATGCATCCCGCTCGAATCTAGCACTGCTCGCGCCCTTGGCGCAAGATCGAACACATGGAACATGGCTCCGGCACACACACTGTTTTCAACCAGACGCCGCCCCTGACGGACTACAACCTATTCGCGAGCGATAGCGCACTCAAGGAGGCGGTGCAACGCGAGGGGGCATCCTGGGCCGCGCCCGAACTTGAGGCGGCCGGCGCCGCATTGGGCACGTGCACTCAATTCGAGCACGCCCGTCTCGCCAATCGCTTCCCGCCGGTGCTGCACAGCTTCGATGCACGCGGGATTCGCATCGACTCGATCGAATTTCATCCCTCCTGGCATGCCCTCATGCAGGGCATCGCCGCACGCGGCTATCACAGCAGTCCCTGGGCGCCCCAGGCAGCGCCCGGAGCACACGCGGCCCGTGCCGCGGGCTACTTGATGCAGGCACAGATCGAGAGCGGGACGCTCTGTCCGACAACCATGACTTACGGAGCTATCGCGGCGCTGCGCCGCGACGCGCGGCTGGCGCGCGACTGGGTGCCGCGGCTGCTTGCGCGCGAATACGATTCGCGCGACATCCCGTTCGAGAAAAAGCGCGGCGGCCTGATCGGCATGGGCATGACGGAAAAGCAAGGCGGATCCGATGTGCGGGCGAACACCACCCGCGCGGTCCGCTCGGGCGACGGTTCGTATCGCATTACCGGGCACAAATGGTTTTTCTCTGCGCCGCAATGCGACGCACACCTGGTGCTGGCACAAAGCGACGCGGGGCTGTCGTGTTTCTTTCTGCCGCGCCGCTTACCCGACGGCAGCCTTAACGGCATTTATATCCAACGTCTGAAGGACAAACTCGGCAATCGTTCCAACGCCTCCTCCGAAGTCGAGTTCGTGGACGCGTGGGCAACGCTGTTGGGTGAGGAAGGGCGCGGCGTCCCGACCATCCTCGAGATGGGCACCTTTACGCGTCTCGATTGCTGCACCGGAAGTGCCGGCATGATGCGCCAAGCGCTCGTGCAGGCGCTGCATCACGCCCAGCACCGCAAGGCGTTCGGATCGCTCTTGATCGAGCAACCCCTGATGCGCAGCGTGCTGGTCGACATGGCGCTGGAATCGGAGGCGGCCTGCGCGCTGAGCCTGCGCTTGGCACGCGCATTCGACAGCGACGCCTTGAGCGAAATCGCCTTGCGCCGCGCGCTCACCTCCGCCGCCAAGTTTTGGGTCTGCAAGCGCGGCTGCGAGCTGGCGGCCGAAGCCATGGAAGTGTTGGGCGGCAACGGCTACACAGAAGAATTGTCGCTGGCGCGAATCGCGCGTGAGATGCCCGTGAATTCCATCTGGGAAGGATCGGGCAATATCATGTGCCTCGACGTGCTGCGCGCGTTTGCAAAGTCGCCGGCCACGCGCGAGGCGGTGCTCGAGGAGTTGTCCGGCGCGCGCGGCCAGGAGCGGCACTTCGATGCGGCGTTCGAACGCTTTGCCGCCAGCGTTGAATCCGGGATGACAGAATCGCAGGCCCGCCGCTTCGCGCAATCCTTTGTGACCCTGATGCAGGCTAAGCTGCTGATCGCCGGCGCCACCAACCCATCCGCGGGCACTGCCGCTGAGGGCTTTTGCGCCACCCGCCTGGGCGATAGCGGTTGGGGCGCGGTGTTCGGCGCCGGCGCGGTGCAGGTGGATAGCGCCGCAATCCTGGCGCGCGCTTGGAATCGGGACTAGGAGCCTGGCTCCTGGATCCAACCGCGGAGCCGAACCTTGATGATCGCCGCCAAGGCTTGCGCGTGGTCGTCATCGTCGTTCAACCCCGCGACCAGGGTGAGCCGTCTACCGCCCTGCTCTAAAAACCTTCGACGATACTCGATCGCGACTTCCTCGAGCGTTTCCAAACAATCCACCGCAAACGACGGCGAGGCCACGGTGAGATCGCGGATGCCGCGCTCCGCCAACTCGTTGATCTTATCGAGCGTATAGGGCTGCAGCCAGGTCACCCGTCCAAACCGCGATTGGTAGCAATGCGACCACTCGGTTTCATTCAATCCCAAACGAGACACCACGAGGCGGGTGGTCGCTTCCGTCTGACGCTGGTAAGGGTCGCCCTTCTCCACGTACGAGACCGGGATACCGTGATAAGAGAAAAGCAGGTGTGAGCGCTCACCCAGCGCGTCCCAGTGCTGACGTATTTTACGGCTGAGAGCATCGATATAGCCGCTATCGTCATGATAGTCGTTGATGAAGCGGCTCTCCGGCAACGAGCGCCAGTGCATCAACGCGCGGTTCGCCCCATCGAATACCGATCCGGTGGTCGAGGAGCAATACTGCGGATACAGCGGCAGCACCAGGAGTTTATCGATGCCCTGCGATGCGAAGGATTGAACGGCCCGCGCGATATTGGGATTGCCATAAGTCATCGCCAATTCGAGGTGCACTCGATCGCCATGACTCGCACTCAGCAACGCGCCGATTTTGGCGGCAAGTCGGCGCGAGTACACGGCCAGAGGTGAACCCTCCTTCATCCAAATCTTGCGATAGTTGCGCGCCGTGCGCAGCGGCCGCAACGGCAGCACCACGCCATAGAGCAGCGGCAGCCAGATCAGGCGCGAAGTATCGATGACGCGCCGATCGCTCAGGAATTCGCGCAAGTAACGCTGCACGGCGAAATAAGTCGGCGCATCGGGCGTGCCCAGATTGACCAGCAAAACGCCGATACGGCTCGCCGTGGAGGAGCCTTGGGACGCTGCGACAGGTGCCACCGCGTGAAAATAGGACATTGATCAGATCCTTAAGCCGGGCCGCGCGCACAGTATACTGCGTCACGCTTGAAGCCCCGTACCGAGAACCGACCATGATGTGGCTGAGTGCCAACGAGAGCGAAGCGCTGACCTTGAGTTTGAGCGTTGCGAGCCGCAGCGTCCTCTTGAGTCTCCCTTTGGCGCTGCTGTTGGCATGGGTGCTGACCCGCAAGCGATTTCTCGGCCGCACCATGCTCGATGCATTGGTGCACTTGCCTCTGGTCCTGCCACCGGTGGTGGTGGGATATCTGTTGTTGTTGCTGTTCGGGGCTCGCGGCCCGATCGGCGGCTGGCTCGAGCGAGCGTTCGGCATCGAACTCATATTCACCCGCAACGGTGCCGCACTGGCGACCGCGGTCATGTCCTTCCCGCTGATGGTGCGCGCCATGCGCATTTCACTGGAGAATGTCGATCGTGGACTGGAGGATGCCGCACGCACTCTGGGGGCCGGCGCTTTCGACCGCTTCGTCAGCATCACGCTACCGCTCATGTTGCCCGGCGTATTGGCGGGCGCGATCACCGCGTTTTCCGCGGCGCTGGGTGAGTTTGGGGCGGTCATCACTTTCGTTTCGAATATTCCCGGCGAGACACGCACGCTGCCGCTGGCTTTGTATAGCGCCCTGCAAACGCCGGGCGGCGATAGCGAGGCCGCGCGCCTGGCAATTCTTTCCTGCCTGCTCGGACTGAGTGGGTTGTTGTTGGCCGAGTGGTTTGCGCGGCGCGTGCGGCGCATGTTGGGCCGCTGATGCTCAACGTCGCCGCTAAAAAGCATCTCGGCGCTTTTTCGCTGGAAGCGCAATTCGAGCTGCCTACTCCAGGAGTCGTCGCCTTGTTCGGGCGTTCGGGCTGCGGCAAAACCACGCTGGTGAACATCATCGCGGGCTTGCTCGCCGCGGACAGCGGCCGCGTGGCGCTCGATGACGGCGTTTTGCTCGACACCGAGCGCGGCATCGATGTACCTCCTGAAAGGCGGCGCATCGGTTATGTATTTCAGGACGCGCGCTTGTTTCCACACCTGCGCGTCGCGGCCAACCTGCGCTATGCGCTGAAGCGCGCCGCCGTGGCGCCGTTCGTCGGCGTGGATCGGGTGGTGGAATTGCTGGACCTGAAGCCGCTGTTGAGCCGCCGCACTCATGAGCTCTCGGGCGGCGAGCGTCAACGCGTGGCCATCGGTCGAGCGCTGCTGTCTCAGCCCAGCCTGCTATTGCTGGATGAACCGTTGGCCTCGCTCGACGCATCGCGCCGCGAAGAGGTGCTGCCCTACTTGGAAACTCTGCGCGACCAGTTGGCGATCCCGATGGTGTATGTCAGCCATAACTTCGACGAGGTGCTGCGATTGGCAACCTACCTCGTGCTCATGGAAGCGGGCAAGACCATCGCCCAGGGCGGCCTTGCCGAAATGAGCTTGCACCCGCGGGTCCGCGCGATAATCGGCAGCGACGCCGTCGGCGCCATTGTCGACGGTACGGTGCTCGGCACGGATGCATCGACCGGCTTGATGCGGGTGCAAGTGGGCCAAGGCGAACTCAAGGTTCAACGCGGCGAGGCAACAACGCCGGGTACCCGGCTGCGGGTGCAATTGCTGGCACGAGACCTGATTGTCGCGACGGAGGCGCCGCGGCACTTGAGCGTCCGCAACAGCTTGCCGGGCGCGATAACCAGCATCGCGGATGACGTCGATGACTCCGACCTGATCGGCATCGATATCGGCGGCATTCTCATCATGGCACGGGTGACCAAGGCGGCCACGCGCGAATTAGGACTCGCCCCGGGCAAGCGCGTCTGGGCGCTGGTGAAAACCGCGTCCTTGCGGCCGCACGTTATTTGACCGCCGTGCCAAGATGCAGAATGGCCACTATGTGGTCATCCGCGGCAAGGCCCAACACCGCCTTGACTCTCGCATTGTAGGCGGCAGGACCGGTTTTCCACATCGCGCCGATACCTAATTCAGTCGCAGCCAGCAACAAATTCTCCACCGCCGCGCCCGTGGCAATCACCTGTTCGATTTCCGGCACTTTCGGGATGTCTTTTCTCACCGTACAGGCGGCCACCAGAATGCTCGGCGAGCGCCTGATTTTCTCGCGCTCGAGCTCCATCTGTTCGTCTGTATAGGCGGCATTCTGATCGCGCCGCGACTGCGCCACCGCGTTCGCAAAGGTCTCCCGTTCAGCGCCATTGACCTCCACGAAGCGCCAGGGCTTGAGGCGTCCGTGATCCGGTGCGTGAGCGGCGGCCTCCAGGAGCCGGGCCATCTGCATGGGCGTAGGCCCAGGCGCGCTCAGCGATTTGGCGGTCGATCGCGATGCAATCGCATCGAATAATTCCATGCATGAAACCCCTAAATAGAACCCCAGTGGAGATAAGCCCGGGCAAGCCCACCGCTTTCGGCTATCATTTGCGTCCGGCATGCCACACAGGCATTCCGAAATTATACCTGTACGTCTCAAGGAGCCCTCAATGAACCGTATCGTTTTGGCGTCCCTCGCCGCATTAGTCGGCGCAAGCGCCTTTGCAGCGCCGGTCACCTACAATCTCGACCCGAACCACACCTATCCGAGTTTCGCCGCCGACCATTTTGGCGGACTTTCGGTTTGGCGCGGTAAATTCGACAGCAGCTCCGGCAAGGTTGTCTATGACAAGGATGCAAAGTCCGGTTCCATCGAAGTGACCGTGGATATGAATTCCATCGACTTCGGCATGCCCAAGCTGAACGACCACGCCAAATCCGCTGAAATTTTCGACGCGGCCAAATATCCCACGGCAACATTCAGCGGGAAATTAGCCAAGTTCAATGGCACGACTCCCACCGAGGCCGAAGGCACGCTGACCATGCATGGTGTGACCAAGCCGGTGACCCTGAAGATCGACTCGTTCAAGTGCATGCAAAACCCGGCAACCAAGAAGGAGGTTTGCGGCGCGGATGCCACGGGCACCATCAATCGCGCCGATTTCGGCGTGAGCTACGGCGAGAAATACGGCTTTAAGATGGACGTCAAGCTGCAGATCCAGGTGGAAGGCAGCCCCGCGGCCTAGCTTTCCTTCGACCAGGGGGGTCGGCCCCGCTCGTCGGGGCCGATTCCAATTAGCGCGTCAACTTCTTCGCCAAGTGCGCGCGCAGCGCACTCATCTGCTCCTGCGACAAATTACCCAGTATGCCGCGCCGCTCGGCTGGTATGTGCGCGATTGAATCGCCATCCGCGCCGAACACATATTGCTCGAAGAACGGGCGCCAGGCTCGCCGCGACTCGGGCGGCAGTGACCGAATGCTCAAGATGCCATGCAGCAGCGCGTCGAAGGCCGAATCTGCCGTTGAATTGGCGCCGAACGGATCGTGCCACCAATAATTAACCAGCGCGTTGAATGGCTCGAGCGATTCCACGTGATGCCACCAAAGCGGCGGAATGAACAGGCAGTCGCCGGCTTCCAGCACCGCTACCTGCGCGGCCGCGAGCGCGTCGCGAAACTTAGGATAGCGCGTGAAATCAGGATCGCGCAGCGATACCACGCTCATGGCCGCTCCGGTGGGCGCGAAATCCAACGGTCCGATGTAAAGATTCGCGATCTGTTCCGGCGGAAACAGGGTGAAGCGCCGCCGGCCCGCCACAACGCACGCAACATTGTTCCATTCATCCACGTGCGCGGGCGTCGTGATCCGATTTCCCAGCCAAATGCGCGGCAATATCGTCGCGTCGAACAGAGTCAGCGGGTTTTCCGCGGCGAATGCCGGCAAGCAATCGCGAATCAGGGCACTCTGTGCCGCGACCGCGGGAGGATTGGGAAATTGCGCATAGCGAAGTACCTGCGCAGCAATCTCCGCCAGGGGCACCCGGTTACGCAGAAAATTAAAGCCGTTCATGGCGGCGTTGTAGGCAATTTGACCGTGGAATTCCGGCGGCGTCATCAATGCATCCACCGGCGTACCGCTGTCGAGCTCCTTGAGATAGCGCACCAGAGATGCCGGTGAACTCAAGAACTCGCGCACGGCGCGCCAGTCGCGCACCAATCCACGCAGGATCGCGGGGCGCTTGTCGGGCAGCACATCGCGCCGGATCTCCTCCACCGACAGGCCCGAATGCTCTTTCACCAAAAATAGACCTGCAGAGTCTGGCCGTTGCGGCGCGGCGGAATGCTGCTCAAGACCTCACGATGATCCCGATAGTTGGCGGCGCTGCGCTCGAGAAGGTTGTCGATTTCAGCGATGCCGAAGGTTTTCTCCTCGCTGCGCGACGGGCGCAAACCGTCCCGATCCGGGAAAATTCCCATCCCTGACATGATCGAATACCACGAGAACACCGGATAGCCGCGCCCCAACGTCTGTTTGCGCACTACGGGCGCGATGCTATTGCCCGACATCCACAGGTTGAGCAATTGCTTCAACGGCTCCGATAAACGCAAGTTTGCGGCATTTGCCCGCCAATATTCGCTATCGGTCCGGCTGTTGGTCTTGTAGTGGGTCACGATATAGTCGCGCGTGCCTTCGAAATGTTCATTGACGTGGCTGTTGAAGCGCTCCCGCGCCGTCTCGCCCAAATCTCCTTGCTCGAGGAAATCGACGAAGACCGACGCGGTCTGTTGAATGAAGAGCAACGCGGTTGCCTCCAAGGGTTCGATAAACCCTTGCGAAAGTCCCACCGCAAGACAGTTTTTATGCCAGTGCTTGGTCACCCGCCCTATTTTCATTTTTAGGTGCCGCGCCGGGGTATCCGAATCGAGCAAGCCCAAGCGCTCGCGCAGCTCCGTTTCGGCTTGGGTTGCGGAACAAAATTGCGAACTGTAGACATAACCATTGCCGAAGCGCTCGGTGAGTGGAATTTTCCAAGCCCATCCATGCTTCATGGCGCTGGAAACTGTCTCGGACGGGATGGTCTTGCCGATGGGAGTCGGCATGGCAACGGCAGCGTCGTTGAACAGATTTTCCGCGAAGCTGACAAACGGCGTCTTCAATGCCTGGTTGATGAGCAGCCCCGCAAATCCCGTGCAATCGACGAACAAGTCCGCGCTGAGCGTGGCGCCTTCCCGCGTGCTTACCGAGGCGATGGCGCCCTGCTCATCCAAATTTGCGTGCGTCACGTGCGCGCTCTGGTGGCGAACGCCGCGCTGCAGCGCTTTTTTGTGGAGAAACTGGCCCAACAGCACAGCGTCAAAGTGATATCCATGCCAGATGTCGAAGGGAAAATGCTCGGCGGCTTTTGGCGCCAGATTCTTCTGCGCCAGACGCGCGGCGATGAAAAATCGATCCGGATCCGCGCAGACGTCGGCGCCTCTGATGCGCGCGTCGGTGTTCTGCACGAACTGCGTCATGGTGAGGTTGTCGAGCATCGAAGCGAAAGGATGAAAGTAACTGGCGTGACCGGGCTTGGTAGACCAACCGTCAAACGTGATGCCGCACTTGTAGGTGGCATGGCATTCCGGCATCCACTCTGCCTCCTCGATGTTCAAGCTATCAAAGAATCCTCGCAGCCAAGGCGTCGATCCCTCGCCCACGCCGATGGTCGCCACGGTGGGCGACTCCACCAAAGAAATTTCGACGCCTTGTTCGACCAGTGAGCGTGCCAAGATCAGCGCGGTCATCCAGCCGGCAGTTCCGCCGCCGACGATGAGGATTCGCCGCAGCGTCGGGGGAAGTGCCGAGCGCCGCGATTGGCGGCGCTGGGATTCCTCGGGCGTGCGATTGTAGACAGTGGCGGTCTCGCTCATATCGCCTCCTCCGTCAGGCCAACAATCGGCGCAGTGGCTGCGCCCAATCCTCGGCGGACCCTGGAATCAGCAGCTGCAGGGACCCCGCGGCGGGATGCGCGACACCGCGAATCCCCAGGGTTCGAAGCCGCGCCTCATCCACGATCTTAGGATCCGTGATGCGCACCAGCACGCGGCCCGCATGGCATTCGATGTCGCTCACGTTGCGGCGCCCGCCGAGTGCAGCCAGCAGCGCGGCTGAGTCCGCCGCCGGCACGGCAGCCTGCGGCGCGGTATTCTGCGCCGAGGCATCCTGCCGCGGGCCACCCGCGCGCATGGCGTCGCGGATTTCGCCCGCGACTTGATCGGCGATGGGTCCTAAGACAACCTGCAGGCCGGTGTCCGCGGAGCGCAGCAACCCGCGGGAGCCCAGCCGTGCCAACGCGGCCTCGTCAATGGCCCGATTGTTGACGAGGCTTAAGCGCAGTCGCGTGGTGCATGCGGTAACCTCGGCAAGGTTGCCGGCGCCGCCGAGAGCATCGACAAAGGAACTGCCACGCGCGCCAGGCCTCACGGCTGCGCCGGCCTGGGCGAGCGTATCGTCGGCCTCACGGCCCGGCGTCGTCAAGTTCAAACGCACGATACACACTCGAAAAACGACGTAGTACAGCACGAAGTAAGCGATGCCGATCGGTATCAACAGCAGCGGCCGTTGCGCGTGCGTGAAATTGAGTACGTAATCAAAAAGTCCCGCGGAGAAACTGAAGCCCAAATGCACGCCCAGTGCATGCATGACGACCATCGCCAGGCCGGTCGCCACGGCGTGCAAGGCATACAGCACCGGGGCAAGGAACATGAACGTGAACTCGACCGGCTCGGTGACGCCCGTCAGGAAGGAGGTCAGCGCCAGCGACAGCAGCAAACCCGCCACGCCGGCGCGGCGCTCGGGGCGAGCGGTGTGATACATGGCGAGGCATGCGCCCGGCAAGCCGAACATCATCACCGGAAAGAAACCCGACATGAACGCACCGGCGCTCGGATCGCCCGCAAAGAACCGGTTCAAATCGCCGGTCGCGCCGTGATAGTCGCCGAGGATGAACCAGGCGAAATTATTCAGAATGTGATGCAGACCGGTCACGATCAATATTCGGTTCAGCACCCCATAGGCAAACAGGCCAATCGAGCCGGCGCCTAGAATCGCGTGGCTGGCGTTATCCATGCCGTGCTCAATAAAAGGCCACGCATAACCGATGATGGCGCCGAGCACCAATCCCAGGAGCCCGCTGACGATCGGAATGAAGCGCCGGCCGCCAAAAAAACTCAAGTAGCTGGGCAACGTGATATTGCTGTAGCGGTTGTAGGCCACGCCGGCGATGATGCCGGACAGCAATCCGACCGGAATGCTGAGCTTGGAGAGCGCATCGGGCGGTGCATGCAGCAAGGTTTCCGCCGCCCGCATCGTCACCACGTACCCGACCAGTGCCGCGAGCCCCGCGGCGCCGTGATTTTCGCGCGCCAGCCCTACCCCGACGCCCACGGCAAACAGCAATCCTAAATTCGCAAACACGGCTTTTCCGGCTGCCGCCATGGCGACCCAGTCGAGCAGATCCGGTTGACCGAGGCGCAGCAGCAGTCCGGCGATGGGCAGCACCGCGATGGGCAGCATCAAGGCGCGCCCGAGCTGTTGAAACCCTGTGAAACGAAATTTCAAGTGACACCTCCTCCATCGCCGGCGAGCCGCTCAACCATGCTTCGCACCTCTGCGGCCGAGCCTAAGACGAGGCAGCTCTGCGCGAGATTTTCGCAGTCAGCCAGGCGCAACGACCCGATCTGGCTTTTAAGCGCCGGAATCGCCGCCGGCACGACCGAAAGCTCACGAACCCCAAGCCCCAGCAAAATCGGCACGGCGGTGCGGTCGGCCGCCACGCCGCCGCAAACGGCCACCAGCTTGCCGGCTGCGCCGGCCGCGCCGGCCGCGGCTGCAATCAATTGCAATACCGCAGGATGCAACGCATCGGTGCGGCGCGCGAGTTCTGTGTGGCCGCGATCCATGGCAAGCGTGTATTGAGTCAAGTCATTGCTGCCGATGGACAGAAAATCCACTTCACGCAGCAGTGTCGCCGCCGTGAGCGCAGCCGCAGGCGTTTCGATCATGGCCCCGAGCGAAATGCGGCCCTGCAAGCGGAGCTCGGCGGTGAGTTCGTCGATACCTTTGCGCACGGCGATGATTTCCGACACGTCGGTCACCATCGGGATCAGCAGGCGCACGACCCCGAAAGGCGTGACGCGCAGCGCGGCCCGCAATTGAGTGCGCATGAGGTCCGGATGCGCCAGCGCCGTGCGCACTCCGCGCATTCCCAGCGCCGGGTTTGGCTCAGGAGGCAGCGGCATGTACAGCAAAGGCTTGTCGCCACCGACGTCCATCATTCGGAGTATCAGGGGCCGACCCCCGAGGGCATCGGCGATACTTTGATAGGCCGCCAGCTGTTCAGCTTCGGTCGGTGCGGTGGCGCGGTCGATGAATAGAAACTCGGTCCGCAGCAACCCGCAGCCCTCGGCGCCGTTCTCGACCGCTGTCCTCGCATCGGCCGTGCTTCCTACATTTGCAAACACTTCGATGCGAGTGCCATCGGACGATCGACTTTCCGCAACCGCAGCCGCGCGAAGCGCGGCGCTGCGCGCCAGTCGAGCTGCGGCCCTCGACTGGGCTCGAGCAACGGCATCGGCGCTGGGCGCTTCGTGCAAGACGCCGTTGTCGGCATCGAGAATAACGGTCTGGCCCTCTGCCACTTTTCGAAGCCCGGGACCGATGCCGATCAACATCGGGATTTCCATGGCCGCTGCCAAAATCGCGACATGAGACGTGGCGCCGCCGCCGCTCAAGGCGATTGCGGCCAATCGCCGCCGGTCAAGCGCCGTCAATTCGGATGGCAGCAAATCGTCCGCCAGCAGGATGGCTTGCTCCGGCAGCGGCAGATGCATGGGCCTTGCCTCGCCCGCCAGCGCGAGGAGAACGTGCGCCTCGACGTCCAAAAGATCGTCGGCTCGCTCCCGCAGGCGCGAATCCTCGAGAGATTGCAGCGCGGCGATTGCCTGCCGCGTGGCGTGGCGCCAAGAAAACCCGGCGCTTTTGCCTTTGGCAATGAGTTCGCTCGCGCTTTGCTTCAGCCCCGGGTCGTCGAGAAACTCCAGGTGCGCGCCGATGATTTCTTGCCGCTCGGCGCCGCCCGCATTGCGAACGCGCTCGAGCCTTAAGCGGACGTTGGTTCGCGCCCGCTCAAGTTCAGCCTGCTCGTGAAGCTCGCCGCGTCCTTGCTCAATGACTTCGATCTCGCGGCGCTCGATGCGAGCCGTCCGGCCGACTGCGAATCCCGGCACGGCGCAAACTCCCGCCATTTCGCCCGGCCGAGCCGTCCGGTCTGCCGCGCGCGACGCCGGAGCGTCCACCGGGCCGTGCGCCAAATCCAGTCGCTGGGCTTCCTCGAGTGCGCCCGATATCGCAGCAACAGCCTGCGACGCACCGGCGCCGTCCGCTTGAATCAGAAGCTCATCCCCATGGCGCACACCGAGCGCCATGATGCCGACGACGCTGCGCGCATCGGTTGCCCGGCCATGCGCGTGCAGCGTGATCAAGGTGTCCATGCTTTTGGCGCGTCGCGCCAGCAACGCCGCGGGCCGGGCATGCAGGCCCTGCGACAGGGCAACCACGAGGGCGCGTTTCGCGCGTGTGACGGATGCCGCCGGCGAAGATGGCTCCCTCGATGCCTTGGCGCTTGCGGCGCCGCTAATCTCAAATAGCAGCTCGCCCGTCCTGATCGGTCCCGGCGCACGCCGATTCGTAATCACCGCCCCCTCCGAGGCGACCACGATGGGGGTCATCAGACTCTTCGCGCCGCGCGCCACCAGGTCCATATCGAATCGAATCAGTTCCTCTCCGGCCCGGACCTGGCCGCCCGGCTTGACACGCGCATCAAAGCCTTTGCCACCAAGTCGAACCGTATCGATGCCAATGTGAATGAGTACGTCCCAACCGTCCAGGCTGCGAAGGGATACGGCGTGCGCGCTCTGCGGCAGGGTCACGATTTCCCCGTCGCAAGGCGCCAGGACGATGCCGTTGGTCGGATCGATGGCGAGCCCATCGCCAAGCATGCGCCCCGCGAAAACCTCATCAGGCACCTCATCCAGCGGCGCGCACCAGCCATCGAAGGGTGCCATGATCTTTTGCAAGCCCTACTCCCCGATCTCAACCCAATCCAGCGCCCACAAAGGATCGAGGCGCGGTCGGGCGAACCTCAGACAAATGTCGTGTCGGCCGGGCAGCAGCGGCAATGCCTGCGCCGGCAATACCGTGACTTCATCGCGCATCGCCGCCGGCGCAAGCGGCAGAGTGACAGGCGGCGTCTCGCAGCCGTCGATGTGAATCTCAAGCTCGCCTTCCGGCGTGCGTGCATCACCGACGCGAATCTTCGCCGCATCGGCGCCGAGCTCATAGTTGAATGGCAGCGGCGCCACGGCCGCTGTGAATCGTGGGCCTCGAGTAAGGTCCATGCCGCGATAAATCCAACACGGATTCATGATATCGACCGCAAACGGCGCATCCGGCACCCCGCCCGCAGCCGCGCCAGGCTCGAGCAGAAGGCCCACACCGTCGCTGCAAAGCTCCAGCTGATGGCTCGTACGCCGCGCGCCGCTATGGGAGTCCAAGTGCGCGGCAAAAACTCGCGACGCTTGCTCGGAGCCCAAAAACGTCGCCGCGCGAAGTTGTGTGCCGGGCGCTAGATCCAGGGGTTGCGTATAGCGCATGGATCTCAAGTTCGGCGCGCCAGCGTCGAGCGTGTAGCGGATATTTGCCTCCGGCGCGGCGTCTGTGAGCTCGGGTAGATTCGACAGGGTCACCCGGACCGCCCCTCCCTCCGGCGCGTAGGCAGTTTGGATGCCGAACACGCTGTCCGCGTAGTTGATGCCAAAGGCGCGATAGCGGGCGAACATCGGCGCCAGGCGTTTCAGGAAATCGTGCCAGCTTCTTTGCTGCGGAGACCAGCCTACCTCGGCTAATGCGGCCGCACGCGGCAGCGCCATCCACTCGACCCGCGCCTCGGTCTGCATGTGCTCGGTCCAAAGATCGGCCTGCAGCCCGAGGATATGCCGTTGTTGCGCCTCGGACAGCGCTGCATCATGCGGCTCAAAGTCGTACACATCTTTAAGGGAAACAATTGAGATGCGCCCCGGCGGCTCCGTCGCCAGCGGGCTCTGCCGATGGTCGAGATACAGCTTCGGGTCCGGAGCCAGCACGGCATCGTTGCCCTGCAATGCCGCTGCGTGCGCGACGGAGCCTCCATGCCATGACATCACCACTGCGTCGGCCGCCAATCCGGGCTGCATGATTTCGTCCCAGCCCACGGCGCGCCTGCCCTTGGCGGCCAGATAGGCGCTAATTTTCTGAGTGAAGTAGGTTTGCAAGCCGTTGGCATTGCTGATGCCCAGTTGCCGCGCTCGCGCTTGCACCGCGGCCGATGCAATCCATTCGTCCTTGACCGCTTCGTCCCCGCCGATGTGCACGAAGCGGGAAGGAAATAATTCCAGCACCTCATCGAGCACGTGCTGCAAAAACTCGAATGTGGCGGGCTCCAGATTGAACAGATGCGAATGCACGCCCCATTTGGCCGAAACCGGCAATACAGGGTGGCTGTCAATGGCGCCGAGTTCCGGGTATGCGGCGAGCGCGGCCTGCGCATGACCCGGCATGTCGATTTCCGGAACGATCTGGACATGCCGAGTTGCCGCGAAGGCCACAATGCGGCGGACCTGCTCCTGGGTGTAGTAGCCGCCGTACGGTTTCGGCGACGATTCCCCGGGAACGGTTGCCGGTATTCGCCACGCCCCCGCCGATGTAAGCCGGGGATAGCGGCGAATCTGCAGGCGCCAACCCTGATCGTCGGTCAAATGCCAGTGAAGTACATTGAGCTTGTGCCACGCCATCCAATCAATCATGGATCGTACGAAGGCCGGCGACTGAAAATGCCGCGATGAGTCCAGCATCAGCCCCCGCCACGGATATCGGGGTGCATCGATGATGGTTTGCGCCCCGATCTCGCCGCTCTTCAAGGCCGCCGGCAGCAACTGCCAGAGCGTAACGGCACCGTAGAAGAGGCCCGCCGGCGAGCTTGCGGTCACGGTGATCCGCTGCGGCGTGACCTCGATCTGATAACCCTCGTCAGGTGATCCGCTGCGGCGCCGGAACTCAATCGCCCGCGCGGCGCCTCGCGCGCCATCACCCGCTTCCCCAGCGCGGACGGGCAAAGTCAGCGCATTGGTGCGAGTCCACAGATCCGCCAGATAGCGAGCCGCAGCAGCGGCGTCCCGATCGCCAGGCGGCACTTGCATAACGACCGTGGAGTCGACATGGAACGCGCCGGTGCCGGGGGCAACCGTCGCAGGCGCGGGGATGACTCCGCCCTGCGAGTTCAGCGGTAGTGCGACGGCCAAGAGGGCCAACGCGCGGGCCGCGGTTTGCACCGCCGCCCGCGATTGTCGTACCAAACTCAGGCCATATCGCACGATCCACACTCTACCCGAATGTCTCGTGCCGGGGCCCGCCGCCGCGCTACAGCTTGAAGCGGAAGTTCAAGTAGTACTGCGATCCGTTCTTGTAGAAGGCCCGCGGCTGGGTCGTGTTCAGGGCGTAGTACTTGAGAATCGGATTGTTCAAGTTCATGCCGTCAAGCGTGATCGAGAAATGATCGTTCATGGTGTAACCCAACGATGCCGAGAGGGTGCCGATGGAGTCCTGCGTGAACGCCGTGCTGCGATCCAAGCCGCTGTAGAACGCCGACCGATAGGTATACGCCACCCGGGCGTTGAACATCTTGTTCTCGAAGTAAGCGGTCGCGTTGTAGGTATTCTTCGATGTCCCCACGAGGCGATCGTCGCCGGGCCCGCCCGTCGCACTGGGCGTTATGTTCGATGTCTGTTTGCCATCCGCGTAGGTATAGTTGCCGATAAAGCCAATGTTGTCGGTGAACGCCTGCTGATAGGCGAATTCCATGCCGTCGACCCGGCCTTTGGCGTTGATCGGAACCGTCAAGTTATAGGGCACTTCCTGGCCATTCGGGAATTGCGAGCTATAGGTAACATAGTTTTTGATTTCCGAGCCGTAGCTGATGTAGTTGCGCAGGTCCATGTAGTAGGCGGTGGCCGACAGCAGCGAGCCCTTCGCGAAGTACCATTCTAGCCCCGCGTCCAAGTTGGTCGAACGAATCGGCTTCAAGTCGGGGTTGCCGCCCGAGCCACTGCCGACGCCGCAACCTCCGGGGGTCGGCGTAACTCCCGGCGGGCACGGTGCACCCGGCGGCGTGAGGTTGGTGAAACCCGCGAGCGCCGAGTAATCGGCGCGTGTCATGGTCTCACCGGCAGCGAAGCGCGCCACCAGATCATGAGTCACGTCGAATTTTAAGTTCGCGCTCGGCAGCACGTCGTTGTAGTTGTGTTTTCCTTCCAGGGGGGCGAAGGGCCCGAATGCCGACGTCAGTGTGGCGCCGGGAGTACTGGCATCCACCTGGGTGTAACTGAGGGCATCTTCTTGAGTGCGCACGTAGCGCACGCCGATGTTCCCGGCCCAGTTGTCGCCCTTGAAATCGGCTTGGAGGTACGCCGCCGAATCCTTTTCATACACCGCGAATAGGTACTGATAGTACTCGCGGGTGACCGGGTCACGATTGACATTGTTGGGGTTGTTGTAGGCCGCGAGCTGCGCGGGGCTCCAATACCAGATCCCGGTCGGGATATTGCCGCCGAAGGTGTCGAAGTTCGAGGGATAATTGGAGAAGCCCTGCGGATAATTCGCAGGATCCATGCCCGGGGCGAGCGGGCCTTGCGCGACACCGGTGGGAGAAGTGCGGTCATGCGCGTCATAGCGCACGCCGAACTTCAGGTCCTTCCAGGCGCCGTTGTCGATCTTGTAGGTGCTGTCGATCTTGGCCCACTTTTCCGTGTCCCTGACGTCGATGTCTTCTGCACCGAATATCCAGCCGAAAGTGACCGGCACGCCGCCGGGCGTCGGCGTCGTGTTGACCGTGTTGCCGAGATTGAAGTTGGGCGCACCGCCCAAGCCGTTGAGCTGGTATCCGGCGCCGCTGCCCAAGCCAGGCTGAGTCTCGGAGACATCCTGGGTGGGGGTTTTGCCATCGCCCCAGGAATATCCAACCTGCCCCAGGAAACTTAGCGCACTGGTCGCATTCCACGTGGTGTCGAGATTGACGAAATTCGCGGTGGCCACTTCATCCGGCCGCGAGATTTGGTCGTAGACTCCGTAGAAGGTGCCCGGCACACCGGTGAAGTTTGCCGAGGTCAATGTGTTGTTCTGCACCGTGTAGCCCGGATCGGGGCCCTGACCTGCGCCGAAATTGACGAAATGCGTCGACCACAGCAAGTAATTGCGATTGTAGTTGCTGGCCGTCAGCTTCGATGAAAAGGCCGACAGATCCAAAGTCAGCTCGTCGGTCGGTTTGAACTCGATGTCGGCCATGCCGCCGTTGCGCTGACGCTCCTGCGTGAAAAACGCGGCGCCGATCTCAGTCGGGTACTGCACGCCCGACAAGTCGGGATGTGCGAGAGCGACGGCGCTGCCGGGCGTAATGGTGTCGTAACCCAGGATTTCCACGCCATCGCGACGCAGGTGCCGGGTTTCCGAGAACCGCTGCAGCATGACGCCGAAATTGCCGGCGTCGTTCTTGAAGTTGCCGAGCGCACTGTATTGACCGTCGGTCTTCGAAGGCAGGTCTGCATAGACGGCGCCGACCGACGCCTCAAGCGTGAACTCCTTGGTGAAATCCAGCGGCTTGCGGGTGATGATGTCGACCGAACCGGCCACACCGCCTTCGACGAGCGATGCACTGGAGCTCTTTTCAACCACTACTTTGCTGACGATTTCCGAAGGCAGCAATGTGTAACTGACGCTGCGGCCGACCTGTTGGACTTGATCGAGCACGAACCAGTCGCCGGCGGCGATGTTGTGGCCATTGACGAGGGTCTGGGTCAGGCTGGGGTTCGTGCCGCGCATGCTGACGCGGTCGTTTTCGTCGAAGCCACCTTCATTGGCTCCGGCGGCGCTGGTGGTGACGCCCGGCAAGCGCGCCAAGGTGTCGGCGACGTTCTTGTCCGGCATCTTGCCGATATCTTCCGCGGTCGCAACTTCGGTAAATTGTATCGAGTCGCGCTTGGTCTCGAGCGACAGCTCGACCGATTTGCGAATCCCGGTGACAACGATTTCTTGGAGCGCGGTGTCGTCGGGCGGCGCGGCGGCGAGCGCCAAGCCGGGCGGTACGAGCATCGCAAGTCCCAGTGCAGACTTGACCGCTAGTGCGATCCGATTCATATAGATATCCCCTGTCCGATTCATATCGATGCCCCCTGTCCTGTCATCAATTTTGTTGAGAATCCGCCCCATCCGCCGGGTGGTTGCCGGCTGCATCCCACACCAATTAGAACCCAATATAATACCAATTTGAGAAATCCGCTAGTGCTGTGTAATAAATACAAGACATATCATTACTTATTTAATAAATTCAATGGATTAGATGTGACTGCGTGTAGATGTTGTTCTCATAGTGGTATTTGTTTGGTATTATTCGATGACTAAAGCAACAACGGAAGAGCCTGCGGGCCCCATGACATCGCTTTCGAAAACCCTCGGTCCTCTCGATGGTCAAGGCAATTTGCCGCTGTATCAGGAATTGCAGCGCGTATTACGGCGAGCCATCGACAGCCGCGTTTTGGGCCCCGACGATGCCCTGCCTTCGGAACGCGATCTCGCGACGGATTTCGCGGTGTCGAGAATTACGGTGCGCAAGGCATTGGACGGTTTGGTCGCTGACGGCCTCTTGGTCAGGCGCCAAGGCGCGGGAAATTTCGTCTCGGCGCGCGTCGACAAAAACTTCGCCATGCTCACGTCCTTCTCCGAGGACATGCGCGCGCGCGGGCGCACGCCAAGAAGCGTTTGGCTGAAACGCGCGGCCGGGACCGTGACACCGGAAGAGGCACTGGCGCTGCGTTTGAGCCCCGGTACGCCGGTATTTCGTTTCAATCGAATTCGCTATGCCGACGATGCGCCGATGGCGTTGGAATACGCCACGATCGTCGCCACGGCCCTGCCCTCGCTCGAAGCAGTCGATGCATCGCTATATGAAGCCTTGGAGCGCGCGGGACATCGCCCGGTGCGCGCGCTGCAGCGCCTGCGCGCCGTGCTGATCAGTGCTGACCAAGCCGAACTGCTCAAAGCCAAAGCCGGCGACGCGGGCCTTCTGGTGGAACGATTGGGATCCTTGCCCGACGGCCGCGCGATAGAGTTCTCGCAGTCCTATTACCGCGGCGACACGTACGATTTCGTCGCCGAGCTCAGCACGTGATCGAAGAGCGTTCGCGATCGGCCGAGCGGACGCTCATGTTTGCGGAAGCCGCCGACGCATCCCATGCGGTACGTGCACAGCTGCAGCACGACTCTGCCTCTATGCGCGCGCTCGGCGCAAAGCTGCGAAAGCTAAGTCCGCGGGCGGTGATTACCTGCGCACGCGGCAGCTCCGATCATGCGGCAACCTACGCAAAATATCTGATCGAAACTCATGCGCAAGTCTTGACCGCTTCGGCCGCGCCATCCGTGAGTTCGATCTATGGCGTGACACAAGATGTTCGCGGCTGCCTGTTCATTGCCATCTCGCAATCAGGACGCAGTCCCGACTTGCTGGCTTCCGTCGCTTCGGCAAAAGCATCCGGAGCCACCATCTTGGCGCTCTCCAATAGCGCCGATTCACCGCTGACGGCCGCCGCGGACCTCGTGATCGAGTTGAATGCAGGAGCTGAGAGCAGTGTCGCGGCGACGAAATCCTATCTTGCGTCCCTCGCTGCGATCGCCCGATTGGTCGCCGCCTGGACCGAGAACGCCGAGTTCCACGAAGCCCTGGCACAACTGCCGGATCTGATGGACCGCAGTTGGGCCCTCGACTGGTCAGCGGCGCTCTCCGAACTGCAGTCGTCCGAGAATCTTTACGTGGTGGGCCGGGGATTGGGACTCGGCGCCGCACAAGAGATCGCGCTGAAATGCAAGGAAACCTGCGGCATCCATGCCGAGGCATTCAGCAGCGCGGAACTTCGCCACGGACCCTACACGCTGCTGCGCAAGGGCTTCCCGGCGCTGCTGTTCGCGCAGCAAGATGGCACCCGCCCGGGAATCGAAGCGCTCGCCATCGAGCTGGCAGGCCGCGGCGTTCCGGTGCTGCTGGCCGGCGGCAATGCCGCCGGATCGATATTGCTGCCGACGGTCGAAGCCGCGGCAGCGCTTGCGCCGATCCTTCTTGTACAAAGCGCGTATCGCATGATTGCTTCGCTTAGCGTAAGGCGCGGCCTCGATCCGGACCATCCGCCGCATTTGCGCAAGATCACGGAGACCGTGTAATGCGCACCGCACTCGTGAACGGCCGGATCCTGGCCGGCGAGCGAATCGTGAATGGACAGACCGTGCTGCTCGCCGACGGCCGCATCGAGGCCGTCGCCCCAGCGTTGGATCCGCGCTGCCGCGACCTCCCGAGCATCGATCTCGAAGGACATATTTTATTGCCGGGTTTCATCGACGTGCAGGTGAACGGCGGCGGCGGCGTGCTGTTCAACGATGACCCGAGCCCGGAATCGATTCGCGCGATCGGCGCCGCGCACCGGCAATACGGCACCACCGGTTTCCTGCCGACTCTGATCAGCGATGATCTCGATACCATCGCGCAGGCAATCGCCGCCGTGCAATCTTCGCTCGATGCCCATCGCCCCGGCGCGCTCGGCATTCACATCGAGGGGCCGTTCCTGAATTGGGCACGTCGCGGTGTGCACGATCCGAAGCATCTGCGGCGGTTGGACAACGGCGTAATTTCAATGCTGTGCAGCTTGCGCGGCGGGCGCACCGTACTGACGCTCGCGCCGGAAATGACCACCACCGACATGATCGCGCAATTGGCGGCCGGCGGGATTTTGGTGTCCGCGGGCCACAGCGATGCAAGCTACGCCCAGACAGCCGCGGCGATCGCGCATGGCGTGCGCGGCTTTACCCATCTATTCAATGCCATGGCGCCGCTGGCGCCGCGCGAACCGGGAATCGTCGGCGCCGCTCTCTATGACGACAACACCTGGTGCGGCATCATCGTCGACGGGTATCACGTCGATCCGGTCATGCTGCAACTCGCGTTGCGCTGCAAGCGTCATGACCGATTCATGCTGGTCACCGATGCCATGCCGCCGGTGGGATCGCCCGCGACCAGCTTTATTCTGCAAGGACGCACCATCCATGTGGCGGATGGTGTATGCCGGGACGAGAACGGAACGCTCGCCGGCACCGCCCTCGACATGGCCACCGCTGTGCGCAATGCGGTGCAATTATTGGGCTTGGAAATTGCAGAGGCTGCGCGCATGGCGAGCGAGTACCCGGCGGCCTTCCTCGGATTGGATCGTGAGCTCGGTCGAATTGCGCCGGGGTTTCGCGCCAACCTGGTGCTGCTGGACGACCGGTTGCAGGTAAGGCGCACCTGGGTCGAGGGCGTTTCTCCCTAAGCGTTGCCTCAGAGGCGCCCGCGACACCACGGGCGCTTTTTTATTTGCGCGCTGGTTGCTGCTAAACTTTTCCGGCAAGCAAGCGCAGCGCCAACGACCAGGGCCACCCATGAGCGAGTCACTGACACCATTCCACATTGCAGTTCAAGTGCGCGACATCCCTGAAGCACGCCGTTTCTATGGCGATGTTCTCGGCTGCAGCGAAGGCCGCAGCAGTGCGCAGTGGGTGGACTTCAACCTCTATGGCCATCAGTTCGTCTGCCATCTGAATCCCAACCTGGGCGCCAGCCGCAGGCTGGCAAGCCATTTCAACCCCGTCGACGGACAAGGTGTTCCGGTGCCTCACTGCGGAGTCGTGCTGCGGCCCGGGCAGTGGGCCGAGTTGGCCGAACGAGTGAAGCGCCGCGGCGTCGCATTCGTCATCGAGCCGTACACGCGCTTCAAGGGGCAAACGGGTGAACAGTCGACGATGTTTTTCCTCGATCCGACCGGCAATGCGCTCGAGTTCAAGGCATTTCAAAACATCGAAACGCAGTTGTTCGCGAAGGACACCCCCTCCTCGTAGCAGCCGCGCGGGCCGCGCCGGCACGAAATGTTCTAACCCGGTGCTGAGATTTGCTCATCCGCGGAAGCTTGAACTGTAACGAGTTGCACCCATACTGATACAGCAAATCGCCGCCCGCTCCCAGGTTGCGATGTTTGCGATTCTGTTACCGGAGATTGAGTATGCTTGGATTGTTTGCCCGCTGGGGCCACAACGTTTTGATTGCGACGATCGCTGTGTTGACGATTACGATGGTGGTGTCTTTGGTTCGATAGCTGAGGGCCGAGTGAGCCGGTTTTGGCCAGATTCGCGCGCTGACGAGGGCGGCACCCTGAAAATCAGGCCGAACGCAATGTAAATCTGAGCGGCTTCACAGTTCGCGGTCAGGGGCGCGCCTATAGTCGAGCAAGAGTAAAACCCTTGCTGTGGATTCTGGCCTCCTTATTTTTCATCTGGTGCGCGTTTCGTGAGATTCGCGCCAGCATCGTCGCGCCGGCCGGTTTTGACTTCCCGAGACCGGTCTCAAAACCCTACCTCGGGGTGGTTTTGGCCCTGGCCGCCGCATTTGCTTGGCCGCCCGTTCATACCTGGTATTTTCAGTCTTGGCTGGCCGCGAAAGCGACCGAGCTGGCTGACGGCCATCGTGCCCGGGTTCATTGCAACACCCTGTTCGACACGATGCTCGACCCCGAGATGCTCGCCTCCGGTCACGCCAATCCGCTCACCGGCAGAATTGTCATTCAGAAACCTTGGTGCTCGACGTTGATGGCTTACCTTCGCCATCCGGCCCGCGCTTCCCGTCAGGAACTCGACAGCCTGGACTTGTTCACTCACGAGAGTATGCACATACGCGGCGAACTCAACGAAGCGCGCACCGAATGCCAGGCCGTGCAGCGGGACTACCGAGCCGCCATGCTGCTCGGTGTGCCCGAGGCGACTGCGAGGAAAAACGCGCTGGACATTTACAACATCAGCTATCAGCAACGCGGGAAAATTGGCGGCATACAAGCCGGCTACTACTCCCGGGAGTGCGCGCCGGGCAAAGCCATGGATGAGCATCTTATCGACTCGACCTGGGCGGAGTAAGATCCACAATCGTATCAAGGGAGATGCGTGGGTGCGCGTGCGGCTGGCTGTCTTACTCTTTTTTTTATCGTGGGTGACCGCGCGTGCGGCGGACGCACCGCTCAACCTCAAACAGCAGGTGTTGTGGGATCATCTGCGGCTGGCGGTTGCCGAGGAGGAACAGCAACTCGATGGCGTCCTGGGCCTCGCCATCTTGGATCTGGGTTCCGGGCAAACATTCCTGGTCCGCCCTGATGAGGAATTTCCGCAGGCAAGTTCCATCAAAATCGCGGTGCTCGCGGAGCTCTATCATCAAGCGCAGCAGGCGGCGCACGGCGCAAGCGGCAAAGCAACCTTGAAGGACCGCTATGTGGTACGCGCTGCAGATGTCGTTCCCGACAGCTCCATTCTCGGCGGCCTGACAGCCGGCGTCTCTTCTCTCACGAATCGTGATCTCGCGACGATCATGGTGGCCGTCAGCGATAACTCGGCCACCAACGTTCTCATCGATCGCGTCGGCATGAACAACGTCCTGCGCTTGACGGAATCACTCGGTCTTGCACACACGCGACTGCGGCGCAAGATGATGGACCTTCAGGCGGCGGCTGAAGGTAGGGAGAATATTTCCACCCCGCGCGAGATGATGAGCCTGCTGGAGCAGATCTATCACGGCAAGGTGATCGACGCGCCGCTGCTGGATGATTTCTTCAACGTGTTGGCAACTCACAAGGACAGCTGGATACCGCGTGATTTGCCCGCGGATCTCAAAATTGCGAACAAGCCGGGCGAACTCGAGGGGGTTCGCAATGACTCCGGCATCGTGTTTGTCAAGAATCGACCCTACGTGATCTGCGTCATGACCACGTATCTGGCGAATGAGCGTGCCGGCGAGGAGGCAATCACTCGGATCTCGCGTCTAGCCTACGATTTATTCGACCGCCTCGGCCGTGCCTCCGATCTGGGCCGGGTGATTTCACCGGGTAACGGGGGCGCGCGCTAGAGCTTCGCCTGCTTGGGCCAGAAGTATTTCCCCCATCTTTTGGTGAATCAGATTTACCGCTTTCAAGGGCCGCAGCATCACTTTGAATTCGGTGATCTTTCCAGCGTCGTTCCATTTGATCATGTCGACGCCATTGACCGTGAGTCCATCCAGCTTCACTTCGAATTCGAGCACGGCATCTCGAGCGCCCTGCAATTCGCGCACGTAACGAAACGAGTCGTTGAAAAAGACCTGAAAGGCCGCAGCGAGGTATTTTTTGGTAATGAGTTTGCCGACTTGCGGCGTGTGCACGACGGGCGAGTGGAACACCGCTTCGTCGGCAAGGAGCGCCTCAAGTCCCCCAATATCGCGTTTTTCGACTATCCGGTGCCAGGTCTTGATGGGATCAGGATTCACCGAGGGATGGTAGCATCTCAGCGGCCGCAGCCGGGTTCGTCGACGATGCGCAAAATCGGGATAGCCGCCTTCGCCTTGTCCATATCGCTTTGAGTCGCCGGAGCGTTGCCCAAGTTGAATGTCTTCGCCGTCCCGTCCGCATAGGAAATGCTCGCGGAGAGGTAGTGTCCGCACTTGGTCGTGACCACAAGACCGGTGGCGTGGCTGGTTGGAGTTTTAAGCGAGCTGCCAATCAGGTCGCCCAGTTTTCTCGCTGTCCCCGCAAGCTGTTCTTGATTGCGCCTGACCACGTCGGGCGCCACGAGATTTGAGGGTCCGGGGGCCACATACAGAGGGCCGTTGTCCGCTGCTGCGGGAAGAATTACCCCCCCGATACAGAACAAAGCGAAACCGATCAGGGCGGCAGCGCGCAGTCCCTCTCGTGCCTCTTGGGTCGTCGCGCCGATGATCAGAATGCCCATAGTTGAATCCTGTCAGTGCCGTGTCTCGAGCGTTAGCCCCACTCTAAAAGCCGGCGATGGCGCCGCCCGTGACGGGCCGCTCATTACCATAGGTTTTTCCGGTATGCGGGCCGCAAGGCTAAAATTTATGAGTCGACAGCAGCAGGCTCGTTTCGGTGTTCGAGATTCCGTCGATGAGGCGAATGCGGCCCAGGACACGATCGACCGCTTCGAGACGGTCCGCGCGAAGCTCGGCCACGATGTCCCAGCGGCCGTTCGTGGTGTGAAGTGCGCAAACCGCAGGATCGCCGCGCAGTGATCGCAGTACCTCGTCAGTCCGGTTCCCCTCTACGGCCACCGTCATCAAAGCGCGAATCGTCTGCTCCTCGACCTCCGGCTTCAGCTTGACGGTATAGCCAACGATCGTGCCGTCAGCCTCCATTCGCGCGAGCCGATTCTGCACGGTGCCGCGAGCGACTTTGAGGGTCTTGGCTAAGGTGGCCACGGGCACTCGCGCGTCCTCGCGCAGCAATGACAGCAATTCCCGATCAGTCGAATCCATCAGAATCTCCTAAGGTAGGCGCCCGCAAACGCAATCTTGAACAAAACGCCAATCTGCAATGACGATTTGTACAATATTAGCCGCTTATTGATCAACCTTCTGGCTGGCCTTTGACCCTACCTCCCTGGAAACTGGGATTCTGTTCTGTGGGGGGTGGTGAATCATGGTCAATTACATCGGAACCGAGCGCCTTCGAGCCCTGGTATCGCAAATCGGTGTTGGCCGCTTTATTGAGGAACTGGCTGGGGAAGTCTCGGCCGACTACCGGCGATGGGACGAATTTGAGAAATCGGCGCGGCACGCCAGCCATTCGCCCACAGGTGTGATTGAACTCATGCCCACAACCGATGGGCGTCTGTATTCATTTAAATACGTTAACGGACACCCGAAAAACACCGCTCACGGTCTGCTGACGGTAACTGCGTTCGGTGTGCTGGCCGATGTTGCCACCGGCTATCCCATCCTTCTGTCCGAGATGACCTTTATGACCGCGCTGCGCACGGCGGCGGTCTCTGCGCTGGCAGCGACGCGGATGGCGCGTTCCTCGAGCCGTGTCATGGCCATGATCGGAAATGGCGCCCAAAGTGAATTCCAAGTCATCGCATTCCACCGGATGGTGGGCGTTCGCGAAGTACGCCTGTTCGACACCGATTCTGAGGCGACCGCCAAACTGATTCGCAATCTGACCAGACTGCAACTTCCGAGTCTCTCCGTGACCCGTTGCGGCAGCACTGCCGAGGCGGTTCGAGGCGCCGACGTCGTCACCACCGTAACGGCCGATAAACGCAACGCAGTCATCCTAACGCCGCAGATGATCGAGCCCGGGATGCATTTGAATGCGGTCGGCGGTGACTGCCCCGGCAAGACGGAATTGCATCCGGATATCCTGCGTTCAGAGACGGCGCGTATTGTGGTGGAGTTCGAGCCACAGGCCCGAATCGAAGGCGAGATTCAACAACTCGACGGTACGGTGCAGGTGAGCGAACTCGCGCATGTCTTGCTGGAAAATCGACCCGGTCGATTGAGCGATCAAGAAATCACCATCTTCGATTCCGTCGGATTTGCGCTCAGCGACTTCTCGTCACTGCGTTATCTGCTGCGGCTGAATGGAGAGTACCCGGAAGGCGGCCAGCGGATCGACCTCGTCCCTGAAATGGAAGATCCCAAAGATTTGTTCGCTTGCATGGCCAACCAGACCGTGCGCGCACGGCAACGGCGGTTCGCCTGATGGCGGCCGCCAATCGCACAGCCAGCCTGATCGGCGCGCCCACGGACATCGGCGCCAGCGATCGAGGCGCCTCGATGGGACCCGAGGCGCTGCGAGTCGCCGGCATCCACGCGGCCTTGAAGCAACGCGGACTGGACGTGGTGGATTGCGGCAATGTCAGCGGTCCGGCCAATCCCGGCCTCCTCAAAATCGACGGCTACCGGAATTTGGCTCAGGTTACCGCCTGGAATCACGAAGTACATGCTGCGGTTTATCGCGAGCTGGGGGAGCGGCGCCTACCGATTTTGCTGGGAGGGGATCACTGCTTGAGCATCGGTTCGATAGCAGCAGTCGCCCGCCATTGCCGCGACAACCGCAGGCCCTTGCGCGTACTCTGGCTCGACGCGCATGCCGATTTCAACACGCGTGAGCTGTCGCCGAGCGGCAGTCTGCACGGGATGCCGCTGTCGTGCCTGTGCGGATTCGGACCTCGCGAATTGCTGCAGATCGGCGGCGCCACGCCGGCGATATCCGCGAAGTGGGTGCGGCAGATCGGTATCCGCAGCGTCGATACGGGCGAGAGACGTCTTGTGCACGAACAACAACTGGAAGTCTTCGACATGCGCTTCATTGACGAAATGGGCGTGCGGCAGACCATGGAGCTGGCGTTGCAAGATATGGACGCCGACACTCACCTGCACGTCAGTTTCGACGTGGATTTTCTCGATCCGGAAATCGCCCCGGGTGTCGGCACCACGGTGCCCGGCGGGTTGTCTTATCGGGAAGCACAGTTGTGCATGGAAATGATTGCGGACACGGGCCAGATGGCTTCACTGGACATTATGGAGCTGAATCCAGCCCTGGATGTGCGCAACAAGACCGCGGTGCTCGCGGTCGATTTGGTCGGATCCCTGTTTGGCAAGAGCACCCTGGTGCGCAGGCCGCTGTCCTATGCGGACCGGCTGGTAAGCGCTTAACTGGGACCATGACGCAGACATATTCCGGCGGCTGCCAGTGCGGCAAAGTGCGCTACGAAGTTCAAATGGACATCGGCGAAGTTCTCGCGTGTAATTGCTCGCGATGCGCACGGCTGGGCTCCTTGCTGGCGTTCGCACCGGCAACGCACTTCAAGCTGCTGTCGGGCGAGGCTGACCTGACAAAGTTCGAATTCAACAAACACATGATCAAGCACCAGTTTTGCTCGACCTGCGGCATTCAGTCATTCGCCATCGGGACGCACCCAAAGACCGGCGCGAAAATGGCGGCTGTCAATGTCCGATGCGTCGACGACATCGACGTCGATGCACTCAAGGTGAAAAAAGTCGACGGCAGGAGCCTTTAGCGGCAAGGTAGCGCGACGGCGCTATGGGCGTCGGGATGTCCTCAGAGCTTTGTCACAACACGTCGCAACGGCACACAGCAGTCGAGTCAGCTAAGCTTCCCACGGCAACCACTCCGTTAGCGCCTGAAGGATGAGCTGAATCATGGAAACCATCGGCGGCGATTTAAATCAGATGCAGCGCACGCCGTTGGCCGCAGCGCACGTCGAAACATTGCGCAAGGCCGGCGCTGTCGCCCGCTATCCTGCGGGTGCGTTGCTCGCACGGCCTAGCGAACCCATGGATCGTTTCATCTATATCGAGGAAGGTGAAGTCGAAGTAGTGAATCCCTATACCGACGGACGTCAATTGCCTTTCACGATGGGTCCGACGCAATTTGTAGGCGAAATCGCCCTGCTGAACGGCGGGGCTTGGTCGATGGCGATGCGCGCTGTCCGAGACACACGGGTAATAGAAGTGCCGCGAGAGGCCATGCTGGCGCTGATGTCTCAGATCCCAGAGATGTCCGACATCATCATCACCGTGTTTTCGGCCCGCCGTCGCCGCCGCCTCCAGGAACGAATGAGCAGCTTACGCTTGATCGGCGAAGATGAAGACCGAGCCATACGCCGCGTCGCAGAGTTTGCGATGCGCAACCACATTCCGTATATCTCACTGCCGCTGGGAAATTCTGAAGCGGAGGCGCTAGCCCGGCGCTGCTCCATCGCGCCGGGCATACCCAGTGTTGTCTTCGGTGCAGATGTCGTTGTGAGTGAGCCCACCCCCGACAAGATCGCACGACTGCTCGGCCTCAATCTTGATTTCGGCGACAACGAGGTATTTGACCTGTTGATCGTCGGCGGCGGACCGGCCGGGGTGGCTGCAGCAGTGTATGCGGGAGCTGAAGGATTGCACGCGCTGGTTGTCGAGGATGTGGCGATCGGCGGCCAAGCCGGTACCTCGAGTCGCATAGAGAATTACATGGGCTTTCCGACCGGGATCTCCGGCGCGGACCTGGTCTGGCGCGGAGAAGTACAAGCGATGAAATTCGGCACGCGTTTCGCGATGCCGCGGCGGGTGGCAGCCCTCGAGAGGTTTGAAGATGCGAGCTTCTGCGCCACTTTCGACAACGGCCAGCACGTTCGCGCCAAAGCAGTGGTGGTCGCCACCGGCGTGCAATATCGCCGCCTGCCGATCGCCAGGCTTGCTGAATTCGAAGGCGCGGGTATTTACTACGCAGCGACCGAGATGGAGGCGCGTTATTCCAAGGGCACAGATGCGGTCATCATCGGCGGCGGGAACTCTGCGGGACAGGCTGCGATGTTTCTCAGCCGCTCGGCGCGTTGCGTCCGCGTCTTGGTGCGGGGCGCATCACTCGCCGCCTCCATGTCGAGTTACCTCTCCAGTCGGCTCGAAGCCGATCCCGGCATAGCCATCGAATATGGCGCCGAGGTCAGTGCGTTGCACGGCACCGATCACCTCGAAGCGGTAAGCATTCGTGACGTCGAGACCGGGGCAACCCGAATCTTCGAGACCCGAGCACTGTTCATCATGGTGGGCGCAGCGCCAAACACCCAATGGCTCTCGGGACTGGTGAAGCTCGACGAGAAAGGATTCGTCATCACCGGTTCCGGCGAAGGTACTGCGAGTTCGCCTTTCGCGACGTCGCGGCCCGGCATCTTTGCGGTCGGTGATGTGCGCGCCGGCTCGGTCAAACGCGTGGCATCAGCGGTCGGCGAAGGATCGGTCGCAATCTCCAAGGTCTGGCAGTTCGTCAAGCCGCAAGCCTGACGTTGCGGTTCATACGCGCGTTATCGCGCTCCCTTCGCTTCGGTAAGTCGCGGCGCTACATTATTTTAGCGATTTAGACCGCAGCGACAATTGGCACAAAGTCCAACATTCAATTTGTCTTACAAGACATTGTTTTGAAACAACAATTGTTTCATTATGTGCATTATGACAAATACCTGTGAGAGACTTAGGGCAGGGTTCTTCAAGTTTTCAATAGGATCGTTTCAGCACGGAGTTGCGGCATTGCGAAGTCTTGTCGAGGCGCCGTCGGCGACGCCGCTCTTACGACACCGTACATCGCAAGTTGGGAAGTCGTCGCATACGTATTTTTCGATAGCAGGGAGCGCCGCCGTCGTATGAATTGGGTAATGGTTATTTTCTCCATGACCGCTTCGTCATGTTTGACCGTGGCATTGATCTACGGATTCATATGGTGGCGGCAACGGAGTGAGTGGGCGTACCTGCTGTTTGCTTTGGCCTCGATGGGAACCGCGGCTCTCGCCTGGCAGGACTTGCTACTCAATTTCGCGCGCACGCCCGCGCAATATAACGCGGCGGTCCTTTGGTCGCATGTGTCGATCTCGATAGTCGTGGTTTCGTTGATGGGGTTTATACGTCTCTATCTTCGCGCCGGGAGAATGTGGTTGCTTTGGACGGTAGTTGCCCTGCGAGCGATATCGCTGCCACTCAATTTTCTGACCGGTGAAAATCTCTACTATCGCGAAGTGTCGACCCTTAGCCGCCTGTCATTTCTGAGCGAAACCGTTCCCGCGCCGGCTAGCGGCGTGCCGAATCCGTGGTTGGCCATTGCTTATTTAAGCGTATGCGCCCTGCTCATTTTCGTCACGGATGCTGCGATCACGGCCTGGCGGCGTGGAGACCGCGCGGCGGCGCTGAGCGTTGGCAGCAGTGTGGTCATCTTTGTATCGGCGGCAGCCGTACAGACCGCATTCATCATCTGGGGACATGCCCAATGGCCCTCAACGCCAAGTTTGTTCTACCTCGGCATCATTTTCGCGATGGGTTATGAGTTAGGCGGCGACGCTTTGCGCGCGACAGTGCTCACGCGTGAATTGCACGCGAGTCAACAACGGGTGGCTCTGGAAGCACAGGCCCATCGCAGCGAGGTTGCCCACCTGCTGCGAGTATCGAATTTGGGCGACCTGTCCTCGGCGATGGCGCATGAACTCAGCCAGCCGCTCGCGGCCATTTTGAGCAACGCGCAAGCAGCAGAGATACTCCTTGTCCGCAATGAAATCGACTCGGACCAAATCAGCCATATCCTGCATGACATCGTGACCGACGACAAACGCGCCGCGGATGTCATTTCTCGGCTGCGCGCATTGCTAAAGAGGGGAGAATTCCAGCCGGCCGCTCTTAAAACGAACGATCTGATTCGAGATGTGCTCGGATTGGTGCACTATGAACTGATGGCTCGCCACGTGCGAGCAGTCACGGATCTCACCGCCGGCCTGCCCGAAATCCGAGGAGATAGCGTCGAACTTCAGCAGGTTCTGATCAATTTAATCCTGAACGCGGTTGATGCCATGTCGGAGACGCCCGAAAACGCGCGCCTCCTCACGATTCAATCAAAGCAGGTTGCAGGCAACCAAGTACTCATTTCCGTGGCGGATACCGGATGCGGTATTCCAGCGGGCGCGGAGGAAAAAATTTTCGAGCCTTATCACACTACAAAACCTCGGGGTTTGGGGTTGGGCTTATCTTTGAGCCGCTCGATCGTGGCAGCGCACGGAGGCCGGTTGTGGGCCGAGAATCTGGTCCCGCGTGGCGCGATGTTTCAGTTCACCGTACCGGAATGGCACTGCGATTTGCAAAATGCACAATTACCGCTCGATGCAGCGTATCCGTCGCTCGCCGCACATGCCCCGTCGAATGAAAGGCACTTGGAACGTCTGACAGCAAATCTCCATGGCCGCGGCATGATCACCAAATCATGGCCGCTCACGCAATAGATTCTCAATCTCCTTCAGCAGAACATCGATATCCACAGGCTTGGCCAGCGTCCTGTCGGCAAATGACTTGGAGTCCGCGACTTGCTGACCCGCGCTTCCCGTCAGCATAATCGTCGGCGGCTTGAACTGAAGTCGCGATGCGATCTCCGCGACGACTGCATCTCCCTTGACACCCATCTCAAGTTGAAAATCAGTGAGTATCAGATCGGGCCGAAATCCATGAAGTTCCAGATGTTGCATTGCTTGTTCGCGGGTTGCTGCGCTGGCGACGTCGAAGCCGCTAGCCCGCAGAACCCTCGCGATACAGCGGGCCACGCTGGCGTCGTCTTCAATATGAAGCACCTTAATAGGGCGCCCGCGAAGCGGTGAGCCGTTCAACTGGGCACGCATAGCATCTGATGCATTGTTTTTCAGCGCCTCTTTAAAAAGAACGTTCGCGCGGGCTTTCGATCCGGCCACTCATCCCGGAGAAAAACGTGGTCCGCGATGCGCTACGTATGCAACGGTGGTGCGGCCGGTACGTTGACAGGATGCACACTTTCATTAAAAAGCTCTTTAAAAAGCCAGGGAGGAACCGCCGGGTGGTCGGAAGATAGGACTAGGGGGCCTGCAAACGGAGTCCGCAGGCATTTTCACCGCCCAGGCGAACGCGATTTTGCGGGCGGTTAAGTGACGCTTACTTCCAGACTATTGGTGCCGAGCTGCCGCCCGGCGTTGGCTCGATCGAAACCCCAACGCGCGCGGCGAGCTGCACGAGTTCCGCGACCGACCGCGCCATCATCTTCGACATCACTCGCGCGCGGTGCACCTTCACCGTCTTTTCGCCGGTTCCGAGATCTGCCGCGATTTGCTTGTTGAGCCGACCCCGAATGACTTGGCCCATCACCTGTAGCTCCCTGGGCGTCAGTATTTCAAGCCGTTGTTGTATTGTATTGCGGATCGATCGCTCAAGACGCAGCTCCTGATCGCGTCGCAGTGCCTGCTCGACTGCGGCGAACAGCTTCATGCCATCGACCGGCTTCGTGAGAAAGTCGACCGCCCCCTCTTTCATGGCCTCAACCCCGGTTTGTACGTCACCCATGCCGGATAAGAAGACGATCGGGCGCGCGCTCGGGGAACAGGTTAGTGCGCGTTGCAATTCGAGTCCGCTGAGGTTGGGCATGCAAACATCCAACAGCAAGCAGCCGGCGGCTTCCGCATCCTGCTCTGCGAGAAAATCTTCGGCGGACTCGAACTCACGCACTTGATAACCCGCGGCGGTCAACAGGCGTGACAGTCCGACCCGCACTTGGCGGGAATCATCGACTATAAACACGGTTTGCGCAGTAACGTTCATGACTTTTCATCCCTGTCTTGATGGTAATGCGAAATGAAATACGACTCCTCGGGCAGATCTGTTTGTACCCCTCAGCCGTCCCCCTGCCTCTCGACCATGCAGTGACTGTTAGCAGCTACGCGCGCGGCGCGCTTTCCTTGTCGAGAGCGCCGGAACAAAAACTTCGGGAGTGCGACGTGAGCCCGTTCCAGCCGCAGAACAAACCCTAGGTCGCTTGGAAGTTTGGAAATCAAATCTTCCACTGCTGTCGCCGTTTTTGCATTGGAAGATCGATCGTGTTGCGCCCATCCCAGGGTTCGATTGATCATGTCATCGCTCTATTGCCTAACGTTGCAAGTTAGAAAACTGCTTTTCTGTACGTTACCACACATATGAACAAAATTTACTCGTCTCCGACTTGCGGCGAAACCCCGCAATTATCGCCTGCTATTCGATGCACTCGCCCAGGCGTGGCATTGGACTTTGGTCGCATGGCGTCAAAAGCGAAAGTCCTACACCAAGGAGATCTACCCGCAGCTTTACGAGACTCTCCGCGAAACGCCAAGAGACCTATTCTCCCCCGCTTGATTCTCGTTCGGGCCGGCTTGGCTTGCCGCAGCGACGTGCGCCGTATCGACTTTTTCCGTTCACGCACAGATGTACGCGTCGGCTCGCGTTCCGATGAGAGATCCACAATCTTGACACTCTACAGAGCTCGAAGGATTTATACTGCGTACCGTCGCACTGATCGGCAAGCAGGGATGTCAAGCGTCATGCGGGATTCCAACCAGACAAGGAGCAATGACCTACTCGCGGCATTGCTGCCGGCGGACCGCGCCCGCATCTATCCATACTTACAGCGAGTAGTGATGCCACGCGGCATGGTTTTGTACGAGCCCGGCGACGTTCTACGGTACGTCTACTTTCCAGCCGACAGTATTGTCTCATTGCTTTACGTGATGGAAAATGGCGATTCCGCGGAGATCTCAGTCGTCGGCAATGAAGGTCTCGTCGGCGTTCCTCTGTTCTTGGGCGGTGAATCCACCCCTAGTCGGGCGATCGTACAGATTGCAGGCTGCGGATATCGGCTGATCGCGCGACGGCTTCAGGATGAATTTCGCCGGCAAGGTCAGATGCAAATCCTGCTTTTACGATATGCACAGAGTTTACTCACGCAAATGGCCCAGACCGCGGTATGCAACCGGCTTCATTCCGTGGATCAGCAGCTTTGCCGCTGGCTGTTGTTGTCTCTGGACCGGATTGCGTCCAACCAGTTGCGAATGACGCAGGAGTTGATCGCGAATATGTTGGGCGTGCGCCGCGAAGGAGTCACCATCGCGGCAGCTAAGCTGCAAAAACGTGGTGTGATTCGTTATAGCCGCGGTGTCGTCACAGTATTGAATCGGCAAGCACTGGAAGATTTGTGCTGCGAGTGCTACGCGGTGGTCAAGAGAGAGACCGACCGGCTTCGACCACAATTGCCCTAAATCCAGGGCAGGCCGTCGGCGCTTTTTTGATTGGACCTTGGCCCAATAGAAACTGCCTCCGGATCGCTCTACCCTGGAAACCGCGATCCACCGTTCAAACATGCACTGTGGATTTAGCGGTAGGGCTGGTCTATCTCCCCCCTGTTTGTTCTCCAGCCCACTGGGCTATCCGCAGCGAAATGCGTCGGATAGCCTTTTTTTTGCTTGGCGAACAACCAAAACACGCGACTGGCCCTGCTGCCTTTTGGGTCCAGTTAAAACAACGATGCAGCGGTTTACTGACCGAGTTTCGCCACGGTGAGTTCCACGCGGCGGTTCTGCGCTCGGCCTGCCGGTGAATCGTTGGACGCGAGCGGTTCAGCCTCGCCGAATCCGACAGCTGACACGAGGTTCGGTTTGACGCCCTGCCAGATCATGAACTGCATCACATTGTCGGCTCGTTTCTGCGAAAGAATGAGATTGGTTGTGACGCCCATTTTCAACAATCCGGGTCCGATCGGCGTACTGTCCGTGTAACCGCTGACTTTTATCTTCATCGTCTGATGAGGCGCTAGGATGGTGGCCATTTTGGTGATGCTTGCCTTCGCTGCGACCGGCATCTCCCAACCGCCCGACGGAAACAACAGCTCGCTGTTGACCGTAACCTTGATCGCGTCTTGCATCCTGGAGATCTGCATGTTTTTGGACGCGACTTCGGCGCTCATTGCGTGGTTGAGCTGCTGGTACTCCTGCTCCAGTTCAACATTTTTTTGTACTGAGGCGTCATACTTCTGCTGCGATACACATGCTGTCAGCAGCACCGCGACACCGGTGGCACACCGCACAGGGAAGTTGGCCATTGGAGGCTCTCTCCAGTTCAATAGTTGACCGCGGCAATTCTTCCGTCCTCGACCTTTGAAAATTGCCTGCGAAAGGACAACAAGGCAATTGGACCAATAGACGTGGATGTTTGCCCTAATGGGCAATCCACCCGCGAACATCTGGAACATCTGGCATGCTTTGCTATCGCTCTTCCGGGCAGTCCATTCTGCCCGATCGTCTAATGTCATTCTCGTGCTTTCCGGGTGATCCTGTTGCAGCAGCAGCAGCAGCAGCAGGAGCGAGCGATGGTCGACCAATCATGCGAAGTTACTCAAATCACGCGCGATGTTGCGGCAGCCGAAATGGCGCCGATGACGTCGAAATTCATGGCGTTGTGGCAACAGCGCAGCGTTGAGGCGTACATTGCCGCAAACCTACATACCACGATTCGAATGGCGGAGCTTGCCAAGGTGGCCCAATGCACTCGCTCTCGCTTTCATCGCTCCTTCAAAAGGAGTTTTGGCTGCACACCGCATCAGTATGTAATACGGCGGCGTATCGCGCGTACTCAAAGGTTGATGACGATTTCCAATGAATCTCTTATTCAGATATCGGCAAAATGCGGCTTCGTCGACCAATTTCATCTCCGCAACATGTTCCGTAGGGTTGTCGGTCAGCCGCCGGGGGCCTGGCGCCGCATTCACGCGCGCCCGGTTCGCGCCGAGTTCCCGCATTCTGGTCCACCACCCGGCTTGAAGTCCTCTGTTTTATCCGAATCTGCGAATCGAGTAGCTCGAAACATCAGCGAGTCGCCCTCGAGTTTTGTCTAGTCCGCGCGATCCTGGGCTTTCATGGCTCTTCGAGACTCAGTTGCAGAATGCGGCGGACTTCTTCAATAGTACTCGGCGTACCCTGCGTCGAATGTCCTGAATGCACAATGAGTTCGGACTCCGCCGGCTCGATGTGCGCGCTTCGATAGGCGACCACTCCGTCGTCGCCCGCTGCAGGTGGACCATCGCCCTTGATCGCAATTATGGAGTTGACGTGGACGCTGGGCGCGACGGGTATCTCGGCCAGCGTCTTTAGGAATGGATTAGAGGGCTTCATGTTATCGACGCTGGTCGGCAGGCGCTTGACGATGGAATCCGATCCCTTCAGCGTGAGCAGATCGGCTCCGATACTCAGCAGGTTTACCGGCAGTCTGACAAGCCGATTCGCGATGCGCCCCAACCAATTGCTCGCGAGAGAACTTCCTCGATGCGGTGTCGCAATGAATACGACGCGCCGGACGAAGGGCAACGGCTTGACAAACAGCGCCCGCCGCAAGAGGTCCCGCGTCTCGGGACGTAAGCTGGCCTGTTCGAACGGTGCTTTGCTGATGTTGTTCCACAACTTGTCGTCACTGTTTACCACGAGCATTTTTGCCAGCAGGCCGCCTTGGCTGTGACCGATCACCACCATTTTTCGGAGCTCGCCGTTCTTCTGCTCCGGATCGACATCCTTGACGACCTCCTCGAGCGCCTCGCGCAGCCTGAGGGCTGAGTAAGGAATAGGGTCACCGGTGTTGTAAATGAAGAACCAACACTGATATTTTCGGGCAAGTTCGGGATCGCCGAGGATTTCGTTCACCATCTCCGCCCATCGGGCGGGACTCGAGGCCGTGCCGTGGACGAAAACGATGGGCGTTCGACCCGCCATATAGGGACGCAACATGAAGAGACCTTTTCCTTCGCCAACATCCGGGCTTTTTGTCTGAAAAAACGACCTGGAGTCGCGACCCCGGAAGCCTGCTATTGCAAAATCCCAGAGCCGCGACCCCTCGAGCCGATAGGCCAGCGCGGCGCTGTAATCGGATTCGAGCGGTATTTCTTGATCGTCGATTTCGATGGCCGGCGCGGCTACCGCATCGTGCAACTCGATCGTGGCCCGCAAAGCACCTTTGGCCATGCCTTGCCGCGGAGCGTCGAATCGCAGCAGAAGCGTGACGGGAACCTTTCCCCGCGGAGGCAGCCATCGATCAATTCGGACATCGCCGCTGGCGGAAGCGTCCGCCACGAGCGCCGCACCTATACCGGGCCGCCGGTAGCGGTTGCGCAGCCCGTACACTTTAAAACCGTCAAGTGCGACAAAATCCGTCAGCTTGCTTGCGCCGTCGTGGAACCCGTCTGGCGCGATCAAGAGCTCCAACGTACCGAACGGCAAATCGACGGCCCGCGCGGACAGGTCAAGAACTTCTGCCTCGCCCTCGCCGTCAGTCAAACCTTTTGTGATTGCCTGGCCATAGATGCCCAGCGCGAGCGCGACTCTGAAATCGTAGCGGCCTGGACGTTTGCTGCGATCAGAGGGGAACAGAAATGCCCAAGCGTACGCTGCCGCAGCGAGATCATAGGCACGATCTCCGCTCTTTGCGGCGTAGATGAAAGACAGCTCCGCCAGCGCCATTAGTCGAGCAGGCTCGTCCTCGTGGCCAAGCCCGGCGTGCAATTGCATGAGCGCGGCTTGGGGATCTTGCTTCGCGAGTTCGACCAGATCGAGACGAAACAGAAACTGCGTCGATGTCTGACTCGGGCGGCCATTGGTCAGGGCACTCTGAGTGCGGAAGCTATTGCCCTCCGCCGCACTCTCCTTCTCTACGCCGATCCGCGTCGCGCAACCGCTGGCGAGCGCAAGCGCAATCGTCAGGATTAGTACGCGAACTCGCAGGCTTCGCATCAATGACTCGGTGCGATTGCGGCCTCAATGGCCCCCAGCAAGGCAACGCCGTGAAACGGCTTGGGCAAAAGCGCCGCAACTCCACAACGTTCAGCCTCTTCACGCATGCTGGCCGAATCGTGCGCGGTAATCAGAATCACCGGCTGCACGCAGCCGCGCTTGCGCAATTCGGTAAGAAGCTCCAGGCCCGACAAGCCCGGCAGCGTGAGGTCGGTGATCACACAAGTATCGCTACTGGAGGGACCCACTGCCAGCAACGCTTCTGCGGAAGCATAGGTGGCCGTCGATATGCCGGATGCATTGAGAAGCCGTTGGATCGCCCTTCGTACGCTTTCGTCATCCTCAATCACGAGTACTATGCCGGCGTCCATCGATTCTGCAGGCCTAACCAGCGACGTCCTTTTTGCTTACGGTGCGTACTCCCCGCATCGTCCGCGTGAAATGAGCGCGGCACAATTCGGCCAACAGGCACAACCTTGTGCCCTAAAGGGCAACTGGCAAACCCACGGCACCGCTGGCATTCTTGTGTCGACTAGTGCTAAGAAGCACTTGTTGCGAAGGGATTCTAATTATTTTCGCCGAGGATAATGTGCGCTCAAGTCCGATGAAGCGTGTGTTCGTCGCGACTTGGTTGCTCGCTTCGATCGTGGCGCCGTGTCTCGCGGCTGCACCAGCGAGCAGCGGCGACCGAGAAGTGCACGTGCTGATTCTCAACGGTACGGATCCTTACCAGCCCGAATATCTGGCCATCGACAGCGCTATGCGCGCGAGCCTTGCCAATCATGGCGCGGAGCGGATCGTCCTATTTTCCGAGTCGCTCGATGCTCAACTTTTCACAGAGGATGCACTGGATGCGGAGAACTTCGCGCTACTGGCGAAGAAGTACAGGAGTCTGCATATCAACGTGATCGATGTGGTTTCGCGGGCGGCGCTGGAATTCTTTCAGCGCCACGGAAGCCGGCTTTGGCCCGGTGCGCGGATCGTCTATCAGGGATTTCTCGGCGAGACCGTCGATCGGTCCGAGTTGCCGCCCAACGCGATCGAAATTGCACCGCGCAATGACGTCGGCGCCACCATCGATATGGCGCGGCGCATGCAACCCAACGCCCGGCGCGTGGTCGTCGTCGCGGGCGCGTCGGACATCGACAAAAGACGCGAGCAGCTGGCGAGAAAGCGTTTGGCGACGCTTAACATCCCCGAGGTCGAATTTCTTTCAGGACTCCCATCGCCCGAACTGATAGCGAAAATTGCCGCGGAGCCGACCGACTCCATCGTCCTCTACCTGGCGCAGTTTCGTGACCGGGATGGCCGTCCCTACAGGCCGCAAGAGGACTTGAGCCAGATCACCCGGATATCCCGCGCACCCATTTATGCCACGATCGAATCCTATTTTGGATCGGGAGTTTTGGGCGGCACCATGGAGTCTTATGCACGGCGCGGCCGCATGGTTGCCGAAGAGGTGCAGGCAGCGATCGCGGGCAAGCCTCTTGATCCGAGCCGCGTATTGCTCGCCGCACCGAGCCGCTGCATTGTAGACGCGAGGGCACTGCGGCACTGGTCCTTGGATGCGAGACGCTTGCCTGCCGGATGCGAGATTCGCTTTGCAGAGCTCCCGTACTGGCGCGAACATCCAGGACGAGTTGCTGCGATATTAGCGATCATACTCAGTGAGGCCGCACTGATAACAGCGTTGCTCGTTGAGCTTTGGCGGCGCCGCGTGGCCGAGCGAGCGCTGCAGCGTCATTTGATCGAGACTACACACGCCTCGCGGCTCGCCCTCGCGGGGGAGCTCACGGCTTCCATTGCGCACGAGATCAAACAACCGCTGGCCGCGATCCTCAGCAATGCAGAAACTGCCGAAGTAATTCTGCTTTCCGATCAGAACTTGCGCAACTCTCTGCCTCCCATTTTGGCAGACATTCGCCGAGATGACATTCGTGCGAGCGAGGTGATCCGACGCCTGCGCGCGCTTTTGGCAAAACATGAAGTCGAGCATCACCCGACTGACCTCAACGCGATTGTCGCGGATGTTTGCGCGCTGCTGCGCAGCGAGGCGGACCGGCGCAAGGTGAGAATCGAGATCGTCCAAGATTCGGTCGCCCAGATAATGGGAGATCGCATTCAGATCCAGCAAGTGCTGATAAACCTGATAATGAACGCCATGGACGCAGTGGCGAATGTCAGTGAGGACCGGCGCACGATTTGCGTATCCGTGGCCAGTTCCGAACAGCACTCTACGGTGACGGTATCCGACCTTGGCCAGGGAATCCGCAGCAGCGAATTGCACAAGGTCTTCAATTCTTTCTACAGTACGAAGCACTCAGGGATGGGCCTCGGACTATCGATCGCGCGTGCCATCGTCGAGGCGCACGGCGGCCGCATTTGGGTCGATAGCCGAGCGGGCCGCGGCTCCGAGTTTCACACGTCTTTTCCTGCCCTGGCGTCGGCAATGCAGGACCTTCACACCACGGAGGCCTCGTGAACGACTTGCCAACGATACACATCGTTGACGACGACGATCCGTTTCGCGAGGCACTATTGCGCCTGCTTACGATCGAGGGCTACGCAGTTCGTGGATACTCCTCGACCGGCGAGTTCCTGTTGCAGCCGCCCTCCGGGCCCGGTTGCGTGCTCTTGGACGTGCAGATGCCCGGCCCTTCCGGTCTCGATCTACAAGAGGCGCTGCGCGCTCATATGATCGAATTGCCGGTGATATTTATCTCGGGCCATGGCGACGTGCCGATAAGCGTGCGCGCCATGAAAGCCGGCGCCGTCGATTTTCTGCAGAAGCCTGTCGAACGCGACACGCTGCTCGGAGCTATCTCACGCGCGCTTGAAAACGACATGATCTCCCGAAGAGCACGCGGTCATTCGCACGAATTGAACTCGCGTTTCGGCAACCTTACTTCGCGCGAGTGGGACGTATTCATTCGCGTGATCGAAGGCAAGGCCAACAAGGTGATTGCCCACGAAATTGGGCTTGCAGAGCGCACGGTGAAAGTGTACCGCGCGCAAATGCTGGCAAAGCTTGGCGTGCGCTCTTCGGCTGAACTCGGCGCGCTTGCCGAGCAGCTGCGCAACCTGCCGGAATAGCAAACCGGCTTCAATCTTCGCGGCGAGTTCCGCGGCCCTCGAGTCCTGCCCCTCCGGGCAGAGATCATTGCCTATTGGTCCAATTGTCGGTCCCTGTGTCCGCGGGCACGATGCATCACGCGAAGGCAAAGCGAGACGATTCATCAACTAATTATATGTCGGGGATCATTGCACTCATGACAATCATTGCTCCAACGGATGCCTGGCCCGATCGCGGTGATGCAAGCGCGCCCTATACAAACCTTTTTGCAAGGAAGTCAGCCATGAAATTATTCAAGATCACTGCGGTTCTGCTTGCGCTCGCTTTCGGTGGCATTGCCCAGGCGCAAGACGATGTCATCACCACTTCGGGCACGCATTGGGCGGGATTTTACATCGGCGGAAACATCGGCGGAGGGTGGAATCACACCTGCGATACTTGGGAACCGGGACCAACGGTGACTTCTACTCCTGGACTCGCCTCCGCATTTTACAACCGCAACTGTCCGACCAACGATACATTCATTGGCGGCATTCAGATGGGTTACAACTTTCAATACGACCTCTGGGTCTGGGGCTTCGGCCTCGATTACGAATTCTATAGCGCGAAGGACCGGCACTTCTCGTACACATACAACGGCGCGACAACACCGCCCCCGAATGGCACCTATACATTCTCCGGCAAGGGCGACCCGGATGGCTTTCTGATCCTTGGTCCCAGGGTGGGCTATGCGATCGACCAATGGCTGCCGTACGTTCGTTTAGGCGGTGTTTTCACCAGCGGATCGCGCCATTTTACCGCTTCGTACACCGACAGCTCCGGCACTGCCACTTTCCAAGGAGGCAAGAACTATAGCTCCAGCGGTTTCGGCGCAGGCTTCGGCGTGGAATACGCGATGGTCGACCGGTGGTCCCTCCGGGCGGAGTACACCTATGTGAATCTCGGCAAGGGCAACAACGACGTGACGGCCTGCACCGGCTCCCCAACTACTTGTGCAAGATTCGGGAATCTGGAGCTGGACAACATCCACAACAGCGTCACGGCGAGCTTATTCCGAGTGGGTATCAACTACAGATTTTGATCTAGGCACCACTCAAACATCTTGGTTGCAATGGGCGTAGGCAAGGAACCACCAATACTTTAGGAGTTTATTCATGACTAGTCTCACGATACTAAAAACATCTGTCGCAGCGCTCTGCATCATTGCCTTCGCGGGGTGCACGGACTTGAAACCAATTCAAGCTCAGATTGACGAGCTCAAATCGCAGGTGAGCAAGCTCAACATTGACACCGCGAAAGCGCAAAGCGACGCCAATGCCGCGATGAGCGCGGCGCAGAGTGCTGGATCTGCCGCTGCGGGTGCGCAAAGCACGGCCAATCAAGCCTTGGCCGCGGCCCAGCAGAATTCCGGGGCAATCGCGCAGATTAACGAAAAGATGGATCGCATGTTTAAGAAGTCGCTGTCGAAGTAACGGCCTATTCGAAGGCGTCTGAGCGGCCAGTGCACGTGTAATCAGAATTCCGCGGCACCGGCGGCTCGGGACCAACCGCATCGCGGCAAGGGGCGCCTCCGCGATCGCGAGAGAAGGACAATCAGTGCCAATTAGGAGGTTTTTCAGATGAACAAGATCTACATGCTGTTTCTCTCGGCGCTCGCGCTACCGCTGATGTTCGGAATTGCGCACGCAGTCGTCGATCCCGACGAACTTCCGCAAGTGTCATGCAGCGAGATGAAGTTCGGCGCAGCGTTTCTCGCAAAGTTCCCGCAGGCACCGCAAGCTTGCCAGGACGCCCGCATATACAAGGGCAAGCGTTATGCCAAGTTCGAGGCTAAGGTTTATATCTCCGACCCTGCGTTCATGACTGTTCAGATGCTGAACGCGGCGGGCGACACGGTGACGACCTTCAGCTTCAAGCCATCGCCGACCCAGAAGGTCCTCACCAATGGAAAGGAAAAGCTTTTCCACGATCTCGCGGTCGGCGAGAAGATCACTTTCTGGGTATCCGAGAAGCGCTTGGAAGCCATCGAAATGCCGGGTTCGGAAAATGATCACTGGAGCGTGCTACCGCCTCTGTCGAACTAAACGCTCGAGCATCCGCCGTCCGGCATATGTTGCCGGACGGTGACTGCATCCAGCGTGCAGCGGAATCCGACGGCAGCGGCGCGTTGGAAGCCGCGGCCCACCGACTTGAAGCGAGGAGCGCGACGCGATGCCAAAGAAATCCGGACAGATTGACCCGGTGGTGGGAGAACTCGGGTTTGCCGCGGGCGCGCCGGCCGATCGAGTTGCACAGGCACTCCTGCTGCATGCCGCGATGCTCCCCTGTATTTATCTGACCTCAAAATAGCGGGGTGAATACCCATGCCCAAGAAAATCATCCTAATCTCTCTTGCAATTGTAGCCGTCGGCGGCGGCGCAGCTGCCTGGTGGCTGCTGTCCAAGCCCGCGCTGCCAGCGGGATTCGCCGGGGGCAACGGCAGGCTTGAGGCGAAAGAAGTCGACATTTCAACCAAGTATTCTGGCCGCATAAAAGAAGTGCTCGCCAACGAAGGAGACACAGTCAATGCCGACCAAGTCGTTGCGACAATGGACACCGAGCCCCTCGAGGCGCAATTGCGCGCCGCGAACGCCAAGATTCGCGAGGCCCAAGACAATCGAAACACCGCACTCGCTGAGGTGAACGTCAAGCAGACCGAATTTGACTACGCTGACAAACAATACAAGCGCTCAAAGGATCTGGTCGGTCGCGGTGCCGTTAGCGAACAGGAGCGGGATATCGATCTTGCCCGCGCCGACGCGGCTCGGGCCGCCTTGGTTGGCGCCAAAGCGCAGGCAGTAAGAACCCAGTCCTCCATTGATGCTGCCACGGCGGAATCCGAGCAGATCGCGGCGGAAATAAAGGACAACACGCTGAAGACCCCCATAAGAGCAAGAATTCAAACGCGCATGGCCGAGCCCGGAGAAGTTCTCCCGGCCGGCGGCAAAGTGCTATCGACGACGGACCTCAGCGACGTCTATATGTACGTCTTCTTGCCCGCGAACGTCTCAGGCAAGGTGGGCTTGGGTTCGGAAGCTCGGATTGTGCTTGACGCCATTCCAGAATATCCAATTAGAGCGGTGGTTTCGTTTGTCTCGCCAAGCGCACAGTTCACGCCCAAAACAGTGGAAACCGCTGAGGAGCGGCACAACCTTTCATTTCGCGTGAAGCTGCAGATCGACAAGGAACGGCTGCGCCAATACGAGGCTATGGTGAAAGTCGGGATTCCGGGCATGGGCTACGTACGTTTCGACAACAATGCCCCGTGGCCGCCAATGCTTCAGGTAAATCCGAACCCCCAGATACCCTGGAACAGCACAGGATCCGCCGCCAGCGCGACAGGCCCCACCGGCACGCAATAATGCAGAGCATCAGCAGCGATCCGGTTGTCAGCGTCAAGGACGTGAGTCAACGGTACGGAAAGGCCATTGCGCTCGACGCCATCAACTTAGACATCCCGGGGCGAAAGATGATCGGCCTGATCGGACCCGACGGCGTCGGGAAATCCACCCTGCTCGGCATCATCGCCGGCGTCAGACGCCTTCAGAGCGGCCGCGTACAAGTACTCGGTGGAAACATCGCCGACGCACGGTTTCGCACAGCGGTCTCTTCGCGCGTCGCGTATTTGCCCCAGGGCCTTGGCAAGAATCTGTATCCGACGCTCTCGATCTTCGAGAACATTGATTTTTTCGGCCGCCTCTTCGGGCAATCGCGCGAGGAGCGCGAAGCGCGGATTGGCGATCTCCTGGCAAGCACCGATCTAAGCTCGTTCCGAGATCGCCCCGCCGGGAAGCTCTCCGGCGGCATGAAGCAGAAGCTCGGTTTGTGCTGCTCACTGATTCACGACCCGGACCTGCTCATACTCGATGAGCCCACGACCGGAGTCGATCCGCTTGCGCGCAGGCAATTCTGGGAACTTATCGCGCGAATCCGTATCCGGCGGCCGCAGATGAGCGTATTGGTCGCAACCGCCTACATGGATGAAGCGGAGGGTTTCGACTGGTTGGTGGCGATGAACGCCGGCAAGGTTCTCGCGACCGGGTCTACAGACGAGCTCCTGCGCAATTCGCATGAGACGTCGCTCGAACGCACGTTCATCAAACTCTTGCCGGAGGAAGTGCGTCGCGGGCACAAGGAACCTGTGATCCTGCCCTGGAAGTCGAGCGGCAGCACTCCGGCGATCGAAGCCGAAGGTTTGACGCAGCGGTTCGGCGCCTTCACCGCAGTCGATCACGTGAGTTTTCGCATCGAGCGGGGCGAAATATTTGGATTTCTCGGCTCCAATGGCTGCGGCAAGACAACCACAATGAAGATGTTGACCGGCCTGCTGCCGCCCACCGAAGGAGCCGCGCTGCTATTCGGCAAGGCGGTCAAGGGCGGCGACGTGGAATCACGCCGACGCGTCGGTTTCATGACGCAGGCATTTTCGCTGTATACCGAACTCACGGTTCGGCAGAACATGATGCTGCACGCACGGCTCTTCGACCTGCCCGATGATGCAGGGCGCAAGCGTGTCGCCGAACTACTCAACAGCTTCGGCTTGGAGTCGGTCGCCGACACGTTGACGGAAAGTTTGCCGCTTGGAATTCGGCAACGGCTCTCGCTGGCTGTTGCGGTCATACACGAACCGGAGATGCTCATTCTCGATGAGCCGACATCGGGCGTCGATCCGGTCGCCCGCGATGGGTTCTGGGAATTGCTCATCCGCTTGTCGCGCGTGAATGGCGTGACGATCTTTCTTTCCACCCACTTCATGAACGAGGCAGAACGCTGCGATCGCATGTCGATGATGCACGCCGGCAAGGTGCTTGCGCAGGGACCGCCGGCACAATTGGTTGCGGAGCGCAAGGCAAAGAACCTCGAAGCGGCGTTCATCGGCTATCTCGAAGAAGCCGGCGGCAAGACCGCGACTTCGGGAGCGGCCCCAGCAGCGGCCACGCAGGCTGCGGAACCTTCGGCAACCGAACCTGCTCAGGCGATTGAAGGTCCGGCAGCCGAGCCTGCGAAAGCGGGCTCGGCGAGCCACGCCCATGCGACTTCCAGCGGATTCAGCATCGGCCGCATTTGGGCGTTCGCGCGACGCGAAGCTGTCGAGCTGCAGCATGACAGAGTGCGGCTGGCATTCTCGGTGTTCGGGCCCATTCTATTGATGATTGTATTCGGCTACGGCATTTCGCTCGATGTCGATCATCTGCCCTTTGCGGTGCTGGACTCCGACGGCACTGCCGCCAGCCGCACGTATATCGACAGTTTCCGGGGCTCTTACTACTTTGATGAGCAATCGCCGTTAACCAGCTACGATGAGCTCGATCGGCGCCTCCGCAATGGAGAGCTGCGAATTGCGATGGAGGTCCCTCCGGGATTCGAAAAGGACCTGCAACGCGGCCGTCGGCCGGAGGTGAACGCCTTCATCGATGCCGCAGTGCCCTTCCGCGCCGAAACTTCGCGCGGGTATCTGGATGGAATCCAAGACCTCTATGAGAAACACTTGCGAGAGCAGAAAGGGCTTCCGCAGGTATCCAAACCGATCAACTTCGAGGTGCGCGCCCTTTTCAATCAGGATTTCAAGAGCATCTATGCCATGGTCCCAGGCGACATCATGCTCCTGCTGATTTTGATTCCGAGCATGCTGACGGCCTTGAGCGTCGTTCGCGAGAAGGAGCTGGGTTCCATTGCCAACTTCTACGCCGCCCCGGCCACCCGGCTCGAGTTTCTGTTCGGTAAGCAGCTTCCATATCTCGGAGTCGCGCTCATTCAGTTTGCGACCCTCGTGATACTTGCAGTGGTCCTGTTCCAAGTACCGCTGAAGGGCAGCTGGCTCACACTGGTGACTGGAGGGCTCGTCTATGTGATGGCAAGCACCGGGTTCGGGCTGCTCATCTCGGTGTTCGCGAGCACGCAAACGGCTGCCATATTTGCCGCTGCCATCATCACCATCCTCCCTGCCGTGCAATTCTCAGGAATGTTCGTGCCAGTGTCTTCGCTCACGGGCGGCGCGTGGGTAGGCGCCAAGATATTCCCGAGTACCTACTTTCAGGCCATCAGCGTGGGCACGTTCACCAAAGCACTCGGATTCGCCTCGCTATGGACGAACGTCGCCGCGCTCGGCGTCATTGCGCTCGTATATTTTTGCCTATCCGTGCTTCTGCTCAAGAAGCAGGAAAATTAGCGATGCAGAATCTGCGCCACATCATTCAACTCGGAATCAAGGAACTACTGAGTCTGGCGCGCGACCCGGTGCTGTTGTTCCTGATCCTCTACTCGTTCACATTTTCCGTCTACACGCCGGCGAAAAGTGCCGTCATGGACGTGGTCAACGCGTCGGTGGCGATCGTGGATGAGGATGACTCCGAGGCCTCCCGGCGGATACGCAATTCGCTGCTGTTGCCGCTGTTTTTGCCCCCGGCGACTCTGCAGTACAGCCAGATCAACCGAGCGATGAACGAAGGACGCTACACCTTCATCGTCGACATTCCGCCGAGATTTCAGTCCGATCTGGCGCGGGGCGTCGCACCGACGGTCGAACTCATTGCGGATGCCACCGCGATGAGTCAGGCGGGCCGCGGGCCGGAGTACCTCAAGAAAATCATCCTGCAGGAGTCCAAGCCGTTTTTCCACGACCAGGGAAATCCCTGGAATACCGAGTTTGTCAAACTCGTCACCCGCGCACGATTCAATCCGAATATGCAGCAGAGTTGGTTCGTCGCCGTCAACCAGATCATAAATAATATTTCTGTTCTGGCTATCTTCTTGACCGGCGCCGCCGTACTGCGAGAGCGCGAACATGGAACGCTCGAGCACTTATTGGTGATGCCGTTGCGTCCCTTCGAGCTCATGTTCGCCAAGATCTGGGCAAATGGCCTGGTGGTTGTGGTAGCGGCCATAGGGTCATTGTTCCTGGTGGTGAAGGGGGCGATCGGGGTGCCCATCGCAGGCTCAATTGTACTCTTCGTTTCCGGCCTCTTGGTGTATCTCTTTTCGGTCACCGCGCTTGGAATCATGCTCGCTACGCTGGTTCGCTCGATGCCGCAATTCGGGCTCCTGGCATTCCCGGTGTTCATCGTGATGAGTTTGCTGTCGGGCGGTCAGACGCCTCTCGAGAGTATGCCGATAGCTCTGCAGAGGATCATGCAATTCGTGCCATCAACGCACTTCGTCAGCTTTTCCCAAGCGGTCCTGTTCCGGGCGGCGAGCCCGAGCATGGTATGGCCTGCCCTAACGAAGATGTTGCTGATTGGCTGTGCATACACGCTTTTGACGCTTTCCAGGTTCCGAAAAATGCTGACTGCGATTCAGTAAATGGGGTACGCCGTGTGTACGCACTCTTCCAAGATATCGATGGTCCCGCGATCGCTGGCCCCGCTGCTGGCTGTATTCGCGCTCGCGGGTTGCACAGTGGGACCCGTGTACAAACGGCCCGATGTTCAGCTCGCCGAGCACTTCAGGTCTCAGGTGGGGCCATCGGAGGCGACCGCGATCGCGGATTTGCCGTGGTGGGACGTTTTCAACGACAAGACTCTGCAGTCTTTGATTGTTGAGGCGCTCACCAATAATTACGACCTGCGAGTGGCCGTTATCCGCATCGAACAAGCTCGAGCATTGGTCGGCGTCGCGAAAGCCGACTTCTACCCCCAAATCGGCTATCAGGGAGTCGCGGGCCGCGACAAGGCGTTCGTTCCGCTCGAGAACTCGTCGGGCAATGTCACGTTCAACACGTTTGGCAACTTGCTCAGCGCCGCCTGGGAACTCGACGTATGGGGACGGATCCGTCATGGCACGGAAGCCGCCCGCGCGAGCCTGTATTCGCAGGAATATGTGCGTCGCGGCGTGATGCTGACTCTCGTCAGCAGCGTCGCCGAACGTTATTTTTCCCTGATCGAGTTCGACCGGGAACTCGCCATTGCGAAGGAAAGCAGCGAAACCTATCGGCAGACTCTGGATCTGTTTACATCGCGGTTCCGCGCAGGCAGGGACTCGAAGCTTGGGGTGGTGCGTGCTCAGGCGGCGTACGACTCGAGCAGTGCGACCATCGCGAATTTGAACCGGGCGATCGGACAGCAAGAGAACGCCTTGAGTGTGCTCTTGGGCGGTTTCCCCAAAGCGATAGATCGCGGGATTGTGCTCACCGCACAAGTCATGCCGCCAATGCCGGTCGGCCTGACAACTGACCTGCTCAAACGCCGACCAGACATCCTGCAGGCTGAGGAGGGCATGATCGGCGCCAATGCCGAACTTGGCATCGCGGTTGCCAACTTCTATCCGAGGATCGGCCTTAGCGCGTTGTTCGGCGGCCAAAGCCCGCAGTTCGACGACATGTTCAAGAGCGAGTTCAACATCTGGAGCATCGGCGGCACGGTCGCGGGTCCGATTTTTCAGGGCGGCCGGCTGAGATCTGCCTATCGCGCACAAGAGGCATACTGGGATCAGACCATCGCGCAGTATAAGCAGACGATCATAGTCGCATTCCGCGAGACCTCCGATGCGCTGATCGCACGCCAGACGCTCGTCGATCAGCGTGAGGCCATACAGAAACAAGTCGTGGCGCTGCGAGAGGCTGCAGACATCGCCACTGAGCGTTATGGCGCAGGCCGCGCCAACTACTTCGAGGTGCTCGAGGCACAGCAACAGCTGTTTCCGGCCGAAAGTGCTCTCGCCCAGACGCAACGGGATCAGCTCCTCGCCGTGGTCAATCTTTACAAGGCGCTCGGCGGCGGCTGGAGTCTCAAAGACCACGAGTGGACACAGCCGCAGTGAGAGGCCAGCAAATGAACGACGCATCACATGAAAAATCGTCCTCAAACCGCGCAGCCAAGATTGCGAGGCACCCTGCCCACAGAACCGGCAAGAACCCCGAAAAGCTCACCCGCAAAGAATTCGAGAGCGCCTTGGAGAAGCTCGACTGCGAGCTCGTGAAACTGCAACTTTGGGTGCAGAAGAAGGGCTTGAGGGTAATCGTTGTGTTCGAAGGACGCGATGCCGCCGGCAAGGGCGGTGTCATCAAGCGGATCACCGAGCGCGTAAGCCCGAGGGTGTTCCGTGTCGTCGCGCTGCCGGCTCCAACTGAACGCGAAAAATCTCAGCTTTATATGCAGCGCTACGTAATGCATTTTCCGGCGGCGGGCGAAGTAATCGTTTTTGATCGGAGCTGGTACAACCGCGCAGGAGTGGAGCGAGTGATGGGGTTCTGCTCCGAGCGTGAAACCAAGCGATTCTTGTCGCTCTGCGCCGCGTGGGAGCGAGTCGTGGTGGAGTCGGGCATCATCCTTATCAAATACTGGTTCGAAGTGAGCCAAAAAGAGCAGACCCGGCGCTTTGAATCGCGGATCAAGGATGGACGCAAACTTTGGAAGCTGAGTCCCATGGACTTGGAGTCGCACCGCCACTGGTATGACTTCTCGCGCGCCAGGGACGAGATGCTGCAAGCCACCGACACCGAGGCCGCGCCGTGGTACATCGTCAACGCCGACGACAAACGCCGCGCCCGGCTGAACTGTATCTCGCATCTGCTGAGCCTCATCCCTTATCGCGAAGTGAAGCGCGACAAGATCAAATTGCCTGCCCGCCAGAAAGCCAAAGGTTACGAGGAGCCGACGGATCGAACCTACAAGAGAGTGCCGGAAATCGCATGAACACATTATCGCTGCGCCGAACGGCGGCAGTCGATCGGAGAAAGACATGGTTACGAGCCCGACGGGACGGCCCATTCACGCAATCACGCGACGCGCTGTGGCGATTCTTTGTTCCGCAATGCTGGCGGTACTCGGCATGTCGGCGCAACCAGGCTTTGCGCCGTTTGCCAACGCGCAGTCGCCCGCGGCCAACCCGGCTGCAAAGATTCCGCCCGACCAGCTCTCCTCGCTCGTCGCACCCATTGCGCTGTACCCCGACCCCCTGCTTGCACAAACCCTGGCAGCCTCGACCTATCCTCTCGAGATCATCCAGCTGCAGCAGTTCCTCACACGAAACACAGGCTTGAAAGACAAAGCGCTTGCCGATGCCGTGCAGAAGGAGCCTTGGGATCCAAGCGTCCAAGCGCTCGCCGGAACTCCGGAAGTAGTGAAACGCTTGGCAGATGACATTCAGTGGACCACAGACTTGGGCAATGCTTTCCTGGCGCAGGAGTCCGACGTGATGGCAGCTGTCCAGCGCATGCGCAAATTAGCAAAGGACAAAAATGTGCTGAAGACCACCGAACAGCAGCTGGTGGTAACCAAGGTCGTCGAAAGCGAGACGGTGATCGTGATCGAGCCCGCGAATCCGCAGGTCATCTATGTACCCTCATACAGCCCGGAAGTCGTTTGGGGCGCACCTGTTTATCCCTATCCACCAATTTACTATCCGCCGGCGGGATCCCTGGCGCTTGCCTTCGGTGTCGGAATAGCGATGGGCGCGTGGTGGGGAAACGGAGGAGGCGGCTGGGGATGCGGTTGGGGCAACTATGGCGGCAACATCAACATCAACAACAATAATAATTTTGTCCGCAACGGAAACATCCGTAACGGCGGCAATAATCTCGGCGGCGGTAACCGGTGGCAGCACCGCCCGGAACATCGCGGCGGTGCACCCTATCGTGACCGAGCGACAGCCGATCGCTTCGGCGGCGGTGCGCGCGGCGACTCCATCGGAAATCGGCAATCCAATGCGCGTAATCAGATCGGCAGGCAAGGCGGCAACATAGCAAGCCAGCGTCCGGCCGGCGGCGCGGATGGCGGTCTTGGCGGCCGAAACGGCGCGGGTGGGAACGGGCCTCGTGACGGCGTTGGCGGCGCCGGTGCCGGCCCTCGTGGCGGGGGCGCCGGCTCTCGCGGCGGCGGTGGCGGCGATCGCGTCGGCAACAGGGATTTGTCGCGCGGTGGTGGCGGAAGTGGCGGCGGCGGCCGCAATGGTTTTGGCGGCGGTGGCGGCTACAACGGCTCAAACGCTCGAGCGTCGGGTAGCCGCGGCGCAGGGAGCATGGGATCCCGCGGCGGTGGCGGTCGAGGCGGTGGTGGTCGAGGCGGTGGTGGTCGAGGCGGCCGGCGCTAGTCGCGGTTGAGGCGAACGTACATCAGGAGCACACAAATGAAATCAGTATCCGTGAATACACGAGTTTACCGGCTTCTCGGGATCCTCATCCCATTTGCCCTAGTATTTCTCGCCGCCTCGGATTCTTTCGCGGTAGAACCGGAGGGCGCAAAAAACACGGCGCCCGCGGTTGGCGTCAATGGCACCGAAACTTTTGCGACCCCGGAGCAGGCGGCCGCGGCTCTGGTTAACGCGGCCGACAAATTCGATGTGGATGCGCTGGTGAGAATTTTCGGCGTCGGCGGAGAGGAAGTAGTCCTCTCGGGCGAATATGCGCAGGACCGCCAGCGTGCGCAGGAATTCGCTGCCAAGGCTCGGGAGAAGACCGCTGTCGCGAACGATCCCATCAGCAAGAGCCGTGCGTTTCTCGTAGTGGGTGACGGGGAATGGCCATTCCCGGTACCCATCGTCAAGCGCGCGAGCCGATGGCAGTTCGATGCGGCCGCAGGCCTGAAAGAACTCGAGTATCGGCGCATCGGCCGCAACGAATTGGATGCCATTGAATTCTGCCGCGGCTACGTAGAGGCGCAGCAGGAATACGCTTTTCGGCCGCGCGAGGGCTATGACGTGACTCAGTATGCGCAGCACATTATTAGTGCATCCGGTAAGCGTGATGGCCTCGCGTGGCCGAACCCAGATGGAACTTGGGGCGGTCCGATCGGTGAGACCGCCGCACGCGCCATCGAGCAGGGCTACAGCTTGGAGCAGGGCAAGGCTACCCCCTTCCATGGGTACTTCTTCAAGGTACTGAAGGGACAAGGCCCTAACGCGCCGCTTGGGGAGATGGACTACGTGGTGAAGGGCGTGATGATCGGCGGTTTCGCGCTCGTCGCCGTTCCTGCCGAATACGGCGAGACCGGGGTCAAAGCATTCATCGTCAACCAAAGCGGTGTGGTCTACCAGAAGGATTTAGGGCCCGAGACGCTTACGGCATTCCAGAAGATGGAGCGCTTCAACCCGGATCGATCATGGACACCGGTACTGGATATCGACTAAGAGCGTTTGGCTACTTGTTCAACTTCGTAATCTTGGAGCCTTGGAGGCCGAGCCCTGCCATCAGACCTTGCTGGTTGAAAATGAACGCGTAGACATCGTCCTTCAGGGTCAGCGTGGTCATCGACTTTGCCTTGCCCGCGTCGATGATGACAATGCTCGGGCCGACGCCGATTTCCCAGCCGTCGCTGCTGTCCAGGTATTGAAGCGTCTTGTCGTTCATCAGAAACAGCACGTAGCCGAACGACTGCACGCCGGCCTGCAGGCCATAGGACGCCGCCACCGAATTATAGTGCGCGACGAGATTGCCGTCCTTCAGCAACGCTCCTTCACCGTAATGCCCGCCGACGATAAAGCCTGCCTTGACGATGTTGGGAAACACCAGAATGCCCGCTGCTTTCCCGGAGAGCATCTTCGCCACACTTTCCTTGGCATAGAGCTTATCCAATGCGGCATTCGCGTCAGCCATGACGATATCACCCGCAAATGTCGGATGACTCTGAGTGGTGAATAAGATCGCAGTAAGAATGACCGCAGTTTTCGTTAGTCTCACGCTTGTTCGCTCCTATTTCCTAAACTGTCAGTCCTGTTACGCACACGATCATTACCGCGCGCTCTGGCGAGACTGTCAATTGCACCTAAGGGATGTCGCGGCGCCGAAGCCGCGTGGCTACATTTGTCTCTGGTCGTCGAATCGCGACACACAAATGAGCTATTCCATTCCAGCGCTCGGCAATCAAGATAGGCGTGATGCACAGGGTTTTTCGCTGGTTCTCGGCGGACCCTTGTTTCAGCTGTGGCTTGGCACGCGCCTGAGTGGCGGACACTTGGAGCTGATGCGCCGCCGAATTCTCGTCATGGTATGCGCAGCATGGCTGCCGCTTCTGCTGTTGTCGGCCATGGAAGGTCACGCCTGGGGCGCGAGCGTCAAACTGCCGTTTCTCCTTGACGCGGAGCAGAACCTGCGATTGTTGGTCGCCTTGCCCCTGATGATCGCCGCGGAGCTGACGGTCCATACGCGCATGCGTCAAGGAGTGGCGCAGTTTTTGGTTCTTGGCCTGATCCCGGATGGCGCCCGGGCGCAGTTCGATTCAGCCGTGGCCTCGGCGATGCGACTGCGCAATTCGCGGGTGGCCGAGTTGCTGTTGCTGGCGCTCGTGTACGGCCTGGGTGTACCGTATTTGTGGCGCAACTACGTCGCGCTCGACCTGGTGAGCTGGTACGGCGTGATGGAGGCGGGAAAATTGCATCCGTCTCTGGCGGGTTGGTGGCTGGGCTGCGTAAGCGTGCCACTGTTGCAGTTCCTGTTCCTGCGCTGGTACTTCAGATTGTTCATCTGGACCCGTTTCCTATGGCAGGTGTCCCGCATCGAACTGCGACTGCTACCCACTCATCCGGACCGATGCGGCGGCCTGAGCTTCCTCAAGTTCGTGCGCTTCGCGCTCGCGCCGCTATTGTTGGCTCAGGGTGTCGATTTGGCGGGTGTGATTGCAAACCGCATTTTCTTCGCCGGCGGCGCTCTGCCCGACTTCCTGGATATAATCGCGGCGAGTATCGCCGTTGCAGTGCTTATCGTCTTGGGGCCGCTCCTCGTGTTCACTCGCAGGCTCGAAGCGATCGCCAGATCCGGTGCGCGCGAATACGGCGAACTTGCACAAAGATACGCACGCGATTTCGATCAAAAATGGCTGCGCGGCGGTGCGCCCGCGGACGAGCCACTGCTAGGCAGCGAGGACATCGAGTCGCTGGCCGACATGGGAAACAGTTTCCAGGTTGTGCAGCAAATGCGCTTCGTACCGTTCACGCTCGGTGACGTCATTCAGGTGGCAGTGATCTCCCTGTCGCCGCTGCTGCCGTTGGCGCTGACGATGTTTTCGCTCCATGACCTGATGGGGCATTTATTGAGATTGATTTTTTGACAGTATCGGTCTAAATCTTTGAGCAGCCTTTCGCAAATCTAATCATTGATTATCTGGTTGCCGCGGCAAATGTTCCGCAGTTTTCGACGAGATCCAATCCATCGTCGCGACCAGAACTCCGGATGCGACAAAAGTGAGATGAATGGCAAGCATCCATCCAATGCGACGGCTATCGATTGGAATCCCGGCGTCGTTGAGCGTCAGAAATGAGCGCAGCAATCCTATTCCGCTGATCGCCACAATTGACGCGATCAGTTTCAATTTGATGCCGCTAAAATCAATCGTTCCCATCCAGCTCGGGCGATTCTCGCGGTCTCCGGCGCGGATTTTCGATACGAAATTCTCATAGCCGGAGAACATCACGATTAGAACAAGATTGCCGGTGAGCGATAAATCGATAAGCGACAGAGCAAGAATAAGTGCGGCCTCCTCGTCCACATCCGGGAGATGCGCAATTCCAGCGGCAAGCTCGTGCAAGAACACGAACAAAATTACGGTGAGAGCGGCAATCATGCCGAAATAGAACGGCGCTAGAAGCCAGCGGCTGGCAAAGAGTACACGCTCCAAGCCCCGTTCCACCTTCGAATTTGAAGGATTCAAAATTTGTACCTCGGCGCAGTCCGGGTCTTAAGGGACAGCTCGTAACGAACCTGTCTAGACGCCCGGACATAGTGTTTGGTGCAGCACAAAAATTCAATGATTGGGAGGGCGATCGCGTCTGCCCCTATGGGCAGATTGTTGTGCCTGTTCGCCCAGTTGTCCGAGCGTGTTTTAGAGCTAAGGATGCAAGCCAAGCACGCACCGCGTTGATCTTCGGGATCGAGGCATGAGCGTTGCCAATGGTGGGGTCATTCCAAGCAGACCCTCAGACGCAAATCACCGTGGATGGACACTCCTATGATTAGGAACTTCAAGACCGGCAAAGCGAGCGCCGCCAGGCCACTGACGCGAACTCCACTAGATCCCAAGGAATTGAAATCGATCAATACTTGGTGGCACGCCTGCAACTACCTTTCGGTGGGCATGATCTACCTGCGCGACAACCCGCTGCTCAAGGAACCGCTCAAAGTCGAGCACGTCAAGCATCGCTTGCTCGGCCATTGGGGAACGAGCCCGGCGCTATCCTTTGTCTGGGCGCACCTGAATCGCCTCATTAAGCGCGACGATCTGGACGTAATTTTCATGGCCGGCCCCGGGCATGGCGCGCCCGGTGTACTGGGCCCGACGTATCTGGAAGGCACCTACTCGGAGGTTTATCCAGACAAAAGCCAGGATGCGGAGGGATTGAAGAAATTCTTCAAGCAGTTCTCCTTCCCCGGCCACATCGGATCTCACGTCACTCCAGAAACGCCAGGGTCAATCCATGAGGGCGGCGAACTCGGCTACAGCCTATCGCACGCTTATGGCGCCTGTTTCGACAATCCGGAGCTCATCGTTGCCTGCGTGGTGGGAGATGGCGAAGCCGAAACCGGCCCCCTGGCCACCGCGTGGCACTCCAACAAGTTCATCAATCCGATTCGCGACGGCGCTGTGCTGCCGATTCTGAATCTCAACGGCTACAAGATCGCCAATCCCACCATCCTCGCCCGCATCAGCCACGAGGAGCTGGAGGCCCTGTTCCGCGGCTACGGTTATACACCCTATTTCGTAGAGGGGGACGATCCCGAGACCATGCACGAGAACATGGCCGGGTCGCTGGAAACCGCCATTGGCGAAATCCGTGCCCTTCAGGAAGCCGCGCGCAGCAGCGGCAAAGCTGAACGTCCGCGTTGGCCGATGATCGTGCTGCGTTCCCCGAAAGGTTGGACTGGACCAACTGAGATCAACGGCCACAAGGCGGAGGGTTCCTGGCGCTCCCATCAAGTGCCGTTTTCGGATGTGCGTGAGAATCCCGCTCACCTGAAGCTCCTCGAGGACTGGATGCGCAGCTACAAGCCGGAAGAACTCTTCGACGCCAACGGCATACTGCGCCCGGAACTTCGAAGGCTTGCCCCGACCGGCGCGAAGCGCATGAGCGCGAACCTGCATGCGAACGGCGGATTGCTACGCAAGGAACTCAAGATGCCGGATTTTCGCAACTATGCGGTAGATGCGACGCCTGCCGGCACCAAGTTCTACGAAAATACCAAACCTCTTGGTGAATTTCTTCGCGACGTAATGCGCGACAACATGACCAACTTCCGCATCTTTGGTCCCGACGAGACCGCGTCCAACCGCCTGCAGGCGGTGTATGAAGCGAGCAAGAAAGTGTGGATGGCGGATCTGTATCCCGAGGATGCCGACGGCGGCGAACTATCACGCGACGGGCGTGTAATGGAGATGCTCTCCGAGCACACGCTGCTAGGCTGGCTCGAAGGGTATCTGCTGTCGGGTCGGCACGGCTTCTTCCACACCTACGAGGCCTTCGCACACGTGATCGATTCGATGTTCAATCAGCACGCCAAGTGGTTGGACGTCAGCAAGAATCATGTGCCGTGGCGAGCCTCGGTCGCCTCGCAGAATATCCTGCTATCTTCGACAGTCTGGCGCCAAGACCATAACGGCTTCTCGCATCAGGACCCCGGCTTCGTCGATCTGGTCACCAACAAGAGTCCGAGTGTGACGCGCATCTATCTGCCGCCCGATGCCAATACTCTTTTGGTGGTTGCGGACAGTTGCCTGCGCTCGACCGACTGCATCAATGTCATTGTAGCTGACAAGCAAAAGCATTTGCAGTTCGTCAACATCGACGATGCTATATTACACTGCGCCAAAGGCATCGGAATTTGGCGCGCGGCCAGCAACGATCACGGCGTCGAGCCTGATGTTGTGATGGCTTGCTGCGGCGATGGGGCGACTCAAGAGTCACTCGCGGCGACCGCGCTGCTGCGGGAGCACCTGCCCGACTTGAAGGTCCGTTTTGTCAACGTGGTGGACCTGTTCAAGATGCAGCCGATCACCGAGCACCCGCACGGTTCGACGGAACGGGAATTTGACAGCCTGTTCACCACCGACAAACCCGTGATCTTTAACTTTCATGGCTATCCTTGGCTCATTCACAAGCTCGCGTATCGATTCACAAACCACGTGAACTTGCACGTGCGCGGCTATAAAGAGCGAGGCAATATCAACACGCCTCTGGAGCTGGCAATTCTCAATCAAACTGACCGCTTCACACTCGTGATCGATGTAATCGACAGGGTGCCCGGACTCTCCGGACGCGCCGCCCATCTCAAGGAGCAAATGAAGAACGAGATCATTAAGAATTTGAGCTATGCGCATGAGCAAGGCACCGACCACGACGAGTTTGACAATTGGGTGTGGCCGTTGAACTCGCAGGCCGAGCTTGCGTCCCCGGTGGGAGCACGTACCCAGTGCTAACAACAACACCCAGCAGCGGCGCGCCCAAGACTTTGCGGCTTTTTGCCGAATCGCCCTACCCTCTTTTCAAACTGAAGATGCAACAAGCGTGCCTCTTAGAACCGTCGCTCGCCCGGCTCCCGAAAGCGCTCGACGATCCGGGCAGAGTGCTTTTGGTTGAGGACGACGACAGCGTACGCAAGTCAATGGTGCGACTGCTGAATTCATTAGGCGTGTCGACGGCGAGTTACGAATCGGCGGAGGCGCTGCTGGCAGTCGGTCTCGGCGCAGGCGATACCTGCGTGGTTTCGGATCTCAAACTTCCGGGCATATCGGGCCTGCAGCTTCTGGCCGAGCTACGCCAGCGTGGCTGTCTCCAGCCAGTGATTTTAATGACAGCGTACGATTCGTCGACTATCCGAAAAGTGGCTGAATATTATGACGTGGCAGCCTATTTGCCGAAGCCGCTCAGCGGCGCTACGTTGCTGGCGGCGATCCGGACCGCGATCGAACCGTAGAGACAACCGCGAGAAATCCGGCTGCCTCCCACATCTGCATTGGCGCGGGAGCTATGAAGAATGACCACTTCTGGGAATACTTGGGCGATCGTTTTGGCGGGAGGCGAAGGAAGCCGGCTCCACGGAGTGACAACGACTGCATTGGGAGTTGCCGTTCCCAAGCAGTTTTGTTCGCTGCGAGGCGGGTACTCGTTGCTATCCGAGGCCCTCAAGCGTGCCGAGGCAGTAGCGCAACCAGAGTGCATCTGCACCATCGTGTCGCAGCATCATAGGCGCTGGTGGAGTCGCGGATTGCCGGCAATGCCTATTGCTAATATCGTCGTTCAACCAAGGAATTGCGGCACGGGGAACGGGATTCTGCTGCCGCTCCTGTACATTCTGGCACGCGATCCGGAAGCCAGGGTGGTGCTGTTACCCTCTGATCATCACGTCCGCGACGAGAAAACGCTTGCTGCCGCGCTGCAGGAGGCCGCATTCGAATTGCAAACCCGCGGCGATCAAATTCTACTGGTTGGAATTCTGCCGGAAGAAGCGGATCCGGATCTCGGATATATTGTCCCGGGCCGCAGCGAGGGCGCGGTTTCGACTGTCGATCGATTTGTCGAAAAGCCCGACGCGCCACTGGCACACGCGCTGGTGCAGGCCGGCGCGTTGTGGAACGCCTTCATCATCGCTGCGAGCGGTCGAGCGCTGCTGCAAATGTTTATGCGGCGGTTTCCCGGTATCGTGGCCAGTATGCAGTCCATAGTTGCCAAGAACCCATCCACTGCGGATCTGTCTCGCGCAGCGACAAATTTTTATCGTGACTTGCCCAACCTGGACTTTTCGCGCCAGATATTGCCGGGGGCCGAGCCGTCTTTGCGGGTGTTGCAAGCGCGGCACTGCGGATGGAGCGATCTTGGCACACCCAAGCGACTCGCAGAAACTCTTCGCGATCTATCGCTATATTGCGAAAATGCGGATGAGGACTTCAGCGCCCTGAATCTCGCAGTACAACATGCGCGATTTCTAGAAGAGGGTGTCAAGCTTCACTAAGGGATCTCAGGAAGTTCACCGACCGTACTTGCGGTGGAAACCCTGCATGAAGCCCTCATGCTTGCCAACATCCAGGAAACGGCTGGAATCGAGAGAGCCGTAAAGCTGAATCGTCCTGGCCACGAGTCCGGTCCAGCCGGTCTGGTGACTCGCGCCGAGTCCCCGGCCGTTGTCGCCGTGAAAATACTCGTAAAAAAGGATGCAGTCCCGCCAGTGAGGGTCAGACTGGAACTTCTCGGTGCCGCCGTAAACGGGACGCCTCCCCTCTTCATTGCGCAGGAATATCCGTGCGAGGCGGTCAGCGATTTCCTTGCTCACTTCAAAGAGATTCATCATCTTGCCTGATCTCGTAGGGCATTCAATTTTGAATTTGTCGCCGTAGTATAGGTAGTAATTCAGGAGCGCCCGGATGAGCATTACATTCACCGGCATCCACACCGGGCCGCGCCAGTTGGAATTGCCGCCGAAAATACCATTGTCCGATTCCGCCGGAGTGTAGGGCACGCGGTATTCCCGGCCGCCTTTGTACAAGACATACGGTTGCGACTCGTGGATCTTGGAAAGCGAGCGAATACCGTAGGGACAAAGGAATTCGTTCTCATCGAGCATCTTTGTCAGAATCCGACGCAGCCGCTCCTCGTTGAGCAGGGCGATGATTCCACGGTCGGCCACCCCGAGGTGGCCTGGGCCCGTCGGATGCGTGCTCTTTGCGAGTTCGGGCATCCGGCGCAGACGTTCTGACAGATGCGCCATCGCGCGCGGAAAATGCTCTCGCTGCTGTTTCTCGAACACAGTCGCCGCACATAGGGGTAGCAGTCCGACCATCGAGCGCACTTTCAGTCTCTGCGCACCGCCATCGGGAAGTCGCAGCAGATCGTAGTAGAAGCCATCCGCCTCATCCCACATGCCATCCTCGCCAGGGTGGTTCATGGCCCCGGCTATATAATAGAAGTGCTCGAGAAACTTGACGATCATGTCCTCATAGATCGGGTCGTGCGCGGTGAGCTCTGCGGCGAGTTCGACCATGTTCTGGCTGAACACGGCCATCCATGCCGTGCCGTCTGCCTGCTCGAGATGTCCTCCCGTGGGTAGCGGCGCGCTGCGGTCGAAAACGCCGATGTTGTCCAATCCGAGGAACCCGCCCTCGAATACGTTCTTGCCGAAGCGGTCCTTGCGGTTCATCCACCAGGTGAAGTTCAGCAGCAGCTTGTTAAATGCCGACTTGAGGAATTCAATGTCCGCGTGTCCGCGCAGCGCGAGGTCGGTGCGGTGCAAAAACAGCGTTGCAAAAGCGTGGACCGGCGGGTTCACGTCGCTGAAGTTCCATTCGTATGCAGGCAATTGCCCGTTGGGATGCATGTGAAGACTATCGAGCATCAGTGCCATCTGCTGCTTGGCGAAGTCAGAGTCCACAATCGCGAGCGGCAGCGCGTGAAATGCCAGGTCCCACGCAGCGTACCAGGGGTACTCCCACTTGTCGGGCATCGAAATGATGTCCCTGCTGAGCATGTGAAACCACTCGGAGTTCCGGGCATTGCGGTAGCCGGCGTGCCGCGGATTGGCATTGTGCGCGTGCAGCCAGCTGTCTCCGTCGAAGAAGTAGAACTGCTTGCTCCAGAGCATACCGGCGATGGCTTGGCGCATGACGCTGGCCGCGTCAGGGGAGATCGAGGGCGGTGTTACCGAGCGATAGAATTCGTCCGCTTCGCGCAATCGGGAGGCCACAGTCTCGTCAAACTCGGGGCTGAAAAAACCTGAGACGTTCGCAGTGTCCCTAACCTTTCGGGCCGCGGATTGGCCCACTAGGCGCAACCGTACAGTCGCTTCCTGTCCGGAGGCAATCATCATGCGGTAGTGTGCAGACACCTTGGTGCCCTGTTTTTGGGGGTTTACCGCACGCTGATGATTATGCACCACGCAGTTGTTGATGCCGTCTTTAACATAGGGGCTGGAATTCGGGCGGTCGGGGAAGAGACGCTCGTTATTGGTCGTATTGTCGGTGAACAGCAGCGGCACCTCGCCTTCACACGAAAGAATGAATTCACCCAGCCGCGAATGCCTTGCCACGACCGCGCTCCTGCCGACCGCCGCCGCGACCTGCCTGAGGTTTGGCATGTCGGCCGCCCTGTTCGCTTCGGAAATCCAGTGCGCCCAGTCGTTGCGAAACCACAGCGTCGGCAAGAGATGCAGTTCGGCCGTTTCCGGTCCACGGTTAATGGCCGTATACCGCACGAGAATGTCTTCGGGACCGGCTTTCGCGTATTCCACGAAAACGTCGAAGTAGCGATCTCCATCGAAGACGCCAGTGTCAAGGAGCTCATACTCGCCTTCGGTGCGGGACCGTCGGCGGTTGGTCGCCACCAGGTCATCGTAGGGGAATGCCGCCTGCGGGTACTTATAGAGATACTTCATGTACGAGTGGCTCGGCGTGCTGTCGAGGTAGAAGTAGCACTCCTTCACGTCCTCGCCGTGATTGCCCTCGCTGTTCGTGAGCCCGAAGAGCCGCTCTTTGAGGATGGGATCTTTCCCGTTCCAGAGGGCCAAGGCGAAACACAGGTGCTGCATGTCGTCCGAAATGCCGGCTATGCCATCCTCGCCCCAAAGGTAGGTGCGAGAGCGAGCATGGTCGTGCGGGAAGTAATTCCAGGCGTCCCCGCCCTCGCTGTAGTCTTCGCGCACAGTGCCCCACTGACGCTCGCTGACGTAAGGTCCCCATTTCTTCCAGGGCACCGACCGCTCGCGATCCTCATCGAGCCGGGTCTGTTCGGCGGTTTTAGTCGATGCAGGATTTGTCATGGCGAGGCCCTCTGGATTCGTGTGTTTTATTCGACGTGCTGGCATTGCCAGGCAGGAGTTCTTGCAGCGGCACCGCCATTTGAACTCCGGTCGACTCGAAACATTCTGCGATGCGTAGCAGCAGTCGTTCCCGTATTCCGCGGAACTGTTTCAAATCACGCCCTAGAACATAGGCAAAAACCTCTACCTCGAGAGACACTCGGGCGAATTGATGAAAATGCACGCCAACCGTACCCGGCACAACATCCCGGCACTGCTCCAGGAGGCTGCGGATGCGATCGACCAGAGCGCGAATTTGTATTGCAGTTGTCCCGTAACGTAGCGCCAGGATGGGGTGAAACCAGAATTTGTCGCGACTCGACAGATTCTCAAGCGTCATGTTGGCCATCTGGCCGTTGGGAACACTGACCACCGTTCGGTCGAAGGTTCGGATCTGCGTCGAACGCAAACTGATGGCCTCGACCGTGCCCCGGATGTCGCCGAGCGCGATGATGTCGCCGAGGCGCACGACCCTGTCGAGAATGAGAGAGACGCCGCCGATGATGTTTTCCAAGGTCTTCTGCGCGGCGAGCGCAATGGCGATTCCGCCGACGCCGAGTCCGGTCAGAAATGCGGCCGGGTTCAATCCAAAGCGGTAAACCGTTACCAGTGCGGCGGCAACGAAGATCACCAGATCAAACACTGCGAGCAGAAGGCGCACAATCGCCGTGAGTCCGGTGATCCTGCGCTTGATGAGCAGCCGCTGAACGAGCTGCTCGACCCAACCAGCCACACGAATCAGCAGCCAAGCCGTGGCTGCGATCGTAATGACTGTCGCGGTGCTGGACCAGATCTGCCGTGCGAACAACGATAGACCGACCTTGGAAATAGTCCAGCGAATGACCAGAGCCAGAAACAGAAGGCGAACTGGCTTGGGTAGCAGTTCCGGATTCGGTAAATCGGGCTTTCTGTAAAAGCGTCGGCGCAACCCGCCAAGGATCAGACCGCAGAGGCGGCTCAAAAGCGTTGCGATGTAAAAGATGAGCGGCATGCCCACAAACGCGGCAAGCCAGTGATACAGGCCAATGCCTGCGATTCGGAACTTCATGAATTCAGGAACAACATCGTCCGCCAACGTCAAGTTGGTCTCTTTATAGAGTTCCGGCACCGCTTCGAGGGTCTTGCGGGAAAAGAGCCACAACGGCCCTGCACCGCGGTCCACGCGTTCTAAGAGGATATCGACGTCACCGCCGGCGCCGTCGATCGTCCCCACGCGATCTTCGTCAGGCCTCAACGGATTCGAGCGTGAACCCTCAGGCAGTTCGCTAAGACCCGGAAGTTTCGGAGGTAGACGACGATCGAGCACGGTGAACAATTGTCGGGCGAGCGTTGCGGCCTCGTTGCCGGAAAGCCGGGTGTTAAGATATTGAGCTGCGAGATCATTCTGCCCCTTGCGGCCGGCAATCAAGAAACCGAGAACGGTACCTCTGGGGGTATTGCGGTCGAGCGGGTCTTTGGCGGCGGCGCGTTGAACCGGTGCGGCGACATGCGGGATCGTAGCGCCTTGCGCACCCGCAGGCGGAGACCGCACAAGGTACAGCGTGAGCAAGCAGACGCTGAAGGCCGCCAATCCGCTGACAGAGCGCGGCATCGACGGCGCATCAAGCCGCCGCTGCCCGCTCATCCTTTGCCCAACAATTCTCTGGCGGCCGCCACCAATTGCTCCGGCTCGAAGCCGAATTTCTTTTGCAACTCCTTGAGCGGCGCGGACGCGCCAAACGTCTTCATACCGATGATGCGCCCGGACGTACCGACGTAGCGCTCCCATCCAAATGTGGATGCCTGTTCCACCGCGACGCGCGCCGCCACACCGGGCGGCAGCACGCTGTCGCGATACTCTTGCGTCTGGTGATCGAAGATATCCCAGGATGGCATCGAGACCACGCGCGAGCGTATGCCTTCGGCAATCAGCGTCTCATGCGCCAGCACAGCAAGGCTGATTTCGCTGCCCGACGCGATAAGTATGACCTCAGGCTTTCCGCCCGGCGCCTCCGCAAGTACGTAGGCGCCGCGAGCGACTCCGGCCGCGGGTGCGTACTTGCCTCGATCCAGCGTGGGCAGCGCTTGACGCGACAGCACGAGCACTGCCGGTTTGTGGCGCAGCTTCATGACGTAGCGCCACGCCTCGACGACCTCATTGGCGTCCCCGGGCCGCAGCGTGACCAGTCCGGGGACGGCACGCAACGAGGCAAGATGCTCCACCGGCTGGTGCGTTGGGCCGTCCTCCCCAACGCCGATCGAATCGTGGGTGAAAATATGAATGACCGGCAGCTCCATCAAGGCGCTCAAGCGAATCGCGCCGCGAGCGTAGTCGCTGAAGATGAAAAACCCGGATCCGAACGGACGCACCTTCACGAGACTCATGCCGTTCAGCATCGCCGCCATGCCATGCTCGCGGATACCGAAATGCAGATTGCGGCCGCCATATTGGCCGGCTTGAAAATCACCCGCGCCCTCGAAGTCCAATCTGGTTTTGGTCGACGGCGCCAAGTCGGCCGACCCGCCCATGAGCCATGGGATGCTCTTTGCGAGGACTGTGAGCGCCTTACTGCCGGCATCCCGCCCACCCATGCCCTTTTGATCGGCCGGGAATACTGGCAGGTCCCTATCCCAACCATCGGGCAATTCACGGCATTGCATTTGTTCGATCTGCTGCGCCAGCTGCGGAAATTCGTGCTTGTACTTCTGGAAATTCGCCTCCCATTCGATGCGCAGGTCTCGACTGCGTTTTCCGATGCCGTCGAGAAAGTGCTCCCTCACGCCCTCAGGCACCAAGAACTCGGCGTCTGCCGGCCAACCGTAGATCTGCTTGGTGGCTCTGACCTCTGCGGTGCCGAGCGGCTCGCCGTGCGCCGCGGCCGTACCCTCCTTAGTCGGCGCCCCGTAGCCAATGTGGCTGTCGACGATGATCAGCGTGGGTCTGTCGGATGTCTTCTTGAAAACGCTGAACGCCCGCGTCAGCACCTCAACGTCGTTGGCGTCGCCAACTCGGGTGACATTCCAGCCATAAGAAAGAAAGCGTGCCGCGATATCGTCGCGAAACGCGAGGTTGGTGCTCCCCTCGATCGTTATGCGGTTGTTGTCGTAGATCCAACAAAGATTGTCGAGCTGCAGGTGGCCGGCGAGAGAGGCGGCTTCGCTTGAAATGCCTTCCATCATGCAGCCGTCGCCGCACAGCGCATAGACATCGTTTGTGAACAGTTCGAATCCGGGGCGGTTGTAGCGCACGCTGAGCCATTTCGAAGCGATCGCCATGCCGACACTGGTCGCAACACCTTGACCCAGCGGGCCGGTCGTAGTTTCCACTCCCGAAGTCCAGTGATATTCCGGATGCCCGGCGCAGCGGCTGCCTAGCTGGCGAAAATTCTTGATGTCCTCGAGAGAAACCGAAGATTCACCGACGATCTCATAGTCCGGGTCCACCGCTTTGACGCCTGTCAGATACAGCATCGAATACAGCAGCATCGATGCGTGACCGACAGAAAGCACAAAGCGATCGCGATTTGGCCAAATGGGATCGTCGGGATCGAAGCGTAAAAAGTGCTGCCAGAGACAATACATCACGGGAGCCATGCCCATCGGTGTACCAGGGTGCCCGGAGTTGGCCTTCTGCACGGCATCCATCGACAGGGTGCGGATGGTATTGATCGCTGTTTGAATTATCGTCTCGTTTCCCATGACCTTCTCCGTAAGCACGGAAGAAATCCCGCTCGCCCCACGATGCGCCGAATCGGCAGATTGCTCGGCTAGGGTCGTCCCGCCTCCAGCGCGGCGACTTTGCCAAGACGCCGCGCGTGCCGGTCGGCGTTGCTGAACGTGGCGGCAAGGAAGGCCTGCACCAAGTCCCAGGCGACGGACGGGCCGACTGTTCGGCCGCCCATGCAAATGATGTTCATATCGTCGTCTTGGACGCCCTGCACGGCCGAGAAGTGGTCGTGAATGATCGCCGCGCGAACGCCGGGCAATTTGTTGGCGCACACCGAGGCGCCGACGCCACTGCCGCAGATCGCCACGCCGCGCTCGACCTTTCCGGCGGCAACCGCCCGCGCCAACGGCACGACCAAATCGGTGTAGTCATCTCGCGGATTTACGATATGTGCCCCAAAATCGACCACCTCATACCCCGCCGCGCGCAGTTGCGCGAGAATTTCTTGTTTCAGGCTGAAGCCGCCGTGATCCGTCGCTATTCCAACGCGCATGGTGTTATTCCTTCCAAGCTGGGCTGATCCGAATTCATCTGCTGCCGTGGTCCGCAAGTATTGCCGCATTGCCGGTACCCAGCTCGCCGCAGTTTTCAAAAATATCGACAAACTCTTCAAAGCGTCTCGCAATCTGGGCCACGGCCGCCTCGCGGGTTAACGTCTTCGCGCGCCAGCTGACCAATGCGTCCCAAAACACCGTCCGCCCCACGGCAAACCCGGCAAATCCTTCGACGCGCGCCGCTGTCGCGAGCCAGTCGCGCACTTTTTTTTCGTCCTCACCCCGGCCAAAAACGATGCAGGAGACATTGTCCCGGCCGCCGCGGCGCGCCGCGCGCACAATCCTCTCGCAGTCGTCCTCGAAATCGAGGCCTTCGATCTTCCATACGTCCGCTTCGACCTGAGCATCCTGCAGCTCCTCAATCGCCTTAACCATCAGGCGGGGCCGAATCTCCGCATCCCACCTTTTCTTGTCGCCCCGGACTCGCTCTAGTTGCGCCGGCTCGGGCGGCACCAGCAGCTCGAACATCAAGCGGCTCTTGTTGCGCGCGCTCAGGTATTCGGACAGTCGTCTTAAGCGAGCCGATTGGCGCCGGTTCAGGAGCGAATCGCCTTCCGGGTTGTAGCGCACCAGCACCTTGCAGAAGGTTGGCTCGAACAAATCGATATGGCTGGCGAATTCCTCGCCGTATTCGAAGTCGAATTCGTCCAGTCCGCTCTTTTCGGCAGGACAGCACGTTAAATAGTCGTGTTCCGCGGCGTCGCAGAGGATTGCAGCGCCGAACTGCTCATCTACCAAGATGCCGGCGTTCTGCTTCGGCACGCCGGCCGCGAGAGCTGCCTTGAAGCCGTCGTAGATCACCTGCTTGGAGGTGGCGATCTGGGCGGATTGCTCCTCGGACACACGGCCCGTCCAGCCGAATAGGTTGGCCTGGAATGTTGCGCGATGGTCGAAGGGCAGAATATAGAGCGGCTGTAAGTAGCCAAGATCGTTCATGAGGCCTCCCGATGTCGCCGGTAGCAGCGGATCAGCGCGTTGGTGGAACTGTCGTGACCTAGACGGGGCTCTACCCTGGCGTGAACTTCCGGGATGATCCGCTGCGCGAGCACCTTGCCGAGTTCGACGCCCCACTGGTCGAATGAGTCAATATTCCAGATCGCGCCCTGAACAAAAACGGAGTGCTCATAAAGGGCGACGAGCCTGCCAAGCGAGTCAGGCGTCAGCCGTTCCGCAAGAATCGTATTGGACGGATGATTACCCGCGAATACCCGGTGCGGCACCAGCCAGTCCGGCGTCCCCTCGGCCTTCACCTGTTGGGGTGTCTTGCCAAAGGCGAGAGCTTCAGCCTGTGCGAAGACGTTCGCGAGAAGAATGTCGTGATGACTTCCAAGCGCATTCAAGCTCTTGAAGAACGCGATGAAGTCGCAGGGAATGAGCCGAGTTCCCTGGTGAATCAGCTGATAAAATGAATGCTGGCCGTTCGTTCCCGGCTCGCCCCAGTAAATAGGGGCGGTGTCGTACTCAACCAAATCCCCATTGACCGTGACGCGTTTACCGTTGCTCTCCATCGCCAACTGCTGCAGATAAGCCGGGAAGCGCTTCAGATACTGCTCATATGGCAGCACCGCGACGGTCTGGGACCCGAAGAAATTGTTGTACCAGAGCGCCAGAAGGCCCATGAGAACCGGCAAGTTGCGTTCGAAGGGGGAACCGCGAAAGTGTTCATCCATCTGATGAAAACCCGTCAACATCCCCCGAAAGTTGTCTGGTCCGATGGCCAGCATGGTTGAAAGGCCGATCGCGGAGGTCATGGAATAGCGGCCGCCGACCCAGTCCCAGAACTCGAACATATTGGCGGTGTCGATGCCGAACTTCGCGACTTCCGCTGCGTTAGTCGATACCGCGACAAAGTGCCGCGCGACCGATTTTTCATCGCCGCCGAGACCGGCGAGCAGCCACGCGCGCGCTGTGCGCGCGTTGGTCATTGTCTCGAGCGTGGTAAAAGTCTTCGAAGATACAATGAACAACGTCTCCGCGGGCTCGAGATCATGAACCGCTTCTGCAAAATCGGTTCCGTCGACGTTGGACACAAAGCGGCACTCGATAGCCCGGTCGCTAAAATGCTTTAGTGCCTCATAAGCCATTACCGGACCAAGGTCCGAGCCGCCGATGCCGATATTGACAATGGTGCGAATCCGCTTCCCGGTATGGCCTTTCCAAGCCCCGCTGCGTACGCGCATGCTAAGGGCAGTCATCTTCTCCAGTACCGCATGGATTCGCGGCACTATATTCTCGCCGTCGACCATGATCGATGCGCCTGGCGGCGCTCGCAGAGCAATGTGCAAGACTGCGCGCTTCTCCGTGGTGTTGATTTCCTCTCCGTTGAACATCGCGTCGATGCGCGCGCGCAGGCCGGATTGCTGCGCCAGGTCCAACAACAGTTCGATGGTTTCGTCGGTGACGCGGTTCTTTGAATAGTCGAGATAGAGTCCGACCGCCTCGATCGTCATGCGCTCAGCGCGTCCTGGATCATCGGCAAATAGCTCACGCAGGTGCAAATTCGCGCCCACTTTTTGATGATGCTGCGCCAGACGTCTCCACGCCACGCGCTCGGTAAGCCGTGCGATCTGCGCCGTCATGTTTTGCGTGCCTCCCCTTTTGTCGCAGCGTCGCGCGCGGGCGCCAGAGCGCGCGGTCGCTCCTCTTCGTTCCACATGCGAAAGCCGCCTATAAATGCGTTCGCGTTGCTGCCGACGCGGCATCCGGCGGGCAAATAGGTCAGTTTTTTGGCATTGCCGCCGCCCACCACGAGATCATCCAGATGAATTGCTGCTGAAAGCCGCATGGCCACCCCGGCGAGAAGTCTTTCCCATCTCTTCCTTCCCAGCCTTGTCAGTCCTTGACGGCCAAGGTAGTCCTCGATGGTCCCGTCCTTATAGGACAGCCTGCCAAGCTCCATCGGCACGACGGTATCATTCACGATCAGCGCGGATCCAAGTCCCGTACCGAGACCCAGGAACAGCATCACGCCGCCTTGATAACTTCCCATTGCCTGCATTGCAGCGTCGTTTATTAGCTTGACTGGTCGGCGAAACGCACGCTCGAAATCGAATCCAACCCAGCCCGGCGCAAGGTTATTAGGTTCGCTGAACAGACGGCCGGCCTTGACCATCCCCGGATAGCCGATCGACACCACGTCATACTGCCAGTCGCTCGCAAGTCTCTTCACCCCAGCAACCATCTGCTTGGGCGTCATTTTTTCCCCGGATGGAAACCTTCTTGGCTCTTTCTGGCCTGTAGCAAGGATTTTTATGTTCGTTCCTCCTATGTCAATCGCCAGAACACTCATGCGGAAAGCTAGTCATAAGCCGGAATCATGAGGTTCGTGCGCGAGTCGGCTTCAATGGGCGCCGGCGTGGCCGCGCATTGCGTAATGAGTTTTTCCGAGCGTTGCGCTGCGCGAAGCAATTACCCGCATCAGTTCATTCCAAGACTTGACGAACGACTGCGCGGCATCGCTCTGCAACTTGCGCGCCAGCGCGTGGATATCGATCCCCTCCACCGCAAACCGCTTCAAAACCTCCTCGCAGTTTCCGCCGTCTGCACGCATGAGCGCCGGAATATCACCGTGGTCGGCGAGCGCCTTGAGTGCGTTTTCGGGCATCGTGTTTACCGTGAAGGGGGCCGCCAGCGCCTTGATGTACAAAACGTCGGAAGCCAATGGATCCTTGGTGCCGGTACTTGCCCATAACAGGCGCTGCGGCCGGGCGCCCAGATTGTAGCTGCGCTGCCAACGCGGCGAGCTGAGCAGTGCTCGATACGCCTTGTAAGTGCGTTGCGACACCGCGAGGCCGAGCTTGTTGCGCAGTGACTCGGGGACCTTGTCCCTCACTGCCGCGTCCCAGCGGCTTACGAAAACCGACGCCACAGAACCTACATCAGGCTTCAGTCCGGCATCGATGCGGCGCTCGATGCCGCGCAAGAACGCTTCGGCGGCCGCCAAATACTGCTCGCGCGAGAAAAGCAGGGTCACGTTCACAGGAATTCCCGCGAAGATGGCTTCCTCGATGGCCGGCAGGCCTTCCCGGGTGCCTGGGATTTTGATCAAGAGGTTGCGGCACGCTGCCCGAGCGAAGAGCTCCTTGGCGGCCGCCAGCGTCCCGGCGGTGTCGTAGGCTAGGAGCGGCGAGACCTCGAGCGACACCCATCCATCCACGCCATTGGTCCGATCGAATATCGGACGAAAACTTTCTGCCGCTTGCGTGAGATCGTCGATAGCGAGTTCGAAAAACAGTTCCTCTGCCGTTTTTTCCTGCCTGATCTTCTTGCCGATCGCCGCGTCGTAAGCAGAGCTGTTCTTGATCGCTTGCTCGAAGATCGTCGGATTCGAAGTGAGCCCGGTGATCGACAGATCGTCAACATAGCTCTCGAGCGTGCCGCTCGTCAGCAAATCGCGCGTTATGTTGTCAAGCCAAAGGCTTTGCCCGAGCCGGTTGAGCTGACCGGTGGCCTTGATTGCCGGACCACACGCGGCCTTGGCCCGAGGCAGGATGTAATTTTCAACGGCATTGGCGAAGCCCTCATCGCCAAACGAACTCGTTACGAACATTGCCTGGCGCTTGACTTCGTCGCTTGCGTTGCCCATCGCGATGCTAAGTCCGCTGCGTTTGAACATCGGCACGTCGTTCAACTGATCGCCGATCGTGGCGATTTGCTGCAACGGAATCTTCAGATAACGCGACAGCCGCTCGATTACCGTCCCCTTGTTGGCGCTGGGATGGGTCACGTCGAGATAATGCGGCTGCGATCGCGCAGCGGTCACCTGGGTCCCGAACTCTTCCTGAAGGGCCGCCTCGCAGGCCGCGACGCGCGCGTGATCGTTACTGACGCCGACTATTTTCACGATCTCGGTGAGCACGTGGTCGAAGTCGCGGACCACCGTGGGTTCGAACTGCACCGTTGATGACTCGCGGTCCACTCGCAGAGCCTCGCGGGAGCGAACGTACCAATCAGAGGCACTATATAACCATACATCGAGGCCAAACGACGCGATCATTTCCACGAGGGAAGGAAGCACGTAGTCGGGAAGGGTCCTTTGATCGACTACGGACAGATCCGGGAGCACGATCACTGCGCCGCTGAAAGCGGCCATGGGCAACGTCAACTGGAGCGGCGCCACCAGCATGCGCATTCCGCGCGGTGGTCGGCCACTCGTGATGGTAAATACCAGTCCAAGCTCTCGCAATCTCTTCACTGCCTGAGATGCTCGCGCCGTGATCACTTTGTCTTTTGTAACCAACGTCCCATCGACGTCCGTTAACAGCGCAACGATTGACTGATCAATCCGGCCGATTTGGTTGGTCATAGGGCGCTCCTCGCAATGGACCAAGACAGGATCACATCAAGAACGCACTACAACAATTGCACCAAAGCGCTTCAAACATTGCACTAAAGTGCAGCGCGACCAGCATGTCTATTTCGACTACCGGTGCGCAGTTTCGGCGTGATTGCGCGTAATCTCGCACTCGAACAAATGGAAGCCCCAAGGACCCAACTCCACATACAACCCTGGTGCGGCAAGCTCGCGCAAATGGCGCTCGAAGCTGGTATCCGAAAGCTTGTCAGTAAAACGCCAAGTAGAGTCACTTTGGTTCTCCCACGGTACCTGCACATGAGCTTGCACGGCAGCGCCGCAAAAGTTGACCACGATGAGGCGCCGATCGGTGCACTTCACCCAGCTCCATGCCACGAGATTTCGAACGCTTGAATTGTCTGGCCAGCCGCTTCGTTCGCATAACTGCCAATCGCCATCGCGAAAAATCGGGGCATCGATCGCCGCCAATAATTTCATGTAGAACGACTGTAAGTCTTTGTCCACGGGCTCCGCTGGGCGCCTACCCAGAAATACGGGCAAGCGGATTTTTCTGCCTTCCAATTGACCTTCATGAAAGCATCTAGCGCCCGGGACTGACGCTGTGATGAGCGCGGCAGCCCGTTCCTTAGCAGCTGAGAAGACTGCCGCAGCGCGCGGCTCATCGTGATTCTCAAGAAAGCGAAGCAGTTTTCTTTGGTAGCCTATATCGGCGCACAGATGAAGGCGGACGCTCTCCGCATTGTCGTGTTCCAAACGGTCGTACAGCCGCTTGTCATAGCAGTAGCCAAAGCCCAACTGCTGAAGTTCCCACTCTTGATCCCAATAAGCTTCAGCAATGAAAAGGAAGTGCGGGTTTGCTTTCTTGGTGGCCGAGATCAAATCGCTCCAATACTCCGTCGACGGTTGAACTCCGGCGCGGCGGCCCCAAGTCCGGGCAAAGATTTTGTTCAGCAGAAGCATCGCCATGTCGCAACGAATACCATCGCACTGTGCGGCGATGCTGGAAATGGTGGCAAGCGCGGCCTGCCGCAGCCCCGGTTCAAACGCATTGAGCTGCAAAACATCCGGCCAAGCCGGGAAAAATGGATCGCGTCCGCATGCGTAAATGCGGTCTTGGACTTCGAGATAGGACGCAGGATCGCTTCTTAGATCCTCGACATTCCCGCGAATGAAATAATCCGGGTGTTCGCCGACCCACGGATGATCCGGCGCCACATGGTTCGGCACGAAATCCAGGAGCAGCTTCACGCCACGGTTTGCAAGTTGTTCGCGGGCAATTGCAAGCGCTCTCGCACCGCCGAGTTGCCGGTCGACGACGTAGCGATGAATGCAATACGGAGATCCAACATTGTCCTGCGGTGTGAAATCCGCGAGGACATGCCTGAAGGATTCGACTAGATTCTCATTCCGATTGGCAATCGTCATTCCGGCCGGGCTTCGCTCCCATACGCCCATCAACCAGGCGGCATGAAATCCGAGGCTGGCGATACAATCCCACTCCGCCGCGGGCACGCAACTCAAGTCAACGGGCTTTCCCGCTTTCAGGCTGAGATCGGAAAGCCAGACCCAAGTATTGATTTCGTACAATGTAGGATATTTCACCCACGTGGACATGATAATTGCTCGGCTTTCCGCCTGCGGAGTTGCTTGTCCTTTTCGAGCGTCGGTGGCCAATCACATCCTTCGCCCGAGTTGCGGGCGGAGACAATCCGACGAAAAGGCATGACTTCTGCCCAAAGGGGTAGCTGCCGCGGTCAGCGCCGGCTACGTTACTCGACTTCCTCCCATTCGGGCAGTCCGTTATGCCTTTTGATCCAAGTGTCTCGCGTTCCTAAGGTTGGCAGGATGCGGCAGGAGACAGCCCGAGACGGCACGTCAAACTATAGGAGGGCTTGAGGTGCTCATGAATCACAAACGGTTGCTTCGGCAACTGGCTGGGCTCATCAGTCTGTTCTTGACTACCTCGGTACTCGCCCAGCAGGCAAAGACCCTGGACGAGGTAATGAGCTATGACGGTCTGCGGAAGATCGACATCAAAAACGTCGACGTGGCCTATGCGCTGCCGGGCGCAACACTTGCCGGCTACAAAACGGTGATGATCCAGCCGATCGGCGTACGCTTTCACAAAAGTTTCAAGCCGACCGTCCCGGGCAGCAGGCGCGGCTTGTCTTCCGGCGAATTGCAAAAAATCCGCGACGATGTCGCCGAATGTATCCACGACGCCTTCGTGGAGGAATTGAAGAAGGGCGGCTACTCCATCGTCTCCGAGCCAGGCCCGGAGGTGTTGCGCGTACAGGCTTCGATCATCAATCTCTACGTTACCGCACCGGATGTACCCACGGCCGGACGAGTGCGCGTATATACCGTATCCGCCGGTGAGATGACCTTGCTCGCCGAGCTGGCGGATTCTGAGACCGGGGAAATCATGGTGCGTATGCTCGACCGCTACCAGGCACACTCGCCGGGCAATTTCCGATTTTCGAACACGTTCTACAATGCTGTCGAGGCACGAAACGCGGCCTCGGGTTGGGCGAAGACTCTGCGTGGCGAACTTGACAAAGCGAAAGCCATCACCCCCTGAAGCATTATCATCATTTGGAGGTACGCGGATCCTGCATCCCCCGGATGCGGGCGGAGAAAAACGCGGAGCCGGCGGCGGCCGCGGCTCTCTCTGTAATATTGCTGCGTGCCCGAAGATCGGCGAACGGCAGGCTCGTGTCGATCTGACCACGCTCGTACAGCAGTTGATCGAGGCTGCCGTTGAGCAGCAGTCTCCAATCCCATGGTCCACTGTCGCCGACATTCTGTCCATGCCAACGAATTGCAGTCGTACAGTTTTGCGTGAGGGCGTTGTACCACTGAGGATGCCCGGCGATACGATTGACTTGATCGAGGTAGTCGATCAACAAGGCGCGTGCTTGTGAAACCGGGATTCGGATGCGGTACAGATAGACCTGTTCGCCGCGAAAGCCGGCGCGCAAGCCGATGACATCGCGCTCGTCGGCGACCACGTAATGGAGTTCGTACTGGCGGAAGAAGCCGCGAAGCGCTGAATACGACTCACCTTTTTCCTTACGCGTCTCGATGGATATCGCAAGGTGCCGGCCGTCGGCGAAATCCCAACTGGCAATCGTGTGCGCAATTCGTGTTGGCCCCCAATAGGACAGGAATAGATCGAAACCGCGAATCGCCCCGAGGTCGTAGGTGCGCGCCTCCCAGCGTTGATCGTAGTCGGTCTCCGAGCGATACTCGAAATCGCGCACATTCGAGATGGTTACCGACGAGCCTCGAAAAACCGCCTGAGCTGTGCGGGCAACGTCTGGAGCCCAGTTGCGCGAGGTGCTTGGAGCGATCGACAGCCACCAGGCCATGACTAAAACCGACGGAAAGATTGCCGCCAAACGTCTGCTGAAATATGAGTGCACGCGCATTGCCAAGCAGAGGCTGATAGCGGCAAGCGCCGCGCACATTGAACCTGCGAGCGGCCGCGAACTCGGCCCGTCGAACCACAAAGCGAGCGTAGCCCAGATCACCACGCTGACAGCAATCGCGGATAATGTCGCTGTCGCAATAAACTGCACAACCGGCCGGGTTTTCACGGCATTCCAACCCGCTTGTGAAGGCTAGGACGGCGCTGCGGACCGCGACCGAAGGTTATCAAAACGAAGCGCAATATCCGCCTGTACCTAGGTGCAGTCATCCTCCCCGGCGGCTGCCCTTGCAGGCAGGGCATGTTGCCCTTTAGTCCAATTGCGATGGAGCGGCGCATGCGATACATCGATAACGTCAACGTAGTGACTCGAAAGAAAAACAATATCTGCCAAACGGGATGATTTGGGCCGAATGACAATCCACAGATTTCTCATGAATTGCCCTATGTGTGGCCGTCATCTATCGGATGGCGCTCAATCGGCTCAGTTCAAAGCTGCGCCGGCGCACATGAATGAGCGAACCGCACCACTCCCTGAGGTTGGCCGAATATTGCGAAATCGCTATTTTTTAGAAAGTCGCATGGGCAAGGGCGTTGCCGGAACAGTGTTCAAAGCAATGGATCTATATCGCAGCAATCACCCCGAGGACAATCGCCACATCGCAATAAAATTGCAGCGTGAGCCCCATGAAACCACTGACAAGCGCGCAGAGATTTCATCGAAACTACGGCGCGAGTTCCTTTGCGCGCTAACGCTCTCGCATCGCAGCACGGTCAAAGTGTACGAGTGGGATCGGGACAATGATATTGCCTTCTTCACGATGGAGTTTCTGAAGGGTGAAACTTTGAGCAGCGCGTTTGAGAGATTGCCGGCCATTTCAATACCCAGGGCATCTGCTTGGGCAATAATACGAGAGGTAGGGGAAGTTTTGGCGCACGCGCATTCGCGTAACATCGTGCACGGTGACCTGAAACCGCGAAATATCATAATTACCCATTCGGGTGAATTGCGCATACTCGGTTTTGGCGCCTCCCAAGCCGATCCGCGCGACGATCTCTATGCCTTGTCCTGCATATCGTACGAGTTGCTTTCGGGCCGGCATCCGTTTCAACGCCGCACATCGACCGAAGCGCAGGATCTCCGCTCGATGGCGCGACGGCCAAGTGGACTCACTCGGCGACAGTGGCAAACATTGGCAATGGGTCTTTCCGGGAGCCGGGAAGACCGCTCGATTTCGATACGCGAGTGGATTGCCAGGCTGATTCCAGGACAAGCGAGCGAACGGCGAATAGCGCCCCTCTCTGCCCGCTACACGGCGCCCACAGCCCTGTTGAGGCCGCGTTCGTCAAGCGCCATCGCAATGTCTGCCGTTCTCTGCCTTGCTCTAGCGGTGTGCGTTTCGATCAATCGCGCTTCGTTCGACAGAAAAATCAGCGGCTCATTCGACCTCCCCAAGACGGCGGAGATTCCGCTGATCAATAACGAGAACCCGGCTGCGGCAGCGACCCATGCGGCAGCGCTCCAAAGCGCCACCACCCGCTACCCATTACTCAACAAAGTCAAGCCTCATAAGCTGAGCATGGCCGCCGACACATACAGGATTCCGTCGCAGGAACATTTCGCCGAAATCCACGTCCGCCGCTCCTTGGGATATGCCGGCGATGCGGCGTTCGTGTGGTGGACCGAGCCTTCATCGGCAAAACCCGGCATAGATTACGTACCACAGGCCCGGATAACTCGGCTTCTGCCGAAGGGAAAGGGCTTAGCCAGCCTATTCATCAGGATTATTCCGAACAGATCCCGAAAACAGGCCGCGACGTTTTACGTCAACATTGGCGACCCCCGTAACCGCACTTCTGCCCGCTATCTTGAACGCACGGCAATATTGCTGCCGCCATCAATATGACATCGTAGGGTCGTTGAATGTCGCCGCTACTGCGAGTTCGGCGTCGGCTCCACAGCAAGAGCCATCGCCTCGGTATAAACCACTTCGACCTCGTCGCCTTTCTTGACAGCAGTGAACTGAGCGGGGTCGCGCACCTGCAAATCGTATTCGTTGCCCTGGGGGCCGCGCAGAGTGATGAATTGTTTCTCCGTGTTCACCGCCACAACGGTAGCAATGGCCGTCACTTTGCGGCCGACGGCACCGGCCGGCTTCGCACCCTTAGGCGAGCGCACCAAGGCCTCGTCCGTAATCGCCGGCGAGCCGCCTGCGCTGCCGCGCTTCTTCAGCTGCAACGATATCGCCTCGGTGTATTCGGCGGTCAACTTATCTCCGACCCTCACTTGATCAAGATTTCTGGCTTGGTCGCTCACATTGACCGTGAGCAGCTTTCCCTGCGCGTCCATCAGCAATACGTCACGGCTGCCCATGTCGATGGAAAGCACGGTGGCGGTCATCCTGAGAGTTCCGCCGGCCCGAAGCTTACCCGGGGCAGACGTCACGTTCGTAACGGCCGTTTGCGCGTTCGCGGCGAGCGGCGCGGCGTCAATCAGAATCGCGATGATTGCCAACGCAATCGTGGAGGCGGCGGCTTTCATACTTGAGAATCTCCGTTTGCTTTAGATCGGACCTTAACGGTCTCGCATCTTAGCTCCATGACTTCATTCGCGGACTTGCCCTGCGGGGCCAAGCGGCATGCCCCTTCGTACATCGCGCTGCCCCATGTCTTCCGATATGTTCGGGACACCACAGATTTACGCATTGGCGATGGCGGCGCGAAACCGCGTGAGCCTTGATTTCTCCGGGAGCGCCGAGTGACAGTCCAGTTCTCCAACGAACGGCGCCCCCAACCAGTCGGGATGACGGCCGAATCCCGTGATCGCACGCCTCTGGTAGCGACATATGCGGGAACGATTCCGCGTGCAGCGACGGCGAAGCTTCGTTCAGCCGGCGCGAAGTACGACCCAGACACAAGCCCCGCAGCACGGCCGCGAAAATCGAAGCTCAAGCGGGCATTGTATTGGGGCTTTGGCTTGCTGCTGGGATGCGTGCTCCTCATGCTGCTGCTTGGCAATGCGCATCTAGATTCGTTGTTTATCCATCGTGCCGTTGCCGACTTGAGATTCGAGATGAAACCGGGGGCAAGCCCGGCTGTGCGATTTCCTCGCGGCGGACCATACGATCAACGCCTGGGTTACGCCAATATGCCCGCGCTGATTGGTCGCCTGAAATCCCGCAACTTCGAGATCGTCAGCCAGGCGGTTCAGTCGGCTGCGTTGGTGCGCTTCATCGAGGCCGGCGGCTATGCTGTGTACCACGAAAAGGCGCAGGCGGGACTGATGCTGACGGATAGTTCGGGCCGCACGCTCGAGGCCACGTCTTATCCGTCGGCGATTTATCGCCGCTTCGAGGAGATACCCAAACTGCTCGTCGACACGCTGCGGTTTATTGAAGATCGTGAGCTTTTGAATCCGAAAGACCCTTACCGCAATCCCGCAGTCGTTTGGCGGCGCTTCGCCCGGGCAGCCGCCGGGCAGCTGGGCGGAATGGTCAATCCCCGCCTCAGGCTCGGAGGAGCCAGTACGTTGGCGACGCAGATCGAGAAATATCGGCACTCGCCCGATGGGCGTACTGGGAGCGCTACCGAGAAAATGCGGCAAATCGTGACAGCGACAGCCCGCGCTTATCTGGATGATTTTGAGACGATGGCTGCGCAACGGGAGATCGTCACGGCCTATCTTGATTCGACGCCTTTGGGCTCAAGGCCGGCCTATGGAGAGGTTGTCGGCTTGGGCGATGCAATGTCCGCATGGTTTGGTGTCGATCTGACTGAGGCGAACAAGCTGCTTTCGCTTCCGCCTGCCTCTGACGCTCAAATGGAGCGCCGTGCGCAGATCTACAAGGAGGTGTTGGGGCTGCTGATCGCTCAACGTAGGCCCACCTACTATTTGAACGCCGGCCGCGCGGATCTCGAACTCCTCACCGACAGCTATCTGCGCGCCCTGGCTTCGGCAGGCGTGATCGATCCTGCACTGCGCGACGCGGCACTGGTGCGCCGGCTCAATTTCACACCGGCACCGCCGCCGCCGAGTGCGCGCTCATTCGTGGAGCGCAAAGCCATCGATGCCGTGCGCAAGGAGCTTATGCGGGCGCTTGGTCTGCCGCAGGTCAATATCCTCGACCGGTTGGATCTTTCGGCCGATATCAGCATCGATGGAGCGACACAAAGCCAGGTGGCGACGCTCCTCGAGCAGCTGAAGGATCCCACGGAGGTCGGTGCGCTGGGATTGACGGGCTATCAACTCCTGGACGAGGCCGATCCAGGCAACGTCGTGTGGAGCGTTGTTCTCTATGAGCGCGTCAAGGACCGCAATCTTATCCGCGTTCACGCCGACAGTATGGAGCAGCCCTTTGACTTGAATTCAGGAGCGAAGCTGATACTGGGATCTACCGCCAAGCTGAGGACACTTTCGACCTATCTTGGCATCATCGACAGCCAGTATCGCGAACTCTCTAATTTGCCGGCGCCGGCGCTGCGCAAGCTGGCCGAGACCAGCGATGACCCGCTGAGGAGATGGGCGGCGGACTACCTTTCAAGCACGCAGCCCGGACACCGTACGTTGCAGACAATGCTGAATGGCGCGATGCAGCGCCGCTATTCCGCCAGTCCGCTCCAGGAATTCTTCACCGGCGGCGGCGTACACGTCTTTCATAATTTCGAGCCCGGGGAAGACACTGAGATCCCGACCGTCGAACAAGCCTTCGAGCGCTCGATCAATCTTGCCTTCGTGCGCCTGTTACGGGAAGTGATACAGCACTACGAAGCCAACTTGGGCGCGCACGAGGGCGTGCACGGTTCCGATGGTTCCGTACGCCAGGAACTGTTGCGCCGCTTCGCCGATCAGGAAGGCACTGTTTTCCTCAATCATTTCTATCTCAGCTACGCGAATCTATCGCCAGACGAGGCGCTTGAGCAGCTCGCCGGCAGCGGCCAACCGACGCCGCGCCGGCTCGCGGTGGTTTTTCGTACTGTACGGCCCGATGAAACAATGGCGCAGATGCAGGACTTCATCGCGCGTTATGCCAACGAAGAAGTATCTGCAAGCGCCGCCAAGGATCTGTACGCCAAATTCGCCCCGAAAAGATTCTCGCTGAATGACCGCGGATACCTTGCCGGCGTCCACCCGCTCGAACTCTGGCTGGCGGCGCACCTGTACCAGCACCCGCACGTCACGCGCTCGCAGGTCATCGCTGCCAGCGCCGACCAACGACAGCAGGCGTATGCCTGGCTGTTTAAAAACGCAAAAACCCACCAGCAAAACGTACGAATCCGGGAGTTGATCGAGCAGGATGCATTCGACCGCCTTTTGCTGGACTGGAAACAGCAAGGCTATCCATTCGGCCGCCTGGTTCCATCTCTGGCCACGGCGATAGGCAGTTCCGGCGACCGACCCGATGCGCTCGCCACGCTGATGGGAATCATCCTCAATGACGGCGTAAAGCTGCCCACCACCGATCTTCAACACGTGCGTTTCGCTGCCGGCACACCGTACGAAACAGAAATGATCTACAAGCCTGCGCCATCAACACGAGTGATGTCCGCGGAGGTCGCCGCCACGCTGCGCCGTGTCCTCGTCGGTGTCGTCGATGCGGGAACCGCGGCGAGGGCGCGCGGCGTTTTCTTCGGAGCAGACGGGAGACCGCTTCGGATCGGCGGCAAGACGGGAACTGGCGATAACCGATTCGAGTCGTTCGGGCCCGGGCACCAACTCATCGAATCGCGCTTGGTCGACCGGACCGCGACATTCGTGTTTTTTGTTGGCGATCGCCTGTACGGCACGGTCACCGCATTTGTACCCGGAGCACAGGCGGCGAACTACCACTTCACCAGCTCCCTAGCCGTCTCGCTGCTACGAGCGCTCGCGCCGAAACTCCGTGCGTTGATCGAAGAGTCGACCGATAAGTCTGTCGTGCGGCCTCAGTTCGCCACCAATGACGCCGAGAACCGCCCGGCAATCGATGGCGTGAGTCGCGGACCTTGAAGAACCCACTCAGTTCTGCACCAAAGGACAATTGCCGCTCAGGTCTGCATACCGTAGGTTGCGAATTGCGGCTGTCCGCTAGTCTTCCGCCCCGCCAAAGTCACTAGAGCACACACCATGTCCGACATTTCCAAACAGCCCGAGTGGTCCAAACCCGCCGCGATGGCGATCCCAAAGGGCGGCTTCTTCGCCGACAAAGTCGAACAGGGCCGTTTCGGGCCGATCTTCCCAAAGACGCCCGCCTCGTACGGCTTCACGATTATCGCAAAGATCATTGCCGGCAGGGAGCCGGTCTTTTACGAGTATGCGCGCAACCTCGAGAAGGCGGTCGCCGGCCAGCCGGACTGTCTCGCAGTGCTCAAACTGCATTATCTGCGCTGGGTTCTCTTCCCAATCAAGGGCGAGATCTACTTCATGTATCAGGGCATCTTCGACACGGACTTCGACAAATATACCGAGGACGCCGTGGCACTTTTTTCGGCACTTGGTATCCGCACGGTTTTTGAAAATCTCGAAGGATTCCCCGCGGACTGGCAGACCAATTCGCCGGCCTTCGCCAAATTCGTGCGCGAACACCAATGTCCGAGCTTCCTGGAATATGGGGAATATCCGTTCGTGAGCGCCGAGGAGATCAAGAAGGCACTACGGCTCAAAACCTCTTTCTCCAACATGCTTGACCAAATGCAGTAACGAGCTCACCGCAACGCCATGCTCGACTTCGACGACATCCAATACATCCTCTTGACCCGCGCGCCCGCACTCAACGGACAATACATTTTCCTGTCCTTCAAGCATGCCGCGGCCGGCCGCGCGTGGCTGGCGGCAGTGCTCCAGAAGGTACATTCCGTAAAAGCAATGAGAGACGCCGTCTCGCAGGACAGGCGCTGGGTCACGGTCGCGTTCACATGGAATGGGCTGGGCGCCCTCGGCGTGGACGCGGCCTCGTTGGCGACATTTCCGGAGGAGTTTCGGCAAGGCATGGTCAAGCGCGCGGCGATCCTGGGCGACACCGGCTCGAACCATCCTGACAACTGGGTGGACAAAACCGGCGGGGCCGATCTACATGCCGTCGCGATACTTTTTGCGCGCGATGGCAACGAGCGCACACGCGCCACGATGGAGCATGAGAAATTGCTCGCACGGTGCCCCGGCGTTGACGTGCTGTCCACGCTTGATCTCGAGGCCACTCCGCCCTTCGAGTATGCGCACGATCACTTCGGATATCGCGACCGTCTCTCGCAGCCCGTCATCGAAGGCTCGGGCGATGTGCCGACCCCAGGATCCGGCCCTCCAGTGAAACCGGGCGAATTCATCCTGGGGTATGAGGACGAAGCGGGTGCCGGTCCCATGCTGCCACAGCCGGAGATCCTCTCGCGCAACGGCAGCTACATGGCCTATCGCCGGCTCGCAGAGCATGTCGGACGATTCAGGGAATTTTTGCGCGCCAACGGACAAACACTGGAGGAGCAGGAACATATCGCGGCGAAACTCATGGGCCGTTGGCGCAGCGGCGCACCGCTCGTGCTCTCGCCGCAAAAGGATGATGCCGCGCTCGGTGCGGATCCACAACGAAACAACCAATTCAACTACAAGGAAGAGGACCCGCACGGTTATGCGGTACCTCTTGGATCGCATATTCGCCGCATGAATCCGCGCGACACTGCCGCCAATATCAACCGCCGCCGCATGATTCGCCGCGGTGCGACCTACGGATCATATTTGGCGGATGGCGCACCAGACGACGGCACGGAGCGCGGCATCGGCGCATTCGTAATTTGCTCGAGCCTTATCCGGCAGTTCGAGTTCGCGCAGAACGTCTGGGTGAACGACAGGAATTTTCACGAGCTTGGCAATGAACGCGACCCGTTTGTAGGCAATCAGGACGGCGCCTTGGACTTCACAGTCCCGAGGCGGCCGATCCGCAAGAAGTTTACCGGCCTGCCTGCATTCACGAGCGTACGCGGTGGCGCCTATTTTTTTCTTCCCGGCCTCAAAGCGTTGCGCTGGCTCGCGGCAATCGACAACTCCGACGCGGTGCATCCATGAGTTCACCGATCCCGCCCATACGCACATACAATCAAAACCATATCGCCCGAAAATACTGTGCGGGCAGGCGACGCATCAGTATCTACTGGGCGTGGAGTTATCCATGGGAGTCGCAACGCGATCCGGCCGTGATTGAAAATCGTTTCTCGACGATGACCGAAGTCCGCAATGTGCTTTGGCCGACCTATGAAACCCCGGAGTGGAGCGCGGCACAGTTTCTTCAGGGCATTGCAGGAACGCTGGAGCTCTTTCACCGTTCCACGTTGCACTTCCAGCAAATCGCCGGTGAGGTCACCGGGTACCCGGTTGCCGTATTTCAGCGCATTGACCAGGCGGGTTTCAAACTGCCGATAGGCGAACAGCTTCTCGCGGACACCGACACGCTGCTCGTGTTCGGCCTCGATCATATTCTTTCCGGGCAGGAGGCCGAAGCGGAGGAAATTGACGCCATCAAAACTTGGCTGAAACGCGAAGGTACCTGCCTATTGGTCGCGCCGCACCACGATGTCGGCTTTACTGCTGATCTCGAGCAGCGTCAAGTTGAATACCTGCACCATGGCGACCGGCTCGTGCCGCGCCAACAACGTTTCGGTCTATACACGCGCTCTCTCATGAGGGCGCTGGACATACCGGTGATCAATCAATGGGGCTTGCGGCCGGCGCTGGTAAAGGGCACACGCAACATTACGCCGCTCACGCCCTTCAATGATTTGGACAAACTTGGCCTGCTGCATAACGTCCCGACGCTCAATTTTCACCCGCATCTACCGCATTATGCTGTGACCGGCGATGCCGGCCAAACTGTTCATGTTCTCGCGCGGCAGCCCATCGATCCGGACCGTCCCCACCCTTTTACCGAGGCGGGAAACCGGGAATTCAACAGCCTGCTCTGGTTACCGGCCACTGCGCAGCGCGCGGGAGAGATCCTGATGGTTGATTCAACCAACTTTACTACGCTTTTTGGCGGCACCGACAGCTTGAAACATTTCTGGAAAAACATTGCGGCGATGTGAAGATCGCCGATGGGTAGACCCGTGCTGAAGATCGGCCGAAGTTATTGACATGCACGAAGTTTGGATGCGCGTCATGGAAAACTTCTCCCACCGCATTGACGGTTCCATGAGGATTAGATTCATTCTTCAACCGCTAATGGCGATTATCTTTGCCACGATCGATGGGTTGAAGGATGCCAAGGCAGGAAAGGTACCGTACCTGTGGAGCCTTTTCACACAACCTCAACACGTGGAAGCACAGCTCAAGCACGGTTGGAAGAGCGTCGGCAAGGTATTCGTTTTAGCGATCATTCTCGATGTCATATTTCAGATCAGAGAGCTGCACAATTTATTTCCCTTGGAAGCCCTGGCGATTGCTTTGTTGCTGGCGATCGTGCCGTACCTCAGCCTGCGCGGCATTGTATGCCGCCTCGCACGGAGGCGTTGAGGGAAGCTTCGCCATCAAACCCTGGGCTGTCATTTTCCTTGCGATGATCCCGTTGTTCAGGGCAGAAGCACAGAACCGGGGGACGTATCCCCTGGGCATGAGCGCGGTAAACGCCGGCGTCACTCCTGAATCGGGATTCACCTACTCCAATCAGCTGCTGTACTACTCGCGCAACATTTCGAAAGACAACGATGGCAATACGCTTCAGGTTGCCGGCGACAATTCCGTGTTGATGGATCTGAACAGCATTGCCTGGATCAGCGATTGGAAGATCCTCGGAGCGGTCTATTCTGCGTCCGCCACGCTTCCCATCGCGACAAACAGCTTGACGTCAGAAACCTACGGACCTATCAGTGCTGGGACGGGGCTGGCAGACGCCTACCTTGTGCCGCTGATTTTTGGCTGGAACGGCGCGCGTGTTTCGGTGCGCGCAATGGCCGGAACAGTGGCGCCTACCGGACGGTTTGAAGCAACCGCAAACGACAACGTGGGGAATGGGTATTGGAGCCCTACCCTTGCGTCCGGACAAACCGTCGACGTCCTTAGTAATAAGATTCTCACCTTTTCAATGTTCGAGATGTACGAGTTTCATACGAAGCAAGAAGGGTCGGGCATCCATCCCGGCCAGAACATCAATCTAGACTACTCGCTGCTGGTCGCGTTGCCGGGTGCGGCAGGCTTTCGAGTTCAGATGGGTTTTGCCGGATACGAGCAGCGCCAAACAACCCCTAAGACCGGACCCATGCTTTCCGCTGCCGAAACAGCAAGCCGCTACGCGGTCAATGCGCTCGGGTTCGTAGTGAACGGGACGGTACCAGAGCACGGGCTCAACCTTGGCCTCAAATATTTCAAAGAGTTTGCCAACCATTCGACATACCAGGGCTATTCGCTGCAGGTTATGGTTGGAATAATTTTCTGACAGATCTGTGGGATGACCGACTAATGCGCCGGCGTCGTTGCGGACAGGCCAAGGAGATTCTGAGGATGGACATGAATAAGCCCCCCGCGCGGGCTGTCAATGTCCGCGATTAGCAAAAACGCGATGGAGACGACCAGGGGCAGAACCATGAGAAGCAGGCCTCCGACTCTGGTGATTCGCGCTCCATAGCCGACCAGCAGATTGCAGCAAATGGCGACCAGCGCCATCAAACTCCATGCCGCAGGAGGAATTCGATTCGACCAGGCAGCCTGCGTGTAGCCCTGCGAGTTCAGCACGTCATTCATCCCCGCAACGGTCAAAGCGACTAGCGGATTCGGCTGTGCAACGGCGGGCACCTGAACGGCAGACCACAATTCGGTCTGCAACTGTGCGGTGCGGATATTGATCTCGCGAATCTCTCGATAGTCGCGGCTCAGATAGAACAAGACACGCTGATCGAGGTAATTGTGAAGCAGCGTTCGCACTCTTGCCCAGTCCGCTGCCGGCAGCAGGCTGGCTCGTACCAGTTCGGTGCCGATTGCGTTTGCTTCCGCCTCCTCGTAGTTCTTGCGCTGATCGTATCGGCCTATGGCCATTGAAAAGCTGAAACCAATGAGAAGAGCGAGCAGCGTCAAGGTGGCGCCCACAATCACGTCAAAATCCTCACGTGCCACACTGTCCAATTCTCGCCGTCGTTTGAGTACCGACCAGCCGAGCCTCGCCACCAGCCATAGCACAAAAAACGAGACACCGAAAATAAGCAGCGGATAGTCGAATGCGTTGAGCATTCCCTTGACTCCTTTCGTGCGTCGCTCGGTCCCTATTTATCTCAAATTGGCGCACGCGAGTGAAGCGACCGGCCTCAGGATGTGAATGAGACTTAGATCCAATTTAACTTCGCGGTACGAATTCGTTAGTCTGCCTCGATGCACATCAGGCCCTCGGAAGCTCCAGATGCTGTGCATTCGCCCGAGCTGGGCTTAAGGGCGACGAGGGGGTACCAGAGCCAGCGCCTTGACCAGTTCATCTACGCCAAATGGCTTGATCAAAAAAGCAAGGGCGCCGATTTTCCCAGCTCTCTCTTTAACTGATTCACCAGGATCCGAACTCATGAAAATGAACGGGATTTTGCAGCCGGTGTTCGCGAGTTGCTCCGCCAGATCCAGACCCGAACTCTCACCAAGGTGTACGTCGAGTATGAGGCAACTTGCTGCGGTGATCATCCGAGCATCAAGGAACTCCCAATTTGAGGCATAGAGTTCCGTGTCGTACCCAAGTGTTGACAACAAACGCCCCAAGGCGCTGAGGATGCCGAGGCTATCGTCGATTACCGCGATGACTTTGCGCTTCGTTGGCATACCAATCCGCTTGGCCAGTGGGCGCCCTTTATATGCGTGAATTTGCGTCATGGTCTTGCGTTCTTGGGCCAAGCTTTTGTCGCCTTAGGCCAATGACAATTCGGCACGAAGATCATGAGTGATATCGCTACGCGGCGGCTCCACGCCCTTCCCACTGCGACCGGTGGGATCGCCCGAATCGCCTATGCATGCGCGCGACGGTCCGGCATTGCAGTGAAACCGCTTTTAAAGAAGGTTGGACTGACCGAACGGCAGATCAACGACTCGCGTACGCGACTTGCGGTGCGGCAACAGATCGAATTCTTAAATCTGGTTGCGGCTTCCCTAGGGGATGTGTTTCTCGGTTTTCATCTCGCGGAATTATTTGATCTTCGCGAGCTGGGGCTGCTCCATTACGTCGCTGCTTCCTCTGAAACGCTGGGCGATGCGTTGCAGCGAACCGCGCGGTACAGCTCGATTGTCAACGAAGGACTGTCGCTCAGATATTTCGAGGGACGGGACTTGCGCATAGTGTTCGAATATGTCGGTGTCGCCCGTCACCCGGATCGTCATCAGATTGAGTTCTTCATGACAGCGTTGATCCGTGTTTGCCGGCACTTGACCAAACGGCGCGTCACCCCAAGGCGTGTTCAAATCACACATCAGCGCATTAAAAGGGCCGGATCTCCATTGACCGCGTATTTTGGCCGCAACATAACTTTTGGGGCGAAGGCGGATGAACTTACTTTCGTCGGGCGGACCAAGCACGAAAGGATCACCAGCGCCGATCCCTACCTCAACGAAATTTTAGTAGCCTATGGCGAGCAAGCTCTCTCGCATCGGCCGACACGTAGCGGCGCGTGCCGCGCGGCGGTCGAGAATGCGATTGTCCCCCTGCTGCCGCATGGAAAGGTACTCGCGCCGAAAATCGCCCCAATACTCCATCTTAGCCGGCGAACTCTAGCGCGCCGACTCGCGCTAGAGGGAGTGACGTATTCGAAGGTCCTGGAAGACCTGCGGATCGATCTGGCGAGGCAGTATTTGTCGAACGCCGATCTGTCGATATCTCGGATTGCGTGGCTGCTGGGCTATCGGGAGGTCAGCGCGTTCACGCATGCGTTCAAAAGGTGGTCGGGAACGACGCCAAGCATCGCGCGTGCCGGAGGATTAGCACTCAATACGCGGTCAAACTTCAAAGCGCGATTCCAAAATTGTACTTGACGGTGAATTGAAAGCGCGCATCGTTGCCTGAGAGCCCGTCATTGTTCTTGCGATCGCCCCAAAGCACTTCGCCACCCATCATGACACTGCTGACCGGCGTCCAAAGCAAGTTGACCGACGCGTATTGGGCTTTGTGGAAGGCATCCGGAGTCTGGAAGCTGGTGTTGTCCACATCTACGAAACTGTAGCCGATAGAACTCGAAAACTTCGGGCTCCAGTAGTGATCATAGTAGGCAAGCACGCCGGTCAAGGGCACTGCTTCGGCCGACAATGTCGGGGAGGTGGGCGACGACGAATTAAAGTTCGCGTTCGGCGCAAGATCGGTGCCACCATCGTTCATGAAGCTCGCGATGCCATTGCCGTGCGTAACTTGCAGCAGGATTTGATCCTTGCCGACCGCCTTGATGGCGCCGCCCAAACTAACGCCCCAGCCCGTCTCATATCCGCTGGTCCACGCCCCCTGTCCGGCGACCGTCTGATATTCGAAGCCGACACGGCGCAAAATGGTTGCGATTTGAAAATGCCCCCAGCCCCCGTCCAGCCGAAAATGCGAGGTAAGATCGGGCACCTTTTCCTGATTCTGGATCGTGGCGTTTTGATACTGGTCGATCAGTCGAATGTTGCCCGGATCGATGTCATTGCCGGGACGCTCAATCGCAATGACGAAGCTGGCGGTTTCTGTTTTGTAAGGCGTCCAGCGAATCTGCGGGGTACGCAAGAAAACGGCGCCGTTCGGGCCCCAGTAATCGATGCCGTTGGGCAACACATCGCCGTCCATGAATACGCTGTTGGTTTGTCCGGCGAGTATCTGCTCCCATTCACCAAATATGTGACGCAGGCGAAAGGTGGTCTGCCCCTCGTCGACGCCGGTGCCAAACACATCGAATTCGAACTTAAATGTAATTGCCCCATGACTCTCGTCGGTCGGCATTACGCCTTTGGCGCCAAAGCGGCTTTGCTTGACGCTGACACTCGAATCCCCATTCGCGCCGTACGGGTTGACGCCCTCCTCGTTATCGACTCCGATCTTCGAGGGGCGAAAAGCATCTACCCAGTTGGGATCCATGCGCTTGGAGTCTTGAATCCAGTCAGCCTGCGCGAAACCGTAGATTTCGAACGAGCGGGTTTCCTCGGCGGCTTTGACTTCCAGCGACGCGACGCAAAGAATTCCAAAAGCACCAACTGCAACGCATCCCAGGTACTTGTTGGTCATACTGCTCCCTTACCACTCGAACATCCGTTTGATGCGCCATCCAGCTAGTCTTTCCACGCAGCGCGCACTGGCTGATGCATCATCTGCAACGTACGCCGGCGGGACAATTAGGCGAACGGGCATAACGGTGTGCCCGAATGGGCAGCCGGCAAGTGCGTTAAATCGAAGGTTCCGTGCGCTGCCGCGCTAGGATCAATGTCTCAAAGCACATGGAGTCCCGCGTGACGGAAGATCGCCACCGCGGCATCGAGTGTTGCGTCTGAGGGTGGCTCGGTCGGATCGAGGGTGTAATCGATCGCGAGCCGCTTCCACTTGTAGCGGCCCATCTGGTGAAAAGGCAGAATCTCGGCTCGCTCGATCACCCCGAGCGAGGCGCCGAAACTGGCGACGCGCCGCATCTCGTCGGGGTCGTCCGTCAGCCCCGGCACCAGCACGTAGCGCAGCCACATCGGGCGCTTGTGCTCCGCCAGGCGCTTGGCAAACGCCAGAACCGGTTCGTTCCCGATTCCCGTCACTCGCTTGTGCTGCACGGCGCCGAAGGCCTTCATGTCGAGAATGACGAGATCGATAAGCTCGAGCTCTTCGTCCGAAAGCTTTTCACCTAGAAAGCCGTTGGTCTCGATCGCGGTGTGGGTCCCGAGCTCCTTTGTCGCACGGAAGAGCCTTACCGCGAAGCGGTTCTGCACCAACGGCTCACCCCCTGACAGAGTCAATCCGCCGTGCATGACCTTCAGCGCGTGCGCGTACTTGCGCACTTCCTCGATTGCGCGCGTCAGCAGTACCGGGATGCCGTTCAACATTGTCCAGGTGTCCGGGTTATGGCAGAAGCGGCAGCGAAACATGCATGCCGTGGTCCACGCGACCAAGCGGATGCCGGGCCCATCCACAGCCGAGCCGGTCGTAAAGGAGTGCAGGAAGCCGACGTCTCCCGATGCCAGCGCGGTTTTCACGTCTACCTCGGGAACACCTTTCCCCAAATCCAGCCGAAGCTCGTACGGAGACCTTGCCTCGAGCGGGGTGCTATTCATGGGCCTAACGGCGCTCATTTGCGTCCACCTCGCTCACCGTGAAAAGTGCGGCGAATCACATCCATCTGTTGCTCGCGGGTCAGCCGCACGAAGTTCACCGCATAGCCCGAAACACGGATCGTCAAACTGGGATACTTCTCCGGGTGGTCCATCGCATCGAGCAAGGTTTCGCGATTGAGCACGTTGATGTTCATGTGATAGCCGGTGGTCCCGAAGTAGGCATCCAGGATTGACGTCAAGTTGCCGATCCGCTCATCCGCCGTGTTGCCAAGACCGGTTGGTACCAGGGTTGTCGTCAGGGAAATCCCGTCGGCTGCATCTCGATAGGGAATCTTGGCGACTGAGGCTGCCGAGGCGGCGACTCCATGGCTATCACGCCCGTGCATCGGGTTGGCGCCGGGCGCAAAGGGCTCACCTTTCCGCCGCCCATCCGGTGTGTTGCCTGTGGCCTTGCCGTAGACCACGTTCGATGTGATCGTAAGGACCGACTGGGTGTGCAGTGCGTTGCGATAGGTGGGATATTTGCGCAGCTTCTTCATGAAGCTCGAGACCAGCCAGGCGGCGATGTGATCTACGCGGTTGTCGTTGTTCCCGAACGTTGGGAACTCGCCCTCAGTCTGGTAGTCGACCACGAGACCTGAGGCGTCGCGTATCGGCTTCACCTTGGCATAGCGGATCGCCGACAGACTATCGGCAACCACTGACAGCCCCGCGATGCCAAACGCCATGGTTCGCAGCGGCGCGTAATCATGCAGGGCCATCTCGAGGCGCTCGTAGGCGTATTTGTCGTGCATGTAGTGGATGACGTTCATTGCGCTGACATAGACGCCGGCCAGCCAGCCCATCATCGCCTCGAGTCGTTCGACCACCTGCTCGAAATCGAGGACATCGCCCGCCAGCGGCTCCCATTTCGGGCCGACCTGCTTGCCGGTAACTTCGTCGCGGCCGCCGTTGATTCCGTAGAGAAGACACTTGGCAAGATTCGCTCTCGCCCCGAAGAACTGCATCTGCTTACCCAAAGCCATGGGCGAGACGCAACAGGCGATCGCGCCGTCATCGCCCCAGGCGCCTCGCATCGTCTCGTCGTTTTCAAACTGGATCGACGAGGTGTCAATCGCAACCTTGGCCGCGAAGCGCCGGAATGGCTCCGGCAGGCGCGGGGAATACCAGATGGTCAGGTTCGGTTCGGGTGCCGGTCCCAGATTGTAGAGCGTTTGCAGGAAGCGGAAGCTCGTCTTGGTCACGAGCGTCCGACCATCATCGCCCATCCCGCCGATGGATTCAGTCACCCAGGTCGGATCCCCCGAGAACAGCTCGTCATATTCCGGGGTCCGCAGAAAACGCACGATCCTTAGCTTGATGACAAAATCGTCGATGATCTCCTGTGCAGCCGATTCGTTGAGCAAGCCGGCCGCGAAATCGCGCTCGAAAAAAATGTCGATGAAGGTCGAGGTGCGTCCCAGCGACATGGCCGCGCCGTTCTGCTCTTTGACGCCGGCGAGATACCCGAAGTAGAGCCACTGCACGGCCTCCTTCGCGGTGCGGGCCGGGCCCGAAATATTGAAGCCGTACTTGGCAGCCATCTCCTTGAGCTCACCCAGCGCGCGGATCTGCTCGGCCAGCTCCTCACGGTCGCGGATAATTTCATCGGTCGACCATTCGGCATCGAGCGCAGCCTTCTCGGCTTTCTTGACGGTGACAAGGTGGTCGACTCCGTACAGCGCGACCCGGCGGTAGTCGCCAATGATCCGGCCGCGACCATAGGCATCGGGAAGACCCGTCAAAATGTGCGAGCTGCGGCAGCGCCTGATGTCATCCGTATAGGCGTCGAAGACCGCATCATTGTGAGTCTTGCGATACTTCGTGAAGGTCTCGACCACTGCCGGATCCGGCTCATAACCGTATACCTTCAGCGCGCCGGCGACGAGCCGGAAGCCGCCGTTCGGCATGATCGCGCGCTTGAGCGGCGCATCCGTCTGGAGGCCGACGATCACTTCATTAGCTAGGTCGATGTAACCGGGCTCGTGCGCGGTGATGGAGCTCGGGATTTGCGAGACGTCCAGCACACCCTTCGCCCGCTCCTCGGGGAACATCGCCTGCAGCTTCGCCCAGATGGCCTGGGTGCGCGGCGTGGGCCCGGCAAGAAAAGCCCCATCGCCATAGTAAGGACTCACATGCCGCTGTATGAAGGCACGGACATTGATTTCCTTCATCCACAGACCGGGGCTGAAGCCATCCCACGGATCAGTTTTCTCTTGCGCACGGGGCGCCGCCATTACCGTTGCCATGTTTACACTCCTCCGTATCTCGCCCAGCATCGAACCAACATTACCGACTGTGACCGACGGACAAGACCGCAGCCGCCTTGCGGCTCGTTTCCTTGGGACCGGTTTCCCGGAGGAATACCGCGAGCAGGATCGCGAGGCCTACGCCCCACAGGAGCGGCGAGAACGCCACCTGGTAGTGGCCAAGCTCACGCTCACCGCCCTGGCTGGCCTCTGTCAGCAACCTTCCGAGCACAGGACCGAGCAGTGCGGAAAAAGAGAAGTTGATGAAGTTGACGACGCCGGTCGCTGTGCCGCTGTACTCAGGACGGTTCACTTCCTTGATGATGGTGTAGGTGAGCATCGAGGCGCCCGATGCGATACCCATGATCAGACCGAGCACAAAGGGCGGAAACGCCGTGACCGGGCCATAGAAGATCACGAACAAGGTGACGAGCAGGACGGCCGCACCGCCGAGTATCACCGGCTTGCGCCGGCCAATCCGGTCGGAGACCCAGCCGAGGAGCGGGCATCCGATCATCCAGCCGAACGGCACAGCCGCCGAGCGCATGACCGCCATGCGAAAATCGAGATCGAAGCCTTCTTGGATGAACCGGACCCCCCAGACCAAACCAAAGATGGTCGTAGGGACAAACATGAGTCCGGCGATAATCCCGCATAGCAGCGACTGCGGATTGCGGAACACGGATCCCAATGCGATAGCCGCATCCTTCGCCCAATGGGAGCGCGCCTTGGCAGGCTGCGCCGCCTTGAGCGGCGTCGCGCCGAGCCGTTCGCGCTTGGGCAGCAGCAAGAACAGCATGATAGATAGCAAGAGACCGGCCGCTCCCATGAGAAGCCAGAACTTGTTCCAAGCTAACCCGCTCGCAATCAACGGGCCGACGAGAAATTGTCCGGCCGATCCGCCGGCCATGCCGAACATCTGTGTCGCGCCGATCAGTGTCGCCGCGCGCGAGGCCGGAAAGTTAGTGGTCGCGAGGTACGCCGCGCCGATCAGCGCAAAGACGCCGCCGGCCCCCTGCAAGAAGCGCCCGACCCCGGCCAGCAGCGGGTCGCCGGTCGCGAACAGCAGCGCGCCCACGCCCATTGCCGCCGCACCGATCGGGACCGCGGTGCGTGCGCCCAACTCGTCCATGGCCACGCCCGCCACCAGACTGAAGGGCGCATAGCCGTAATAGAAAAGACCGAGGAGCGCGGCGAGGCCTGCGGCTGATAGACCAAAGACCTCGCTCAGCTGCGGCATCATCACCGCCGGAGCGGAGCGTGCTGCGTACTGATGAAAGTAGAACAGCGACGTGACCAGCCACGCGACAACGATGATGCGCCTGCCCGCTGTCATCTAGCGCATCCGCGTCAGCACAGAACAACCGAGACGGCGAGACCGCCTTCGGAGGTCTCCTTGTACTTCGAGTTCATCTCCTTGGCGGTCAACGCGAGCGCGCTGATCGTCGTGTCGAAGTCGACGCGCCGATTGACCGGTATTTCGTTGCTGGCGATCTCGTAACCGATCCACGACTTGACGGCGCCGAAAGCGCAGCGCTCGATGCACGGGACCTGCACAAAACCGGCGACGGGGTCGCAGGTCATGCCAAGATGATGTTCGATCGAGCTCTCCGCCGCATTCGCGATCACCTGCGCCGGCGCATCGAAAGCCGCACCGAGGAAGGCGGCTCCCATGCCCGATGCGATGCCGATCTCCGCCTGGCAGCCCCCCTCGGCACCGGCGAGCGTCGCATTGTGCTTGCCGAGATAGCCGACGACGGCCGCAGCCAGCAGCCCCTCGCGGATTTTCTCTTGCGGGATCTTGAGGCCACCTTCGCCCACTGTGTAAAGCACGGCCGGAATCACTCCCGCCGAGCCTCCGGTCGGCGCGGTCACGACCAAGTGCCCGCGCGCATTCTCCTCGGAACCCGCGAGTGCGTACGCCGACACGAGGCCGATTGCCCGTTGCGCCTGGCCTGCGTCGTCCTTGGACCGCTTGTAGACTTCGCCGGCCTTGGTCTTGAGTTTGATCGGCCCAGGCAGCGTGGATGGCGGCGCATCGAGCCCTGACTTCACGATGTTCGTCATGGCGGTCGCGATCTTGTCGAGGAACGCATTCACGTCCGCCTCGCTCTTGCCGGATACCGCGACCTCGTTCGCCATCGCCACCTTCGCGAACGACAGTCCGCTCTTCTCGGTGTGCGCGACCATTTCCTTCATGGTCGAGTATGGGTAGCGAGGCGCGCCTTTCTTGGGCGGCGTATAACCCTTCCACTCAATGAAGCCGCCGCCGACCGAATAATACTCGAGCTCCAGCAACGGCTTGTCGCCGGCCATCAGCTGACAGGTCATGGTGTTGGGGTGCGGAAAATCGCCCTTCGGGGCGTCGTAGATGATGTCCTTCAAGGACACATTGAAACCTTTGCCGAGCTTGACTGGAAACACCTGATCCGGCTTCGCGGCCAACTCATCGAGGAACGCCGGATCGACTGTCGCCGGTTCCTTGCCGACGATCCCGGCGAGCGCGGCACGTTCCGTCCCGTGCCCCTTCCCCGTCGCCGACAGGCTCCCGTAGAGATGAACCTTCAGTCCGGTCGCTTGATCGAGTTGCGCCGCAGGCAGCTTGGCGCATCGCTGGTAAAAATCGTAAGTGATCCGCATCGGCCCGATCGTGTGCGACGATGAGGGACCCGGCCCCACCTTGTACATCTCCTCGACCGTCGTCATCACGGGCCCCTTCGAGGTTTTGTTCAGCGCAAGGTCTGGCGACAGCTTCGTACCTCCCGGCGGCGCGGGCGCCGCCGCGGGTGTCTGCGCGCTTGCCGGAATAGCCCGGCCCGTCAACATCGCAATCGCCGTCGCGAGTGCGCTTCGCACCAGGAACGCGCGCCGGTCAGAACCCTCGGGAACCGCCGGCTCGAGGTGGAAATCTTTTGCCGCGAGCGGACCATGTCGATCTTTGCCATTGTTTTCGGACACGCGGCCTCCTTGAAGTCTATCTGCCAACGGCGGGATGGATGCTTCTTCCAACCTGCCCCACACGTGCATGCGACACGCGTCTGCCCTTTGGATCGTCAGTCTGAAACGCGGGCGGAGCAACTGGGCGAACAGGCACGAAGTTCTGCCCAAAAGGGCAGCACCGAAGGCGAGCATCGCGATACATAATCCACGCAGGTCCGGACGTTTTTGGAGTGCAAACCAATGAGCGAAAAATCCACAAGGCCTCACACGCGTTATGAACGGCTGCTCGCCGCCGCGCGGGAACTGCCCCCAATTCCAACTGCGGTGGTGCATCCTTGCGATGACGCCTCGCTGAGTTCAGCTCTCGAGGCCGCCAAAGCGGGCCTGATCGAGCCGATCTTGGTGGGGCCCAAAGCAAAGATACACGCGGTGGCCGAGGCCGCTGACCTCGATATCGGTGCGTTTCTCATCGTCTCCGCCGAGCACAGCCACGGTTCCGCGGCGCGCGCCGTTGAGCTGGTGCGCGAGGGCCGCGCCCAAGCACTGATGAAGGGCAGCCTGCACACCGACGAAGTCATGGCCGCGGTGGTGGCGCGCGAAACCGGCCTCCGGACCGTGCGCCGCGTCAGCCATTGTTTCGTTATGGACGTGCCCGGTTATGCAACGCCGCTGATCATCACGGATGCCGCGGTGAACATCGCACCGACGCTCGAGGAGAAGGCGGACATCATCCAGAATGCCATCGAACTGGCCAAAGCGATCCGCTTCGACGAAGTGCGGGTGGCAATCCTCAGCGCGATGGAGACGGTCACCTCGAAGGTAGCATCGACGATTGACGCCGCGGCACTGTGCAAGATGGCCGATCGCGGCCAGATCAGCGGCGCTGTGCTCGACGGCCCTCTGGCGCTAGACAACGCGATCAATGTCGAAGCGGCGGCGATCAAGCGTATCGTCTCTCCGGTCGCGGGCCGCGCCAATGTGCTGGTGGTACCGGATCTCGAGGCCGGAAATATGCTGGCCAAGAGCCTGAGCTTTCTAGCCGGTGCCGATGCCGCGGGGATCGTGCTTGGTGCGAAGGTGCCGATCATCCTGACCAGTCGCGCGGACAGCCTGCTTGCGCGCATGGCCTCGTGCGCGGTCGCCTCGCTTCTGGTGGCCGCGCGGCGGGCGGAGCAAGCGAAGGCGTTCAAGGCAGCCGCTTGATGAAGCCGCGTTACCTCGCGGTGCTCAACGCCGGCTCCTCCAGCATCAAGTTCGCCGTGCGCAACGCCGGACCCGACGTGGCGCTGATTCTCCGGGGCCAGGTTGAAGCCATCGGCATCGCGCCGCGACTTGATCTGAAGGATGCCGATGGTGCGCAGCTGCATGAGCAGAAATGGCAGGCTGCGGGGTTCGACCACGACGCCGCAACGCGCGCAATCATCACTGTCATCCAGAAGCAGTTGGGTGCCGGCGCGATCTCAGCCGTCGGGCATCGCGTGGTGCACGGCGGTACCCGGCACGTGGCGCCCGAGCGCGTCGATGCCGCAGTGTTAGCCGATCTCGAGACGCTCGTGCCGCTCGCCCCGCTCCATCAGCCCCACAATCTGCGGCCCATTCGCACCATTGCGGCTGCTGTGCCCGATCTGCCCCAGGTGGCGTGCTTCGACACCAGCTTCCACGTGAGCCAGCCGATGATCGCACGCAGCTATGCGCTACCGATTGCTCTGAGGGAGGAAGGCGTCCTTCGCTATGGCTTTCATGGGATTTCCTACGAGTTCGTGAGCCGCCGTCTGCGTGACCTCGCCCCAAGGCTGGCTGCGGGCCGGGTGGTGATCGCCCATCTGGGTAATGGAGCGAGTCTGTGCGCCGTGCACAATGGCAGGAGTGTCGCTTCCACGATGGGCTTCACTGCCGTGGAAGGCCTGATGATGGGCACCCGCTGTGGCTCGATCGATCCCGGAGTCCTGGTTTACCTGATGGATCAGCACAAGATGGGCGCACGTGAGATCGAGAACTTGATCTATCGGCGCAGCGGACTGCTCGGCGTCTCAGGGATCTCCTCCGACATGCGCGAGCTACATGGCTCGGCAAGCGCTGCGGCCGCCGAAGCCATCGCCCTTTTCGTCTACCGGGTGATTCGCGAAATCGGCTCGATGGCGGCGGCGCTCGGCGGACTCGACGGGCTGGTCTTCACGGCCGGCATTGGTGAGCACGACGCGGGCATACGGGATGAAATCGTGGCAGGTTCTGCGTGGCTCGGCCTGCGGCTGGACCCGGCCCTCAATAAGGCTGGAAAGTGCGGCCGTATCAGCAGCGACCAATCCTCCAATGAAGTCTGGATCATACCCACCGACGAGGAGCGCATGATTGCCGAGCACACGGCGGCGCTGCTGAACCTCGCGGCCGCCGCCTGATCTCGATTTAGCAACGCAAGGAGGGCAAGCAGCCAAGACACGCATTATGACCTGCGACCCATTCACTATAGAATCGCCCGGTCGTTCCAGGAAGTTCCATTATTCTTCAATCGAAAGGAACATCGGCCGCTGGGCGGGGGCCAAAGGCATGGGCGCCGCCGTGGACATTTTCTGTCATGGCCACAATGGCAGTCGCGATTGCTTGTTTCCTGTCGGCGCGACTGAGTCTAGCCCTCCTCGGGCAGCCCGACGGTGTCGCCGTCTTTTGGCCGGCTGCCGGCGTAGCCTCCGGCCTCTTAATAGCCGCGGGTTCCGCGGCTCGGTGGCCGGTTATCCTCGGGGTGATGGTCGCGACATTCCTGGCGAATCTGCTGGGCGATCGCAACGTTTGGAGTTCGATCGTCTTCTCCATTGCCAACGCCAGTGAGGCCGTCCTAGTCGCGGGCCTTATCGAGCGATCGTACGGCTCGCCATTTGAACTCAACACGCTGCGACGCGTGCTCGGGCTGTTTGCGGCCACGATCACGGGAGCGGCCGTTTCGGGTATTGTCGGTACGCTGGGATTCATCTGGTTCCATGATGATGCGACCGCATCCGTGCCAACCGTGTGGTTTCACTGGTTCGCCTCGGACTCGCTTGGCACGCTCACAGTCGCACCGCTGGTGATCGGTTCAGCATCGTTGATGCGCAATGTTCCGTCGAGGCGGGAAGCCGCAGAAAGTGCTTTGGCGCTCGCGTTGCTCTGCGTGCTGTGCACATTCCTGGTGTTCTTGCCACACACGTATTGGACCGGCGAGCTCGCGGTCATCACTCTCGGCCCTTGGTTCGTTTGGATGGCGGCGCGCCTACCGCCCGGCATAACCAGCGCGGCAACGTTTATCTGCTCGATTACGATCGTCGAGACGACGACATTTTCCATCGGCCTTTTTGGCGATTCCCACGTCTCGTTGGAGCAGCGCATCCAGTCTGCGCAAGCGAGTATTTTGGCAATCGTATTCGGCGCGCTGGTCCTTACTGCGCTGTTTAGCGAACGAAAGCGTCAACAGATCGCGCTTCTAGACCGGGAGGCGCGGCTCCAAGAGGCGCTTCGCGCCGGAGGCGTGATGGCCTTCGACTGGGATTTGCGTGCTGACCAAGTGCGTCACAGCCGGAACGCGGCAGCAATCCTAGGATTCAGATCGAAAGATGTTTTCAGCGCGCGTGAGATGTTAGGACAAGTTCATCCGCACGATCGCGCGCACCTGACAGCCGGCGTGCGCGGCGTCAGCCGCGACAAGCCCTCTTATTCGGTGACATTCCGCTACCAACGAGCGGATGGCGATGACGACCTGTGGCTGGAACAAGTGGCTACCGCTCAATTCGATTCAGACGGATTGCCGGTGCGCGTCCAGGGCCTGACGACCGATATCACCCAACGGAAGCGATTCGAAGAAGAGATATCGCGTGCACAGAAACTGGCGGAACGGGCGGATCGTACCAAATCGATTTTTCTCGCAGCCGCAAGTCACGATCTGCGGCAACCCTTGCAAACTTTGCGACTGCTGCTAGGGGCGCTTAAACCGCAGCTTCGGGATGAAGAGGACCGCCACATTATTGTCGGCATGGGTCACTCCATCGATACGATGTCCAGCATGTTGTCCAGCCTGCTCAATATCAATCGACTCGAAACTGGAAACCTCCGTCCATCGATGAGCGACTTCGCTGTCAATGCACTATTCGATTCCGTTGCGATTGACCTTCTTTGGCCGCTTGAGGAAAAGCGCTTGCAATGGCGCGTGGTGCCGTCCGATCTCGTGGTCCATAGCGATAAGCGCATGCTGGAGCAGATGATCCGAAATCTACTATCGAATGCAATACGCTACACCGATCGAGGGAAGATCCTGTTGGGTTGCCGACGCGCCGGCGAAAGGATTCGGATCGAAGTTTGGGATACCGGCATCGGCATCGCGGGAGATCAGCTGCCCCACATATTCGAAGAATACTATTGCGGCCCTGAGCGCGGCGGCTTCGGAATAGGCCTGGCAATCGTCAAGCGACTGGGAGAAATATTGGATCATAGGATTGAAGTGCGCTCCACGCCGGGGAAGGGCACCGCCTTTTCCATTGAGGTTCCGCGGGGTCGAGCGGATGTCGTTGCATCTGAATCAGTGCCAATACCCGACGTTGACGCCGCGCCTTTCCGCGGCACAGTCCTGGTCATCGAAGACGAAACGTCTGTACGCTCTGCGCTCAATCGGATGCTGACCTCGAGAGACATCTGCGTCATTGCAGCTGCGACGGCTAGCGACGGGGCCGCCCTGATCCAGCAGAAAGGATTGGTTCCTGAGCTAGTGTTATGTGATTACAACCTCCAGGGTCCAATGAACGGCATTGAGAGCATTAAGTGGCTGCGCGCCACTCTTGCATGGAATCTTCCTGCCATCGTGATGACCGGTGACACCAGATCGCAAACGAGGGAAGCGATCGCCTCATACGGATTGTCGCTCCTGATCAAGCCCTTTTTATGCGAGGAACTCATTCAGCAAATCAATCGGCTGTACCGCAGATCGGAATCTTCTCACCACACTCGAAGCGCAGGTCCCGTGAGGCTCATCGACGATCGCCCGCAGGTTTAGCGCGTCGGCCGTTCTCAAACAGCATTTTGTATCGGGTGTGTCACAACAAACGAGAATCCATAGAAAAATCTTTCGATACGCCAAAGTTGAGCGATCTGAAGTCCGTGTGCGCAGGATTGAGCAGGAAGTTCCACTCCGTCTCGCTGACGGCAGAGGGTACCTTGAGTACGGCAGTCGACATCTCGCTGAGCCACGCCATTCCGAGGTGCTGTGTGATCGCGGAGTACGGGGCGAATCGGCGCCAGTCCGAGGGTAGTGCGGAATGGTCAACGGTCGCTATTGGTACGGTATCCGGAATGACGGCAACGGCCTGCGCAAGCGTCGGAATTTGACGTCTATCGGCAATGTGGACGAGCACTTCAAGCTGCGCCAGCGACAAAGATTGCGCGGTGTAAACAATGCGCTTGCCGGGTATGTGCCAACGGCCATCAACATGCAGTCCGCCTTCGCCCGACCAAAGGGAATCTTTGAATTCCGCCCCTGCCAGGCGGAAAACTTCAATCACGCCCAATGCCCGTAGCGGATGCGGTTCAGCTCGTCACGCACGAGTTTGGCGCCGGGATCACTGGTCATAAGGTCGATGGGCTGGCGGTCGCCGAGCGCCGGACTCAGTGTTTTGAACCAACCGATGGCCTTAGCCCTATCTCCAAAGATTTCAGCAGCCTCGGAAATCGTGCTGATGACGCGCATGATTCGATCGGAGACGGCACTGTCCAAACGCTTGCGCGGCATTTGCTTAAAGCGCTTACGGGAGGTCTCGCTAACGGCCAGGATTCGCGCGCTCTGGGGCGCGGTGAGGTGCAAGGTCTTTTCAAGGCGGCTGATTACGCTTGCCGGCAGCCCTTGGCCCACCAGTTCGTGTAGCTTCGCAAGGCGATACGGATATTTTGCGCCCGGCAAAGGACCGAGAACCTCGTCGATTATGGGTGGGTCTGCGGCCATATCAGGCTTCCTTCGGTACGCTGGCATTATAGCTCATTTGGTCTTTTCTAAAGCTCAAATGGACCACGGTGTTTGCGATTTCGCGACCTCTGTTCGGCGATTCCGAGACCGAGACCATACGGCAATTTATTAGACTCAATCTATGTTTATATAGTATCTAATTGATTTTATTAATTTAAACTTCTTGCGACCGAGTAATCTCAATGCGCCAACGTATTGATTTAAGTGGTGGGACGGCTGGGACTCGAACCCAGGACCAAAGCCTTAAAAGGGCCTTGCTCTACCAACTGAGCTACCGTCCCATTTGCAGGCGCGCATCATAGCCGAACTTCGACGCCAGATCACCGCCAAAGGGCCGCCTTAGGCATAACGCGTGGGATCGGGCGTGTTGGCCGAAGCGAAGCCTGCGGCCCGCAGCCGGCAGGAATCGCACCTGGCGCAGGCCCGGCCGTCGGCGTCGGCCTGATAGCACGACACGGTGGCGCTGAAATCCACCCCAAGCTTAAGGCCGGCGCGGATGATGTCCGCCTTGCTCATCTCGAGCAGCGGTGCGTGAATCTTGAAGCGCGCGCCTTCGAGGCCGGCCTTGGTGGCCAATTGCGCCAGTTTTTCGAATTCTTGAATGAAGGCGGGCCGGCAATCCGGATAGCCCGAAAAGTCCACCGCGTTGACACCCAGAAAAATATCGTTGGCACCAATCACTTCGGCCCATCCCAACGCCAGCGACAAAAATAGCGTATTGCGTGCCGGCACATAGGTCGTTGGAATCCCCGGCTGCGGTGTTTCGGGCACCGCGATACTGACGTCAGTCAACGCCGAACCTCCGATCCCCGCCTGGTCCACGCGCATGATCCGATGCTCATGGGCCCCGAGTGCCGCTGCGACTCGCTGAGCTGCGTCGAGTTCGGCGCGATGCCGCTGGCCGTATTCGACGCTCAGCGCGTAGCACTGGTAATTTATCGCGCGCGCCATGGCGAGCACCGTGGCCGAGTCGAGGCCGCCGGAAAGCAATACGACGGCGCGCTTCCGTTGCGCGGTTGAGGCGGCCGCGGTCATTTACCGGGCACATCGCCCCACAGAACCTTGTGAAGCTGAATCTGAAACCGGACGGATAGGTGATCCGCCAAAATCCAATCAGCCAACAAGGTGGGCGAGAGCTGACTGTAGCTGGGCGAAAAGAGGATGCGGCAGCGCTCCTGCAGGTCATGCTCGAGCAGGAAGGCCTTGCTCCAGTCATAGTCCGCGCGCGAACAAATCACGAATTTGAGCTGGTCGCTCTGCGAAAGATGCGCGAAATTTTCCAGGCGGTTGCGTGAAGCTTCGTTGGACGCCGGCGTCTTGACATCGATCACGCGCGAAACCCGCGGATCCACCGCGGCTATGTCGAGCGCCCCGCTGGTCTCCAGCGACACGCTAAAGCCTAAGTCGCACAGGCGTTCGAGTAATTTCAAGCAATTCGGCTGTGCCAAGGGCTCGCCGCCGGTCACGCAAACATACCGGGCCTCGAGCTCGCGAACCTTGCTCAGGATGGCGTCGAGATCGAACCAGTCCCCGGAGTGAAAAGCGTATTCGGTATCGCAATACTGGCAGCGCAGCGGGCAACCCGTGAGGCGCACGAACACCGTTGGGAAGCCGACGCGGTCAGCCTCGCCTTGCAACGAAAGAAAGATCTCGTTGATGCGCAATCGCTCAGGTTTGACGGCCTGTTCACTCAATGTTTCTCGGCCGACATCTTATCAAGCCGTTGTTGGGCCAGGCGCGCCGCGGGCGTATCGGTAAATCGCGCCACCACTTGGCCGAGCACTTCGCGGGCGGACTGCCATTGCTTTAGCTCATAGCGGCAGAATCCAATCTTGAGCAGCGCATCGCCGAGCTTGCGAGATTGCGGATACTTGTCGACGACGCGCTGAAATGACGCCTCGGCTTCCGGATAGGCCTTATTCACATAGTAGGCCTCACCCAGCCAGTACTGCGCATTGTCCGACAGGGAGCTATCGGGATAGGCCACCAGGAACTTCTGGAAGGCGACAATGGCGCGGTCATATTGGCCGTCTTTGAGCAAGTTGAAGGCCGCCTGATAAGCGCCTTTGTCCTCGCCGGAGTCCGAGGCGCCTGCGGCTGTCCCTGCGGCGGCGGGAGCACCGGCTGAGCCGGCCGCGGTCGCGCCGCCGGCCGCGGAGCCCGCTGCTCCCGCGGCGCTGCTGCGCGACTCGAGATTTTTCATGCGTTGATCCAGGTCCGCATACATATCTCGCTGCTGTTTACGCCCCGTTTCCAGGGCATTGTTCAGCTGGTCCACATCGTTATGCATACCGCGAACGTCGGCACGCAGAGCTTCCAGCTGGTTCGCCACCTCGAGCAGGCTCTGATTGGCCATCACCCGCTCGATGCGCGCCAGGCGCGTGTCCAGGTCTTTCAATTTGATTTGCACCGGATCCTCGTCCGGCGGGGTGGAGGCGCAACCGCTCAATGACCAGGCGCAGGCAACGCTCAAGGCGAGTAACGCGCGCGTATTCACGGCAGATAGACCAGTTCCACGCGTCGGTTTTTCGCCCACGCGGCTTCGTCATCGCCCTCGGCCGCGGGCCGCTCAGCGCCGAAACTAACCGTCGATACTTGCGACTCCGCCACGCCTTGCAGCATCAAGGCCCGGCGCACCGCCTGTGCCCGGCGCTCGCCCAAGCCGATATTGTATTCGCGCGTACCGCGCTCGTCGGTGTTGCCCTCGAGTTTCATCTTCAAGCGTGGATTTGCGCTCAGATTGTGTGCCGCGGCGGTCACGATATCCGCGAACTCCGGCTTGATCTCCGACTTGTCGAAATCGAAATAGATGATCTTGCGCGCGAGAGGCCCCGTGCCTTCGCCGTTCAGGCCGCGCGAACTGCTGTTCGCGTCGCCGGCGAGCGCCGACGTCGAGGTCGATGCACCTTCGGCGGAGTTTCCGCTCGAATCCGGAACCTGAGCACCGGCGACGGGGGCGTCATTCACATTGTGCTTCTTGGGGCAACCGGCCAGCAGCGCAGCGCCTGCGATGAGCACAGCGATCGATAGAATGCGTTTCATTTATTTCTCCGTCCGGGGTCCTAAGTGGATCAATAGGTTGTAAGGGTACCGACGATGAGTCTATTTGTGTATTAGTTTGTACAATCAGAATGGCGCCCAAGCCGGCTCTTGAAGTTCTCCTTCGCTCGATACCAGGCGTTGCTGCACTCTGCCATCGGCGCTGACCAGGGCCAGGACGCCTCTTCCCTTGTCCCGGCTGGCATAAATCAGCACCGCCCCATTGGGCGCATAGCAGGGTGAAACATCAAAACGGCCCTTGGTCAGCACTTGGACATCGCCGTGCCCGCGAAGGTCCATGGTTGCTATCCGATAGGCGCCATCTTCCTGGGTGACAAAAGCCAGCTGCGATTCGTCGGGGGAAAGACGCGCCCGCGCATTGTAGCTGCCTTGAAAGGTGAGGCGCCGCGGCTTGTCGCCCGGTCTGATTCCGACCTTGTAGATCTGCGGGCCGCCGGCCCGATCGGAGGTGAAATAGATGCTTTGGCCATCCTTGGACCACTGCGGCTCGGTATCGATTCCGGGATCGTCCGTGATGCGAGTCAGTTGCTGGGTGGTCAAGTCCTTCACATAGATGTCCAGGTTGCCGTCGCGCGTGGACAGCACCAGCGCCAATTTCTTGCCGTCCGGGGACCAGGCCGGCGCCTGATTCACGCCGGCTTGCGCCGAGACAACGTGCCGATCGCCGGTTTTCAGAGTCTGCACATACACCGTGGGCAATCGCGCCTCGAAGGAGACGTAAGCCAGGCTCGAGCCATCCGGCGACCAAGAAGGCGACATCAGCGGCTCGTGAGACTGCATGACGACGCGCGGGTTCTCACCGTCGGCGTCCGCGACGATGAGCTGAAAGGTCTTGTCGGGCAGATGCCCCAGCACCGAGATGTAGGCAATACGTGTGGAGAATGCGCCGCGAATGCCGAGGATTTTTTCAAATATGGCGTCGGCGATTTGATGGCCTGCGGATCGCAAGCCCGGCCGATTGGCGCTGACCTGAAACCCCAGCAAGCGCTGCTTGGTGAGGACGTTGTACAACTCGTAAGTGATCTTGTAGTAGTCCGTGCCGTCCGCCTGCATGGAACCCACCACCATATAGTCGTTGTTCAGTCGGCGCCAATCATCGAAACCGATGTTGGCACCGGCGTGCGGCTGGTCGATCATGTCCTTGCGGTCCATGGTCTTGAAGCGGCCGCTGCGCGCCAGATCGTCGCTCACCAGCTGCGCGACGTCGAACGTCGCGGCCGTCATTTCCGGCGAGGCGAACGGCACCACGGCAATCGGAATGGCTTCCGTCTGACCTTTCGTGACCTCGACCACAAACTCGGAGGCGTGCGCCAAAGGGCAAGCCCACACCAGCGCGAGGACAGCCAAACAGGAAAACAGCTTGTGCATGGGTAACTCTATTCGTCAGGATGAAAGTGAATTACAAGATTGCGCTCGAATAATGCCGGGTCCGGCGGCGCCGGCAAGGGCGACGCCCGGTACACCGCATTCTCGATCGACTGGCGGGCCGCGGCGTCGCCATTGCATTGGCTGACGTGAGCGCTCGTGACCTCGCCACCCGGTATCTGTGTAATGTTTACAATGCAATCGAGCCCGGCACGTGCCGATGGCGGCTTGATCCAGGCATTCTGAATTCTGGCGGCCAGCCGCGCAATATATTGCGCGCGCGCCGGGCTGGCCTCGACCGCACTCACATGCTCCTCTTCGGCAAGTTGACGCCGCAACTCCGCCTCGCGATCGGCCTTCGCTTTGAGATCCGCAGCACGCTTCGCATCATCGGCCTGTTTGGCTTCCGCCGCGCGCTTGGCGTCATCGGCACGTTTGGCATCGTCGGCGCGCTTCGCATCCTCCGCCCGTTTGAGGTCCTCGGCATGCTTCGCGGCGGCGGCTTTCTGCGCCTCGGTAGCCTTCGCCGCCTCGGCTTGCCTGGTGCGCTCAACCTCCGCTGCGGCGCTCTTTGCCTCCTCCGCGGCGCGCTGCTTTTCCGCCGCCATTTGCGCATCCGCCGTGGCCTGCGCAGCGGCGGCATCCGCGGCTGCCTTTGCGTCGGCGGCCGCGCGCACCCGCGCCGCTTCCTGCTCGGCCCGCTCGGTCAACGCACGCTGCGCGGCATGCAGGACTTGTGAATCGACGACGACGGCATCGACGGGAATCGGCTGCAGCTTCGGCAGCGAGTGGTTGATGGAAATGAGGGATGCCGCCAGCAGCGCCGCCGCCAGCAAGCCGTGCAAAGCCACGGAGAATACGATCGGCCATGAATGTTCGCGAAAGAAACGGGGCATCAGCGCGCTCCGCGGGGCGCTCCATTGGGTGCAGCGCGCGGTCCGGGCACATTGCGTACCGGGTCGGTCAGAAACCCGACCTTCGCAGCACCCGCCTTCTGCAGCAGCACCATGGCCCGCACCACGGTGCCGTAGGGTACGGTGGTGTCGGCCTTGACCAGGACCGGGGTCTGAGGGTCGCGGCGGAGCAGCGCCGCCGTGCGCGAGCTGACGGTTGACTCCGGCACGGGTTGATCTTGGTTTTGGCCGAAGTTGATGAATAAGCGCCCGCTGGAATCGATGGTCAGGATGAGCGGCTCGTGTTTTGCCAGGAAATCCGCATCGATCGGCTTCGCGCCGGCATCAGGCAAGTCGACCTTGACCCCTTCCTTGAGCAAGGGCGCCGTGATCATGAATATGATGAGCAGCACCAGCATGACGTCGATGTACGGCACCACGTTGATTTCGCCCATCAATCGGCGGCGGCGGTGCGGCGTCGGCATCTCGTCAGACCTGCGCCCGAGTGGAACCGTGGCGCTGCAAGATGGTAGAGAACTCTTCGACGAAAGTATCGAAGCGCAGTTCCAGGCGGCTGACCTGATCGGCGAGGCGATTGTAGGCCACGACGGCGGGGATGGCCGCGAACAAGCCCACAGCCGTCGTGATCAGCGCTTCGGCGATGCCGGGGGCGACCGCCGCGAGCGTCGCCTGCTGCACATTACCGAGGTTGTGGAACGCAGTCATGATGCCCCAAACCGTACCGAACAATCCCACATAAGGACTGGTCGAGCCGACCGTGGCCAGCATCGCGAGGTGTTGCTCCAAGCGATCCAACTCGCGCAATTGCGCGACCCGCATCGCGCGCCGCGCGCCGTCCAGCAGCTGTTCCGCCGGTACGCCCTGCTGCCGCAGCCGGCTGAATTCGCCGAAGCCGGACTCGAAAATGCTCTGCAGTCCCGTGCCCGCGCGTCCCTTGGTTTCGATGTTGCGATACAAAGTTGCCAGATCGCCGCCGGACCAAAAGGCGGTCTCAAATTTCTCGGCCTGGCGGCGCGAGCGTCCGATCACCTGGCTCTTGCCAAAGATGACTGCCCAGGAAGACACCGAGGCGATCAGCAGAATCGCCACCACCACCTGCACGATGGGGCTCGCATCAAGCACCATGCTCCAAACCGACAAGTCATTCGGCATTGCGCCACTCCGTGAAAAGATCCTTGGGGATGGCACGCGGCTTCAGCGTGCCGGAATCGAGGCAGGCAACACGCACAGTGGCATCGATCAGCTGCTCGCCGCTCCGCTCTATCGTTTGCTTGAAATGTATTGTGGCACCCGCCAGACGCTCAAGGGTAGCCGTGACGAGAATTTCATCATGCAGCACCGCGGGCCGCAGGAAATCAACGGTAATATTTACCACGACGAACTGCAGGCCGCGCTCGGCCCGCAGCTGCTGCTGATCTATACCTAAGGCCCGCAGCCAATCGGTTCTGCAGCGCTCCAGGAACTTCAGGTAGTTCGCGTAATACACGACGCCGCCGGCATCGGTATCTTCCCAGTAAACGTTGAACGCTTTGCGGAAGCTCGGCGCCGCAACCATTTACTGGCTATCCCGGAACAACGACAGGTTCATCTCCCGCTCGGGAGGCGTCAGGCCGAAGTGCGTGTACGCGGCGCGCGTCGCGACACGGCCGCGTGCCGTGCGCATCAAAAATCCCTGCTGAATGAGGTAAGGCTCAACGACGTCTTCAATGGTGCCGCGCTCCTCGCTCATTGCGGCGGCCAAGCTGTCGACGCCCACCGGCCCGCCATCGAATTTCTCGATGATCGTCAACAGCAGCTTGCGGTCGAGCATGTCGAACCCTTCCGGATCCACTTCCAGCATGGTGAGTGCCGCCAGCGCGACTTCTCCGCTGATGATCCCGGCGGCTTTGACTTCGGCAAAATCGCGCACCCGGCGCAACAGCCGGTTGGCGATGCGCGGCGTGCCGCGCGAGCGCTCCGCGATACGGTCCGCCCCATCCGCCTGCAAGTTCAGCTGCAGGATCGAGGCACTGCGAGTCACGATCTGCGTCAAATCCGCGGTGCTGTAGAACTCGAGCCGCTGCACGATCCCGAAGCGATCGCGCAGCGGTGAAGTCAACAAACCCGCCCGGGTGGTGGCGCCCACCAGCGTAAACGGCGGCAGATCCAACTTGATGGAGCGCGCACCCGGGCCCTCGCCGATCATCAGGTCGAGTTGCGAGTCTTCCATGGCCGGATACAGCACTTCCTCGACGACCGGGCTCAGGCGGTGTATCTCATCGACGAACAGCACGTCCCGAGGTTCCAGATTGGTGAGCAGTGCCGCCAGGTCGCCGGCGCGCTCGAGCACCGGGCCCGAGGTCTGCCGCAGATTCACCTTGAGTTCGTTGGCGATGATGTGCGCCAGCGTCGTCTTGCCCAGGCCGGGCGGCCCGAATATGAGTACATGATCCAGCGCTTCGCCGCGCATGCGCGCCGCCTGGATGAAAATATCCATCTGCGTTTTTACGTTCGGCTGCCCGATGTAGTCGCTCAAGGTCTTGGGCCGCACGGCGCGGTCGACCAGTTCGTCGTCGCGGCGGCTGCTGCTGGCAATAACGCGATCCTGTTCGATGCTCATATGCGATCTTAAGCTTTCACCGCGGATTTGAGGGCGCGGCGAATGATTTCGGTCGTCGACAGGCCCGGTTCATCGGCCGACTTCAAGAGCCGCGTCACTTCAGCGGGCTTATAGCCCAAAGCGATCAGCGCGCTGAACGCCTCGCTCTGCGCCGATTGCGCGGCGCCCGGGCTCAAGGGATTGCCCGCGAGCGTGGGCAATGACAGTTTCTGCACGCTGTCGCGCATCTCGATGATGATTCGTTCCGCGGTTTTTCGGCCGATGCCGGGAATTCGCTGCAGCATGGCCACGTCCTCGGCCTCGATGGTGCGCAAGAAATCCTCCACGCTGGCGCCCGACAGCACGCCCAGTGCGATCTTCGGCCCGACTCCCGATACTTTCAGCAGCCCGCGGAACAGGCGCCGCTCGCTGTCGGTGCCGAATCCGAACAATATATGCGCATCCTCGCGCACCACCAGGTGAGTGAACAGCGCGACCGGTTCACCGGTGGACGGAAGCGCATAGAAAGTCGACATCGGCGCTTCCAGCTCATAGCCGACGCCGTTGACATCGAGCATCAGCGTTGGCGGCTGCTTCATTGCCAGCCGGCCCTTGAGGAAGCCGATCATCGGCTTAAAGCCGCCCGCAGCAAAATCGCCCGGCCGCGCAGCGCGTGGCACACCGCCGCGGCCAATGCGTCGGCTGCATCCACGGCCACGGGGCCGTCGAGCTTGAGCAGGCTTCTCATCATCAGCTGCACTTGCGCCTTTTCGGCATTGCCCGAACCGACCACCGCCTGCTTGATCTGGCGCGTGGCGTATTCGAACACTTCAACCTTGGCATTCGCCGTACCGCAGATGGCCGCACCGCGCGCCTGGCCCAACTTCAAGGCGCTGTCGGGGTTGCGGTTCACGAACACCTTCTCGATGGCAATCTCGTGCGGCTGATATTGCGCAACGATGCTCTGCATGCAGCGGAAAATTTCGCACAGCCGAGCGGCAAAATCGGCCTGACCGGTGCGGATGACACCGCTCGCCACGTACGTCAAACGCGAACCCGCGGCATCCAAGACGCCGAAGCCGGTGCGTTGCGAGCCCGGATCGATGCCGAGCACGCGGATGGCCGCGATCTCACGCTCGGGCAATTTGATTCGTCGTAGAGGCTGGCATGGCCCTAGTATGATACCGGCAATAGCCGCCTAAACCCACCGAAAGCATGGAAACAACCGCACCCGTCCAGGCCCTAAGCGGCCGATTGCATGCCGCCATCACGGCCTTGCGCGAGGTCGACTTGCCTACCGGCGGCGAGCCGGTGCGCAACGCCGCTTTGGAGGTGGCCGACATCGTGCGATTGCTGGACGCGGACGACGAGGTCGTGATCGCGGCGATGATTCAACCGCTGCTGGACGCCGGCTATATCGAGCGCGAGGGCGCGGCGAAACGCTTCGGCGAGGAGCCGCTGCGCCTCGCCCAAGCGCTCCGCCAGCTAGGGGAGTTCGGCCTGCCGGCCGACTGGGCCCCGGAGCGTGGCCTCGAAGCGGCGCAGGCCGAAGCCTTGCGGAAAATGCTGCTGGCCGTGATCGGCGATGTGCGGCTGGTGGTGGTGCGCCTCGCGCAACAGCTGCAGCGCATGCGTTCCGCGAAGGACGTGAGCGCGGCGCGACAGCGCAAGCTCGCGGTCGACACTCGCGAGGTCTATGCGCCGCTCGCCAATCGGCTCGGGGTGTGGCAGGTCAAGTGGGAACTGGAGGACCTGGCATTTCGTTATCTGGAACCATTGCAGTACAAGCATATTGCGGCGGCGTTGAAAACGCGCCGTTCCGAGCGCGAGCGCTACATCGATGAATTAAAAACGCTGCTCGAGACGGCGATGCGCGGCGCCGGCATTGCAGCGGCCATCGAGGCGCGGCCTAAACACATCTACAGCATCTGGAAAAAAATGCAGGTGAAACAGCTGGCTTTCGAGCAGCTGATGGACATTCGCGCGGCGCGCGTGTTGGTCAACAGCATTGCGGACTGCTATGGGGCGCTGGGCGTGGTGCACTCGCTCTGGCAGTTCATCCCGGGCGAGTTCGACGACTATATCGCGACGCCGAAGGGCAATCTGTACCGCTCCATCCATACCGCGGTGATCGGTCCCGGCCAGGAGCCGGTCGAGATTCAGATCCGCACGCACGAAATGCACGCCGATTCCGAGCGCGGTGTGGCGGCGCATTGGCGCTACAAGGAAGGCGGCCGCGGCAATCAGGCCTACGAGCGGAAGATCAACGAGCTGCGCTCGCTCCTGACGCCCGCGGAAGGCGCGGATGGCGGCCGCGATTTTCTCGATCGGGTTCGCGTCGATCTGTTTCAAGACCGTATTTATGTGATATCGCCCAAGGGCGAAATCGTCGACGTGCCGGTCGGCGGCACGCCGCTCGACTTTGCCTATCAGGTGCACACGGATCTGGGGCATCGGACCCGCGGCGCAAAGGTCAACGGGCGCATGGTACCGCTCGACTATCGGCTGAAGAACAGCGAAACCGTGGAAATCATTGCTGCCAAGACCTCGCAGCCCTCGCGCGACTGGCTTTCGGCGCAGTCGGGTTTTTTAGCCAGCCCGCGCCATCGCAACAAGGTGCGGGCATGGTTTCGCAAGCAGAACGAAGCACAGAACAAGGTCGAGGGCCGTGCGCTGCTGGAGCGCGAGTTGCAGCGCTTAGGGCTCAAGAGCCCGCCCACGGCCCTACTGCTGCGCGAACTGGAGTTGGACAGCGCCGAATCGCTGCATGAAGCGCTGGGCTTGGGAGAGATCAGCGGCGCGCAAGTCGCCGGCGCGATTCAGCGCTCGCTGCATACGCGCGACACCGCCCTCGCGCATACACGGCCGCGGACCGGCCGTGCACCCGAGGCCGAAGTGCAAGGAATCGGCGATCTGCTGTCAACCTATGCGCGCTGCTGCAAGCCCGTGCCGCCCGAACCCATCGTCGGCTACATCACGGTGGGACGCGGCGTGAGCATTCACAGCCAGGCCTGCGCGAATCTGGCCCGGCTTGCCGTCAAGTCGCCGGCCCGTGTGCTCGCCGTCGACTGGGGCAAAATGGGACGCGGCGAATTTCCGGTCGATATCGAGGTGCAGGCTTTCGACCGGCGCGGCCTGGTGCGCGATGTGAGCGCGGCTTTGGCGGACGAAAAAATCAGCATCCAGGGGATGACCATGGTCACCGACAAGCACGACAATGTGGCGCACATGCGCCTCGGAATTTCGATCTCGGGATTGCCGCAGCTCTCCAAAGTCCTGTCGCGCATTGCGCAGCTGCCCAACATCATCAGTGCAAGACGAAGGAAATAGCCCGGCGGTCCTGTCCGGAATTCTGCCGCTCGATATTGCGCTGCTTAAGGGGCGGCGCTGTAAGGGATCGAGACCGTTCCGGTCTTGGTGGTTCCGGCGCTGTTCACGTAGCTGAAGCCAAACGCCAGGGTGCTGCTGGCCGCGGCCGTGGGCGCGTAAGTCAGTGCTACCTGGCAGGCGGCCCCGACGCTCACGCTGATGCAGGTGAAGGTGCTTACCGGCGCGGTCCAGCCGAGCGGCAGCGCCGAGAGATCCGCGGACAAACCACTCGCGAAGTTGCCGTCATCGGTGGTGAAAGTAACCGTCACGGGATTGCTGCTGCCGGTGACGGCTGCCACCATGAGCGGATTGGCCGTGCCCACCACATTGTCGTTGGTCGTGGTTTGATACGGGATGCCGATCGATCCGCTCTTCGACTCGCCGGCGTTATTTACGTATGAATAGCCGAGATTCAGCGTGCCGTTGTCGACGCCGGTCGGTGCATAGGTGAGCACGAGCTGGCAGGTGGTGCCGCTGCTCACGACGCTGCAGCTAAAGGCGCCTGGGCTGGCGTTCCATCCCGCGGGCAATGCGCTCAAGCCACTCGTGATCTGCAGCGCGGTGGCGAGACGTCCATCGTCGGTTGTGAAAGTAACGCTGACGGGTTGCCCCGGGGAGCCCAACATGGCAGTGATCGGGCCGGAGGGCGCTGCCGTGCCGACGACGTTGTCGTTGGTCGTCGCGGCGTACGGAATATTCAACACGCCGAAATTGGGCGTTCCGCCGGCATCGTTATAGCCATAGCGCAAGCTGACGGTCCCTGTCGCCAGTGCCGTCGGCGCGTACTGAAGCTGCAGCTGACAACCGTTGCCGGTACTGACGCTGGCGCAGCCGAATGTGCCCGCGGAACTGCTCCAGCCGGCGGGCAGCTTGGTCAGGTCGGTCAACACAGCCAATCCGGCGGCGGTCTTGCCGTCGTCCGTGGTGAAAGTGATCGCCACAGACTGCGAGCCGCCCATGTTCGCCGCGTTGACCTGGCCAGTGGGAGACACGCTGGCAACCACCGTACCGTTGCTGGCGGTGGCGTACGGGATATTGAGGGCTCCGCTGCGCGCGGCGCCGGATCCATCGACGTAGCTGTAGCTCAGTGTGAGCGTGCCGCTGCTCGCCGCGGTCGGCGCAAACGATAGCGGCAGCTGGCAGCCGCTGCCCGTGCTCACCACCGCGCACGACAATCCCGCTGCCGTGCTGCTCCAGCCTGCCGGCAAAGAGGCCGCCAGAGCGGTCACGCTCAGCGCGGTCGCCGCATTGCCGTCATCGGTCGTGAACGTCACGCTCACCGACCGCTTGCTGCCGCCGATTGCCGCATCGATCTCGCCGGCGGGTGAAACGGAAGCGACCACATTGTTCGACGCGGATGAGGCATAGGCGAGCGTCAGGCACGGCCCCGGCGTTCTCGGCAAGCCGGCGTTGTCGACGTACACGCAGTCGAGGGTCAATGTGCCGGTCTCGATCGCGGTAGGGGTGTAGGTCAGCGTCAGAACGCAGCCGCTGCCGGGGCCGACGTGCGCGCAGCTCAAGGCGCTCGGCGCGCTCCAGCCGGCAGGCAGCGTGCCCAAGCTCCCATACACCGAGAAAGCCGTGATCGGCAGGCCATCCGCGGATGTGAAGGTGACGCTGATGGTCTGGCTGGCGCCGACCGCAACGCTCAATGAGCCGACCGAGGCAGTCGCGGAAACCTTGTTATCGGTGCCTGAGACACCGCCGCCGACAGGCCCGGCCTTGGGCGGCGTGACCGGCACCACGGGCATGGTCCCGCCGCTCCCCGTGGGTGAGATCGTGCCGCTTTCGCTGCCATGAGAGCTTGATCCGCAGGCACTCAAGATCGGCAGCGATAAGACTCCCAGCAGCAGCCATCGATGGCTTAGTAGCATCAAATCCCACCTCAGCCCAGTGTCGTGCAATTCGAACGTCTCGGACTGGCGACGCCGTTCGAAGGCCTAGAAAGGTAAGCTGGGGAGGGATAACCCGGTGTGAACTGCGTCACGCGGCGGCGCGCGTGGCGCTTATCGTCAAATGAGATTTTGCCGACACGCGCGCGCAGCACGCCGCCGCGCGCGAATGTTGGCCAAACGCTACAGTCCTAGCGATTCAGCGCGTCGATCGCCTTCTTGTCGACGGCGAGCGCGGCCTCATGAATTGCTTCAGACAGGGTGGGATGCGCATGAATCGTGCGCTGAATGTCCTCGGTGCTCGCCGAATACTCCATCGCAAGCACCGCCTCTGCGATCAATTCACCCGCCATCGGCCCGATGACATGGACGCCGAGCACTTCATCGTCATCCTTGGCGGAAACGATCTTTGCCATGCCCGCGCCTGCTTCCATCGCGCGCGCGCGGCCGCTGGCGGCAAACGGGAATGTGCCGGTTTTGTAGGGCCGGCCGCCGGCCTTCACCTGCTCCTCGGTCTGACCGACCCAGGCGATTTCGGGCGCGGTGTAGATCACAGAGGGGATCACGTTGTAGTTCACATGGCCGTAGTGGCCGGCGATCAGGTCGGCGACCATCACGCCCTCCTCCTTGCCCTTGTGCGCGAGCATGGGGCCGCGCACCACATCGCCGATCGCCCACACATTGGGCGCGCTGGTGCGGCATTGCTCATCGACTTTGATGAAACCGCGCTCGTCGACCTGCACACCGCTGCCGTCGCCCAGCAACCCTTCCGTGAACGGGCGGCGCCCGACCGCGACGATGAGCTTGTCGACTTGCAGGGTATGTTCACCTTGTGCATCGCTGTACACGACATCCACGGCCTCGCCCGACACCACGGCGCTCGACACCTTGGCGCCCAATTTGATATCGATGCCTTGTTTTTTGAAGTGACGCTGCGCTTCCTTGGCAATGGTTTGGTCCACCATCGGGAGGAATTGTTCCAAGGCTTCGAGTACCACCACGTCACTGCCGAGCCGGCGCCATACACTACCGAGCTCGAGGCCGATGACCCCGGCGCCGATGACGCCGAGGCGCTTGGGGACGGCATCGAATTCCAAGGCATTCCAGGAATCGACGATGTATTTGCCATCGTGCGGCACGGATCGCAGGCGAATGGGCGTCGACCCAGAAGCCAGGATCACGTTTTTGGCCTCAAGCGTTTTCTCAGTGCCGTCCGGGGCCTTGACGCGCACCTGATTGCCGGGAAGCAAGCGCCCATGCCCCTGGATGCCGACCACGCCGTTGGCCTTGAACAGCGCATTGATCCCGTTGGTCATGGTCTTGACGACGGAGGCGCGGCGCTTTTGCATCGCGCCCAAATCGAGCGTCAGCTCACCAATCTTGATGCCGTGGGTCGCGAACTCATCTTTGGCACGTTGGAACAGCTCGGAGGATTCCAGCAGCGCCTTGGAGGGGATGCAGCCGGCGTTGAGACAAGTCCCACCGAATGCATAGCTGCCGTCGGTGTTTTGCCACTCATCGACGCACGCCACTTTCAGCTTGTTTTGCCCGGCGCGAATTGCGGCGGGATAACCCGCCGGTCCGGCACCGATGACTACGACATCATAAACGTCACTCATATATGCAACACCATGCGCGCTGGGTCTTCCAGACACTGCTTCACCGTCACCAAAAACTGTACCGCCTCGCGGCCATCGATGATGCGATGGTCATACGTCAAGGCGATGTACATCATCGGCCGCACCACGACCTGGCCTTCCACGACGACCGGCCGATCCTGAATCTTATGCATGCCCAATATGGCGCTCTGCGGCGAATTCACAATGGGCGTCGACATCAACGATCCGAACACGCCGCCATTGGTGATGGTAAAGGTGCCTCCGGTCAGTTCTTCAATGGTGATGGAACCGGCGCGGGCGCGAGCGGCAAAGTTTGCGATCGACTTTTCGATATCCGCGAAACTCAACTGATCCGCGTCGCGCAAGACCGGCACGATCAGGCCGCGGTCGGTCGAAACGGCCACACCAATATCGAAATACTCGTGATAAACGATGTCATTGCCGTCCACCGAGGCGTTGACGGACGGAAACTTCTTCAGTGCCTCGACGCACGCCTTGGCGAAGAAGGACATGAAGCCGAGCTTTACGCCGTACTGCTTCTCGAATTGATCCTTGTAGCGGGCGCGCAGCTCGTTGACGGCTTGCAAATCGACCTCGTTGAACGAGGTCAAGAGCGCCTGCGTCGCTTGCGCCTGAACCATGCGCTCCGCGATCCGCGCCCGCAGTCGCGTCATCGGGACCCGTTGCTCGGATCGACTTGCGCGCGCACTGGGCGCGGGAACGAATTGCGCCGCAGCCGCCTTGCCGGTCGAAGCGGCCGCCGCTGCGGGGCTTGGCGCAGCCGCGCCGGGCCTTGGCGCTGCCGGCATGACGGCCTCCTTCGCGGACAGGTAATTCACGACGTCGGACTTCGAAACACGGCCGTCGCGCCCGGAACCGGCAACCGTTTTCGGATCGACCTTATTCTCTTCCGCCACGCGCTTCGCCGCGGGACTGAGCTTGCCGGCGGAGGCCTCCGGCTTCACGGCTTCCTTCGCGGTTTCCTTGGCGACGGATTCTCTCGGGACCGTGTCTTGCGCGGCAGCGGTAGCGCCGCTGGGCGCGGCCATGATCGCCGGTGCACTGGCGCCCGGGACTGCGGCTGCTCCCTCTTCGATCACCGCCAGAAGCTGGCCGCTGGTCACCGTGGTGCCGTCGGTCAATTTTATTTCCTTGATGACTCCGGCCGCCGGAGCAGGCACTTCGAGCACAACCTTGTCGGTCTCGAGATCGACCAGGTTTTCATCCCGCACGACGCTGTCGCCGGGCTTCTTGTGCCACGAGACCAATGTGGCGTCCGCCACCGACTCCGGCAGCTGGGGTACGCGAACTTCGATTGTCATGAACCTGTCCTGGTTTGCGCAGCCGGCACGCGTATGGTTTGTCGGGAGGTTTCTTCCGGCGGCACGCCTTGCAGCGCCGCGGTGACCAAGTTCTTCTGCTGCTGTTCGTGCAGCGCGGCGATGCCGGTCGCGGGCGCCGCTGCGCCGGCACGCCCGGCGTATAGCAGCTCGGAATTGTCATCGAGCTTGGACTGCAGGCGATGGCGGATTTGATACCAACTGCCTTGGTTCTGCGGCTCTTCCTGGCACCAGACGATTTCGCGCGCGTTCGGGTACTTCTGCAATATCGCCTCGTATTCCTCGGATGGAAATGGATACAGCTGCTCGATGCGCACGATCGCCACGGTCTCGGCCTTCGTTTCGCGCCGCGACTTCAGCAGGTCGAAATAGACTTTGCCGCTGCAGAGCACGATGCGCGTCACGGCCGAGGGCCGCACATCGTCGATCTCATCGATCACGGTCTGGAACCCGCTGCCAGACAACTCTTCCAGGCGTGACACCGACAAGGGATGCCGCAACAGGCTCTTCGGCGTCATGATGATGAGCGGCTTGCGCAGGGGGCGCAGCATCTGTCTGCGCAGCAAGTGAAACATCTGCGCCGGTGTCGAGGGAACGCAGACCTGCATGTTGTACTCGGCGCAGAGCTGCAAGAATCGCTCGAGGCGCGCCGAGGAATGTTCCGGCCCATGGCCCTCATAGCCGTGCGGCAGGAACAAGGTGATGCCGGACACGCGGCCCCACTTGGCTTCGCCGGAACTGATGAATTGGTCGATGATGACCTGCGCACCGTTGCAGAAATCGCCGAACTGGCCTTCCCAAATGGTCAGGCAACGAGGCTCCGTGGTCGAGAATCCGTACTCGAATCCCATCACCGCTTCTTCGGACAGCACGGAATCGGTCACGGTGAATTTGGGCTGATTCGTCGCGAGGTGCTGCAGCGGCACGTAGGCGCGCCCCGAGGCCTGGTCATGCAGCACGGCATGGCGATGAAAGAACGTGCCCCTACCGCTGTCTTGCCCAGTGAGGCGGATGGGATAGCCTTCCTGCACCAGGCTTGCGTAGGCAAGGTTCTCGGCGCAGCCCCAATCCAAGGCGAGATCGCCGTTCACCATCTTCTCGCGTGCCTGCATGATTGCAAGCACTCGGGGATGTAAATTCCAGTCGGTGGGGTAAGTCGTGATCGCTTTCCCCAGTACCCGCAGCCGCGCCATGTCCACGCCGGTTTTGACCGCTTCCCAGTCCGCGCCTAGGTGCTCGCTCCAATCCACCGTGTAAGGATTACCGATCAACCCCAGCGCGGCCCTCGCCTGCGGCTTGCCCTCGTCCAGCCCGCTGCGGTACTGCTCCATCATGGCGGCGGCATCCGCCGCGCTCAAGATGCCCTGCGCGGCAAGCTTGTCCGCATACAGCTGACGCACGGTCGGTTTCTTGCGGATGATTTGGTACATGAGCGGCTGCGTCGCGGCCGGCTCGTCTGCTTCATTGTGTCCATGACGTCGATAGCAGATCAGATCGATGACGACATCCTTGTGGAATTTCATCCGGTAGTCGAGCGCGAAGCGCGTGACGAAGCACACCGCCTCGGGATCGTCGGCATTCACGTGCAGGATCGGCGCTTCGATCATCTTGGCGACGTCGGAACAATACAACGTCGAGCGTGCATCGTGCGGATCGCTGGTGGTGAAGCCGATCTGATTGTTGATGATGATATGCACGGTGCCGCCCGTGTAAAAACCCCGCGCTTGCGACAGCTGCAAGGTCTCCATGATCACGCCTTGCCCGGCAAATGCCGCATCGCCGTGGATCTGCACCGGCAGCACTTTATCGCCCAGCGCATCGCCGCGCCGCTCCTGGCGCGCGCGTGCCGATCCTTCGACGACGGCGTTCACGACCTCCAAATGCGAGGGATTGAAAGCAAGCGCCACGTGCACATTGCCGGATCCGGTCTTAAGGTCGGCGGAAAATCCCTTGTGATACTTGACGTCGCCCGAGCCGCGCAATTTGGCGAGGTCATACTGGCCCTCGAATTCGCTGAACAGATCCTTGGGCGACTTCCCCAGCAGGTTCACCAGCACATTGAGCCGGCCGCGATGCGCCATGCCGATGATGGTCTCCTCGACGCCGCCCTTGCCTCCGTGCTGCACGAGATCGTCCAGCAAGGGGATCAAACTATCGCCGCCCTCCAGCGAGAAGCGCTTCTGCCCGACGTACTTGGTGTGCAGGTAGCGTTCCAGGCCTTCCGCCGCAGTCAATTGCCAGAAGATATTCTTCTTCTCGTCGACGCTGAAGCGATGCTGCATCCTGCCGACTTGGAAACTGTCCTGCAGCCACAGGCGCTCTTCGGTATCCGACACGTGCGCAAATTCAGCGCCGATGGTGTCGGTGTAGATAAACTTCAAGTCGCGCAGAATGTTCTTGAGAGTGGTGCGCTCCGGGATGGCGTGATTGCGGCTGCCGGTAAAAAATTCCGTTTGAAGGTCCGCGTCGGAGAGCCCGAAGTATTGCAGGTCGAGCACATAGGGCTTGGCCCGTTCCTGCAACCCTAGGGGATCCAGATGGGCGATCAAATGTCCGCGATTGGCATAGACCTGAATGAGGCGCGACACGGCGCCCTGCTTGGCGCTGGCGCCGTCAGAGGCAGCGCCTCGGGGCTGCGACGCCGGCGCGGCGGGCGGCCTTTGAGCGAGGGCCAACAGGCGCTCGCGTATCGGGCCATGCGCAATTTCGGCGCCGCGCCCCGGCAGCGCCTGAAAATAACTGACCCACGCCGGGTCAAGGCCGCTGGGGTCTCGCAAGAACTGTTCGTAGAGATCTTCAATGAAACCGGCGTTTCCACCGGACAGCGCCGTGGTCGCTAATTGGTCGGCAAGTGATTGGCTCATGAGTGCGGCGGTTTGGAAAAAACCTCAATTACATCAATATGATAAGGAGGGAGGAATGACTTTGAACAGCGCCTTAGTTTAGCCGAAGGCGGCATAATATGGAATGTGACGGCGGTCAGGAATATTACAAGGCCAGCAGATCGCCAGGGTCTTTCAGCATCCAAATCTCATAGCCGATGAGCCAGGCATAAATGGCCAGGACGGCGTACAGCACCAGATCGACCCGCAACACGCGCATAAATCGATAGCGCGACAGAAATACCATCACCAGGATACCTGTACCGGTCATGGCCATTTTGAACGCCGCAAATGCGGCAACGCTGCGGTAGACGAGAACTGCCATGAGGGGATTGATCTCGTCCGCTCCGTGCACCAGCAAGATGCCGGTTAAGAATGCATCCGCTGCACTCAACAACAAGATTCCGACCGACACGGCCAGCAAGTGCGCCGAATACCAATCGATGGGGTGAAAACGCGAGTCGTTCAGCCGCCGTGCCGGCCGCCGCCGACGCGGATTGAAGCTGCCGTAAAGTACCGACCAGAACACGCGATGACGCCGATCGAAGCGATTGCGCCGATCCAATCCCCAAGCTGGCGGCTGCGCCGCAATGCCTTCCTTCATCCGGTCAACTATCCAGAATTGTCGCCGGTACGCCAAGCCCGATGCGTCATAATGCGGCCGCAGCGGCGACTATTTTTTTATGAAGCCGTCACCAGCTTCGCCACGAAGTCGCTGACCGGCATGGCCGCTAAGGGTTTCCTATCCGCAAACATGGCCTTGATCGATTCGCTCTGCTTCGGTTGGAAGTGCGCGGCAACGCTGCCCTCGAATTTCTTGACGAGCACCGGCATTCCCTCGGCTCGCCGCTTGCGGTGTCCAATGGGGAAGTCGACCGCCACACGCTGGCTCGACGACCCGTCGTTGAAAAACACCTGCACCGCGTTGCCGATGTAGCGCTTTTGCGGATCGTAATAGTCTTTGGTGAACGCGGCATTTTCCTTGACCTGCATCCTGGCGCGCAGGGCGTCAACGCGCGGATCGGTCGCAACATCATCCTCGTAATCAGAGGCCTCCAGCCTGCCGAACAGCAGCGGGATTGCGACCATGTACTGAATGCAGTGATCGCGATCCGCGGGATTTGCCAGCGGCCCGGTCTTGTCGATGATGCGAACTCCCGGTTCTTGGGTTTCGATCACCACGCGGTCGATTTGATCGAGCCTTGCCGCGACCTGCGGATGAAGCGTCATCGCCGCTTCGACCGCGGTCTGCGCGTGAAATTCCGCCGGATAGGAAATCTTGAAAAGCACGTTCTCCATGACGTAGCTGGCCAGCGCCTGCGGCAACACAATTGGTTTGCCTTTGAACAGCACGTCCTGGAAACCCCAGGTCTTGGCGGACAACGCCGAGGGATAGCCCATCTCGCCTTTGAGCGCAATCAGCGCATGGCGCACGGCGCGGCTGGTCGCATCGCCCGCGGCCCAACTTTTGCGTGAACCCGTATTCGGTGCATGCCGATAGGTTCTGAGTGAGCCGCCGTCGATCCACGCATTCGACACGGCATTGATGATCTGCTCGCGCGTGCCGCCGAGCATCGCGGTCACGACCGCGGTGGAAGCAACCCGCACCAGCAGCACGTGATCCAATCCGACCCGATTGAAGCTGTTCTCCAAGGCGAGCACGCCTTGGATTTCATGCGCCTTGATCATGCCGGTGAGAACGTCCCGCACCACGACGCGTTTGCCGGCGCGCGATAGATAGTCGGCCACGGCGAGGATGCCGCCGAGATTGTCCGAAGGGTGGCCCCACTCCGCCGCCAGCCAGGTATCGTTGAAATCCAACCATCGAATCATGGCGCCGATGTTGAAAGCCGCGGTGATGGGATCCAGTTCGTAGGCGGTTCCCGGTACCCTGGCCCCGTTCGTGAGCGTCGCGCCCGGCACAACCGGACCCATCAGCTTGGTGCACGCGGGATACTTCAATGCCTGAAATCCGCAAGCCAGCGTATCCATCAGGCAGTAGCCGGCGGTTTCGTATGCCAGGGCGCTGTCGATCTGGTAACTCAGCGCATAGTCTGCGATTGCCGTCAGGACTTGATCGGGCGCCGGTCTCTCGGCGGACTTGATATCGTGGGACATTGATTACTTTCGCTCCGCGAGTGGCACAAACGTTAGATTTTCGGGGCCCGTATAATTGGCGCTCGGCCGGATGATCTTTCCGTCCTCGCGCTGCTCGATGACATGCGCGGCCCAGCCGGAGGTGCGGCTGATGACGAACAGGGGCGTGAACATCGCGGTGGGCACACCCATCAGGTGATACGAGACGGCTGAGAACCAATCCAGATTGGGAAACATTTTCTTGATGTCCCACATGACGGCTTCGATTCGTGCGGCGACCTCGAATCCGAGCATGTCGTTGGCCTCGCGCGCGAGGGATCGCGAGACCTCCTTGATCACCTGATTGCGCGGATCGGAGACCGTATAGACCGGATGGCCAAAACCGATGATGACTTCCTTGTTGGCCACGCGACTGCGGATGTCCGCTTCGGCGTCATCCGGCGTCGCATAGCGGCTCTGGATCTCGAAGGCGACCTCGTTCGCGCCGCCGTGCTTGGGGCCCCGCAGCGCACCGATGGCGCCGGTGATGCAGGAATACATGTCCGAGCCGGTGCCGGCGATCACTCTGGCGGTGAAGGTCGAGGCGTTGAACTCATGTTCGGCGTACAGATTCAAGGATGTGTGCATGGCGCGCACCCAGCTCGCCGAGGGCTTGACTCCATGCAGCAAGTGCAGGAAATGCGCACCGATGGAGTCATCATCGGTCTGCACGTCGATGCGCCGGCCATCCTTTGAGTAGTGATACCAGTAGCACAGCATCGAGCCCAGGCATGCCAACAGCCGATCAGCGAGATCACGTGCCTTGTCGCTTTGATGGGCCTCGGGCTCGGGCACGCTGCAGCCGAGGGCAGAGACGCCGGTGCGCAAGACGTCCATAGGATGGCTGGCGGCGGGCAGTTGCTCGAGCACCGTGGCCACCGCGGCGGGCAGCGCCCGCAAACCTTTGAGCTTCTTTTTATAAGCCGCGAGCTCGAGCTTGTTCGGCAATTTTTCGTGCACCAGCAAGTAGGCGATTTCCTCGAATTCGCATTGGGTTGCGATATCGAGAATGTCGTAGCCGCGATAGTGCAAGTCGTTGCCGGTTCTGCCGACGGTGCACAGCGCCGTGTTGCCGGCCATGACGCCGGACAGTGCGACGGATTTCTTCGGCTTGAAAGCGCCCGGAGCGACGGGCTCGGAGTTGCTGGTCACTTTTCCTTTCCTTCAGCGAATAACTTGTCCAACTTCGCTTCGTATGCGTAGTAGTCGAGATACTTGTATAGGTCGGCGCGCGTTTGCATGGTGCCCAATACATTCTTTTGCGTGCCGTCGCGGCGAATCGCTTGGTAGGTATTGAGCGCCGCGGCGTTCATCGCCCGATAGGCCGAACAGCAGTGCAGTACGATGTCGACGCCGACGGTGGCCAATTCATCACGCGTATACAGGGGCGTCTGGCCGAACTCGGTAATATTGGCAAGAATCGGTACTTTGACCGCGTCCTTGAATCGCCGGTACATCGCAAGGTCCGTGATGGCCTCGGGGAAAACCATATCGGCACCGGCCTCGACGCAGGCGACCGCACGATCCAAGGCCTTTTCCAGCCCATCCACGGCCAGTGCATCGGTGCGCGCCATGATGACGAATTGCGCATCGGTGCGCGCGTCGACTGCGGCTTTGATGCGATCCACCATTTCCTGCTTGGAGACGATTTCCTTGCCAGGTCGATGGCCGCAACGCTTCGACTGGACCTGGTCTTCGATGTGCAGGCCGCCCGCACCGAATTTGGTGAACGATTTGACCGTGCGCGCGATGTTGAATGCGCCGCCCCATCCGGTGTCCGCATCCACCAGCATGGGCAGTGGACAGGCATCGGTAATCCGGCGAATGTCGATGAGCACATCGTCCATGCTGCTGATCCCCAGGTCGGGAACCCCGAGGGAATTGGCGGCAACACCGCTGCCTGCCAGATATAGCGCTTTGAATCCGCAGGCTGCGGCCATCAGTGCTGTGTAGGCGTTGATGGCGCCGACCATCTGCAGCGGTTTCTCAGCGGCGACTGCAGCGCGCAGACGCGCGCCGGCGGAACTGGGTGTGGATGTCATACGCGCCCCGCAACAGGGATGAGTGCGCCGGTCACGGCGCTTGCTTGGTCGGAGACCAAGAATGCGATGACTTCCGCAGCCTCGCTCAAGGTAACCCAACGCTTGAAATCGGCTTGCGGCATATCCACGCGATTCTTCGGCGTGTCGAGCGTACTCGGCAGAATGGCATTGACCGTGATGCCGCGGTCTTTCAGCTCATCGGCCAGCGCTTCGGTCAATTGCGCGACGCCCGCCTTGGATGCGGCGTAAGGACCCATGCCGGCCGATGCCTTCTGCGCGCCCATCGCGCCCACATTGACGATGCGCCCGCTCGCCGAGCGCAGCAGGTAAGGTAACGCGGCCTGGCATGCGTTCACGGCAGTTCTCAAATTGATCTTGTACATTGCGTCCCAACTCTCGATTGTACCTTCGCGAAGGTTTTCAAAGCGAAATCCCCCCGCTACATTGATCAAGCCATCGAGCCGCCCGGCATCGCGGGCCGCTCGCTCCATCGCCGAGCGCGCCGCTGCCTCGAGACTCAGGTCGATCCCGCCATAGTGCCAAGCGCCAGCCCGCTGACCTCCGGCCAGGGCCGCGCGCGAAAGCAGCGCCAGCTTCGCGCCGTACGCGCTCAAGGTGGCGGCCACGGCTTGGCCCAACGCTCCGTCGGCGCCGGTCACCACCAAAACTTTTCCGGATAAATCCATGCTGCAATTATCCTCGATTCCTTAGGCTTGTAACTTGCGCCGAAATTCTCCCGGCGATGCGCCGGTCCATTTCCGAAACGCGCGATGAAAGGCACTGCGCTCGGAGAAGCCCAACTCCAAGGCGATATCCATCACACTGCGGCGCGAATGGCTCAGATAGCTGATCGCCAGGTCCCGGCGCAACTGGTCCTTGATCGACTGGTAGGTCTCGCCTTCCTCGTGCAAGCGGCGGCGCATCGTCGCGGGCGTCATGCTCATCTCTTCGGCCAGTTCCTCGAAGTCCGGAACCGTGCCCGGCAGAAACTGTCGCAGCCGCCGCCGAACCCGGGCGCTGAGGCTACTGCCATTTTTGTATTTCAACAAGATGCTCTCGGGTGCGGTTCGCAGAAACTCCTTGGCGGAGCGTTCGTTCTGCACCACGGGCAGATCCAGATAACTAGCCTCAAAGGCCAGCAAGGTGTTGCGCCGGTTGAAACGCAAGTCCGCGCAATACATGAGCCGGTACTCAGCACTGTGGGCAGGTTCCGCGTAGCTGAACTCGGTGCGTAAGATGGGTATGCGCCTGCCCACCAGCCAACACGACAGACCGTAGAGCAGCATCAACAACAGCTCGTGGGCGAAGACGCGTTGCGACACGCCCGGCGCACGTTCATGCAGAACGATTCTCGCCTCCTTCGCGTCCCGCTCGGCGCTGCCGGAGATATCATCCAGGATGAGCGCGAAGAAACGCAGGCTGCGATCCAATGCCTGGCGCAAGGTTTTGCAGCTCAAGACCGAATGGCAGAGCATGGCAAAGCTCCCCACTTTCATGCGGCGGGAATCCTGGCCGAAAAATTCATCGTCGAGGGCGGCCGCGACCGCGCGCCAAAGCGCGCCATAGTGCTCGGCCGAAACTCGCGCCTGCGGCACTTGCAGCAGACTGGCGGAAAGGCCGACTTTCGACAGCAGCTCGTCCGCATCGAGGGCGCGGCCGTGGACACTTTGCAGCGCCGCTGCGACGAAGCAAATGGCGATGGTTCCCGGTTCCGCGGTCGAATTTTGCACACCAATAGTTTACGCGATACGGTCAGCCGGGGGATCACGTATCGGCTAAACTAAGGCCTCGCCCAAGATGGCGCGCTCCGAGACCTAAGAGGCAATCATGACAAGCAAACCTGCGGTACTGGCGAATCCCGTGCCCACTGTCAAAATGCTGCTCGACGGCAAGTTCATCGAATCGCGGACCGGCGAATGGCACGATGTCATCAATCCGGCGACGCAGGAGGTGCTGGCTCAGGTTCCTTTCGCGACCGATGAAGAGCTTGACGCCGCGGTCGCGTCGGCAAAAAAAGCTTTCAAGACCTGGAAGAACACGCCGCTGGCGGCCCGTGCGCGAATCATGCTCAAGCTGCAGGCGCTGGTGCGCGAGAACATGAGCCGGATCGCGCAAACCTTGAGCGCGGAACAAGGCAAGACCCTGGCCGATGCGGAAGGCGATGTGTTCCGCGGGCTCGAGGTCGTCGAGCACGCCTGCGCGATCGGCAGTCTGCAGCTGGGGGAATTCGCCGAGAACGTCGCCGGCGGCGTGGACACCTATACGCTCAGGCAGCCCATCGGCGTGTGCGCGGGTATAACGCCCTTTAATTTTCCCGCCATGATCCCGCTGTGGATGTTTCCCATGGCCATTGTCTGCGGCAACACCTTTGTGCTCAAACCCTCCGAGCAGGATCCGCTGACGCCGATGTTATTGGCGCAACTCGCGCTCGAGGCGGGCGTGCCGCCGGGGGTCTTGAATATCGTCCATGGCGGCAAACGTGTGGTCGATGCGATTTGCACCCATCCGGACATCGTCGCCGTCTCGTTTGTGGGATCGACAGCCGTGGGTACGCATGTTTACGGCTTGGCATCCGAGCATGGCAAACGCGTGCAATGCATGATGGGCGCCAAGAATCACGCCGTCGTCATGCCCGATGCGAACAAGGAACAGTCCCTCAATTCCCTCATCGGAGCGACATTCGGCGCCGCGGGGCAGCGCTGCATGGCCACGTCCGTCACGGTCCTGGTCGGCGAAGCGCAAAAGTGGATACCCGACATCGTCGCAAAGGCCAAGGGCCTGAAGGTCAACGCCGGTGTGGAGAAGAACACCGACTTAGGCCCGGTGATCTCGAAGAACGCAAAGCACCGCATCCTGGGGCTGGTGGAGGACGGCATCAAGGAGGGCGCGAAGCTCGAATTGGATGGCCGCAGCATCAAGATAGCCGGGTACGAACAGGGCAATTTCATCGGTCCGACGATTTTCTCCGCGGTGACGCCCGCGATGAAAATCTACGCCACCGAAATTTTCGGACCCGTGATGGTGATCGTCGGCGTGAACACGCTGGACGAGGCGATCACCCTGATCAACAACAATCCCTTCGGCAACGGCACCGGAATCTTCACGCAGAGCGGCGCGGTCGCCCGTAAGTTTCAAAATGAGATCGATGTCGGGCAGGTGGGAATCAACGTGCCGATCCCGGTACCGGTGCCTTTTTTCAGCTTCACGGGTTCACGGGGCTCCAAGCTTGGTGATTTGGGTCCCTACGGCAAGCAGGCGGTGCAGTTCTACACGCAGACCAAGACCGTCACCTCGAGGTGGTTCGACGACGGCAGCCCGGGCAGCGGCGTCAACACCACCATCAGTCTCAAGTGATAATCGCGTTTGTCGGCAGCGAAAATGAGCAGCCGTGGAAGTTTTAAGCGAAATTCGCAATCACGTGGCGTTTGTCACGCTGAATCGGCCCGCTGCGCTCAATGCGCTTTCGCTCGAGATGATTCTGCGGCTGCGCACGCTGTTCAGCGAGTATTCGGCCGATCCGGCGGTGTTCGCCGTCCTGATTAGAGGAGCCGGCGAGAAAGCATTCTGCGCCGGCGGCGATATTCGCGCGCTGTACAAAAGCTTCAAAAACGCCGGCACGCTGCACAACGAGTTCTTTGCGGCGGAATACCCGCTCGATCACTTGCTGTATTCGTATGCAAAGCCTTACGCGGCATTGCTCGACGGCATTACCTTGGGCGGCGGCATGGGCATCTCCCAGGGCTCGCGGTTACGCATCGTCGGCGAGCGCACGCGGATGGCCATGCCGGAGGTTGGAATCGGCTTCTTCCCCGACGTGGGCGGCAGCTACTTTCTGTCGCGCCTTCCCGGCATGTTGGGGCGCTACCTAGCCTTGAGCGGCGTGCAAATCGGCGCCGCCGACGCGCTCTACAGCCAACTCGCGGATATCTACCTGCCGCCGGCGGCCATCGCGTCGATCAGCAACGAGCTGTCGGCGCTGCGCTGGAGCAGCGAGCATTTCGCGGACCTGCAGCGCTTCTTCCAAGCGCGCGCGGCAGCGCCGCAAGCTGCGCCCACGCTGCCCGCATTGCGCGAGAACATCGATGCGCATTTTTCCAAAAACACGGTCGCCGCCATCTTGAGCTCGCTTGAATCGGAAAGCGGCACTCCGCGCGCGCCCTGGGCACACGAAACCGCCCGGCTCATGCGCAGCCGTTCGCCAACCTTGTTGAGCGTGACCTTGAGGCAATTGCAGCGCGGCGCGAGCATGAGCCTGGCCGACTGCTTTCGCATGGAACTCGGCATGGCCGCGCACAGTTTCGAACAAGGCGACTTTCTCGAAGGCGTACGCGCCGTGCTGATTGACAAGGACAACAAACCGCACTGGCGACCTAGCCGAATCGAAGCCGTGACCGACTCGATGATCGACGCCTTCTTCCGCGAGCGCTGGCGCGGCCCCGTGCACCCCCTGGCGGCGCTGGAGTCGCACGCCGCTTTTAAGGCCGCAACGTCCGCGTCTTGAGCGCGCTTAAGATCTCGAGGCGCCGCGCATCGCTGGCCTGAGACCACTCGGCGATTTCGCCGATCGTGCGGCGGCAGCCAAGGCACAGCCCGTGCGCGTCGAGCCGGCAAATGTCGATACATGGCGAGGGCACCGCGGCAGCTTTCAATGATGTGTCGACCATTGCCTCAAGACTCGGTGAATGGCGTCCAAACCATCGGTCAGGGCCGCTGGACCGGGCTGCAAAATGATGGGCGACTTGATCTCGTGCAACTCGCCGTCGCGCACCGCGGGCACCGCATCCCAACCGACCCGAGCCGCCACTTGATTCGGCCGGAAGCGCTTGCCGCACCAGGAACCCAGGATGATGTCCGGGGCGCGCCGGATCACTTCGCTGGCATCGCCTAGGATGCGGTCCTTGCCGAGCGCGCACAGCGCCCGCTCCGGAAAGACATCATCGCCGCCGGCGACACCGATCAGTTCGCTCACCCAACGGATGCCGGTGATCAGCGGCTGGTCCCATTCCTCGAAATACACGCGTGGCCGACGCGGCAACAGCGCTGCCGCCTGCCGCACGCGCTCGATATGCGCTTCGAGCTCGAGTGCGTAGTCCTCCGCGCGCTCCGCGGCCCCCACCAGCGCCCCAAGGCGCCGCACATAGCCGAGTATCCCGTCGACCGACCGATGATTGCTGATCCAAACCTCAATGCCGCTCTTGATCAGGGCCTGCGCGATGTCGGCTTGGATATCGGAAAAGCCGATCACGAAATCCGGTTGCAACGCGAGAATGCGGTCGAGCTTGGCGCTGATGAAGGCGGAGACGCGTGGTTTTTCGCGGCGCGCACGCGCCGGCCGCACGGTAAATCCCGAAATACCGACGATCCGCTCCTCCAACCCGAGCGCGTATAGGACTTCGGTGGGCTCTTCGGTCAAGCAGACGATGCGACGCGGATAACGATCGTCCATGCTAGGAGCCTCCCTAGAGCGCACCCTCGGCGAGCGCACCGGCCGCGCCGCACATGACGCCGTGCGCCAACCCCGAAGACTGCGATAGCACGTAGTCCGCATAGAAGCGCGCGCACAGAATCTTTGCCTCATAGAAAGCCGCGTCGCCGCCGTTCGCGGCGGCCAAACGCTGTTGCGCGATTGATGCCGAACGCAGCAACTGCCAACCGCCCGCCACGATCCCAAACAATTTCAGCATCGGCACCGCGCCCACCGAGACTGCACGGATGTCGATGGCGTAATTCTCCACCACATAGCGAATCGCTTTTTCCAACGCGTCCACCGCGGCAGACAAGGCCGGCGCCAGTGCCGACAATTTCGCATCGGCACTCAAGGCGTGCGCCAGCGCCCGCATCTCCGCCACGACCGTTTGCGCGCTCTGCCCGCCGTCGCGAGCGAGCTTGCGGCCGATCAGGTCGTTGGCCTGAATGGCGGTCGTGCCTTCATAGATCGGCGTGATGCGCGCATCGCGCAGGAACTGCGCCGCACCGGTCTCCTCGACGAATCCGACGCCGCCGTGCACTTGTATGCCAAGGGAAGCAATGTCGACTGAATTTTCGGTGCACCAGCCCTTGATGACGGGAATCATGAGATCCGCGCGGGCTTGGTGGCGCTCACGCTCGGCTGCGTCAGGATGCAGACGCGCTGCGTCCAGCGAGACCGCGACCACGCCGGCGAGCGCTCGCATCGCCTCGGTTTGGGACTTCATCATCAGCAGCATGCGTCGCACGTCCGGATGGCGCACGATCGGCACGCGCGGGCCGCCGCGTATGCCGGCTTCGGTGCCTTGGATGCGCTCGCGGGCATAGGTCAGCGCGGTCTGGTAGGCGCGCTCCGACAGCCCCACTCCCTCGATACCCACGGAGTACCGCGCGGCGTTCATCATGATGAACATGTATTCCAGGCCGCGATTTTCCTCGCCGATGAGCTCAGCGACCGCGCCGCCGTTCTGCCCGAAAGCCAGCACGCAGGTCGGGCTGGCGTGGATGCCGAGCTTGTGCTCCACCGACAAGCAATGCACATCGTTGCGGGCTCCCAGCGAGCCATCGGCATTGACCAGAAACTTCGGCACCAGAAACAGTGAGGTGCCTTTGACGCCGTCCGGCGCTCCGGCGACGCGCGCCAGCACCATGTGCACGATATTGCCGGTCAGGTCGTGCTCGCCGTAGGTGATGAAAATCTTCTGACCCGTCAAGAGGTAGCGACCGTCGCCGGTGGGTACGGCGCGGGTGCGTACCGCCGACAGGTCGGAACCTGCCTGCGGTTCCGTCAGGTTCATCGTCCCGGTCCACTCGCCGCTCACCATTTTTGGCAGGTACAGGTCGCGTTGCGACTCGGTGCCGCGCAGCTCGAGCGCATCGATCGCACCGCGTGTCAGCATCGGACAGAGTGCGAACGCCACGTTGGCGCCATTCCACATCTCCTCGATCAGCGCCGACAGCACCCGGGGCAGGTTCTGTCCGCCGAAATCCGCGGGACACGACAGTGAGTTCCAGCCGTCCGCGGTGAAGCGCGCATAGGCTTGTTTCCAGCCGCCGGCGGTGAGCACCTCGCCGTCTTGCCAGCGAACCCCTTCGAGGTCGCCGCTACGGTTCAGCGGCGAGAGCACGGCAGCGGCAAATTTCGCCGCCTCATCCAGCACCGCCTCGGCCACATCGGGCGTCATCTCGGCGAAGCCCGGCAGCTGCGCCAGCAGTTGCATGTCCACCAACTCACGCAGCACGAACTTCATGTCGGCTATCGGCGCCTGATATTCGGGCATACGATCCTACATGTTGCGGCGGTAACGGCCGCCGACGTCGTACAAGGTGTGTGTGATCTGTCCCAAGGAGCAGTGGCGCACTGCGTCCATCAGCACGCCGAAGGTATTGCCGTTTTCTATCACAGTGCGCCGCAGGCGCTCGAGCACCTGCTCGCCTTTAGCGGCATTGCGCTCATGGAAGTCCTTCAAGCGCTTGAGCTGCGACTGTTTCTCCGCGTCGGTGGAGCGAGCCAGCTCGATCGCCGCGGGCGCAGCCTCGCTGTGCGGATTGCGGAACGTGTTGACGCCGATGATCGGATAGGAACCGTCGTGCTTCTGGCGCTCGTAGAACAGCGACTCTTCCTGAATTTTACCGCGCTGATAGCCTGTCTCCATGGCACCGAGCACGCCGCCGCGCTCGGAGATGGCGTCGAATTCCTTCAGCACGGCTTCCTCGACCAGGTCGGTCAGCTCATCGATGATGAAACTGCCCTGGTTAGGGTTCTCGTTCTTGGCAAGGCCCCATTCCCGGTTGATGATCAGCTGAATGGCCATGGCGCGGCGCACGCTCTCCTCGGTCGGCGTCGTGATCGCCTCGTCATACGCGTTGGTGTGCAGGCTGTTGCAGTTGTCATAGATCGCGCACAGCGCCTGCAGCGTCGTGCGTATGTCGTTGAATGCCATCTCCTGGGCGTGCAATGAACGCCCGGAGGTTTGCACGTGGTACTTGAGTTTTTGGCTGCGCTCGTTCGCGCCGTATTTGTTCTTCAATGCCACTGCCCAAATGCGGCGCGCGACACGGCCGATCACGGAGTATTCCGGATCCATGCCGTTGGAGAAGAAAAACGACAGGTTTGCCGCGAAGTCATCGATGTGCATGCCGCGCGCCAGATACGATTCGACGAAAGTGAAGCCGTTGGCGAGCGTGAATGCCAGCTGTGAAATCGGGTTCGCGCCGGCTTCGGCGATGTGATATCCGGAAATCGACACCGAATAGAAATTCTGCACACGGTGGCGCACGAAATATACCTGCATGTCGCCCATCATCTTGAGCGCAAATTCGGTGGAGAAAATGCAGGTATTCTGGCCCTGGTCTTCCTTCAAGATGTCGGCTTGCACCGTGCCGCGCACCGTCGACAAGGTCCACGCTTTGATCTTCTGCTGTTCATCGGCCGTCGGCTCGCGGCCGTTCTCGCGCTGGAACTTCTCCACTTGCTGGTCGATGGCGGTGTTCATGAACATCGCCAATATCATCGGCGCCGGCCCGTTGATGGTCATCGATACGGAAGTCGTCGGCGCGCACAGGTCGAACCCCGAGTACAGGACCTTCATGTCGTCGAGAGTCGCGATCGACACGCCGGAATTGCCGACTTTGCCGTAAATATCGGGCCGTAGATCCGGATCCCAGCCGTACAGCGTGACCGAATCAAAGGCGGTGGACAGCCGATGTGCCGGCATGCCTTCGGAGACCCGTTTGAAGCGCTGATTGGTGCGGAAGGCATCGCCCTCGCCGGCAAACATGCGGGTCGGGTCCTCGCCCTCGCGCTTGAAGGCGAACACACCGGCCGTGTAGGGGAAGGAGCCTGGGACATTTTCCTTCAAGAGGAACCGCAAAATCTCGCCTTCATCTTCGTAGCGCGGCAGGGACACCTTGCGGATCCTGGTGCCCGACAGCGATTCGGAAGTAAGTTTGGTGCGAATCTCCTTGTCGCGGATTTTCACCACGTATTCGGGCTGCGCGTATAGCTCCTGCGTTTTCGGCCATTGCTCCAACAGCTTGGCGGAGACCGGCGTCAGCTCGGCCTCTTTCGCCGCGATCAACTCATCGAATCCCGGCGCCGCACGGCCGGACGCCGCAAACAGAGTCTTCGAAACCTTCAGCGACTGACGCTCGCGCGCGATTCGCGCCTGCCGCGCGAGGGACTGGTGAAATTCGCGCAGCGTCGCGGCGATCTCCGCCAGGTAGCGCACCCGCTCCGGCGGCACAATGGCGCGCCCGCGCGAGGAGGCCTTCACCGCCACCGCGGGTAGCGCGCCGGCGCTTAGTTTCAGGCCCTTCTCCTGCAGGCGTGCCGCGATGGCCTGATAAAGCGCGGTCACACCGTCGTCATTGAATCTAGAGGCCATGGTGCCGTAAATCGGCATCGATTCGGTGGGTTGCGCGAACAATTGGCGATTGCGTTGATACTGCTTGCGCACATCGCGCAGCGCATCTTCGGAACCCTTGCGGTCGAATTTATTGATCGCGACAAAGTCGGCGAAATCGAGCATGTCGATTTTCTCCAACTGCGAGGCCGCGCCGAATTCCGGCGTCATGACATAAACCGACGCGTCAACCAGCGGAACGATGGCGGACTCGCCCTGGCCGATGCCGGAGGTTTCCACCACGATCAAATCGAAGCCGCTGACCTTGCAAGCCGCCAGCACTTCCGGCAAGGCTGCGGAAAGCTCCGTGCCGGTATCGCGTGTCGCCAGCGAGCGCATGAAGACCTGATCGGTGTCGATGGCATTCATGCGAATCCGATCGCCCAGAAGCGCCCCGCCGGTGCGCTTGCGCGACGGATCGATCGAGATGATCGCAACGCGCAGGCGATCGCTCTGATCGAGACGCAGGCGCAGGATGAGTTCATCGGTCAGCGAGGACTTGCCCGCGCCGCCGGTCCCGGTGATTCCGAGTACGGGAGTTTTAACGCCGGCGGCCGCCTGCAACAGGCCCTGGCGGACCCGCATGGGGTAGGCTCGATTTTCAACGGCGGTGATGACGCGCGCCAGCTTGCGCCGGTCGCCGGAGCGCAGCGCCTCCAGGGCCTCCTCTGCCGCGGGCGCCAAGGCCGTCAAGTCATAGTCGCTGGTGCGTATGACGTCGTCGATCATGCCCTGCAGGCCCAGCTTCGCGCCGTCTTCCGGGGAATACAGGCGCGTGACACCGTAGGCCATCAGTTCGCGGATCTCGGCCGGCACGATCACGCCGCCGCCGCCGCCGAACACCTTGATGTTGTCGCCGCCCTTCTCGCGCAGCAAATCCATCATGTATTTGAAAAACTCGACATGTCCGCCCTGATACGAGGTGATCGCCACCGCCTGCACGTCTTCCTGCAGGGCCGCATTGACGATCTCCCGCACCGAGCGGTTGTGGCCCAGATGAATGACCTCGGCCCCGGAGGCCTGCATTACGCGGCGCATGATGTTGACGGAGGCATCATGGCCGTCGAACAGCGAGGTTGCCGTCACGAAGCGAACCTTGTTGGTCGGCTGATAGGGGACGGGCTTGGCGGCGATGGATACGGCGCTCATAAGATCACTCCATTTTAGAGAACTTGGGCCTTTAAAAACATGCCCAAATCCCTCGCCCCGGGTGAGCGAATTTGCAACACCAGGGGACTCTAATCAGGGCCCCAATTCGGGGAACGCTTCTCGATGAACGCAGCCACCCCTTCTTGCGCGATTTCGTCGGCCATATTGCAGGCCATGGCCTCCCCGGCAAGCCGGTAGGCGGACGCGATGTCCACTTCGTTCTGTCGATAGAACAAGGCCTTGCCGGCCGCAATGACGGACGGCGGCTTGCCAGCGATTGCCGCGGCCAGCCGCTCGATCTCCTGATCGAGTCGTTCGGCCGGGACGCATCGATTGATGAGTCCGCGCTCCAGGGCGGCCTGCGCATCGATGAACTCGCCCGTCACCAACATTTCGAACGCCGCTTTGCGGCCGACGTTGCGCGACAACGCGACCGATGGAGTGGCGCAGAACAGGCCCACGTTGATGCCCGAAACCGCAAAACGCGCATCAGCCGCCGCGACGGCGAGGTCGCACGTGGCCACCAGCTGACAGCCCGCCGCCGTCGCGGTCCCGTGGACCCGAGCGATCACCGGCTGTGGCAAGGATTGAATCCGCAGCATCAGGCGGCTGCAGTCGCCGAACAGCCGTCGGTAATATTCCAAGCCCGGATTGGACTTCATCTGCTTTAGATCGTGGCCGGCGCAAAAGGCCTTGCCGGCGCCGCCCAACACCACCACGCGCACCGATGCGTCCGTGCTGAGCGCATCCAGCGTTCGTTCGAGCGCCGCCAACATTTCCTCGGACAACGCGTTGTACTGCGCCGGACGATTCAACGTCAGGAACGCGACGGCGCCTTGGCGCCGTTCCAACACCGGAGCAGCAACTTCGCCGGCAACGCTCAAACTCATCGTGGCCTCCCGCAGGTGTATTCGGGCCAAGCTGTATGCTCTCACCGACGCATCGCTCGAAGCAATGTTCTATCATCCTTGTAGGCGGGTGCGACGAATTCACCAGCCATCTTTAGGAGTTTTTGCATGCAATTGAAGGAAGTAAACGCCATTGTCACCGGCGGCGCCTCGGGACTGGGGCTCGCGGTCGCCACACGAATCGTGCAGGCCGGCGGCAAAGCAGCGATTTTCGATCTGAGCGCTCCGCAAGGCAGCGCTGCCGCGGCGGCGCTCGGGCCTGGCGCGGCGTTTTTCGCAGTCGATGTGAGCGATGAAGCGGCGGTCGACGACGCCGTGAAACAAGCGGCAGCCAAGATGGGCAGCGTGAATGCGGCGATCAATTGCGCGGGAATTGCCACCCCGGGGCGCCTCGTGGGCAGGCAGGGTCCGATGGCGGGAAGTTCCTTTCGCCGCATGATCGAAATCAACTTGCTCGGTACTGTCTTGGTCGCGAAAGCGGCCGCCGTTGTCATGCAATCCAATGCGGCCAATGCACAAGGCGAGCGCGGTGTGATCGTGATGACGGCATCGGTGGCCGCTTTCGATGGACAAATCGGGCAGATCGCTTATTCCGCTTCCAAGGGAGGCATCGTCGGCATGACGCTGCCGATGGCACGCGAGTTGGCGTCGAGCGGAATTCGCGTGATGACGGTGGCACCCGGCCTGTTTGCGACGCCGATGATGAAGGGCCTGCCGCAGGAGGCGCAGGATTCCCTTGGCAAGCAGACACCCTTTCCGCCGCGCCTGGGACAACCGGACGAATTTGCCGCGTTGGTGCTGCAAATACTTGAAAACGTCATGCTGAACGGCGAAACCATCCGTCTCGACGGGGCGGTTAGAATGCAGCCGCGCTAGCCCGGTTTAAGGCCGCGCCTCCAGCACCAGATTGAACGGCGTCTCGGTCGCACGCCGAAATCTTGCAAAGCCGCCGCCGCCGACCACGACTTCCCGCAAACGCGCTTCGCCGGCCTGCGCCCCGAGGGCCGGCCCCTTGCGCGCCAAGGAAACGGGCACGCATATTTGCGACGATGCGCCGTACATGACGCGCCCGACCGGATTGAGATTGTCCTGAAGCTTATCGTTGGCGAACGGCTCCACGATCATTGCGGTGCCGTCCGGCTTGAGGGCCTGGCGCGCATGCCGTGCCACGCCCACCGGATCGCCCATGTCGTGCAGGCAGTCAAAAAAAGCGATGACGTCGAAGTCCTTGCCGGCGTAGCTGACGGCATCGCTCACCTCAAATTGCGCATTGGCAATTCCCGCCGCCGCGGCCCGCTCACGGGCGACCCGGATGGACTCGCCGTGGTAGTCGTAACCGACGAAGGTCGATTTGGGATAAGTCTTGGCCATCAGCACGGTGCTGGCGCCGTGACCGCAGCCGACGTCCGCAACACGCGCGCCCCGCTTGAGCTTGTCCACGACACCCTCGAGCGCCGGCAACCAGGAGGTCACCAAATTTGCGTTGTAGCCTGCGCGGAAGAACCGCTCGGTGCCGTGGAAAAGACAGGGGTGATGCTCGCCCCACTCCATGCCCTTGCCGCTTTTGAAATTCTCAATGGTGCGCCCGAGTGCGTGGAATGTGGCTTCGACGATGTTGTATGCACCGGGCATGTCGACGGGCCCGTTCGGGTCGGCCAGGCACAGGGCCTGCTCGGGCGTCATCGACCATTTGCCGTTTGCAGCATCGTATTGCACATAACCGCTGGCGCCTTGATTGCCCAACCACTCGCGAACGTAGCGTTCGTTGGTTCCGGTGCGTTGTGCAAGCTCTGCGGAAGTGACTGCGCCTCGCGCCAGTTCCTTGTAGAGTCCTAACCGATCGCCGACCAGCACCAGCGTGGCGCTGAGCGCGGCGCCTAAATCGCCGACCGCTTTACCGAGGAATTCGTTGAGCTTTGACTCGTTGATCGCCATGGCTTGTCTCCTTGAATTCGAGCTTCAATGTTGGAGTTATCAATGACAGTTCCGAAGGTTACGCTCCGTTGCGCATGACTGCCATGAGCTCGGCCTGATATACCTCGATGCGCGCGCTGCATCAAATCAGACTTATCCATTCGGTGCCGGTGATACTGCTGCTGCTGGGTGGTTGCGCCGCCGAAAAGCCGGAACCCGCACCCGCATTGAACACGGCAGACACAAAGGCGCTGATTGCACAGTCGCTGCCGCGCAACGTGGCCGACGGGGCGGGTTGGACCACGGACATCTATGCCGCGTTCACGGTGCTGACAGTCACGCCGAACCGCGAAAACATTTGCGCCGTGGTCGCAGTAATCGCACAAGAGTCAGGATTTCACGTCGATCCGGCCGTACCGGGTCTAGGCGCCATCGCCAGGAAGGAAATCGACAGCCGCGCAGCTCGCGCCCATGTACCGCAGGTGCTCGTGAACGGCGTACTGCAGCTCAAATCCTCGGACGGCCGCACCTACGGGGAACGCATCGATGCGGCTCGAACCGAGAAAGACTTGAGCGACGCCTATGAAGATCTCATTGCCGGGGTGCCCTTGGGCCAGACGCTGTTCGCGGAGCGCAATCCCATCCGCACCCGGGGTCCCATGCAGGTCAACGTGGCCTTCGCCGAGCAATTCTCCTCGGCCGCAACCTACCCGTATCCGGTGCGCTCGAGCATTGCGGATGAGCTGTTTACGCGCCGCGGCAGTGTGTATTTCGGCGTCGCGCATCTTCTCGACTATCGCGCGCCATACGATCAGTTCCTGTACCGTTTCGCGGATTTCAACGCCGGGCAATACGCAAGCCGTAACGCGGCGTTTCAAAATGCACTGAGCATTGCCTCGGGAATCCCGTTGGTGACCGACGGCGCCCTGTTGCCGCATGACAGCGACGTGAATAACCCGGGAGCCACCGAACTGGCGCTGCGCACGCTCGCCTCGCGCCTAAAGATGAGCAACGGCGCAATTCATAGCGCGCTGCTCGACGGGAAGACCAAGGGGTTCGAATCGACGCCGTTATATCAGCGCGTGTTCGGCATGGCCGATCAGCGTTCCGGCCTCATGCAGCCGCGCGCCCTGGTGCCGCGCATCAAGCTCGCCGGCCCGAAGATCAAGCGCAGCCTGACCACGGACTGGTACGCGCATCGCGTCGATGATCGATTCAAGCGCTGTTTGGCCGCTCATTAGCCGTACTGCGTACCGTGCCGGGGAAGTTTCCGGCCTTGCTCACCATGCCGGGCAGGTCGCGTCCCATGTTTGCAGACAGCCACCCTGCCGCCTCGATGACGCGATCGAGATTGAGTCCTGTCTGATAACCGGATCGCTCCAGCATGTAAACCACATCCTCGGTCGGCACGTTGCCGGTCGCGCGAGGTGCAAACGGACAGCCGCCGAGGCCGCCCAAAGAGGCATCCACCGTTTTGGCACCCGCGTTAACCGCAGCCCAGACGTTGGCTAAACCCGTGTTTCGAGTGTTGTGAAAATGTACGCGCACCGGCAATGGTGCAATCGCCGCCCGGACGCTCGTGACCAGATGCGCAACATCGCGTGGGCTCGCGACGCCGATGGTATCCGCAATGGCCACCTCGAGCGGGCCCGCCGCGGCGGCAACCTTGGCCATGTCGATCACTCGCTGGGGATCGACTTCGCCGTCGAACGGACAGCCGAAAGCCGTGGAGATGGTGATCTGCGCACGCCGCCCGGCTTGACGGGCCAAGCGCACCACCTCGCAGCACATGGCCAATGACTCATCGGAGGTTTGACCTTGATTGCGCAGCGCAAATCCATCGGAAGCCGCGCACACTGCACCCAACTCCTGAAGTCCCGCCTCGATCGCGCGCAGCGCACCGCGCTTGTTCAACACCAAGCCGATGTAGATCACGTCGTCACGGTGCATCAGCCCAGCGGACACGGCTTCGGCGTCCGCCATCTGCGGCACCAGCTTGGGATTGACGAAACTGGCGGCTTCGATGCGGCGCACGCCGGCATCGATCGCACGCCTGATCAGTTCCAGCTTTTGTGCCGTGCTGAACAGCACCGATTCGTTCTGCAGTCCGTCTCGCGGACCGACCTCGACAATTTCAATCTCGGACATTTTCAACCTTTATCGGGTCCGGCTGCCAAAATTAAAAGCTAGAAAGCACTTTAAGTTCGCCGCTCTAACCCGTCACGTATCTGAGTTTAAATTGATAATTATCAATTACTTATGCAAATAATATTACCTAATTTATTGATCATTTCTACCATAACCACCGCCACCCGGCGTGCACACCACCACGACATCATCGACGCTCACTTCGGCTTGTCCACTATGCCCCAGTTTTTCGCGGCGGCCATCGGCGCGTTCAATCGTGTTCTCACCCACCGCACCTGCCTCGCCACCTGCCATGCCGAATGCACCCACTTTACGGCCGTTGCTCAAGATGGATGCCGTCATGGGCTCCAGGAAGCGAATCCGGCGAATGCCGCCATTGCCGCCCCGCCAACGTCCGCGGCCGCCTGAGCCTGCGCGAATCTCATATGAGTCAAGCCGGACTGGGAATCTGAATTCCAAAACCTCCGGATCGGTCAGGCGGGAATTGGTCATGTGCGTTTGGACCACACTCGTGCCGCTAAATTCGGGTCCCGCGCCCGAACCGCCGGCGATGGTTTCGTAGTACTGATACTGCCCGTTGCCAAAGGTGAAATTGCTCATGGTGCAACAGCCGGCCGCCATGACCCCGAGTGCGCCATACAGTGCGTTGGTCACGCACATGGAGGTCTCCACATTGCCGGCCACGACTGCCGCCGGCGGCTGCGGGTTCAGCATGCACGCTTCCGGCAAAATGATGCGCAGCGGTTTCAGGCAGCCCGCGTTCAGCGGAATGTCATCATTGATCAGCGTGCGAAACACGTACAGAACCGCTGCGGTGGTCACGGCGCGCGGCGCGTTGAAATTGTCGTGCAGCTGAGCGCTCGTGCCGCTGAAGTCGATGCAAGCACTTCGGGCTTCAGGGTCGACGCGCAGCGCGACTTGAATCCGGGCGCCATTGTCGAGCGGCAGTGTGAACTCGCCGTCCTTGAGCGACGTGATGACGAGGCGGACGGATTCTTCCGCGTTATCCTGCACATGCTGCATGTAGGCGCGCACGGTACCTGCGCCATATTGGGCGACCAGCGCCTTGAGCTCCGAGCTGCCTTTGGCATTGGCGGCGATCTGCGCGCGCATGTCGGCAAGATTTTGCGCCGGGTTGCGTGAGGGGTGGGTGCCGCTGCGCAGCAACTCGAGCATTGCGGGCTCGCGCAATGATCCGGCCGCGACGAGCTTGAAGTTGTCGATGAGTACGCCCTCCTCGTCGATACGTACCGAGAATGGCGGCATCGAGCCGGGTGTGACGCCGCCGATATCCGCATGATGACCGCGCGAGGCGACGAAGAAGCCGGGCGCAGGATCTGCGGCATCCAGGTAGACCGGCGTCACGACCGTGATGTCGGGCAAGTGCGTGCCGCCGTGATAGGGATCGTTCAATACATAGACATCGCCGCTGCGCATCTGCGGATTGCGGTCGATGACTGTGCGAATCGACTCGCTCATGGAACCCAGATGCACCGGCATGTGCGGCGCATTGGCGATCAGCGATCCGGCGGCATCGAACAGCGCGCAGCTGAAATCCAGCCGCTCCTTGATATTGACCGAATACGCGGTGTTCTGCAGGCGCAGGCCCATCTGCTCGGCAATATTCATGAAGATGTTGTTGAACAGCTCCAGCACGATCGGATCGGCATGCGTCCTCAGCGCCTGCTCGCCGCGTCGGCGCTCGACACGGCACAATTCAATGCAGCCGCCGCCAACCGCCTGGGCTTCCCAGCCGGGCTCCACGACCGTCGTTGCGTTGCTGTCGGTGAGGATGGCGGGACCCGCGATCCGCGCCCCGGGACGCAATTCGTGCGCTTCATAAAGGCGCGCTTGGCGCCAGCCGGCCGGAAGCGCGTCGGCCAGGCAGTACATGGAAACCTCAGCGCTCGCGGCAGGCTCGTAGGTTGCGCCGGCGTCGAACTCTTCCGCGGCGGGCGCGTCCGCGCCGGGCGCAATGCATTCCACCGACACCGCTTCGAGCACCAGCTCCTGTCCCGGCATGATGAACTCGAACCGAAGGCGGTAGCTGCGCTCGAATTCATCGCGTACCTGCGCGACCCCCTCCGGCCCCAGGCTCGTGGGCAGCGCACAGGGCAATGCCGTATCGGTGCCCTGATACCGGACATGAACCCGCGCGACGCGCCGCAATGCATCGCCGGCCAGCCCTTGGGCTTTGAGTTCCGCGGCGGCCTCGTCCAGCAGGCGTTTGGCCAACTCCGCTGCAGCGCTCAAGCCCTCGAGACTCAATTCGCGCTCGAGCGCCGCTTCGCGCATCGCAATTTGATCGGCCAGCCCCATTCCATAGGCGGAAAGCACGCCGGCGAAGGGATGGATGAAGATCCGCGACATGCCGAGCAAATCCGCGACCAGCGCGGCGTGCTGTCCCCCTGCACCGCCGAAGCATTGCAAGGTGTAGGCGCTCACATCATGACCGCGCATCACGGAAATTCGTTTCACCGCATTGGCCATGGCACCGACCGCGATTCGCAACGCCCCGCCGGCGACCTCCTCCGGCGCCAATGCGCTCCCGGTGGCACCCGCGATTTGTTGCGCGAGCTCGTGAAATCGTTGAGCGACAATTTTTTCATCCAATGACTCGTTCGCCTGGGACCCGAACACTCGCGGAAAGAAGCGCGGTTGAATGCGCCCGAGCAAGACGTTGGCGTCGGTAATGGTGAGGGGCCCGCCGCGCCGATAGCTCGCAGGACCGGGATTGGCGCCCGCCGATTCAGGGCCCACGCGCAGCCGTGCGCCGTCGAATCGAACAATGGAACCGCCTCCGGCAGCAATGCTGTGAATGCTCATCATCGGCGCGCGCACTCGTACGCCGCCCACCTCGGTATCGAATGCGCGTTCGAACTCGCCGGCATAATGACTTACGTCGGTGGACGTGCCGCCCATGTCGAAGCCGATCAGCTTGCTGTGCCCGCGCGCTTGCGCCGTTCGCACCATGCCGACGATGCCGCCGGCCGGGCCGGAAAGAATGGCATCCTTGCCGTGAAAGCGCTGAGACTGCGTCAAGCCGCCGGAGCTTTGCATGAAAAAGATCGGCACGCCGGGCATCAGATCCGCCAGCTTGTCGCAATAGCGCCGCAAGATCGGGGATAGATAGGCATCCACCACCGTGGTATCGCCGCGCGGCACCAGCTTCATCAAGGGACTCACATGGTGCGACACCGAAATCTGAGTGAAGCCGACATCGCGCGCAATGCCCGCCGCCGCGAGCTCGTGGTGTACATAGCGGTAGCCGTGCAAAAAGACGATGGCGCAGCTGCGAAAGCCGTCCATGAACGCGCGTCGCAATTGCGCCTCGAGCGCCGCCGTGTCCAAGCCCAGCACCGTTTCGCCATGGGCGCCAATGCGCTCGACCGCCTCGATGACCCGCTCATACAGCATTTCCGGGAGCACGATGTGCCGGTCGAACAAGCGCGGCCGCGCCTGAGTGGCGATCCTGAGCGCATCGCGAAAGCCCCGGGTGATCACCAACAGGGTCCGTTCACCCTTGCGTTCCAACAGCGCGTTGGTGGCGACCGTGGTGCCCATTTTCACGCAGGCCACTTGCTGCGGCGTGATCATCTGGCCGGGTGTCAGCGCCAGCAGTCGGCGTATCCCTTCGACCGCGGCATCGTCATAGTGAGCGGCATTTTCCGATAACAATTTGAGAGTATGCAGCGACTGGTCGGGTGCACGTCCAATGACATCCGTGAACGTGCCGCCCCGATCGATCCAAAACTCCCAGCGCCTCATGTTTCGACAGCGCTTTCCGTCGCGAGCACGCGCCCGCGAGTCTCGGGAATCGCCAACGCCGACACGATGACCAAGGCATAGGCCGCGACCGTGAATCCGGCGATGGCATCGCCGAGCGGAAAGCGCGTGCTCAAGAGGCCGATCACAGAAGGACACAGTCCACCGATGCCGCGTCCGACGCTATAGGTAAATCCTTGCCCCGAGCCGCGCACGGCACTGGGATAGAGCTCCGCCAGACAGGCTCCCATTCCGGAGAATATGCCCAGGAGGAAGAAGCCCAGCGGAAAGCCGATCAGAAACATTCCGCCGGTAATCGGCAGGCGTGTGTACAACAAGATCAGCACCATTGCACAGCCGGCGAATAGGATAAAGCCGCGCCGACGGCCTATGGCATCCGTCAGCCATGCACTCACCAGGTATCCTGCCAGCGAACCGCTGATCAGCATCAACAGATAGCCGGTGCTGGCGGCGACCGACAGATGACGCTCGTTTGCCAAAAAGGTCGGCAACCACGTGGTTATCGAATAATACGCACCGAGCATTCCGGTCGATAACAACGTGGCGAGTATCGTCGTGCGCAAGAGAGGGGGGTGAAAAATATCCAGGAAAACCGCACGGCGCGCCGGCACCGCCCCGCCGCGACGACGCTGCTCACGCATCTGCGTAAATATCGCCGGCTCCGGCACGTTGCGGCGGATGTAAAGCACCAGCAATCCCGGCAGGATGCCGAGCCAAAACAGAATCTTCCACGCCATTGCCGGCGGCACGATGGCACTCACGGCCCAGAACGCCAAGGCAGCGGCCGCCCAACCGACGGACCAGCTGCTTTGCACCAGCCCCGTGGCCTTGCCGCGGTGTCGCGCATCGATGATCTCCGCGACCAAGACCGAGCCCACCGACCACTCGCCGCCGAAGCCGAATCCTTGCATGGCGCGGGTCACGAAGAGCTCGCCGAAGTTGTGCGTGAAGCCGCTCAAAAAGGTGAATACCGCAAACCAGAGAACGGTGAGCTGCAAAATGCGCGCGCGCCCGAATCGGTCGGCGAGCACCCCCGCAGCCCAGCCGCCGATCGCGGAAGTAATCAGCGCACCGCTGGCGATGTAGCCGGCTTGCGCCTTGCTCATGCCCCAGAGCGTGAGCAATGTGGGAATGACGAAACTGTAGATCATCAAATCAAAACCATCCAACCCGTAACCGGCGTAGGTTGCCAGCAGCGCGCGCCGTTCACTTGCAGAGGTCGATTGCAGCCACATGCCTAGGCTCGGGTGCGCGATCGCAAACTGTTCCAGCTCGCGTCGGCCAACCAACCTCCGTCCACGGGCAAACTGATTCCGTTGACAAATCCGCTGCGATTCGCGTCGAGCAAGAAGGCGATCGCTTCGGCCACGTCCTCGGAACGTGCAAATCGGGCCAGCGGCACGCGATCGATGATATCCGAATCGCTGTAAGCGCCTGCGCCCTGGTCCGCCGTGTCCATTTCCGTCTTGATCCATCCGGGACACACCGCATTGACGCGCACGCCGCGTCCGCCCCATTCGGCGGCGAGGGTCTGGGTCAGCCCCACGAGACCATGCTTCGAGGCATTGTAGGCGCTACGGTGACTGACTCCGGCCAGGCCCGCGATGGAGGCCACATTGACAATGCTGCCGCTGCCGCGGCGGAGCATTTGCGCGCCCAAATACCGGCATAAAAGGAATGGCGCGAACAAATTGATCGCCATCACGCGCTGCCATTGCGCGGCGCTGGTCTGTTCGGCGGGCACGATCAGGCTGACGCCGGCATTGTTCACCAGTCCGTCGAGGGCGCCGTACTCGTGGGCGATTTCCTGCGCCAATCCGCTGACAAAGGCTTCTGAGGACAAATCGCCGCAAAAACCCCGCGCCTCCTTGCCCAAGTCCCGCAGTTGTAGGACCGGCGCTTCGATCGGTTGAATGTCGACCAGAAGCACCCGGTATTCGCGCTGCGACAGCAGCGTGGCAACGGTCAATCCGAGGCCTTGTGCCGCGCCGGTGACCAGCACGGTTTTTCTTGCAGCCATCATGCCTGCGAAGGTTTTGCTTGCATATCGAGGCAGATCTGAACGGCATGGCCCAATGATCCGGCAGACTTATCCGCCCCGCGCATGAACGGTCCCGCCCCCACCTCGTCTTCCTGCAGCAACATGCCCGGAAGGTACACCGCCACGATGCAGGCATGCGGAAATTCTTCGCGCAGTTTCGCGGCGCTCGTTTCGCCGCGGCTGCGCTCTTCGCTTGGGAAGGCACTGACCACATAGACGATGGACACGGCTTCCGCCGCATTCGCCGGCGGCTCGGCCGCCAAATCCTCGATCGACATATGACGAGCGTCTATTTTTTGTTCACGCAATATGCGCACCAGCAACTCGGCGGCGAGATCATCCGCCATAGAGCCGAGGCTCACGCAGACGACGACGGATCCTGGCGGCACTGCCAGCGGTCCTTGCCAGCGCCCGCTGACCTGCTCGCGCTGCTGGCGAAGGAGCCGGCCGGCGGTGGACTTGTCGAGCACGGAGGATCGCAAGCGTCGCCTCGACGGCCTGCGATGATCCCCGCCTATGGCCGCAATCACCGCGACCATCGCCCCGCGGACCCGCATTTGCTGTTCCTTGCTGATGGCGCCCGACTCCAAGTCCAGCCGCGCAAGATGCAGCGCCGGCAACAACACCAGATCGCAATAATTGGCAAAGGAGTCTCGCTTGAGAAATTCGTGCGCGCTCGCAATGATTTCGTCCGAATCGGCCGAGAGCGCGCGTTGATAGAAGCGTTGCGGCATGGTCAGCGCCTGGGTGTCGCCCAATAGGATGTCGAGCAAGCTCAGCGCCTTGATATGACGCCCAGCGACCAACAGGCACAGCGTCAAGGGTGTCGATACGATCAATCCGATCGGGCCCCATAGCCCGCTCCAGAATATCGCCGCGATCACCACCGAGAGCGGCGACAGCCCGGTGGTATGCCCGTACAGCTGCGGTTCGACCAGCTGCGAGGCTATCAACTCCACCACCACGTACAGGCCCAATGTGGCGATTGCCATGCTCCAGCCGGCATCCACCGCGGCGGCAAGCACCGCGGAGCAGAGCGCCGCGATCCAGACCCCCACGTACGGGACGAAGCGCAGCAGCGTGGTCAACGCCGCCCACACGATCGGGTGCGGCAAGCCGATGACGCTCAAGCCCACCCAAATCAGGACACCGATGCCGAAATTCACGGCGAACTGCGAGACGAAGAAGCGCGAGAGCCGTTCGCCGGCGTCGTTGAGCACGAGCGTGGTCAGCCGAATATCCGTCCCACCGGCAACGCGTATGAACCGATCGCGAAGCGCTTCTCGTTCCAATAGGACGAACACCAGCACGACCAAAACGATGCCGGCCGTCTCGATCGGAACCCAGATAGATCCGAGAACCCTCTGCAGAACCTGCCAGGAATTGGCCGGCGCCTCATGCAGCTCGACCGGGATCGGCGTTCGATTGTCGATATCGGGTTGCAACATCTGCGGCTGCGGCGGCGCCGGGTTTCGATTAAGGACGCGTCCAGCCTGAGCTGTGAAGCTATTGACGCGCCTCACGGTAAGTCTGTCCAACGTCTCCAGCTTGTCCTCGAGAGTTCGCTCGTACTGCGGCAGACTTCCCACCATGGGCACCAGCTGCGAGCCGATCACCCCGGCGATCGCCCCGAACGAGAGTGCGAGCACCAACACCGCGGCCAGCACCGACAGGGTTTGCCCGAGCCCGATGCGCCGCAGCGTGCGCACCAGCGGTGCGATCAACAGACTGAGGATGAACGCCAGGGTGACCGGTACCAGCACGTCGCGCCCGAAGTACAACAGGGCCAGCAACGTTGCAGTCGCAATGATTCCCAACGCGCGATCGCGACCGTGCGGTATGGGGGGGACGGCGGGCGCGTCAGCGGACGTCATGCGTCATTTTGGCACAGGCGCTGGGTCGTCCGCGGCATTGACCGCGACAAAAATGCAGCATTTGACCCTGTCTGCCAATGATCCTCGCTTCGACGCAGACCACCACGAACCGCCGCTCGGCCGCGGATAGTGGCCCAAGACGATGAGATCGATATTCAGCCGCATGGAAAAGGCGATGATTTGATCCAGGTAGTCGCCGCTCGTGAGATAGCCCTCTGCGCTGACGCCGCGGGCCTTCAGCCAATCGATGGACTCGGTCAGCAGCTTGCGGGTTTGGGCCGGCTCGTCCACGATGCAAGCCTGCCCCGCCGCTCCCGCCAGCACTGCGGCATTACCAACCCCATCGGTAACGATGGAAAGAACCGACACATGCGCGCCGAGCAATATCGCGAGTTCCGCGCCGCGGCGCAATGCGCGCCGGCCGACCTCGGTACCGTCGTAGCAGAGCAGCACGTGCTTGAACATCGGATTCACTCCAGTTCGAACTGAAGGCTCACGGTGCCGGTCGGCTCGCCGGCCGCATCCCAAGTCCATTCATCAAACCATGCGCGCCGATTTACATCAATGCGCAGTATGGTCGAACAGCGCGTGCCGTAGTCCGGCGCACGCACGAAGGCGCTCGAGAGCAGGCGCTCCCATTCCAAACTCACGCCGGTGCGGGGCAGCTCCGCGTCGGGCGCCGGCATCTCGTCGCGAAGCAGCGCAAGAACGGCATCGGTCGTCTGCAACTCCGCAAGCGCCTTCGACAGGCGCGACTTGGCCGCTTGCACCTTGGGCCAGGGCGTATCGAGCAAGTGATTCGACAATCCGTAAATGCCCGGCCCCAAAACCCGTCCCTTGCCGCGCGCGCTTTCGTATATGGCGAGGCGCTCGCCATCGGAAAACAGCAAACTAAATCCATTGTAGGACGCGCTCACGGTGCGTAAGTGCTCGAGACTTCGCTCGATCGAATCGCTGGACATTAAAATCGATGCGACCAGCGTGCCGCGGCTGGGGGTGCCCGGACGGCGCTGCTCGGGGTCACGATAGTTGGTGAGTGCCGCGAACCGGCCCGTTTGCGTCAATCCCAACCACGTGCCGCCCGCCGAAAGATCGCGGCCCGCAAGTATGGGCGGCCGCGACTGCCACCAGTGTGCCGCGGCGGTCGGTCGCGAATGTAATTCATCGCGGTTGGCCGCAATCACGCAGGGATATTTGGCGTCTCCTCGCCACGCAATCAGAACCAAGCACATGAGAACTCCTTAGCTCCGAACTGTACCTCGATTGCCAGTCCCGCAGAGCGCGATATACACTTCCGAACGCCTTAGCGCCTCATCTTTGGAGAGTCAGATGCACACCATTCGATCGCAGCATCGATTTAATTGGCGCGCGGTCTTCGCCGCCGCCTACTGTGCGATCGCCCTGGCGTTGCCTGCTGCGGCCCAAGCCGCCGACGCGGCGCCGGGCAACTGTGCTGCCGATGACAGCGGCCTGACGCTTCCCGCGGGATTTTGCGCATCCCTGTTCGCCGATGGCATTGGGCATGCCCGCCACCTGGTCGTGGCCGAGAACGGCGTGGTCTATGTGAATACGTGGTCGGGACGCTATTACGGCAACGACACGCCCCATGCCGGCGGATTCCTGGTAGCGCTGCAGGACACCACCGGAAGTGGTAAAGCCAACGTGAATGAGCGATTCGGCGCAACGGTACAAAGCGGCGGCGCCGGCGGCACCGGCATCGGCATCTACAAGGGTTGGCTGTATGCGGAGCTCAACGACAAGATCGTCAAGTATCCGCTGAAGAAAGGCGCGATCCTGCCGGGTGCAGCATCGCAAGTCGTCGTCAGCGGCTTGCCGCTCGGCGGCGATCATCCCATGCATCCATTTGCGATCGATGCCGACGGCGGTCTGTATGTCGATGTTGCAAGCGCAACCAATTCCTGCCAGGAAAAAAATCGCATCCTCAAATCACCAGGCAAGCAGCCCTGCACGGAACTCGAGACGCGGGGCGGTGTGTGGCGATATGACGCGAAAAAAATAAATCAGGTCTTCTCGCCCGCCGGGCGGTACGCCACCGGCATTCGCAACGCGGAAGGATTTGGAGTCGATGCGATCGGCCATCACATTTTCGTCACACAGCATGGCCGCGACCAGCTGCATACGAACTGGCCGGATGTCATCAAGGATGCGGAGCAAGAAGCGACGTTGCCGTCCGAAGAAGTGCTGCTGCTCAAGCAGGGCGGCGACTACGGTTGGCCCATGTGCTACCACGATCCGTTTCAGAAGGCGCTGGTGCTTGCGCCCGAGTATGGCGGTGACGGAAAAACCGCAGGCCTATGCGCGCAGAAAACCGGGCCCACGGCCTACTTTCCTGCGCATTGGGCGCCCAACGGCATGGTGCTCTACGACCAGAAGCAATTCCCCGCGCACTACCGCCAAGGGCTCTTTATTGCCTTTCATGGTTCATGGAATCGCGCCCCATATGCGCAAGGCGGCTACAACGTCGTGTACCAAGCATTGTCGGGCGAGCAGGCGTCGGGCAAGTGCGAAATATTCGCCGATGGATTTGCAGGGCCCGACAAATCGCCGGGCAAAGCGTTGCATCGTCCCAGCGGGCTGGCCATCGGAGGCGACGGTGCACTGTATGTTTCCGACGATGTGGCCGGCCGCATCTATCGCATCGTCTATCGAGGCGGCGGGGACGCCGCCGGCTCGCCGACCGTTCCTTGTCCCAGCGCGACCGACTCGCCCGGTCCCAGCGCCGCGGCGCAAGCGCGCCCTCCCGAGGGCACGCATCCTGACGCGGGCTCGGCGACTGCCGGGCTGGCCGCGCCTCCCGGGGCGACGCCGGCCATGGTGGCGCTCGGCGATCGCGTCTATCACGGTCAAGTCGGCGGCGCCGGCTGCACGGGCTGCCACGGGAACGACGCCAAGGGTTCGCCGCTCGGTCCTGATCTCACGACAAACAAATGGCTGTGGAGCAACGGCAGCTATGCAGGAATCGCAGCCACCATCGCCGGCGGTGTGGCGCAGCCGAAGCGCTTTCGCTCGCCGATGCCCGCCATGGGCGGCGCGCAACTCAGCAGCGATCAGGTGATGGCCGTGTCAGCATACATTTGGGCGCTGAATCACCACGACAGCTCACGCTGACGGCAGCCCAGCTGCGGCGTAACCGCGCGCGGTAGCTAACCGCGCGCGTCCGCTGTCAAGAGCTCCTCGAAGAAGCCGCCGATTTCGCGGCGGCGGTCTATGAAGTGGACTTCCAGAATCCAGTGGCGCGGCCGCCCCTTCTCGTCAGGCTCGCGCAAGGAGATGGGGTTTCCGTGCCGTATCCTCAAGTGATCGGGATCCTGCGGCTTTGTCTCGTGCGGAAAATGGCCGATCAGATGTCCCGCGGTCCGCCCGCCGAACTGCCAACCGTAATCCAACGCGAGACCCGCAATGTAGTCATACAGTTCGCCGGCGGTGAGATTCGGCGAGTCATGATAGAAACTCTTGCCTCGCGCGAAAGCAGCGGCCAGATCACCGACCAGACGATGCTTGTCAGGATCGGAACCCAGCACATAGGTGCGGCCGAAATCCGCCTCCCATGCTTCGAACACCGGTCCGAAATCCAGGTAAACGATATCGTCCGCGACGATGCGCCGATCCGTGCTCTCGTCGTAGTAGGTCAGCAGCGTATTCGGCCCCGCTCGCGCAATTCGTTTGTGCCAGTGGCGGCTAACGCCGAACCGCGCCTGCGCCAGCGCGTGGATCTCCGCGGTCAGCTCGCTTTCAAGTTTGCCCGCGCTCACCAGGCCGCGCTCCACGACTTCCGCAAACAACGCCGCGGCTTTGTCCTGCGCCGCGAGCAACTCTCTCGACGTCGCATCCATCAATTCAACGCCTGATCCAGCATTTCGATCCAGTGCAGCACCTTCAGCGAAGTTCCCGATTGCAAGTGCTGAATGCAGCCGACGTTGGCGGACAAGATGAGTTGCGGCTCGAGCTCGGCAAGATTGAGCAGTTTTCGGTCCCTCAGCTGAGTGGCGATCTGCGGTTGCAGGATGGAGTAAGCCCCGGCTGACCCGCAACACAGATGGCTCTCGGCGCCGGGCGCCGTGAGCTCAAAGCCCAACGCGCGTAATTGCGTTTCGACCACGCCGCGCAATCTTTGCCCGTGCTGTAGCGTGCACGGTGCGTGGAAAGCCGCACGAGCCTTAAGGTTTGCGCGCACGCGGCCCTTGAGTGCCGGCGCCATCATCGGCAATAGCTCGCTCAAATCCCGCGCCAGCGCGCTGATGCGCCGCGCCCGGTCCGCGTAACGTGCATCGCGCGCCAAGGCATGTCCGTATTCCTTGATCGCGAGCGCGCAGGCGCTGGCGGAAGAAATGATGGCTTCAATTTCTCCCGACGCCAGCTGCGGAGTCCATGCATCGATATTGCGACGCATGTCCTCGAGGCCGCCTTGGCTGTCGCTTAGGTGAGTGCGCAGCGCGCCGCAGCAGCCGGTGCCGGCGGCATACACCGCTTGGATGCCCGCCGCATCGAGCACGCGCTCGGTCGCCCGGTCAATGTTGGGCAACATCGCCGGCTGCACACAGCCTTGCAGGATCAACACTTTGCGGGGCCGCGTCGCGCGCGCGGAATCTGCAGTCCGCCCGATCGCGCGCAGCGGCACTTTGTTCTTGAGAATTCTCGGCAATAGCGGCCGCAATGCTTGCCCGAGCTTGAGCGCCGGCCCGAACCAGAACGAGGTCAGCCCGGTCCGAAGCGACCAGCGGGCGGCCTTCTCCAGCGGCGGGCGCGCCACCCGCTGCTCCACAAGTTTTCTGCCGATATCAATCAAGTGACCGTACTCGACACCGCTGGGACAGGTTGTCTGGCAATTGAGGCAGGTGAGGCAGCGATCCAAGTGCTGCTGGGTGCTGCGCGTGACTTCCGCTCCTTCGAGCATTTGCTTGATGAGATAAATGCGTCCTCGCGGACCATCGAGCTCATCGCCGAGCAGCTGATAGGTGGGACAGGTCGCATTGCAGAAACCACAGTGCACGCATTTGCGCAGGATGGCGGCCGCCTCCTTTCCCTCGGCGCGGGCGCTGAATTCCGTACTCAACTGCGTTTGCATGGCGATCAAAGACCTTGGTACAGGCGTCCGGGGTTGAATATCCGTGCAGGATCGAAAGCCTGTTTTAGTTCCTGATGGACGCGCATCAACACGGAGCTTAAGGGCGTAAACACACCATCGGATCGATTCGCGCCTTGCATCAGCGTCGCGTGCCCGTCCGCGCGCGCTGCGGCATCACGCACGGCCGCGGCCGGAGCTGTAGTCCTCCACCAGCGCTGCGCGCCGCCCCACTCGATGAATTGCTCGCCCGGCAGCGTCAACGCGCCCGCCGCGGCCGGCACGGACAGACGCCACAAGCTCTCACCGCGCGCCAGATCTCTCTCATTGACCGAAAAGAACTCGGCACTGTGGTCGCGTGCGCCCGACCACCAGGCATGGGCGGCGGATGCTTGCAGCCGCTCTCCGCCCAACCGCTCGCAGGCTGCGGCAACCGCGGCGCGCGCGCCGCTCAGGCGTACCCGCAACCGGCCTCGGTGCCATCCGCTGGCACTGATCGGGAGGGGTTGCGCGGCCCAGCGGCACAAGGTCTCAAGCGCTCGCACCTCATCCCATTCAAAGATCAAGGTCTCCGTGGCCACGCTCGTCGGCAATACCTTCAGCGACACATCGCAAATGACACCCAGGATCCCCAAAGATCCGACCAGCAAACGCGACACGTCATAGCCGGCGACATTCTTTGTCACCTGCCCGCCGAAAGTGAGCAGTTCCGCACGGCCGTTGAGGAGGGTCGCGCCGAGCACATGGTCGCGCACCGACCCCGCGTTGGCGCGCGAGGGACCCGATAATCCGCAGGCCACCATTCCGCCGACCGTGCCCCCCGCTGCAAAACGCGGCGGTTCGAACGGCAGGCATTGCCCATGTTCTTGAAGCGCGGCTTCCAGATCTGCAAGCGGTGTGCCCGCTCGCGCCGTCACGACGAGCTCGGTCGGTTCGTAGCTGAGGATGCCCGAAAGCGGCGTGACATCGAGAGGTGCGCCGGCGGGCGTCTCACCATAGAAGCGCTTGGTGCCGCCACCGCAAATATCGAGCGGCGTGCGCTGCTCACGCGCGCTCGACACTTGATCGATGAGGCGCGCCAGCGTGGGGTCTTGGGCTCCCATCAAAATCTTGGCAACTCAGGGAATGGCAGCGCACCGCGGTGAACATGCATTTTCCCGTATTCGGCGCAGCGATGCAGCGTCGGAATCACCTTTCCGGGATTGAGCAGTTCGAGCGGATCGAAGGCTCGCTTGACCGCCATGAACTGCGCGCGCTCGGCTTCTGAAAATTGCACGCACATGGAGTTCAGCTTCTCCACGCCGACGCCATGCTCGCCCGTGACAGTACCGCCGAGCCTGACGCTCGTCTCGAGAATATCGGCGCCGAACAGCTCGCAGCGGCGCATCTCGGCGGCATCTTCAGCATCAAACAATATCAACGGATGCAGATTGCCGTCGCCCGCGTGAAATACATTCACACATCGCAGGTTGTACTTCACTTCCATCTGCTGAATTGCCCGCAGCATTTCGGCCAGGCGCTTGCGGGGAATAGTGGAATCCATGCACATATAGTCGGGACTGATGCCGCCGGAGGCGGGAAAGGCATTTTTCCGGCCGCTCCAGAATTTCAGGCGCTGCGCCTCGTCGCGGCTCACCTCGATCCGCGACGCCCCGGCGGCGTTCAGCACGGTCTCCATGCGCATGATCTCTTCCCCGACCTCTTCCGGTGTCCCATCGCTTTCGCAGAGCAGAATGGCCGCCGCCTCGAGGTCGTAGTCCGCGTGCACGAACGCTTCTACGGCGGCGGTCATCGCCTTATCCATCATCTCGAGGCCCGCGGGAATGATCCCATGCGCGATGACGCTGGCGACGGCGGCACCCGCCGATTCGATATCGCGGAAGCTCGCCATGATGCAGCGGGCGAGCAGGGGCTTGGGAATCAATTTCACCGTGACCTCGGTCGTCACCGCCAACATTCCTTCGCTGCCGACGACAATCGACAGCAGATCGAGACCCGGGGCATCCAAGGCTTGCGAGCCAAAGTCCACTGCCTCGCCGTCGACCATGAACCCCCGAACGCGCAATACATTGTGCAAGGTCAGGCCGTACTTCAGACAATGCACGCCGCCGGAATTTTCCGCGACGTTGCCGCCGATGGTGCAGGCGATCTGACTGCTGGGGTCCGGCGCGTAGTACAGCCCATGCGGTGCGGCCGCTTCGCTGATCGCCAGATTGCGCACGCCGCATTGCACGATTGCCGTGCACGACGCCGGGTCGATCTTCATCCTGTTGAATTTCGCAAGCGAGAGGACAACGCCCGCGGCGTGCGGCGTGGCCCCACCGGACAAGCCGGTGCCGGCACCGCGCGCCACAACCGGCACTTCCATCCTGTGACAGATCTTCAAAATGGCCGCGACCTGAGCCTCGGTTTCCGGCAGAACGACCACCATGGGCGAAGTGCGATACGCGGTGAGGGCGTCGCACTCAAAGGGGGCGGTATCTTCGTGGCGGAATAGGATCGATGCTCGGGGCAGCACCTGACCCAGCGCCGCCACGACCTTCTCCTGGCGCTGTTCGCGAACGGCTTCCGCGGGCGTGGGCTGCAACGAAATATTCATCGGCCAATATTATGCGCCTTGTGCCCGTCCGCGTTTATAGAGTGGATGAAGCCCGTCAAACTTCGTTGCCGAACCGCGGCCGCCGGTTTGAGGCGCTCTGGGGCCTGTGCTATGTTACGGGTTCATGCGGAATCGGCGGCACTGTTACTGAATCATCCGGAGCAGTCGCAATTAAAATAATCAAACCGCGGTGGCGCCGGGGACATACCACACCTACGCCGTAGCGAACATCGATGGAGAAGGCATGTTCACGCAACTGATAAACCCGCTCGACAACCTCACGCTCACCTGTTTGGTGGCCCTGATTCCGGTTGTGATTCTGCTGCTGATGCTCGCCGTATTCCGGTTCCCAGCCTGGGTGGCCACGCTCATCGGCTCAATCATTACGTTCGCGCTTGCTGCGTGGGTATGGAAAATGCCGTTCAGCGACGGCAGCCACGCCTATGTCTACGGCGCCGCGACCGGCGTGTGGAACGTCGACTGGATTACGATTTGGGGCATGGTGCTGTTCAACACGCTAGGGGTGAGCGGCATACTCGAGAATTTCCGCCGTTGGCTGATCGCGCAAGGCAGCATGGACGTCCGCGTGCAGACGATGCTGTTCGCCTGGGCATTTGGCGCGCTTCTCGAAGGCCTGGTCGGTTTTGGATATCCGTGGGCGTTTGTCGCGCCCATCCTGATTTCGCTCGGTATTTCCGACCTCAACGCGATCCGGGTCGCGGCGATTGCCAACAATGCGCCGGTGTCCTTCGGCGCGCTCGGCGCACCGATTATCGCGCTGGCGGCCGTGACCGGCTATCCACTGTTGGCGCTGTCCGCGTCGGTCGGCAGCATTGTCGCCGTGCTCGCCCTTCTGCCGCCATGGGTGCTCTTGTACTTGGTCTCAGGCAAGGAAGGGATGAAAACCGGCTGGCCGCTTGCGGTGGTCGGGTCGCTCGGCTATATCGCGGGCCAGTATCCGGTTGCCGTTTACTTAGGGCCCTATCTGCCCGACGTCACGGGGTCCATCGTCTGCTTCCTTGCCCTGTTCGCATTGCTCAAATTCTGGCAGCCGAAAAGCGTACTGGGCTATGGCGGTGTCCCGGTCAATGCTGCGGTGATAAAACAGCAGCAAGGACATGGACTCAAGCCCGCCGAGGTCCTGCAGTGCTGGATGCCGTTCGTCGTACTGTTGATCGTGGTTGCCGCATGGACCGGTCCTTGGTCAGTGTTGCCGAAGATCAGCTGGCTCAAAGTTCAGGCCGTCGCCTGCTCGTCGCTGGCAGCCACCTGCGATCCTGCAAAACCCGGCGTCAGCGCTGTCTTCAATTTCGCCCCCTTTGTCGGCGGTACCGCCATCCTGGCCTCGTGGATCCTCGTTGCCGGGTTGCTGCTGTCGATGGGCAAGCTGAAAGCCGCGCAATTGGGCGAAATATTCCGTCGCACGTTTCATCAAATGTGGGGCGCATGCCTGGTCGGCGTGTTTATCTTTGGGCTGGCATACGTTTTCAACTATTCCGGCATGGCCGCTTCACTCGCGAAGGGCTTCTCGAGCCTGGGAACCGCTTTCATCATTGTGTGCCCGATACTGGGCTTCATCGGCGTCGCGCTGTCCGGCTCGAACACCTCGACCAATGCCATGTTCGGCAAATTCCAGGCACTCGTCGGCGTTCAGCTCGGCATGCCGCCGCTGCTGCTGCCATCGCTGAATTCCATCGGCGCAGAGATCGGCAAACCCATCGCTCCGCAAACCGCGAGCGTCGGCGTCTCAACCAGCAAGTTCGTACGCAAGGAAGGCGATGTCATTCGTCATAACATGGGATGGACCTTCGTGCTGCTGGCGTATTTGATCATTATCGCGATCGCCTTCTACTTCCTGCATCCCGCGGCGATGATGGTGGCGAAGTGAATAGGAGGCAACGACCTGGCGCTTAGGAGGCGTTGGGCCAAATCGAGCCATCGTCATCGCGGTTAACCACCAATTCAATTTGTCGTTGGTAGCTTCTGCGGCGGCCTCCATCATCCAGGCGCGCGAAAGAGGTTCCTGAGTAGGTCCGATGCCGATCTGCCAGGCTCCGAATAGGCGATGTCGGCTGGTATACGGAGCTCAATCTCGGTACCCGCACTGCTCTCACTCCACACGTAAAGGTGACCGCCCAGTGCCCCGATCCGTTCGCGCATCCCTGGCAGTCCCCAGTGGCCGGGCTTCTTTCCATTGGCGAGGATCCGGGGATCGATTCCTACGCCATTATCCCGTACACGTATGCGCAGTTCTGCATCCGCAAACGTGACTTCGGTTTCAATCTCCTGCGCTTGCGCGTGCCGATACGCATTGCGCGCCGCTTCGCGCACGATTCGATATGCTTCATCGCGGACGACTGCGGTTAGCTGTCGCGGCCTGCCTTCAATCAGCAGCCCGTAGTGAGGCGCTGGCTGATGTTCAGTTTCAACGCCAAGCTCCACTCCCAATGTTGTCAAGGACGTCACTAAGTCGCGATCGTCGAGCGATGAGGAGCGCAGGTTTTCCACCGCATCGCGCCCCTCAAAGACCGCTTTGTCGCCAAGCTGCAGCGCAGATTCAAGAGCCTTTGCTGCATCGCCTGCACGCCCCGGCAGCAACTGGCGAACGGCCTGCAACCGGAACATCAAACCTTGAAAGCCCTGCAAGAGCGAGTCGTGCAGATCGCGTGCGATGCGTTCACGTTCGGCAAGCCGCGCTTCCAATACCCGGCGCGTCTGTGCGCGCACTTGCCGCAAGCGTGTTCGGTAAAGCATCCAAAGCAGTGCAAGTGCGGTGCCGGCACAGAGCACGCGGAACCAAGCCGCTTGAAACCACGCAGCCGGCACCACAATGTCTTGGGCGGCGCCAGTCTCGCTCCACACCGCATCGTTGTTGGACGCGATAACGTGAAATTGATACCGGCCGGGTGCAAGATTACTATAGAACGCCGTGCGGCGGTTTCCGGCGTCCTGCCAATCCTTATCAAACCCATCTAGCCGATAGCGAAAGCGGACTCGCTCCGGAATGGGCAAGCTTAGGGCGGTGTAATCGATTTGGATATTGGTGGGAAGAGCAGGCAGGAAAGTTGCCTTATCCATTCCATAAAGCAGCCCATTCGAGCTGATTCGCTCGACGTGGACGGGGGGCAGCAAATTGTTCGAGTCCCTGTTGTTGGGATCGACAACTTGCGCGATGCTGCCGTTGACGAACCAGATTCGGCCGTCATTTGCTAGAGCCGCGGTGGGATGGAACGGAGATCGGCCGGAAAAGACACCGTCACGCGAGTCTAAAACGGTGGATTGAATCCGCACGTCGTCCTGCTGCCACCATCTTTGCAATTCGCTGTCGCTAATCTTCACCAAACCGCACTGCGTATAGAGCCACAAATAATTGTGCGTATCGAATATCAAGGAACGGATTGCGCGGCAAGGAAGGCCGTTTTTGACAGTCATTGTTCGCACTTTGCCGTTGCGCCAACCCACGAGACCCATCGACGTGACTCCCAGTACCGATCCATCCGGCCTGACGCTGAGACTATCTATTAGGGCTGCGTTGGAGCCCTCAAAGAACGGAAAACGCTCTAACTTTCCGTCACGAAATCGGGCCA
>DASXMG010000008.1:0-2983 GCA_036495805.1 Steroidobacteraceae bacterium | reverse complement strand
GACTGCTTCGCCGGATCGTTCAGCAGATCCACGAGCTCGCTGTAATCATCCTGCTGAAAATCGTGCAGCGAACGCCGCAGCAGCAAATGCAAATCCAGCTCGCGGCGCAATCGCCGCAATGCGCGGCTCGATCCGCCGTTCAAAATCGCTTCCGCAACACCCAGCGCGCCGCGAAATCCCGTAACAATCCCGCCAACGGTCGTCACTTTCACCTGCGCGGCCGCGTCGCCGACCAAATACACCGAGCCGTGCCCCACTTGCCGCCGTACCGGCACCCAGCCCGTGTACACGGGAATGCGAGCGCCCTGAAATTCGATCGGCTCGAGTCCACGCTTCTCCAAAAAATTTTCCAGATGCTTGCGCGTCTCGGGGCCCGTCTCGCCAATCAATCCCAGCGCGCCGCGCGTCGGCGATTCCGGAATCAGCCAATAGAAATAAGGCGTGTCCTGAGGTACGAACCAGACGCGCGCGGTGTCCGGCGCCATGTCTTTTGGCAGCGGCACAATCGCCTGAACCAGCGGCACGGTTTCCAGAGGCGACCATCCGGCCGCGCGCGCCACACGGCTCGCCGCGCCGTCTCCACCGATAATCGTATCGGCGTGAACTACTTCGCGGCTGCCGTTGTTGCAGCGCTCGACTTCAAAAACCAGCCCGCGGCCGTTCGAGTGGAGCGAATGGAACCGGCGGCCCAGCTCCAATCCCGCGCCCGCGCGTTGCGCTTCTTCCGCGAGGCCTTGAATCAAAGCGCGGCGTTCGATGATCAGGTCCGGCTGCTTCAGCTCGAAAGTCGCCGAGCGCCCGTCAGTGAAAAGTTCGAAGCGCCTAATTTCGTTGACGATGCTGCCTTCCGCCGCGCGTCCCAGCAGCGCGCGCATGCGGTTGGTGACGATCAGCGTCCGCTCCGGATGGTCCAGCGTTTCGATGCGCTCGAAGACACGCACCGGCACGCCCTGGCGCGACAACACCGTTGCGGTCAGCAGCCCTGCAGCGGAGCCGCCCACCACCGCAACGCTTTGGCTAGCTGTGCGAGATTTTGACGCGGAAATATTTTTCGATTCGCGTGATTCGAGCGCCATCTTGTTGTTGAGCAGTCTGCCCCGTGCGAACGTGCAACTATGAGTGCCGAAAAATCTACCCTATGTAAAGCCATGGCCGACGGTTGCCTCGGGCACATGACGAGCCCCACAGGGAGCGAGCATCCCAAGAACCGGGCTAGAAGTATATCCCAGCGAGTCACCGGCACCAAAGAGGAACCCCGGTTGCGAGAAGTTGTTGCGCGATTGCGAATTGCGGCGAGTTTTGCCTTCCGTTCGATGCGTTGCGCGCGCGAAGATGCAAGCGGTGCCCGCGAACTGACAAGGGGGGCGGGACAAAACGCAGATTGGCGTTTTTGTTGGGGTTAGGAGCGGTGCGGCGGAAAGCACAGGCGCGACATCCCGTGCCCCTGCGCCCGGTTCCGAGGGTTGATCGTCGCGCGAGCCGTCTGCCAGATCATCGGACGGAGGCGGGCCGTAGATTACGTACCGCGTTCGAGGGGCTTCGAACCAGCGGCCCTTGGCGTCCAGGTGAGCGTAGAGGCGGGCGGCACGAATAGTTACGTCGAAGGAGTCGGGAGTACACATGTCAACGCACTCCATGACGGATTCAAGAGCGGGCCCCAGCTCTTGCTTGCCAGGAGCGTGGACGTGAGGCTAGAGCGAGGTGCGGCCGCCAATCTGGTATTTCTTGACGATTTGCTCCGGGCTGCGCCTGCGGATGAAGTCGGCTTCGATCGCGTCGCGCGCTGCTGAACGATGCTACTGCCGCGCGCCGGGATTTTCTGGAACTGGCAGGTTGATCTCGCGGACTGGGCGGTCTAGTTCACCTGGCGCCGCTGGGAGGTCGAGGCCATCGGTTAGGAGCAGACCTTGCAGGGTGGCGGCGTTGATCCAGACATTTTCTAGCGTGGCGATGTAGCCGGATTCTAGTTGGAATAGCGTTCTTTGCGCGATTAGCACCTGAGGATAGGCGGCCGCGCCCTGATTATATTTCTCGAGATAAAGTTCGTAGGCCTGGCGCGCATTCGGAAGCGTGCTGGCGTGGTAACGATCGGCGACGGCGCGCGAGCTGGCGTAATCCTGCAAAACCGGCGCGGCCATTTGTCGCAGCACCAGCGCCACGCGCTGCACTTCGGCGGCGGCGCGTTCGCGATCGGCTTCGGCGGCCTGGATATTGCCCTGATTGCGATTGAAGATCGGCACGTTCACGCCGATTTCGGCGAAGAATTCGGAACCGACCGATTGCGGCTGCGAGGCGCCAAGCTGTTCGAGGTTATTGGCGTACCCACCGCGCAAAAATAAATCCGGGATGGTCTCGCGGCGGGCGCGGGTAAGTTCCGCGTCGGCGCGCGTGACGCCGAGCTGCGCGATTTTCACCGCGGGACTTTCGCGCAAGATGGTTTGCAGGATTTGTTCCGCATTCAGTGAGGGCAAGTCTTCGAGATTGCCGGCGAGGCGCGTTAAGGGGAGTTCGGGCTGGCCGACGACGGCAGCCAGCACGCGCCACGCGCGCAATTGTTCCTGCTGTTCGGTGATGACTGCGAGCTCGGCCTGGTCGGCGTCCATTTGTGCTTGCAGCACGTCGGGCTGGTCGGCCTGGCCGACGTTGAAAAGCTGGCGGGTGGTCTCGACCGCGTCTTTCGCGAGAGCGCTGAGATTGGCGCGCACTTCGACCATCTCCTGCGTCGCGAGCGATTGGTAGAACGCGATACGCACGCCATTTTCGACGCGCAACCGCTGCTCGTCTGCTTCGGCGACGGCTTGATTGCCTTCCGCTGCGTGAACTTTGCGGTCGAGGCCGAGCTTGTTGCCGAGGATTACATTCTGCTGCACGAAAACGCCCTGCTCGCCGCCGCCGAACGAGCCTCCGCGAATTTCGTCGCCCATGTATCCGATGGTGGGATTGGGCCACAGGCCCGCTTGACGCGTTCGTCCCGCGGCGGCGC
>DASXMG010000007.1:0-46930 GCA_036495805.1 Steroidobacteraceae bacterium | reverse complement strand
GTCGGCAGCGATTGCACGCAGCGCTACGAAGGCCCGCCGCCTTCCGACAGCGGCTACTACGTGCTCGCGCAGATCGAACCCAAGAACCCGTCTCCTGATCCCGGCATGGGTCATATCCTGATCGCGGCCCAGGATTTATTTTTCAGTTTGGCGCCCGTGGCCGGCGCTTCGGAACTCCTACGCTACTATCAGCAACACCTGGGCGCCGACTATCGGGTGGAACGAGCGCCGACCCAAATTCGCATCGCGAATCGCGATTTCGTGCGCCTCGACTATGGGTCGGCCGCTGCCGGTTTGCATTGGCGGGTACTGGCGACGGAAATCCGCTGCCATGTGGTGCAATTCATATTCACCGGCTCGAATCCCAGATCCCTGGAGCGGCTGATTGAGAATATGAAAACTATGATCCCGCCGAGCGGCACCGCGCCTTTGTGCCTGAAGGATTTCGCGACTCCTGAGGCCGTGTTGGAACGTGAGGAACCGGTTCTTGCGGTGGCGCGATTCAATCCGGTTCCCGTGCGGATCGTTATCGATAAGAACGGAAGGGTTGAGCACATCCACTTCCTGAGCGCGTTTCCCGAGCAGGCGAAGAGCATCTCGGATGCCTTGTTGCAGTGGCGATTCAAGCCCTACTTGCAGAACGGCCAGCCGGTCGAGGTTGAGACCGGCTTGCTATTCGGCCGATCGGCGCGTCAAAGCGCCGCGGCCTTGCACTAGAGTTGAAGTCCTGTCGCCCGCGGACGACATCTGCACCTTAGGTTGGACACGGTGTAGCGTGTGTCCACCTGGAGAACGCCGATGCGCCATAAACTCGACATAACAACCGATGCCGCCGTATCGCTGCTGCTGCTGAGGGACAACTCGTTGGAACGGCGCGTGCTGAAAATATTGGAGATGGTCGAGGCGGGAACCACCTTTGCGATTCGCGATCTGGCCGCCGAGTTTCGCTTGAGCCCGGCCTATTTGCAGCGATTGTTCAAGAATGAAACCGGCATCTGCATGGGCGAATGGTTGAGCGAGCAGCGGCTGCAGCGCGCGGCGCACCTTCTCTCGAACAGCTATCTGAGCATCAAGGAAATCACCCACGCGATTGGCTACGAGCACACCTCCAGCTTCATCCGCGCGTTCGAGCGCCGATTCCTGCAGGCCCCCGCACGTTATCGAAAGCAGAGCGAACGCAAGTACGAGACACCGGCGTCCAAGCGCAATCAGGCAGCCTAAGGCATTACCCTAGCCGTCGAGCGCGGCGCCTGCCCGCTCCCGTATAATCGGCGCCTGTTCATTCAGCTTGGATTAAAACCTTGAAATACAAAATTGGATCGCTCGCGATCTTGGGTCTATTGGCGAGCGTTACCAGCGGCAGCGCCGATTCGGCCGATTTCGGGCCTGCCAACCCGTTTTACGCGCCGAGCTCATTGCCCTTCGGCGCGCCGCCGTTCGATAAAATCAAGGACGCAGACTATCAACCGGCCATTGAAGCGGGTATGGCGCAACAACTGGCTGAGATCGACAAAATCGCGGACAACTCCGCGGCGCCAACTTTCGAGAATACCTTGGTCGCGATGGAGCGCAGCGGCCGTCTGCTGGCGCGGGCTTCTGCGGTGTTCAACGGCGTGAACCAGGCAAACACGAACCCGGTGCTGCAGAAAGCCAAGACGGCGTTGGCGCCGCAGATTGCCGCGCACTTGGATGCGATTCGCTTGAACAAAAAGCTGTTTCAGCGCATCGCCGCCATCTACGCCAAGCGCGCTTCGTTGAAGCTCGATCCCGAGTCGCGACGCCTGGTCGAAAGGCAATATGCCGAGTTCGTGCATTCGGGCGCCAACTTGTCGGACAAAGACAAGGAACGGCTGAAAGCGCTCAACAAGGAGCTGTCGTCGCTCTCGGATGCCTTCTCCAGGAAATTGCTGGAGGCTACCAAGGCCGGCGGTTATGTGACCCAGGACAAATCCGCGCTGGCGGGCTTGAGCGACGCTCAACTGGCTGCGGCGGCGCAGGCCGCCAAGGGTCGCAATGCCAGCGGTTACGTGATTCCCCTGCAGAATACGACGCAGCAGCCGGTACTCGCGTCCTTGAGCGTTCGCGCCACGCGCGAGACGATTTTCAGCAATTCCTGGAACCGCGCTGAACGCAACGATGCGAACGATACGCGCGATATCATCGCCCGCGTCGCGCAATTGCGTGCGCAACGGGCGCGGTTGCTCGGCTTTGCCAGCCATGCAGCGTGGAAACTCGAAGACCAGATGGCCAAAACGCCCGAGACTGCGCTGCAATTCATGGACGCGCTGGCGCCGGCAGCGACTGCCAAGGCGGCCAGCGAAGCGAAGGACATTCAAGATGTCATCGATGCGCAGAAGGCGGGCTTTACGTTGCGGGCGTGGGACTGGGATTTCTATGCGGACCAGGTGCGCAAGGCCAAATACGACCTCAATGACGCGCAGATCAAGCCGTATTTCGAGATCAACAACGTGCTGGAAAACGGCGTCTTTTTCGCCGCCAACCAGCTGTACGGGATTACCTTCAAGGAGCGGAAGGACATTCCGGTCTACGAGCCGGACGTGCGCGTATTTGAAGTCAGCGACGTCGATGGCAAACCGCTGGCGCTGTTTTATTGCGACTACTTCAAGAGGGACAACAAGAACGGCGGCGCCTGGATGTCCGAATTCGTCGGCCAGTCGAAGCTGCTCGGCACCTTGCCCGTCATCTACAACGTCGCGAATCTGCCGAAACCCGCGCCGGGGGAAGCGGCGCTGATCAGTTTCTCCGACGTGACGACCATGTTTCACGAATTCGGCCACGCGCTGCACGGCATGTTTTCCAACACGCGCTACCCGACGCTCGCCGGCACGTCGACCGCCCGCGATTTCGTGGAATTTCCATCGCAGTTCAACGAGCACTGGGCGATCTACCCGACGGTGTTCAGTCATTATGCCAAGCATTATCAAACCGGCGCGCCCATGCCCGATGATCTGGTCGCCAAGATCAAGAAGGCGCAGAATTTCGCAGAGGGCTACCGGCTGACCGAAACATTGGCCGCCGCCGAACTGGATATGCAATGGCATGTGCTACCGGCCGATGCGCCTTTGCAAGATCCCGATGCGTTCGAAAAACAGGCGCTCGCGAAAGTCCATTTGGACCTGGCGGCGGTCCCGCCGCGATACCGATCCACTTACTTCAGCCACATCTGGGCCAGCGGCTACTCGGCCGGCTACTACGCCTATCTATGGACGCAGATGTTGGATGATGACGCCTATCAATGGTTCGATGATCACGGCGGCCTGAGCCGCGCCAACGGCGACCGATTCAGGCGCATGATCCTCTCGCGCGGCAATACCCAGGATCTTGCCGCCATGTACCTGGCCTGGCGCGGCAAGGCGCCGAGCATCGATGCCATGATGAAGTACCGAGAGCTCACTCCCGCGCGCTAGGCGCGAGTGCCGCGGTCGGACCGGGCTCATTGGCCGACGCTGGCAAAGCCCTTGCCATCGGCGACCAACTTCTCGAGCAGCGGCGACACCTTGAGCCATTTGCCGCCGGTGTCGGCGCTGTATTTCTTGAGCTTATCCAACGCCGTCTTCAAACCGACTTCGTGCTCCGCCCAGAACATCGGGCCGCCCCGATAGGCAGGGAAGCCGTAGCCATACAAGTAGACGATATCGATGTCGCTGGCCCGGGAGGCCACGCCTTCGCTCAAGACGTCGCAGCCCACGTTCATCAACGCCAGAAAGCAGCGTTCAACGATCTCCTCATCCGTGAATTGTCGCCGCGCGATGCCGTACTCTCGAGAAACCTTCTCAATGAGTTCAGCCACCACCGCTGATGGCCGCGGCGTACGATCGCCCGGCGCATAATCATAGTATCCGGCCTGGGTCTTCTGACCGAGCCGCCCCATCTCCACCAGCAGGTCTGCCGAACGCGTTACGCGCCCGTCGAATGATGCCGGATCGCGATCCTTGCGCGACTTGTACCCCACATCGAGCCCCGCCAGGTCGCTCATCTGCAGAACACCCATGGGCATGCCGAAATTGCGCAGCGCCGCGTCCACCTGCTCCGGCATCGCGCCTTCGAGCACCATGAGCGACGCCTGGTACGCGTAGCCGCCCAGCATGCGATTGCCGATGAAGCCGTCCCGATTGCCGCACACCACGCCGACTTTGTTGATTCGCTTGGCGATGTCGACGATCGTGACCAGCACGTCTTGCGCAGTCTTCGCGCCACGGACGATCTCCAACAACCGCATCACATTGGCCGGGGAGAAGAAGTGCGTCCCCACCACGTCGCCGGGACGCGAGGTCGAGTCGGCGATCTCGTCAATGGAAAGGTAGGAGGTATTCGAGGCGAGAATGGCCCCCTTCTTGACCGCTTTATCGAGCTTGGCGAACACGTCCTTCTTGATCGCCATGGTTTCGAACACCGCTTCGATCACCAGGTCCGCGTCGCGCAAGTCCTCGTAGGACAGCGTGGGTTTCAACAACGCCATGCGCTGCTGAACCTGTTCCAGGGTGAGCTTGCCTTTGGATGCGGTGTTTTCGTAATTCTTGCGGATGACGCCCACGCCCCGATCCAGCGCGTCCTGTTTCATCTCGAGCAGGGTGACGGGTATGCCGACGTTCAGGAAATTCATCGCAATGCCGCCGCCCATCGTGCCGGCGCCGATGATCGCCACGGACTTGATGTCCCGCTTGGCGACGTTCTTATCGAGGTTCGGCACGTTGGCCGCGCGGCGCTCCGCGAAAAATACGTGTTGCAGCGCCTTCGATTGACTGTTTTGCGCGCACTGCAGGAACAATTCGCGCTCGCGTGCCATGCCCTTCTCGAAAGAAAGAGTCGCCGCGGCTTCCAAGGCGTCCACAATGCGTTGCGGCGAGTACAAATTTTTCTTGTCCTTCGCAACACGCTTGCGGGCCTCATCGAAAAATCCCGAGGGGAGTTTGCCGGCGTCGACCTTAAGGTCTCGAACCTTGCGCAATGGCGCATGCCGATCGGCGAGATCGCGCGCATAGTCGACAGCGCCTTCGAGCAGGTCGCCCTCAATGATCCGGTCGATGACTCCGGCTTTGGCCGCCTGCGCGGCGGGAACCGGATCGCCTGAGACGATGATTCCGAGCGCAGCTTCGATGCCGATCAGGCGCGGTAAGCGCTGAGTTCCGCCGGCGCCTGGGAGCAGGCCGAGCTTGACCTCAGGGAGTCCTATCTTCGCGCCGGCGACGGCAACGCGGTAGTGGCAGCCGAGGGCGACCTCCAAGCCGCCGCCGAAAGCGGTGCCATGAATGGCTGCGACGATCGGCTTCACCGATCCCTCCACCGCGTCGATGGCCTCGTGCAGACTGGGCGAGAGCGGCGGCTTGCCGAATTCAGTGATGTCGGCGCCCGCCATGAAGGTGCGGCCTTCGCAAGCAAGAACACCGATCTTGATCTCTGGGTCATGCGCGAGCTTCGCGACGCCATCGATGATCGCGGCACGCACACCGACACTGATGGCATTGACGGGCGGATTGTTGATCCAGATGATCCCGACGTTGCCGCGCTTTTCGAATCTGCCTTGCATGTTTTGCTCCAATGGAAAGCGGAAGCTTATCAAGCCGCCGCGATGCGTGCCGAATCTAGGAGCCTGTCTTCAGCATTCAGCGGCCGACCCGCCGCCCGCCGTCGACCAAGTGCACCTCGCCGGTGGTCTTCGATGCGATGGCGCCCAGGTAATACACGGTCTCGGCCACCTCTTCGGGCAGCACCAGGCTGTTGAGCGCCGATGTCGATTCGTAGTTGCGCAGCATGGCCTCAAAGCGCTCCGGTCCCAGGCCGTTGCGCAGCCAGGGAGAATCCACCATACCGGGCGCCACCACATTCACCCTGATCTGCGGACCCAGCACCCGCGCCAGCACCAAGCTGAGCGCATTGAGGGCCCCCTTCGATGCGATATACCCAACGCTCGAGCCGCCGCCGATCAGGGGAGCAATGGACGATATGTTGACAACGGCGGCGTTCGCGCTGTTTCCCAGCAGCGGTGCGAATGCGCGGATCATCTGAAAGGGGCCTATGACGTTCACCGCGTAAATATTCTGAAAGTCCGCCGCGCTTATGCCGTCAAGATCCTTCAAGTCGATGAATTTCGTCGTCCCAGCGTTGTTTACCAGTGTGTCGCAGCGTCCGAACTGTGTCTTGACGCGTCTCGCCAATTCTGCGCATTGCTCATCCTGGGAGACATCCGCGCGCTCGATCAGCACCTCGGCGCCATGTTCGCGGCAGACGGCGGCGACTCTCTCCGCGGGCTTGCGATCCTTCGAGTAGTTCACGCAGACATCCCATCCGCGCTGCGAAAATAGGATCGCGCTCGCGGCTCCGATGCCGGACGATGATCCGGTGATGACACAGACTTTCTTATTCATAGATTCCTCGTGGGCGCGATGAGTGCACGACCGCAGCGTGCCCTATATTGGCATGCTCGGCGGCGCGGGTACACGAACGCCGTTTGACTGGATGACGCAGAGCGCCGCACACTTGCGTCCGCGAACCGCCGCACCCGGCGGCGGCGCCTTTAGGGAGAACTCATGAAGTCATCTTTCCGTTTGCTGCGCATCGCAGCCGCGGCCTTCGCAGCCCTCGCGATTTCAAGTCTGGCGCACGCGCAAGCGCAGCCGGCACCGGCCGCAGCGCCCAAACCGGCTCAAGCACGGCCGCGGTTCCTGCCGCAGCTGACTCCCGAGCAGATCGCCGCGCTGCCGAAGTGGACGGAACAGAGCATGACCACCCGCGATGGCGTCAAGCTCGCGGCCAATGTCTTCTTGCCCGCGGGTTCGGGCCCATTCCCCGTGGTTCTGTCGCGAACGCCCTACCTCAAAGACGCGCTCGGCGATTTGGCCGGATACTCGGCCAAGAAATACACGGATGCGGGTTACGTCTTCGTCATGCAGGATGTGCGGGGCAAAGGCCATTCCGAGGGATTCTACGAGGCGTTCATTCCCGACATGGAGGATGGTTACGACACCGTCGAATGGGTCGCCAAGCAGCCGTGGTCGAACGGCAAAATCGGCATGGTCGGCGGCTCTGCATTGGGGATCACCACCAACCTGGCGGCCATGGCCGCGCCACCCCACCTGGTGGCTGCCTACGTCATCGTCGCGCCCTACGATCAGTTGCTCAATACTTTTCCCGGCGGCGTTTTAAAGGACGAGGACACGCTCGGTTGGCTGAAAGGGCAGGGAGAAACCCAGGCGCAGCTCGATGTGGTCAGGGGTAGCGCAGGCAATTCTGCATTCTGGAACGAGCATGCGATGACGACACAACGCAAGTTCGTCCGCATCCCGATGTACAACCAGGGCGCGTGGTACGACATTTTCAATGACGGCAATGTCGAGAACTTCCGCTGGCTGCAGAACTACGGATCCAAGGGTGCGCGCGGCAATCAGAAGCTGTACATAGTGCCGGCGGGGCACGGCGGCTTGGGCGGCGACAAAAGCGATGTCGAATACAATCAGACGGGCGCGGTGGTCCCGGCCGCCGAGGAGATGCGCTGGTGGGAGTATTGGCTGAAGGGCGTCGACAACGGCATCATGTAAGAGCCGCCCGTCACGCTGTTCATGATGGCCGCAGGACGCAAGGGTCACCCCTCCGCGGCAAGTCACGTGTTCAAATCTGCGAACTGGCCGCCTGCCAATCATCCGACCGCTTACTACCTGAGCGGCGACATGCATCTGTCCACCAAGGCACCGAGAGCATCGGACGCGAAGCTCAGCTACAAGTTTGACCCGGCGAATCCGGTCAAGACCTACGGCGGCTCGAACCTGCTGCAGACCGCAGGTCCGCTTGATCAGCGCCCCATCGGGCAGCGACAAGATTACTTGCGATTCGAAACCGCGCTTCTTGAGAAAAGCGTCGCGATCGCAGGCCATGTCGACATGATCCTGTGGGCGGCGACGGATGGTCTCGACACCGATTTCATGATCAAGCTCGTCGATGTGTATCCCGATGGCTACGAACAGATCATTCTCGACAACCCGATCCGTACGCGCTACCGCCATGGGCGCGATCCTGACGATGTCATGCCGATGACTCCGGGCAAGCCCGAGGAACTGCACATCGACCTGTGGAACACGGCCTTCACTTTCGAGAAGGGCCATAAGATCCAGGTGACCGTGACCTCATCGAACTCCACCAAGTTCGAAATCAATCCGAACACCGGTGAGCCCTTTGGCGTGCCGACGACGACGGCGCCGCGGGTGGCGACGAATACCGTCTACTTCGACAAGCGCCACCCGTCGGCGATGATTTTGCCGGTGCTCAGCGCTGCGCCTTAGGAGCCTGTCTGGCTCCTGGCCAAGGGCTCAACGGCGGCCGGCTCGATGACGCGAGGATCGATTCGATCGGCGTATAGCAGGGCGACCTCGTGCGCGCGGCGATCCAATACCAGTCGCTGGTTGATCGAACGCTTGTCGGTAATTTCACCGGCCTCCGCAGAAGGGGGGTCTTTTAAAATCAACAGCCGCGCGATGGTGTCTGCGCTGCCTTGACGCGCGTGGTTGAACGCGGCGAGCTTTTGCGCCAGGGCGGATCGCAGCCGCGCATCGTCGGGCGCCGCCAGCCAAACCAGAGCGCCCAGCCAGGCATGGTCGGGCGCGCAGATCACCGCGTCGCTCACCCAGGGCTGCAGCGCCTCAACCAGATCGCGGCGCACGATGCTTGCCTGCACCCAGGTTCCGGACAGCAGCTTGAAATCCTCTGCAATGCGGCCGGCGAACTCCAGCCCTTCGAGAGGGCATGCCGGGTCGACCCAGCGAACCGCGTCGCCGGTCTTGAAATAGCCTTCGGCGTCGAAGGCCGCGGCGTTCAGCGCATCCGCGCGGTAATAGCCGCTCATGATGTGCGGGCCCTTGATCCTAAGTTCCATTCGATCGCCGGTGGGCACCAGTTTCAGCGCCGTGCCAGGTTGCGGCAGCCCGAGCAAGCCGGTGCGTGCCGTGTTCCAATACACGGCGACGCCGGTGGCGGTGGTTTCCGTCATTCCCCAACCGGTGCCGAAGGGCAGCTGCTCGCCGGTTTCCTGCACGGCCACTCTTTGCATGCGCTCCCAGATCGGCTGGGGCAACAACGCGCCGCCATAGCCCAAGGCGCGCACGTTCTTGAAAAACTTTTGCCGCAAGTCCGCGTCCTTCTCCAGCGCCGCGGCGAGCATGCCAAAGGCCGCGGGCACGCAGCCGAAGCTGGTCGGAGAAATCTCCCTCAAGTTTTCGATGGTCGCGTCGAACAGTCCGGGCACCGGCCGCCCGGAATCGATATACAACGTTCCCGCCAGCGACAGAACGCCGTTGAATTGCGCGTTGCCGCCGAAGGCGTGATGCCAGGGCAGCCAGTCGACGATGGTCGTGACGCGTTCCGGATCGAACGGTTCGCCCACCAAACGCACCATTTGGACCGAGCCCGCAATATTGCCGTGCGTGTTGATGACGCCTTTGGGCCGACCCGTGGAGCCGGAGGTTAGCAATATCTTGGCAATCGTGCCGTCCGTGATCAGCGTGCGGCGCGCCGCGACCGCGGCTGCATCGACCGTTTGCAGCAGCTCCGAGAATTCATCGCCGGCGATCGTTGCGATGCCGGGCGCCTTGGCTTTTACATATTCGAGCGCCGGCGCGTATCTAACGGCATCGCCGGCGTATACCAGCGAGGGTTGCGTGAGTTCCACGGCATAGCCGAGCCGGCTGAGGTCATGGCCGAAGGAATAGGTCGGCGACACCGGAACCACCGCGACGCCGGCACGCATCGCCCCGAGCATCAGCAGCGCATGCTCAATGCTGTTTTCCGACAAGATCATGACGGGCGCACTGTCGGCACCGAATCCTTTGTTAATGAGCCAGGTCGCAACGGCCGCCGTGTCGCGCGCGGCTGCCGCATAGGTCAGGCGGCGCCATTGTTTTTTAGCATCGCGTTCAGCCAGGAACGTCGTGGTCGGACGGATCTCGGCGGCCCGAGCCAAATAATCGATCAGGGAGGGCAGGCCGGGCTCGTAGGGAATGCCGCAACTCAGATACACGATGCCATCCTCGCCACGGCGAACTTCGACGCATGGCGCAGGCCGGTTCAGCGTGCGCATCGGATATTCCTGCAAGGGTCTGCTCGACATCTTAAGCCCCCACGTTTGCCACAAGTTTCTGCCGAACGATCGCAGAAGGGAAGCGGCGCCGACAAGATCGACAATTCCAGCCGGCGCCGCTAGGATCGAGTGGTCCGGCCGTGGGAACAAAAAATGCAGTGGACTCGAAGTCAAAAAAATGTCGTCGTGGCCGCCTACCTCGGTTGGACCCTGGATGCCTTCGATTTTTTTCTGATGGTGTTCATGTTCAAGGACATCGCGGCGACCTTCCATGTCGACGTGAAGAACGTGGCTGAGGCCACGTTCCTGACACTGGCGGCCCGTCCCATCGGCGCCTTCGTCTTCGGTCGATTGGCGGATCGATTCGGCCGCAAGCCCACGCTGATGTGGAATATTCTGGCTTTCTCGATCTTGGAAGGAGCTTCAGGGTTTGCGCCATCGCTGACGACGTTTTTGGCGCTGCGATTTCTGTTCGGCGTCGCCATGGGAGGCGAGTGGGGCATCGGATCGGCTTTGACCTTTGAAACCATACCGCCGCGCGCGCGCGGCGTCGTCTCCGGTCTTTTGCAGGCCGGCTATCCCAGCGGCTATTTCGTCGCGTCGATCGCGTCCTACTTCTTCTACGACAGTCTCGGCTGGCGCTACATGTTCCTGTTGGGAATCGTGCCCGCGATTCTGGTGTTTTTCGTTCGCATGGGCGTCGACGAATCGCCCGCCTTCCTCGAGAAGCGCATCAGCAAAGAACAAAGCAATCTGTTCGAGGTGGTCGGCCGCAACTGGAAGCTCGCCATATACGCGATCATTCTCATGACCGCTTTCAACTTCTTCAGCCACGGTTCTCAGGACGCGTATCCGAGTCTGTTCCTCAAGATCCAACATGGATTCGATACGCATCGTACTGCGACCATGACGGCCATCATGAATATCGGCGCAATCTTGGGGGGTATCGGCTTTGGCTGGCTGTCCGAACGCATCGGCCGCCGCCGCGCCATCGTGATCGCGTCCGCGCTGGCATTGCCGGTGATTCCGTTCTGGGCTTTCGGCACGACGCCATTGGTCTTAGGTGTCGGCGCCTTCCTCATGCAGGTATCCGTGCAGGGCGCGTGGGGCATCATTCCCGTGCATCTGAACGAACTTTCCCCGCCGGAAATTCGCGCGACATTCCCGGGTTTTGTCTATCAGCTCGGCAATCTCATCGCATCGAGGAATCTACCCATCCAAGTCGCGTTCGCCGAGGCGTACGGCAACAACTACGGACTTGCGATGGCCGGCGTCGTCGGTACCGTGGTCATCATCATCATCTTGTTGGTGTTGTGGGGTCCGGAGCGCCGCGGCGTGGCCATGGCGGACTCGCAGCGGGAAGCGGTACCCGCGTAACGCGGGGGTTCAATGGCAACGCAGTCCCAGTCCACCGAGGCGGCGGCCAGCAGGGATTCGACGCCATATCCGTCATCGTTTGCCGCCTGGTACAGCATTGCGGTGCTGCTTCTGATGTATGTCTTCTCCTTCATCGACCGCACCACGATCTCACTGATCGTCGAGCCCATGAAGCGGGATTTGCATATCAGCGATACCCAGATCGGCATGCTGCAAGGGCTGGCCTTTGCGCTGCTCTATACATTCCTCGGCCTGCCGATCGCGCGCCTCTCGGACCGTCGCAGCCGCCGGGGCATCATTGCGGCCGGGGCCTTAATCTGGTCGATCATGGCGACCTTCTGCGGCCTGGCGCGCACCGCGCTGCAACTGTTCGTTGCACGCATCGGCGTCGGGGTGGGGGAAGCGGCGCTGTCTCCGGCGGCGTACTCGATCATCACCGACAGCTTTCCGCGCTCCAGGCTCGGCAGAGCGTTCGGGGTCTACAACATCGGTATCACGATCGGAGCGGGAGTCGCTTTCCTGGTCGGCGGCATCGTCGTTGCCGCCGTATCGAAAACCGGCGCCACTTACACGTTGCCGCTGTTGGGCGAGGTACGCGCCTGGCAGATGGTGTTCATCGTAACCGGTGCCCCAGGCATCGTTTTGCCGCTGTTGCTGCTGACCTTTCGCGAGCCGGCGCGCCGCGGATTATTGCGTGCCACCGCGGACGGGGCCGTTGCGCTGCGGCCACCCTTGAAAGAAGTTCTGCGCTACATCTGGCTGAATCGGAAATTCTACTGCCTGCACTTTGTCGCGATGGCGCTCCTGGCGCTGTGCGGTTACGCAGTGGCGGCATGGCTTCCCACCGCCATCCATCGCGCCTATGGCGTGAGCTACGGTCAGGTTGGCAAGGTCTTGGGCGTATCCACGATCCTGATAAACTCGACCGGAATGTTGCTGGGGGGGATTTTGTGCGATCGCCTGACACGCAAGGGCCACAAGGATGCGCCCATCATTGTCGCTTTGCTGTCGGCATGTGGTATCGCAGGGCTGAGCTGTTGGCCCACGCTCATGCCCACGGTGACACTGGTGTGGATCGCGATATTCGTTTCCGGACTGACCTTCAATGCCTACAACGGCGTTGGGCCGCAGGCCGTAAACCAAGTCACGCCGAACCAATATCGTGCACAGGTTTCGGCGGTGTACTTGTTCGTAGTCAATGTTTTGGGGTTGTGGGTCGGACCGACCCTGGTGCCGCTGCTGAACGAGCACTTGTTCCACGATCCGGTAAAGATTCGTTATAGCCTGATTATCGTGGTGTTCTTGGCGGCGGTGACCGCCATTACCCTGTTATGGATAGTTCGGCCGATTTACCGGCAGAAAATAGCCGATGCTGCTGAATGGCAATAGTATAGGATTATTATATTAATTGTACTGATGCCAGTTGACGGGAGCGCTCATGAAACTGTTGCAGCCAGCCAGGCGTTTAGCCGGCGTGTTGATGACTTTAAGCGCCTTCGCCGCAGGACCCGCCATGGCGCAGCAAGCCCACACCTTGCTCGGCGTGAACTGCGCGGCACCCCCGGCGTATCATTGTCCGGACACGGACTGTCCCGGGCCCATGGTGACCCAGCCCGGCGATTCGGTCGAGCTGAAAACCCGCCGCACCTTTTTTCTCGACTGTCCCGCGGACTACAAGCCCGGCGACAAGGTCAACATCGTATTGAGCTTGCACGGCTACGGCTCGTACGCCAACTGGCAGCGGAATTATTTTCCGGCATTCGACCTCAAAGATAAGTACAAGCTCATCGTCATCACGCCAGGCTCGCCCGTGCGCTATTGGAGCGATGCCGACGATGAATACCTGCACAACATCGTGGACCTCGTGGTCGCGACCGTGGGCAAGGAAAATGTGCAGCATTTCATTCTCGCCGGCCACAGCCAGGGCGGCCTGACTTCCAGCCGGTTGGTGTGCACGGATTATTTCAAGGATAAAGTCGACGTGCGCATCAGCCTGTCTGGCGGTCGGGTCGGGCCCGTGACCCGGGCGAATCGCGGATTTTTTGGCGGCACGCCGGTTTACAAGAGCGGTGGGGCAGCGCCGCCGCCGGCGCCGCTGCGCCTTCCGCCGACGCCGGCGGGGCCGCCGGGCGGGGCTTGCGACTACTCGTTCATTTTTTCCAATGGCGAATACGAATCAATTCCCGCGGATACCTCGCCGCTGGCCGACAAGTTCGGCTGCGGCAAGCGTGAAGAATTGCCGGAAGTGCTCGATCCGAAACCAGGGCTTGTCTGGGACCCGACCCGCCAGGATCCCGGTTCCGATGGCTGGGGCCGCTATCCTAAGTCGGGGCGTGCGTTGATTTATGTGTTTCCGAATTGCAAGGATGGCCGCGTTGTCGCAGACGTCGTCAAAATGCAAAAAGGCCACACGGAGGGTTACGAACCCAATATCACCGACAAGATCGTCGAACTGGCGCTGTCGGCGAAGGGCGGGAAAATTGCGACAGGATCGTGGACGCCGCCGCCTCCGCCACCACCGCCGCGCGGACCGTTCGGCTGAGCGGCGACGGGCGGCTGCGGCTGCCTGGTCAAGCAACCAAGGATCGACCCACAGGTGTTAACTGCCTGACTGCGGACGCTCATAAAATTGTGCGATTCGGCCGCCGTCGACGACCAAGTCGTGGGCGTTGATGAAACTGCCCTCATCACTGGCCAGAAACACGGCGGCATAGGCAATATCGTTCGCGACCCCTGAGCGGGGCAGCGGCGTCGCCTTGGCCAGGTTGCCGGTCAGTTTCGCGAGCTTCCGGGCGTTGTCCTCCTCGCTCAGGGTCTGCGCCTTTGCAGAGCCGCCCCAGAAAATGGGTGTCGCGATCGCGCCGGGCGAGATGGAATTCACGCGGATGCCGTTCGGCCCAAGCTTCGCCCCCGCGATGCGGGTGATATGGCTGACCGCGGCCTTTGCCGCGGAATACAGGGTTCCGCCTTGACCGAGACGATGCGCTGCGATGCTCGAATTGTTGATGATGGAGCCGCCGCCGCTCATCACCCGCGCCGCGTGCTTGATGCCGAACATCACGCTGCCGACCAGCAGCTTCATGCCGTAGTCGAATTGTTCCTCGGTGATCGTGTCGAGTTCACCCGGTGTTGCGGCGCCGGCGTTGTTGAACAAGCAATCGAGGGTTCCGAAGCGGCTGACTGCCGCATCGATCACTGCGGCGATCTCGGCTTCGTGCATGACGTCGGCCTGATGGAAAATCGCTTGCCTGCCAAGTTCACCCGCCAGGGCAGCGCCGCGTTCTTCGGACCGCCCGGCAATGACGACGCGCGCTCCCTCGGCCACAAAGCAGCGGGCAGTGGCCGCGCCGATGCCGCTGGTCGCGCCCGTGATGACAGCTACTTTCCCGTCCAGTCGTCCCGGCATCGCCGCCCCCCGATCCAAGCCGTCGAGGGGGCAGAATATCACCGTCGATCGAGGCGTATCAGGTCCGCATTGCCAAGAAGGCGCCGGTCGATGCGGCCGCGGCGGCCGCCGGCAGCCGCGCGTCGATCCCCGGCGCGGATTTATGCGAAACGCTGTGATGGAATGAATCGACCACGTTGTTCCACATCATGGTCACGTTTTGCACGAAGTGCTGAAAGAAGTCGCGCACCTCCGGCACATGGGTGTAGGCAAACCAGCACACCAAGATCAAGACTCCCGTCGACAAGATCTCGTACCAGGCGGCGAACCAGTAGAAGTTCTGCCCGCCGGTGTTGAAGTAAATCGCGCGCCGCGCATGGCGCAGCGGCCGGGAAATGATGCCGTAGAAAAGCATCAGGATGAGGATTGACGCCCACAAGGGAATCGAACCGGCAACGACCCAGCCGAAGATCGCTCCGGTCGTGGCGAGCGATACGATAGCCGCGACCCAAACGCAAAATAGAATGGCATTGCAGACCGCGAGGAAGGGGATGAGCAAGGCCGCGCCAAAGTGGCCGCCGTAAGCCGCGCTGCTGCTGAACTGATTTACATTGCGCTGCAGATTGTGGCCCCACCAGTACGCGCCTTCGTGCCATCGGCGGCGCCATTCCCGCCGTTGCTGGCGCCAGTGGCGGCGCCATTCCTTGCTGTCTTTGAACTCGGCGTAGTGTTTCTTGGCGCGATCGATCACTTCCTGCGCGTTGAAAGGTGCGCCGGCGGCCGCGGCATGCTCTTCACCGGTGTTCGCGAAGGGAACCACGAGCATCATGCCCAGGTAGACCAGGATCCAGATCCCGGTGGTCAATAGCGTCAAGACCACGAACGCAATGCGCACGATCGTGACGTCGATGTTGAGATACGCCGCCAGCCCTGTACAGACACCGCTCAGCATCGCGCCTTCGCGGATCTGATAGAGGCGCTTCGGCGCGCCGGCGCCAGTGCCGCTGCCTTTGGCTTCAGCCTTCGGCGCACTGCCCGCGGCAGGGTCCGCGCCGCTTTCGCTCTCAACCGGCCCCATCTCTTTCAAGACCTCAGCGATTTCCGCGGCGGTCAACACATTCTTGTGCGGTCGCAAGAAATGCGCGCACTTATCCGCAATCGCTTGTTCGAGATCGGCCATGATCTCGGTCTTGTCCGGATTGTCCTTGAGCTGTGCCTGGGCCTGCTCCAGATACGCGCGTAAGCTTTGAAAGCCGGGCTCCTCGAGATGGAACGCGTTCCCGTTGAGATTGATGATGATGACGGTGTTCATGCTCAGCGACCTAATTGGTTGATTGTGGTGTTCAGATAAGCCCAATAGTCTTTGAACTCCGCCAGCTGGGCTTTGCCCTTGGCGGTCAACTTGTAGTACTTGCGAGGCGGCCCGGATTCGGATTCCTGCCACTCATAGTCGACGTATTCCTCGCGCCGCATTTTGCTCAGCAGCGGATAGAGCGTGCCTTCCTGTGTCGCAAAGTCCGTTTCCTGCAGCCGCTTCATCATGTCGGCGACATAAACCTTGTCCGCGGAGATGATCTGCAGGATGAGGAACTCCAGCAGTCCTTTGCGGATCGGGTTAAATTTTTGATCGGCCGTCATTTGTATAAAGCTACCTTGGAGTAGCAAGGTACCAGTCTGATAAAAGGATGTCAAATCCGGGTTTCAGGGGTCCGGCAATGACGTCAGCAAGAGATTTTTGAATGCTCGAGGCCCCGGGCGGGTCCCCCAGCCGTTGGCCGCGACTAACCCAAGCGGCTGCGCACCAACTCGAATACCGCCTCACTCTCGCGCGCGCAGCGCTCGAGAAGGCTTTCGATTTCGGCCGTCGCGGCCGTCGCATACGCACGATCCTTGAGCGAGGGTGCATTGATATAGACGTTGAGCGCGGCACCGCGCAGCGCGCTGTTGGCGGCCAGCACGCCCACACCGGCGTCGCTGACGACCCCAGCGAAGCCTTTCTCAGCGGCGCGCCTCGCCAGCATGACGACCTCCGCGCAGGCACGAGCGCACCTCAGCGGTGTTTCGGTGGCGGCGCGCAAATTCGATTGGATCGCCGCGCCGCGCCGCAACTTTTCCTCATCGGTGTTCTTGGGCAGCCGATAAGCCGCCATGAGTCCATCGAAGGCGGCGATGTCTTCGGCGACCATCGCGGTCAGCCGCGCTCGCAGACGCTCGGATTCGTCGCGCACCGCCTGCATGTCCGGCGCAACGGCTTCCATCCCTTTTTTGCCGATGGTCACATTGCTGACCATGGACAGCAGTGCCGCGCCCATCGCGCCAATGACGGCCGCGGCACTGCCGCCTCCCGGCGTCGGCGCAGCGCTGGCCAATTCGTCCAGAAACCTGTCCACAGGATGCTGGGTAATCATGTACCGACCATCCTCTTGGCAATGCCGTAGATTTCCTCGGCATCCAGCGTCAGATCATTTTGCTCGAACAAACGTGCGACACAGGCGCGGTGCAGCGCCAGCTTCAGCGCGCCAAAGCCCAAGGCCCCGAACAGAATTTTGCCGTGACTGCCGGCGCCGCGATCGCTTAAACCCACGCCTTCAATGCCGGCGGGCGGCGAGGCATTCGCGTCGGCAATCAGTTCCAACGATGCGTTTTCCTGCCAGTCCTTCGCCTCGAGCAACGTGATGCCGGAAGCGCCGGTCGCGAGCACGATTTGCGCGCCCTGAAGCGCGGCACTTCGTTCAAGGCGGGTTGGGGCCTCGATGGCCCGCACATCGATTCCAAAGCGCGCATTGATGGCGTCGCAAGCGGCTTGGACGACCGGTTGCTTACGGCCGGTGATGGCGACTTGCGCGCCTTCGCGCGCCAACAACAGCGCGGCGCGTTGACCCACCGGGCCGGAGCCGGCGAGCACCACGGCACGCTTGCCGCGCAGCGAGCGGCCATGGGCCAGCCAAGCAACCGCCGCGGCGGCCGTGGTGTTCGAGCCGTTGCAATCGAACATCACTGACACGCGAAACTTGGCGAAGAATTTTGCGCGGGTCGCCGCGAGCACCGCTTCGCCCAGCGGCATGTTCGAACCACCGATGAAAATGGCGGTATTTTTCTTGTCCCTGGGCGAGCGTGTAAAGATCGCACCTTCAACCAAGGCGCCCACATTGGCCGCGGTCACCCCGCCATAGGCCGAAATGTGGTCCGCGCCGCCGTCGTAGCCGACCACGTTGTCAAATACAGAAGGGTGATTGTCCGTGTCGAACTGATAGAGAAGTTTTTTCATCGTTGCGCATAGTGTATCAAGCCGCCGAGCTCACCAGATGCTGCGGTTTGCCTGCCACCCAGGCATCGATGTTGTCAACCAGTTGATCGGCAAGAAATTGCATGGCGCCGTCCGAGGCCCATGCCACGTGTGGTGTCAAGATGAAATTGGGGCGGCGCACGTCGAGCAGCGGATGGCCGTCCTTCGGCGGCTCAACCGTGAGTACATCGAAGCCGGCGCCGGCGATCAGGCCCGCATCGAGCGCGTGGATCAAGGCCGCTTCGTCCACCAATCCGCCGCGCGCGGTGTTGATCAGCAGCGCATTGCGTTTCATTTTGCGAAACGCATTCGCGTCGATCAGGTTGCGGGTCGATGGCAGCAGCGGGCAATGCAGCGAAATGACATCGGATTGGGCCAACACGTCCTCTAGCGGCGTGAATTGCACATCCGGCACTTTCGGCGGCGCATGGTCGGCAAACAGCACGCGCATGCCGAAAGCGCGCCCGATGGCAGCCGTGCCCTGGCCGATGGCACCCTCGCCGATGATGCCAAGCGTAGCGCCGTGCAAATCACCGATGTCGTGCGTGAAAAAGCAAAACTGCTCCGACCTGTTCCATACACCGGCTTCGACATCCTGCCGATAACTGAGCAGGTTGCGTCTCAGCGCGAGAATCATGGCGAACGCGTGTTCGGGAACGGTGTGCACGGCGTAGTTGCGAATATTGGACACCGCGATGCCGTGCTCATTGCAGTAGGGAACATCCACCACGTCATAGCCGGTGGCGGCCACGGCGATCATTTTCAGCTGCGGCAGCTGCCTCAAGGTGTCGGCGCGCATCGGCACTTTGTTGACGATGGCGATATCGGCGCCTTCCAATCGCGCCGCGATTTCGGTAACGGCGGTCTTCTGATGCTCGATGTATTCGGCTGGAAATGCAAACCTGCGCAGTTTCGCCTTGAGCGAAGCCCGGTCGAGAAACACCACGCGCATCGTCAAGCTTTCCGCCAATAGATTTGCGCGGCCGCCACGCCGCTTCCCGGTTCGATGTTCATGCCAAGGTCCAGCATCGCCATCTCCGCTCCGGCGATCGCGCCCAGCAACATGAGTTCATTGAGGTCTCCGACGTGGCCGATGCGGAACAGTTTTCCGGCGACTTTCGACAGTCCCGCGCCCAGCGACAGATTGTAGCGCGCGTAGGCGCGGGCGATGACGGCGGCTGCGTCGATGCCTTCGGGGACCATCACGGCCGACACCGTATCCGAGTGCCACTGCGGCGCAACCGCGCACAGTTTCAGTTTCCAGCCCTGCATGATGGCCGCTCGCGTGCCGCCGGCGAGGAAGCTGTGGCGTCGGAACACGTTTTCCAAGCCTTCTTCCGCCAGCATGCTGAGCGACTCGCGCAAGGCGAACATCATCTGCAGCGAGGGCGTATAGGGAAAATAGCCGGAGGCATTGGCCTGAACCATGTCGCCGAAATCGAAATAGCAACGCCGCGACGAGGTGTGCTTGGCGATCTCGAGTGCTTTGCGGCTGACGCAGGTGATGCCCAAGCCCGCGGGCAGCATCAGCCCTTTTTGAGAACCGCTGACGCAAACGTCCACACGCCATTCGTCCATGCGAAAGTCGACGCTGGCGAGCGCGCTCACCGAATCCACCAGGAGCAGCGCAGGATGTTTGACGCTGTCCATCGCGCCGCGGATCGCGGCCACGTCGCTTCTCACACCCGTCGCCGTTTCGTTCTGGCACACCAGCACGGCCTTGATGTGGTGGCTTCGATCCGCTTCCAGTGCCGCCAGATATTTATCCACCGGTGCGCCTTCGCCCCAGACCGTCTCGATCAATTCCACCTCGAACCCGAGACGCCGACACATGTCGGCCCACAGGTGACTGAACTGACCGAAGCGCGCGATGAGGACTTTCGCGCCGGGATCGAGACAATTGGTGAGCGCGGCTTCCCAACACCCCGTGCCGGAAGAAGGGAACAGAAGCGGCTGGCCGGTGACGGTCTTGAAGATCGGCTTGAGGCCGTCCAGGCAGGCGCGGGTGAGAGTGGGGAAGTCTGGCGAGCGATGATCCTCCGAGGCGACCGACATCGCTCGGAGGATCCGGTCCGGCACGTTGGTCGGACCGGGTACAAACAGAAAATTTCGACCTGGCATAGCGATCTCCCGTGATTATGCGTCGATTGTGTTGACATCAGGCGCGCTCTCGGAACCATCGAAGTGACTGCGAATAGCGGGTATCCTTGCAACGCCGAGGCGTATTGAATCTCTCAAAAAGGTCGCACGCCTCGCGGACTATGATATATGAGATATCAGGAGGGGAGGATGCGCATTGCCATTGTGGGTCAAAAAGACTTCGGCAAGGCTGCGATGGAGGCCTTCGTCAAGCGGGGTCACGTGGTTGCCGGCGTCTTCTGCGCCCCTGAAAAGCCCGGTGAGGCGCCCGATCCTCTGCGTATCGCAGCCGAGCAGCTCAACATCCCAGTTCACGCGCTGCCTTCCCTGCGTGTGGCAGAGGCGCGCCAGGCAATGCAGGCGCTCAATGTGGATCTTGCCGTCCTGGCCTATGTGCTGCAGTTCGTGCCGCAGGATTTCGCGACGATCCCGCGCCACGGAACGATTCAATTTCATCCATCCCTGTTGCCGCGCTATCGAGGCCCCAGCTCCATTAATTGGCCCATTATTTTGGGCGATACCCGTACTGGCCTGACGATATTCCGGCCCGTGGACGGGCTCGATGAAGGTCCGATCATCCTGCAAAAAGAGACGCCGGTCGGCCCGGATGAAACCGTCGGCAAGGTCTATTTTGGCAGGCTGTTTCCGCTGGGCGTCGAGGCGCTGTTGGAAGCGGCGGATTTGGTTGCGAGCGGACGCGCGCGGTCGACGCCGCAGGATGAGTCTTGCGCGAGTTACGAGGGCTGGTGCCGGGAGGCGGAGGCGCGCATCAACTGGCACACTCATGTGGATCAAACCTATAACTTGATCCGCGGCTGTGATCCGGCGCCGGGCGCCTGGACGGTATTCAATCAAAAGCGCCTGCAGCTGTATGACGCGCGCAAACACTCGGCACGCGCGTTCTCGCAGGTGAAGGGCCGAATCGGTGCCGTCACCGCGATCGACGAGCATTCGATAAGAATCTCGGCACAGGGCGGGCAGATCGAGGTGTTCAAGCTGAAGCTCGACGGCGGCAAAAAGCTTGCCGCGCCGCAATTTTGCGCGGAGATCGGCTTAAGTGTCGGTGCGATTCTGGGCGCGTAGCCTCAAACCGTGAGCACGATCTTGCCGATGTGATTCGACGATTCCATGAGCCTGTGCGCTTCGCCGGCCTCGGCCAGCGGGAAAGTCTTGAAAACGACCGGCCGCACTTTGCCCGACTCGATCAACGGCCAGACGTTTTGACGCACGGCCTGGGCGACGGCGGCCTTCTGCGCCACAGTTCGCGACCGCAAGGTCGAGCCGGTCAGGGTCAGTCGTTTGGTCAAAATCATGCCGACGTTGATTTCGGCGCGCGAGCCGCCCAGCAGCGAGATGGTGACGACGCGGCCCTCGACCGCTGCAATGTCCAGGTTCCGCTGCACGTAGCTACCCGCCACCATGTCAAGCGTGATGTCGATGCCATAACCCTGTGTCTCTTTGCGGATGACTTCTACAAAATCCTCCGTTTTATAATCGATGCCGCGAACGGCACCCAAGGCCTCGCAGGCTCGTGCCTTCGCTTCGGATCCGGCCGTAGCGAAGACGCGCGCGCCCCATGCTTTGGCAAGCTGAATTGCGGTGGTTCCGATGCCGCTGGTGCCGCCATGAATGAGAACGATGTCGCCCGCTTTGCACCGCCCGCGCTCAAACAGATTGGTCCACACCGTCAGAAATGTTTCGGGAATCGCGGCTGCCTCCACCAGGCTCAAGCCCGCAGGGATCGGCATCACCAGCGGAGCCGCCGCAATGGCGTAGCCGGCGTAGCCGCCACCCGGCAGCAAGGAGGTCACCTGATCGCCCAGCGAAACGCCCGAGACCTTCGGTCCCAATGCGACGACTTCTCCCGCGATCTCCATGCCGGGCAAATCCGATGCGCCGGGCGGCGGAGGGTAGCGGCCCTGGCGTTGCATGACGTCCGGCCGGTTGACGCCCGCGGCCACGACGCGGACGAGTACTTCGTCGTCGCCCGGCTTGGGAACCGGCCTGCGCGCCGTCTTCAATTGCTCGGGTCCGCCGGGCGCCGCGATTTCAACCACTGTCATTTCACCAGGCAAGTTCATGCAATTTCTCCGCGCTTCGGCAAACCTGAAAAGGGCGGCCAATCTAGACGCTCCGCAATATTTGGGCAAGATTCCGTCGATTTGCGGCAAGATGCCGTCATGTTCATCCGGCAACTCGACTATCTGGTGACACTCGCGCGCGAAAAGCATTTCGCCAAGGCGGCGGAAGCCTGCCATGTCTCGCAGCCCGCGCTGTCCTCGGCGATCCGCAGCTTGGAAAAAGAACTCGGCATCATGATCGTGCAGCGCGGCCGCCGCTTCCTGGGATTCACCGCCGAGGGCGAGCGCGTCCTGGTGTGGGCGCAACAGACGCTCACGTCCCTGTCGCACATGCGTGAGGATGCGGCGATCGCCAAGTCCAGCATGGAGGGTACCCTGCGAGTCGGCGCCATTCCCACCACCATGACTGTGTCCGCATTCATCACAGCCCCGACCCGCACGCGCTATCCGAATATTCGCTACACCATTTCATCGTTGAGCACGGAAGCGATCGCCGCGCAATTGGACCGGTTCGAATTGGATCTCGGACTCACCTATTTGGACGAAAAGACCATTGACGGCTTCGAATCTCTGCACTTGTTCGATGAGCGCTACGTTTTGCTGTCCGCGCGCGACGCCAAACTCGAGTCCTCGGTGACTTGGGAGCAGGCCGGGCGTTTGCCGCTGTGCCTGCTGACCGGCAAGATGCGCAATCGCCAGGTGATCGATGCGGCGTTTCGGCGCGCGGGCGCGAAAGCGGACGTGATCCTCGAGACCGATTCGATTTTCGCGCTCTACGCGCATGTCAGCGAAGCCGGCTTGTTCAGCATCGTGCCGCACAGCCTGCTCAATTTCTACGATATGGCAAGGGTCCGAGCCACACCGCTGCTGCCGTATCTGACGCGTGCCATCGGGTTGATTGCCCGCAATCAACCGGCGCTGGCGCCGATCACCGCCGCGGTCTGGGAGATTGCGCGCGGTCTCGAGCTGCAGAAGCGATTCGATCTCGCGCTGGTCTGATTACCCGCAGCTATCGATCGATTCAGCGAAGCGATTGGACGCCTACCGCTCTTGATTCCACACTGAATGCCGCCATTTCAGTGCAAGCGCCGCCATCTTCAGGCGCCGCTGCGAGAGGAATCCATGGACCAGAAAGTCGATCTGAAACACTACGAATTATTCATCGATGGCAAGCCCGTGGCGCCGTCGACCGGCGAATACACCATCGATCTTGATCCGGCGACCGAAGAGCCGATTGCCGAAGTTGCGCAAGGCGGAAAAGCGGACGTGGACAAGGCGGTTAGTTCGGCGCGCGCGGCATTAAAGGTTTGGGGCGCGCTGCGCGCCGCTGAACGCGGCCGCATCTTGCAGCGCGCCGCCTTGCTGTTGGAACAGCACCAGGAGGAATTGATCGAGATCGAGAGTCTGGATGCCGGCAAGCCGCTGGCGGCCGTGCGCCGCCAGGACATGGCCGCGGTGATTGACACCGTGCGCTACTACGCCGGCTGGTGCGACAAGATTACGGGACAGGTCATCCCGGCGCGCCACGATGCGCTGACCTATACGCTGCGCGAGCCGGTCGGCGTCGTCGCTGCCATCGTGCCCTGGAATTTCCCGCTCATGATCGGCATGTGGAAAATTGCACCCGCGTTGGCTTGCGGCTGCAGCGTCGTGGTCAAGCCGGCGGAACTGACGCCGCTGTCGATGCTGCGTGTCGCCGAGTTATTCCTGGAAGCGGGGCTGCCGCCGGGAGCGCTGAATGTGGTTTGCGGCAAGGGCAGCGTCGTCGGCGAGGCTTTGGTACGGCATCCCGGCGTCGACAAGGTAACCTTCACCGGTTCGCCCAAGGTCGGCCGCGGCATCATGCAAGGCGCCGCGAGCAATTTCAAAAAAGTGACGCTGGAGCTGGGCGGCAAATCCGCCAACTTGATATTCGCGGACGCGAATTTGGAGCGAGCGGTGCGCGCTGCCTCGTCAGGAATCTTTTTCAATGCCGGACAGGTATGTTCGGCCGGCTCGCGGGTCTTGGTCGAACGACCGGTGTACCGGGAAGTGGTGCAGCGGCTGGCCGAGCGAGCGCGATCCATCCGGGTCGGGGATCCGATGGATCCGAAAACCACGATGGGCCCGGTCATTTCCGCCGGACAAATGCAGACCGTGCTCGACTATATCGATATCGGCAAAGCGGAAGGCGCTACGCTCGTCACCGGCGGCTCGCGTCTCGGCGACCAGGGCTACTTCGTCGAACCCACCGTGTTCGCCGACGTCGAGCACGAGATGCGGATCTCCCAAGAAGAAATCTTCGGGCCGGTGCTCTCCGTCATCCCCTTTGACGATGAGCAGGATGCCCTGCGCATCGCCAACGGAACCGCCTACAGCCTGGCCGCCGGCGTTTGGAGTGCCGACATCGGACGTGTGCATCGCGTTGCAGCAGGGCTCAAAGCCGGCACGGTTTGGATCAACACCTACGGCTACACCGACGTTCGTCTGCCCTGGGGCGGCTCGGGCGAGTCGGGCTTGGGGCGCGAGCATGGCGATGCCGCAATCGAGAATTTCACGCAGCCCAAAGCGGTTTGGTTGGCGCTGGATCAATAAGTAAAAAGTGTTTCGCGCTCGCCGGCGGCGAGCGCCCAAAAGTCCCCTGCGGCGCCCGATTCAACCGGCAATCCGCAGCTTTTGCCTGTCAGAATTTTCCTACAGCAATATGCGGGCCGAGGGGCTTAGGATGTTTGGACTTTCGCCGACTGCTTTGCCAAGCTTTCGCGCCATGTGCTCGGCTAAAAATGCAGCATCGATGGCTAACACGCGACCCGTTGGCCGTTAGTATGTTCGCGCTGATGGGATGAAAAATACCGCCTCGCGGCCGACTGATGCGCGGCCCGGAGATCGACCATGGATCAGAATTCCTCCGCCACGCCTAACCAGGGCGCCCGGGCGCGAAACGGCAGCGCTAAAGCACGTAATGCCAAGGCGCGCAACGCCGTAGCAAAATCCCGCCCCGCCAAGCTCGCCGCCAACGGCCACGCAATCGCGCCGGAGCTGAACCAGCATGAATTGCTCGATGCTTTGCATGCCATGCAGGCGGGAGACTTTTCGGTTCGCTTGCCCGGACATCGAACCGGCGTCGCCGGCAAAATTTGCGATGCCTTCAACACCATCGTTGCCGCAAACCAGCGCATCGCGCAACAGCTCGAGCACGTCGGCGAAGTGGTCGGGCATCAGGGCAAGACGCGCACCCGGGTTCGCTTCGGGCTGACCGACGGTGCTTGGGCCGACATGGAAGGCTCCGTCAATGCATTGATCGATGACCTGCTGTGGCCGACCACGGCCGTGACGCGCACGGTGACCGCGGTCGCGCGCGGCGATCTGCTGCAGACCGTGCCGCTGGATGTGGACGGCCGGCCGCTGAAGGGCGAATTCCTGCGCTCCGCAAACATCGTCAACACGATGATCAAGCAGCTCAGCATTTTCACCTCGGAGGTCACGCGCGTGGCGCGCGAAGTCGGCACCGACGGCAAACTCGGCGGCCAAGCCAAAGTTCGCGAAGTGACCGGGGTGTGGAAGGACCTGACCGAGAGCGTCAACTCGATGGCGTCGAATCTGACGGCGCAGGTCCGCAATCTCGCCGAAGTCACCATCGCCGTAGCCAACGGCGATTTGTCGAAAAAAATCACCGTCGATGTACGCGGCGAGATCCTGCAGCTCAAGGAAGCCATCAACACCATGGTGGATCAGCTGCGCTCTTTCGCCTCCGAAGTCACGCGCGTGTCGCGCGAGGTCGGCACCGAGGGCAAGCTGGGCGGCCAGGCGCTGGTGCCGGGTGTCGCGGGCACGTGGAAAGATCTGACTGACTCGGTCAATGCGATGTGCGGCAATCTCACCGCGCAGGTGAGAAACATCGCGCAGGTCACCACCGCCGTGGCGCGCGGCGATTTGTCGCGCAAGATCACGGTCGATGTCTCCGGTGAAATCCTCGAGCTCAAGGAAACCATCAATACGATGGTCGATCAGCTCAACGCATTCGCCGGCGAAGTGACGCGCGTGGCGCGCGAAGTGGGTACCGAGGGCCGCCTTGGAGGCCAGGCGCAGGTCCCGGGTGTCGCCGGCACCTGGAAGGATCTGACCGACAACGTGAATTCGATGGCGTCCAATCTGACTGCGCAGGTCCGCAATATCGCCGAGGTGTCGACTGCGATTGCCAGCGGCAATCTGGCGAAGAAGATTACGGTGACGGTGTCGGGCGAAATCTTGGAATTGAAGGAAACCATCAACACGATGGTGGACCAGCTCAACGCGTTCGCTTCTGAAGTGACGCGCGTGGCACGCGAGGTGGGCACCGAGGGCAGATTGGGCGGACAGGCCAATGTGCTCGGCGTAGCCGGCACGTGGAAGGATCTGACCGAAAACGTCAATTCCATGGCTTCGAATTTGACTGGTCAGGTGCGCAACATCGCCGAGGTGACCACCGCCGTCGCCAACGGCGACCTGTCCAAGAAAATCACGGTCGACGTGAAGGGAGAAATTCTCGAGCTCAAGGACACCATCAACACGATGGTGGATCAATTGAATGCATTCGCGGGTGAGGTAACACGCGTCGCCCGTGAGGTGGGCACGGAAGGCAAGCTGGGCGGCCAGGCGCAACTGAAAGGGGTGGCCGGCACCTGGAAGGACTTGACGGATTCGGTCAATTCCATGGCCTCCAACCTTACCGGCCAGGTGCGCAACATCGCCGAGGTCGCGACCGCCGTGGCGCAAGGCGACTTGTCCAAGAAAATCACCGTGACGGTGTCGGGCGAGATCCTGCTGCTCAAGGAAACCTTGAACACCATGGTCGATCAGCTGCGTTCCTTCGCCGGCGAAGTGACCCGCGTGGCGCGCGAGGTGGGCACCGAAGGGCGCCTCGGCGGCCAGGCGCAGGTGCCGGGCGTCGCAGGCACCTGGAAGGATCTCACCGACTCGGTCAATTCCATGGCCGGGAATCTGACCGCGCAGGTGCGCAACATCGCCGAGGTGTCCACCGCCATCGCCAACGGCGACTTGTCGCGCAAGATCACCGTCGACGTGAAGGGCGAAATTCTCCAGTTGAAAGAAACGCTCAACACCATGGTCGACCAGCTGAACCGATTTGCATCGGAAGTGACGCGCGTGGCGCGTGAAGTCGGCACCGAGGGCAAGCTCGGCGGCCAAGCGAATGTACCGGGCGTGGCGGGTACCTGGAAGGACCTGACGGAAAACGTCAATTCGATGGCCTCGAACCTGACCGGTCAGGTTCGCAACATCGCCGAAGTCACCACGGCGGTGGCACGCGGCGACTTGTCGCGCAAGATCACCGTCGATGTGAAGGGTGAAATCCTCGAGCTGAAAAACACCATCAATACCATGGTGGACCAGCTGAACGGCTTCGCCGGTGAAGTGACGCGCGTGGCGCGTGAAGTCGGCACCGAGGGCAAGCTCGGCGGCCAGGCGCAGGTGCCCGGCGTCGCGGGCACGTGGAAGGATCTGACCGACAACGTCAACTCGATGGCCGGCAACCTGACCGCGCAGGTGCGCAACATTGCCGAGGTCGCGACCGCCATCGCCACCGGCGACCTGTCGCGCAAGATCACCGTCGACGTGCGCGGTGAGATTCTGCTGCTGAAAGAAACGCTCAACACCATGGTGGATCAACTCCGCTCATTCGCCGGCGAGGTGACGCGCGTGGCGCGCGAGGTCGGCACCGACGGCCGACTGGGCGGTCAGGCCGTGGTCCCCGGCGTGGCCGGCACGTGGAAGGACCTGACCGACAACGTCAACCTGCTGGCGGCCAATTTGACCACGCAGGTGAGAAACATCGCGGAAGTGACCACCGCCGTGGCGCGCGGCGACCTCTCGCGCAAGATCACCGTCGATGTGCGCGGTGAAATCCTGGAGTTGAAGAACACCATCAACACGATGGTGGACCAGCTGAACGGCTTCGCCGGAGAGGTCACGCGCGTGGCACGTGAGGTCGGCACCGAGGGCCGCCTCGGCGGTCAGGCGCAGGTGCCCGGTGTCGCCGGCACCTGGAAGGACCTGACCGACACGGTCAACGTCATGGCGGCGAACCTGACGGAGCAAGTCCGCGGCATCGTGAAGGTCGTGACCGCCGTGGCCAACGGCGACCTGAAACAAAACCTCACCGTTGCCTCCAAAGGTGAAGTGGCCGCATTGGCCGAAACCATCAATAACATGACGAACACGCTCGCGACCTTCGCCGACCAGGTCACCACCGTGGCTCGCGAGGTCGGCGTCGAGGGCAGGTTGGGCGGTCAGGCGAATGTGCCCGGCACGGCCGGGACCTGGAAGGACCTGACCGGCAACGTGAATTTGCTGGCGGCGAATCTCACCACCCAGGTACGCGCCATCGCCGAGGTGGCGACCGCGGTCACCAAGGGCGACCTCACGCGGTCAGTGCAGGTCGAGGCGCGCGGCGAAGTGGCGGAACTCAAGGACAACATCAATACGATGATCGGCAATCTGCGCCTGACCACCGATCGCAACACCGAACAGGACTGGCTCAAGACCAATTTGGCGCGCTTCACCAACATGCTGCAAGGGCAGCGCGATCTGAGCACGGTGGGCAGCATGCTGCTGTCGGAACTTGCCCCCTTGGTCGGCGCGCATCACGGGGTGATTTATCAAGTGCAGACAGGCGGCCCGGATGCCGCGCTCAAGCTGCTCTCCGCATACGCGGACGATGTGGCGAACGGCTATTCGGTGCAACTGGAGCTGGGCGAGGGGCTGATCGGCCAATGCGCGCGCGACGCGCGGCGCATGTTGATCACGGAGATGCCGAGCAGCGTGGTTCCCATCAGTTCCGGCTTGTTCCGCGCGCCGCCGCGCAATGCGATCGTGCTGCCCGTGTCTTTCGAAGGCCAGGTCAAGGCCGTCATCGAGCTGGCGTCGCTGGGCGCGTTCACGGATCTGCAGATGTCTTTCCTGGAGCAGTTGACCACATCGATCGGCATCGTGCTGAACTCGATCGAGGCGACGATGCAGACCGAGGGCCTGCTCAAGCAGTCGCAACAGCTCGCCACGGAGCTGCAGACCCAGCAACGCGAACTGCAGCAGACCAACGAGCAGCTCGAGCAAAAGGCTCAACAGCTCGCGGACCGCAACGTGGAAGTGGAAGCGAAGAACCAGGAGATCGAGCAGGCGCGGCGCGCCGTGGAAGAAAAGGCCACCGAGCTGGCGCTCACCTCCAAATATAAATCCGAGTTCCTGGCGAACATGTCGCATGAGCTGCGCACGCCTCTCAACAGCATTCTCATCCTGGGCCAGCAGCTGACCGAGAATCCGGAAGGGAACTTGAGCGGCAAGCAGGTCGAGTTCGCGCGCACCATTCACGGCGCCGGCACCGATCTTTTGAACTTGATCAGCGATATCCTCGACTTGTCGAAGATCGAATCGGGCACTGTATCGGTGGATGCGGAAGAGGTTTACTTCAGCAATTTGCTCGACATGATCGGCCGCCCGTTCCGGCACGAGGCGGAAAATCGCAAGCTGCAGTTCGACATCGCCATTTCGCCGGATTTGGAACGCAGCATTTTTACCGACTCAAAACGTTTGCAGCAGGTTCTCAAGAATCTCTTATCCAATGCCTTCAAGTTCACGGCCGACGGCGGCGTGATGCTCAGCGTGTCGCCGGCGACGAGCGGTTGGAACGCGGATCACGCGGTCTTGAAGCATGCGCCCGCGGTGGTAGCCTTCGAGGTATCGGATACCGGCATCGGCATTCCGCCGGAAAAGCAGCGCATCATATTCGAGGCGTTTCAGCAGGCCGATGCCGGCACCAGCCGCAAATACGGCGGCACCGGCTTGGGGCTGGCGATCAGCCGCGAGCTTGCCAACCTGCTCGGCGGTGAAATTCAGCTGCGCAGCGTGCCCGGAGCGGGCAGCACCTTTACGCTGTACCTGCCGCTCACCTATCTTGGGGCCGCCTCGCTGCGAGTCCCGGCGGCGGCCGCGGACAACGTGCCATCGCCCAATGTGCCGGCGCATACTCGCCTGGTCGAGCGGCCCATCGAGGAGATCATCGATGATCGGAACAACCTCGCGCCGCACGACAGCATCGTTCTGATCGTCGAGGACGATCCGCACTATTCGCGCATCATGGTTGATCTGGCAAAGGACGAAGGGTTCAAGGTGTTGATCGCGCATCGCGGTGCGGATGCGCTGGCGCTGGCGCGTGCACACCGTCCGAGCGCCATATCGCTGGACATTTTTCTGCCCGACATGCTCGGCTGGACCGTGTTGAGCCAGCTCAAGCAGGATCCGACCACACGGCACATTCCCGTGCAGATCGTCACCTTGGACGAGGATCGGCATCACGGTCTGGCGCGCGGCGCGTTTTCCTTCGTGCAGAAGCCCACCACCACGGAAGGCCTGGAGAATGCCTTTGCACGCATCAAAGGCTACGCAAAGTCCCGCCGCAAACGCCTGCTGCTGGTCGAAGACAACGAGGCTGAGCGTCGAGGCGTCACCGAGCTGTTGGGTTCCGACGATATCGAAATCATGACGGCCGACACGGGCGAGAGCGCGCTGCTGCAGCTGCGCGACAACAGCATCGATTGCGTGGTGCTCGACCTGAAGCTGCCGGACATGTCGGGGTTCGAGGTGTTGGAGCGAATTCGCGACGACGCATCGCTCTGCGATATACCGGTGGTGGTGTTCACCGGGCGCGAGCTCTCGCCCGACGAAGACGCGAAGCTGCACACCATGGCGCGCAGCGTCGTGGTGAAGGGCGTGGAATCGCCGGAACGCCTGTTGGACGAGACGGCGCTGTTCCTGCATCGGGTGGTCGCGGACTTGCCGCAGCCCAAGCAGCGCATGCTCGAGCGCTTGCACAGCTCGGATGAGGACCTGATCCGGCGCACGGTGCTGCTGGTCGACGATGACGCGCGCAACATCTTTGCCTTGAGCAGCGTGCTCGAACGGCGCGGCATGGAAGTGCTCACCGCGACGACCGGCAGCGACGCGATCGCCGTACTGGGCGCCCGCAGCGACATCGCGATCGTGCTGATGGACATCATGATGCCCGGCATGGATGGTTATGAAACGATTCAGGCGATTCGTTCCGATCCGACCTATCGGCGGCTGCCGATTCTCGCGCTGACCGCCAAGGCCATGAAAGGCGACCGTGAGAAATGTCTCGAGGCGGGCGCCTCCGACTATCTGGCGAAGCCGGTGAACATCCAGCAGCTGATGTCGGCGCTGCGGATGTGGCTGCATCGTTGAAGCACTCCATGAACGCCCCTGACAAAGTCAATATTTTGTTGGTCGACGACAGCCAGGCGAAACTGCTGAGCCACGAAGTCGTGCTCGCCGAGATGGGCGAGAATCTGCTCAAGGCCGGCTCCGCGCGCGAGGCCTTTGAATGCCTGCTGAAGAACGAAGTCGCGCTGATCCTCATCGATGTATGCATGCCGGAATTGGATGGATTCGAATTGGCCACGATGATTCGCGAGCACCCGCGCTTTCAGAACACGGCCATCATCTTCGTGTCCGCGGTCATGATGGCGCACCTCGACCAGCTGCGCGGCTACAAGTTGGGCGGCGTCGACTACGTTCCGGTGCCCGTGGTCCCGGAATTGCTGCGCGCAAAGGTCAGGGTGTTCGTCGACCTGTACCGAAAAACGCGGCAACTCGAGCAATTCAACGCGGATCTTGAACGGCGTGTCGAGGAGCGGACCGCGGAACTGCGCAAATTCAACGAGGAGTTGGAACTGCGGATCGAAGAGCGCACCCGTGAGCGTGAACTGGCGCTCGCCCAGTTGTTCGAGGCGCAAAAAATGGACACGATCGGCCGGCTGACCGGCGGCGTGGCGCATGACTTCAACAATTTACTCATGGCGGTGCTGGGCAGCCTGACCCTGTTGGAAAAGAAACTGCCGGAGGATCCCCAGATTCGGCGGCTGCTGCAGAACGCCATCCAAGGCGCGGATCGCGGCAAGGCCTTGACGCAACGCCTGCTGGCATTTTCGCGCAAGCAGGAACTGAAGCCGCAGGCGGTGGATTTCACGCAGCTGGTCAACGGCATGGAGGAGTTGCTGAAGCGCGCCGTGGGCCACGGAATCGCATTCAGCAGCGAATTTCCAAGTGATTTGCCGCCGCTTCTGGTGGATGCCAATCAGCTCGAGCTGGCGCTGCTGAATGTGGCGCTGAACGCGCGCGATGCGATGCCGGATGGCGGCAACGTGAAAATCAGCGCTCAGGCCGACAGGGTGCCATCGCCGGATGCTGCGAACGGCCAGTCAGGCAATGGCTTTGCGAAGGCGCATGGTCCCGCCGCCAACGGCCCGTCCTTGCCGCCGGGCGAATACATCCGGATCACCATCGTCGACACCGGCGTCGGCATGGACCAGGTGACACTCGCCAAGGCGACGGAGCCATTCTTCACCACCAAAGGTCCCGGCAAAGGAACCGGGCTGGGCTTGTCCATGGTACAGGGCCTGGCGGCGCAGTCAGGAGGTTTGCTGCGTATTCACAGTGAGCCCAACGCGGGCACCGTGGTCGAACTGTGGTTGCCCAGGGCCAGTACCGCGGCCGCGGCGCACGTACGCGTGCCGGAGTCGGCTGCAGGGCTCCGGCCGGCGATCGAGCCGTGTACGGTGCTCATCGTCGATGACGACAGTTTGGTCATGATCGGAACGGCCGCCATGATTTTGGATCTCGGGCACACGGCAATCGAAGCGCACTCGGGCGCCGAGGCGCTGCAGGTGTTGGGCTCGGGTCTCAAGGTCGATGTCGTGCTGACCGACCATGCGATGCCGGCGATGACGGGATTGCAGCTGGCCGAATGCATACACATGAGGTTTCCGGGCTTGCCGATCATCCTGGCAACAGGCTACGCGGAATTGCCCGTCGATCCCGCTACCTTGGGTATTGCGAGGCTGGCGAAGCCGTGCACGCAGCACGAGATTGCGGCGGCCATTCACCAAGCAGTGCGCACGCCCACCCCGAATCAAGCGGCTTTGCCCGGAGTGGAAGCTTTGTAGGATGAAGTTTTGCGTTTACGGGGCGGGTGCCATCGGCGGTTACCTCGCCGTGGAATTGGCGCTGTCCGGCCAAGAGGTCTGCGTCGTTGCACGCGGCGCGCAGCTTGAGGCCATTCGAGCGCGGGGACTGACGCTCAAAATTCACGGCGCCGACAAGATCGCCAAAGTGGCGGCCGATGCCGATCCCGCTGTCTTTGGCCCGCAGGATGTCGTGATCTGTGCCCTGAAAGCGCATCAGGCCTTCGAAAGTGCGGCGGCTTTTGCGCCGCTGCTCGGGCCCGACACCTGCATTGTAACCGCGATGAACGGCATACCGTGGTGGTACTTCTATAAAACCGGTGGACGCTTCGAGGGCCGCCACTTGAAGTCCGTCGACCCGGACGGCCGCCAATGGAACATCATTGGGCCGCAGCGCGCGATCGGCTGCGTGGTCGAGCCCGCTTGCGAAGTCATCGCTCCCGGCGTCATTGCGCATCACCAGTTCAACCGCTTCATCATCGGCGAACCCGACGGCAGCCGCTCGGCGCGCGTGCTGGAATTGAGCCGGGTATTGACGGCGGCAAGCTTCGACGCGCCGGTACGCGACAACATACGCTGGAATATTTGGTTGAAGCTCTGGGGCAATGTTTGCTTCAATCCCATCAGCGCGCTCACCGGCGCTACTTTGGGACGCATGACCGGCGATCCGGATCTGCGCGCCCTGTGCAAGACCATGATGCAGGAGACCCAGGCTGTCAACGAGGCGCTCGATGTGCGGATTCCGACCGACATGATGGACCGGCGCCTGGCGGGGGCCGCGTCGGCGGCCGACCACAAGATGTCGATGCTGCAAGATTTGGAACGGGGCCGGAGTCTTGAAATAGACGCGCTGGTGGGTGCGGTGCAGGAGCTGGGGCGCCTCACCGCGGTAGCCACACCCGTGATCGATGCCATCCTGGCCTTGATCAAGCAACGGGCCCGCGCTGCCGGGCTCTACGGCGAACTCACGGCGCTTTAGCTTAAGGGTATTATCGCGCACATGAAAACGGCCTATATCACCCACCCTGATTGTCTGCGCCACGATATGGGGGCCGGGCATCCCGAATGCCCCGATCGCTTGAACTCTGTCAACGCAGAGATGCGCTCATCGGGATTGCTGGATGAATTGCGTTGCCTCGAAGCGCCGCTGGCCCGCGCTGAGGATTTAAAGCGGGTGCATCGCGCCGGCTACGTGGACGCAATCTTTGAGAACGCCCCGACAGAAGGCTACCTGCAGCTGGATCCTGACACGGCGATGAACCCGTACAGTCTCGCCGCCGCCCAACGCGCCGCGGGCGCCGGCGTGTTGGCGGTGGATGAGCTGATGGCCGGGGGCTCTGACAACGCATTTTGCGCCGTTCGCCCTTGCGGCCATCACGCCACGCAACTTCGGTCCATGGGTTTTTGCATATTCAACAATATCGGCGTGGCCGCCGCCTATGCGCTGGAGAAAAAGGGACTCGAGCGTGTCGCGGTCATCGATTTCGACGTGCATCACGGCAACGGCACCGAGGACATGTTCAGTCCGCCGCATTGGCACAAGCGCTTGCTGATGGCGAGTTTTTTTCAGCACCCCTTCTACCCCTACAGCGGCACGAGCAACCCCGCACCGAATATGATCAACATTCCCCTGGCGGCGGGCAGCGGCGGGGCGGTTGCGAAGAAGGCGGTGGAAACGCATTGGCTGCCGGCGCTCGAGAGTTTCAAGCCGCAGATGATTTTCATTTCCGCGGGATTTGACGCGCACAAGGAAGACTTGTTGGGCGGAATGGCTCTGGTCGAAGCCGACTACGCCTGGATGACGCACCAATTAAAGCAGGTGGCCGCGCGGCATTCGCAGGGGCGGATCGTCTCGATGCTGGAGGGCGGCTACAATCTGTCGGCGCTGGGCCGCAGCGCCGTAGCCCATGTCAGGGCGCTTTCGGAAGGCGCGCCGGGCTAGATGCCGGGCTAGATATAGAGCCTGCCGACACTCTCGGCCACGCACACCGGTTTGGCCTGCCCCTCGCGTTCAACGCTCACCTCCGTGATCAGCTGCACACCGCCATCAATGGGTTCGAACGCGAGCAGCTTGAAATGTGCCCTAAGGCGGCTATCCACAGGAACCGGTGCGGGGAAGCGAACACGATTCAGGCCGTAGTTGACCGACATGCGTGCGCCATTGACCTTATGCGAGCTACGAATGAATAGCGGCAGCAGGCTCAAGGTCAAAAATCCGTGCGCGACCGTGGAGCCGAACATGCCCGCCGCAGCGCGCACCGGGTCGACATGAATCCATTGATCATTGCCGGTGACCGCGGCGAATTGGTCGATGCGGGTTTGATCAACCGTGATCCAGTCGCTGGTCCCAATCTGGGAGCCGACCAGCGATTTCAGCTCGGCAACGGTTTGATAGGTTTTCACAAGGGTCCTCGGGCCGCATTATGATCGCACACTGCCCCCGGCGCCTCTGGAAAAGCGGCTTTTCGGCCTCATCTAAATGCGCTAGGTGCAATGCAAAGGATATTTGTGAACAAAGCTGTGTTGGGTGTTTATCCGGCTCCGCAGGCTCATTGGGTCGGTGACGGCTTCCCGGTGCGAAGCCTGTTCAGTTACGACCAATTGGGGCGGCACATCAGTCCGTTTCTGATGCTCGACTACGCCGCGCCAACGGTGTTTCCGCCGGCCGCGCGCCCACGTGGGGTGGGTGAACATCCGCATCGTGGTTTCGAGACGGTGACCATCGTTTATCAGGGTGAAGTCGCACATCGGGACTCCGTCGGCAACAGCGGCGTGATCGGGCCGGGTGATGTGCAGTGGATGACGGCCGCCGCGGGCATTTTGCATGATGAGTTCCACTCGCCCAATTTCATGCGGCGCGGGGGCGCATTGGAAATGGCCCAGCTGTGGGTCAACCTGCCGGCCCAGCACAAGATGGCGCCGCCTCGATATCAAGGGATTCTCAGTGCGCAGATACCGCAGGTGACGTTGCCGGCCGGTGCCGGCAGCCTGCGCGTCATCGCGGGCAGCTACTCCGGGCAGCAAGGTCCCGCAGCCACGTTCAGCGAACTGAACGTTTGGGACGTGCGGCTGCGATCCGGATCGAAGATCACGCTCTCGGTGCCCGGGGAACACAGTGCGGCCATTGCAGTGCTGCGCGGCGCCATCGCCGCAAATGGATCGCGCGAGGTCAAGGATGCCGAGCTCGTGCTTCTGGATCGCACCGGTAGCGAGGTCCATATTGCTGCAGCGGCTGACAGCACGATTCTGATGTTGAGCGGCGTTCCCATTGCCGAACCCATCGCGGGGTACGGGCCGTTCGTCATGAACACCCGGCAGGAAATCGAAACCGCGATGAACGATTTCCGGCTCGGAAAATTTGGCCGGCTGCCGCCCCTCGAGCCGCAGCCCCAAGGGGAGGTCGAGCGAGCGATTTGACGTATCGAGGCAAGAACTTTGGTGCGTAGGAACCGCGGTGCTATGCTGCTGCTCTGAAGGTTGGGGCGATTTTTCGGGGCAGACGATCGACGACGACATAACGACGTTGCAGCGTTGAGGCGGGCACTTGAAAGACACAACACGAGCTTTTCTTTCCCGATCCCATAAGCGGATCCCATGGTTTGGGGCATCGATTTTGGTCGGCGCGTTGGCCGGATGGCCGGTCTGGACCGGGGCTACGGCTCCCGAGGTGTCCCCGCCCACGACGCCCGTCGTCGACCCGATCGAGGAATTGACGGAAATCATGGTCGAAGCGCGCGAGCCGCGCTACGTGTCGCCCACGCGCCGGGATCAGATCGGCCGCATTTGGGCTCCCGTAATGATCAATGGACGAGGACCCTTCCGTCTGGTGCTCGATACGGGTGCAAGCCACAGCGCGATCACCGCCTTGGTTGCGTTGGCCTTGGGCATCCCGACGGATCGCTCGCCGCCGGTCATCCTGCGCGGCGTTACCGGATTTGCCACCGTGCCGACGATTCGCGTGGACACCTTGAGTATCGGCGATGTGGCCGTCGATCAGGCCATTCTTCCGATTGTTCCCGACGCGCTCGGCGGAGCGGAGGGAGTGCTCGGTTCCGAAGGCTTGTTGGGCAAGCGAATTTTCATCGATTTTCGCCATGATCGAATCAACATCGCTTACTCGAAGAACGAGCGCTCGGCCCCCGGATTCATCAGCGTGCCGTTCCACTCGATGCGCGGCACGTTGGTGGTGGTGGATGGATTTGTCGGCCAGGTTCGTTGCAAGGCCATCATCGACACCGGGGGCCAGGCCACCATCGCAAACATTGCGCTGAAGGAAGCCCTGGCCCGCGTTGAGAGTGCGCCGAGATCCAGAATCGACAGCATCGTCGGCGCCACCAAGGATGTTCAGAGAGGAGAGTTGATGGCGACGCCCGCCATAGGGCTGGGGTCCATCACCATTCATGATCCCGGCGTGACCTTCGGCGATCTATACATTTTCAAGCAATGGCGGCTGACGAGCGAGCCGGCGATTTTGATCGGCATGGACACGCTGGGATTGCTCGACACCCTGATCATCGACTATCGCCGCCACGAGTTGCAGCTGCGCATGCTGAACGCGAGCTAGGCCGAGCGCTAACCATGATTAATAAACCGATCGTCGGCGTGGCAGCCTTGATATTCGTTCTTGCGGCAACCGGTGTTTATTACCTGCGAAGCCGCAATCAGCCGTTGCCCGCCGCGCCCAGTTCGCCCGCCGCACCCGCGCCCTCGCCCTCGGAACCGAGCGTCGCACACCCCTTGCCGGAAGGCGCCGGCAATGCAGCGTCCGCGGGACCCTTACCTGAATTGGCCGACAGCGACATGCCCTTTCGCGACGCACTCGCCAAAATCAGCAGCGCGGATGCCGTCAAGGATTTTCTCGTGCCGCAGGATCTCATTCGCAAGATGGTGGTTACCATCGATAACCTGCCGCGGCAAAAGGTTGCGGTGGAGAAGCGGCCCGCCAACCCGGTGGACGGCTCGTTCCTCGCCAAGGGCGATGAGTTGCATGCCACCCTCGATCAGCGCAATTTCGAGCGCTACAAACCCATGGTTGCAGTGATCAATCAGCTCGACGCCAAGCAATTGGGCGCGCTGTACATTCATTACTATCCGCTCTTCCAGCAGTCCTATCAGAACTTGGGCTATCCCAACGGCTATTTCAACGACAGACTGGTGGAAGTCATCGACAACTTGCTGGCGACGCCGGATCCCAAAGGACCCGTTGAACTCGTGCGCCCCAATGTCATGTACGTCTATGCCGATCCTGCGCTCGAGTCGCGGTCCGCCGGGCAAAAGCTGCTGATTCGAATGGGACCGGAGAACGCCAAGGCGATCAAGGCCAAGCTGACCGAGTTGCGCGCGGTGATCACGGCGGGGCAGCTCAAGCATTAGCCCCCGGCATTTGCCCGGCCGGCTCGATGTTTGCGACGAACGAATTTCATAAAAAAACAGGGGAATACGCAATGGCTACCACATCCGCAGATGCCGGACTGCCGAAAAGCACGGCAGCGGCACAGAGCAGTTGGCTCGTCATCGGTGCATCATCGTTGGGCACCGTGTTCGAGTGGTACGACTTTTATCTGTATGGCCTGGTCGCGAGCATCATCAGCGCGCAATTTTTCTCCGGCGTCAACGAGGTAACTGGATTCATCTTTGCGCTGGCCGCTTTCGCGGCGGGTTTTGCCGTGCGGCCGTTCGGCGCGCTGGTGTTCGGGCGCCTCGGCGACATGGTCGGGCGCAAGCACACTTTCCTCATCACCATGGGGATCATGGGTGCGTCGACGTTTGCGGTCGGATTGTTGCCGAGTTACGCGACGGCCGGCGTGCTCGCGCCTGTTCTGCTGCTGGTATTGCGCCTTCTACAGGGCCTGGCGCTGGGCGGCGAGTACGGCGGCGCGGCGACCTACGTCGCGGAAAACTCGCCGCAGGGGAAACGCGGCCTGTTCACCAGCTTCATTCAGACGACCGCGACCGTTGGACTGTTCGCCGCCTTGATCGTCGTCATCGTGACCCGCACCAGCTTGGGCGAGGATGCCTTCAAAGCATGGGGGTGGCGCATACCGTTCCTGATCTCCGTCATTCTGCTCGGCGTTTCGCTGTGGATCCGCATGCAGCTGGCTGAGAGCCCGGTGTTCGTCAAGATGAAGAACCAGGGAACGACGTCGAAGGCGCCGCTCTCCGAGGCTTTCGGCCGATGGCCCAATTTGAAAATCGTGCTCATCAGCTTGCTGGGCGCGGTCATGGGACAGGCGGTGGTGTGGTACACGGGGCAGTTCTACGCTTTGTTCTTCCTCGAGCGCGAGCTGAAGGTCGATGGTGCTACGACTAATATTCTGGTGGCGATCGCGCTGGTGTTGGCCACGCCCTGTTTCATCCTGTTTGGCTGGCTGTCGGACAAGATTGGCAGAAAGCCCATCATCATGACCGGCTGCCTGCTCGCGATGCTGACTTACATGCCGTTGTTCGGCGCACTGACCCACTATGCGAATCCGGCGCTGTATGCGGCCCTATCGTCGGCGCCGGTCACGGTCGTTGCGGATCCGAAGGAATGCTCCTTTCAGTTCGATCCCATCGGAAAGAAATCCTTCGATTCAACTTCCTGCGATATCGCGAAGAGCTTTCTCGCCAAGGCCGGCGTGACTTATAAGAGCGAAGATGCCCCGGCAGGAACGCTGACGAAAATTCGCAGCGGCAGCAACAGCTTCGATGTGCCCGATCCGAAAGTGGTCAAAGGTGCTGATCGCAAGGCGGCCATTGCGGCGTTACAAAAGCAGGTCAAGGCGGCGTTGTCGGCCGCGGGCTATCCCGATAAAGCAGACCCGGCCGCCGTCAATAAGCCGATGGTCGTGCTCATCCTGTTCATTTTGGTGCTGTACGTCACCATGGTGTATGGACCGATCGCGGCGATGCTGGTCGAATTGTTCCCGGCGCGCATTCGCTACAGCGCCATGTCGCTGCCTTATCACATCGGCAATGGCTGGTTTGGAGGCTTCCTGCCAACGACTGCCTTCGCCATGGTGGCCGCGACCGGTGACATCTACTATGGGCTCTGGTACCCCATCGTGGTTGCCGCCATCACACTGGTGGTCGGGCTGCTGTTCCTGCCCGAGACGTTTAAGCGCTCCATCGACGCATAGCACGGCAACGCCGAGATTGTCAGACGCCGTCGCAGATCTGCGACGGCGTTTTCGATTCCGTTACATTCCCTTCACAGTGATAGCCGATCGGTGAACTGTGACGTTAGTGTGCGTAAAGCGCGCGCCATTGCGTACGCTCATGCATAACCATCGAAACGGCGGGTGACCATGTCTATCCTCAAATACTCATTGAATTCAAGGCTTCCCTTGGCGGGCGCCGCAGTGGCCTTGTCCGCTGCGACGCTGCTGGCAGGTTGCGTGGTGCGGACCGTGGTACCGGCGCCTCCGCCGCCGCCACCGCCGCGCGCTTATGTCCAGCCCGCGCCGCCGCCTCCGCAGCAGGCCTATGCTGAGCCGGCTTACGCTGACCCTGCGGTGGATGCTGAGGTGAGCGCGAATGATGCGCCGCCTCCCATACCCGACTATGAGCAGCCACCGTGCCCCGAAGAGGGCTACCTGTGGACTCCTGGATACTGGGGCTGGGGCGGCGGCGGATATTACTGGGTGCCGGGAACCTGGGTGCAGCCGCCTCAGGTGGGTTTGTTGTGGACGCCGGGGTACTGGGGCTTCGTCGGTGGGGTCTATCGATTCCACGTGGGATATTGGGGCCCGCACGTCGGCTACTACGGCGGAGTGAATTATGGCTTCGGCTATGTCGGCGTCGGCTTTGCCGGCGGCCGCTGGGTCGGCAATTCATTCGCCTACAATCGAGCCGTGGTGAACGTGAACGTAAACATTCACAACACCTACAACGAAACCGTCGTCAATAGAGTCTCGGTCACCAGGGTGAGCTACAACGGTGGCCCCGGCGGCACGGCTGCGGTTCCCAGCGCGCAAGAGCGACAGTGGGCATCCGAAAGACACGTTCCGCCGACGGGCTTGCAACACCAACACGCGCAGGAAGCATTCCGAAATCCTGCCTTGAGCGCCAGAACCAACGGCGGTCATCCGGCGATTGCGGCAACCCCGCGAGCGGGTGCCTTCAGTGGGCCGGGCGTTGTGGGAGCGCACGGCGCGAGCATGTCGCCGAGCGCTGCGCAACACGGCGGACAGCCGGGGCAATTCGGGCAGCAGAACGGTGCGCAACGAGGCGGACAGCCAGGCCAATTCGGGCAGCAGAACGGCGCGCAGCGAGGCGGACAGCCGGCCCAACCCGGACGGCCGAACAACTTTGTGCGCACGCCGGGACAACCGAACGGTGCGGCGCGCACGCAGGGACAGCCCGGTCAGCCTGCCGGCGCCAAGCCGCCCCCGGCGAAAGCGCATCCTAAGCCCGAGAAGCAGAAGGGCGAAAAAGACAAATAGGCGCGCGCAATTCGCCCGCCTTCAGCGGCCGAGTTTCGACTCGGCCGCTTTTGTTTTACGCGCCGCGATTAATTGGCAGCCGCGGATACCACCGGCAAATCCACGAAGCTTGCGCCGGATGCCCCGTCGAAAATCTTGATCGTCGCCTTCGTTGCGCCATAGGGGGTGCGACTCAATAGAATCGGCGCGCGATGGGCGCCGCGTGGAATGAGGATGACGGTTTTCAGCTTGACGCCGTCGCGCATCGGAATCATTTCCTCACGCTTGATGTAGTCGAAGCTCTCCACGCGCGGCACGAAGGTCGCTGGCATCTCGCTGGGCAGGGTCTGTTGCGGGACGGCGGTGCCGCCAGCGCGGTTGTTTTTTGGAACGCGAATCTTAGCAGGCCAACGATTAGCCCTCTAGGGGTCTCCTTGCGGTGACCACGCCCAAGGGGCATCATCAGAAGCGCAGGATTGCTGAGGGCTGGACAGGAGGACAGACACATGAATTCTTTGTCGTTCACAGTATCCGACGGGGTCGCGACCTTGGCGTTGCAGCGTTCGGCCTGCAGCAATGCAATTGACATCACCGTCATTCGCGCAATCCATCTGGCGCTCGATCAAATCCAAAAAGGCGAGGGCGGCGCAAAAGCGGTGGTCATCACCGGCAGCAATGATGTCTTTTGCAGCGGGCTGGACCTTCATTCCATCGACCTGAAGACCGCCGAGGCTCGGCAGCGCGCGCATTTTGAAATGCGCCGTTTCATGGATCCGCTGATTCTGCGCTTGAGCGGATTCAGATTTCCCATCATAGCGGCCGTCAATGGTGCGGCGGTAGGCGCGGGCATGAGCCTTGCGCTCGCCAGCGACATCATCATCGCCGCGGATAACGCCTACTTCCTGCCTTCATTCGCGCGCTTGGGGCTGGTGCCCGATGCGGGAATCACCTTTCATCTGGCGCGCCGCATCGGCGCGGGCCGCTCTCTGTCTTCGTTGATGCTCGCGGAACGAATCGATGCCAAGACGGCGCTCGAGTGGGGCCTCGTGTACTCGGTGGTTCCCGCCGGCGAGCTTCTGGCGCGCGCGCAGACTGTGGCGCATCGACTTGCCACCGGGCCTTGCGCGGTTCTCGGGCAAATTCGCACCCTGCATACCTCGACGTTCGACAATTCGCTGCAGGAACAACTGCGTGCCGAACGCAGCGCGCAGGAAATGACGCTCGAAACCCAGGATTGCGTCGAAGGCGTGCGGGCGTTTTTCGAGAAGCGCGAGCCTAATTTTTCGGAGCACTAGTTTTTTACAGCACCGGGTGCGTTAGCAGGGCTCGTAGCCGCAGCGCCACCCGGTTTTGCGGTGATCGCGATTCGAATCGCCGCCAGAGGGGCGCGGTCATCGAACGGCTGCCGCAACGGCTCATTCGGCACCCCCAGCAACGTCCATAACAATTCCAAGTTCGGCGTTTGCGGTGTTGCCCTGATTTGTTGATAAAGACCCGTCATCACATGGGTTCCGGTCGCCGCGTCGCCGATGCGCAGCACTTCTCCGATGTCGCTCTCGAAGCCATAGCCTCCGGTCTCTTTCAGGATTGCGCGCAACGCGGTTTGCAGGCCGACGCGATTCGCGGTTTGTTCGCGTATGGCAACGTCTGCCTGCAAACAGAAAAGCGCGCCGCCCCAGTAAGTGCGCGCCCAGGTCGGGGATTGATCCATGCCGCCTTCGCCGGCGCGCGGCAGCCCCTTGGGCATGGAATTCCGGTCTTCCGCCCAGACGTCGGCGATTTCCCGGTTGCCGTACTGCGCTCGCGCAATGCCCTCGACATAGGTGGCCAAGCCCTCGGCCAGCCAGTCGTGGTTTCTACCCACCTCAGGCAGCGCCAGGTGCACCATTTCATGGACCAGCACCCAGTCGGCCGCCAGCATCGCGGCCGTGGTTTCGCGGCCCACTCGCATTTGAATCATCAAGCCTGATTCATTGGTGGTGCGCCCGCCGCTGACGCCGCCGGCATCCATCCCGCGCAGCCGGATGAGGACCGCGGGCGCCGGAAATTGACCGTAGTAGCCCGCGACGATGTGCGCCGAGCGGTCTATCCACTCACGCAACAGCGGCTGCTGCTTTTTCATCGCAGCATCTTCCATGACGACGCAAATCACGGACCCAGGTAGCTGCAGTTGCATGCTCACCGCCTCCGGGCACGCGGCATGGGCGAGGGAGGCAAACAATGTCAGGACCGCGGCACTGACAATCCACGCCGGACGCACGGGACCTCCTTCAGTCATTGAGCCGCCGTGGGCCGCTCAGGAAACGATTGCCCGAAACAAAAAACCGCAGCCTTAGATCAGCCGCCTTGGTCAGCCCGATGCGCACGCTCTCGCCGATGGACCCAATCTTGTGACCATCGTCGCCTATCCAAAGGTGCTTATTGGTAAATAGATTCAAGCCGTCGTGACTTCGGTCGACTTGCAGCGCCGCGGTCAGCCGGCCGGGTCCGCGCGTCAGGTCCGTCAACTTGACATGGTTGAGGTTCCGCTGCATATGTTCGGTGCCGAACAAGGGCTCGAGCGCGCGCAACAGCACGCCGGAACCGATTCCGTTAGGCTCGCTCGATACGTTTAACATATGCGACGTTCCATAGCAGAGGTACACATAAGCATGGCCGTGTTCGAGGAATAGCGAGCGAGTGCGCGGTGTCATCCCCCGAAATGCGTGGCAAGCAGGTTCGTTTTGCAAGTAAGCCTCGGTCTCCACGATCCGGCCGGCGGCCATGCCGCCGCTAAATTCGCGCACCAGCACTTTGCCGAGCAAAGTTCGGGCGAGTTCGACGGTATCGGACGGCATGCCGCTGCGCGAGATCCGCTTGATGGATTTCTCAACCTTGCGCGCAGCTCCGCCGACGATGGTAGGCTCCCGAGTCGTTCGATAGTCACACAGGATTCTTAAAGGACAGCAGCATGTTAAGCGCTCAAGCCATCAAGAATCATCACTCCGATATTTTTACATTTCTGCACGGCAATCTGGAAACGCAAGCCACGCACTGCCATGTACCGGAAGAAGCGCGGCGCCAAAGCCTGGTGTATGTCACTGATGCTGCTCAACTTTGTGAGGCGCGGCGCCATAAGCCCGCCATTCTCATCGTGCACGCCAACATGGCCGGGCGCTTGTGCCCGAAAGGGGACGCGGACAGCTGTTGTTTCTCGATGAAGAATATTTCCATGGGTATGGCGGTACTGCTGAAATACTTCGACAGCAAGGCGAGCCGCTTCACCCAGTGGGGCGAGCGTCATCCGACGGCGGTCGTGCATCGCGACGCAATACTCGGGAAGAACGTTTTTTTGGGCCCCTACTGCGTGATCGGAGCCGGGGCGAACATTGGAGATGGCTGCCTGATCGGCGCTCACGCAGTCGTTGAGAACGGCGCGCGGGTCGGTGCGAATAGTATTTTGCATCCGCATGTTTTCCTGGGCGCCGACTGCCGCTTGGGCGAGCATTGCGAGATTCATCCGCATACCAGCATCGGCAGCGATGGTTTCGGCTATGCGGTGGATGCAGCCGGCAAGCCGCGCAAGATTTCGCATTTGGGCAACGTGATCGTCGGCGATGGCGTGGAAATCGGCAGCAATTGCGCCATCGACCGGGCTACGCTGACCTCAACTCACATTCGTTCAGGCACCAAGCTGGACAACATCTGCCATATCGCGCACAACTGTGATTTGGGGGAAAACGGATTCTTCACCGCCGGTTTCATGATGGGAGGCTCGACCAAGATCGGCAGGCAATTCGTAACCGGCGGCAATTCCGTGGTGACGGCGCATATCACGGTGGGCGACAACGTGGTGCTCTCGGGCAGATCCTCGGTGACCAATGATGTGCCGAATGCCGGTGCGTACGGCGGCTATCCGTTGCAGCCGTTGAAAGAAGCGCTGCGCACCGCCGTCAGCCTCAGCCACTTGAATGAGATTCGCCGCAATCTCAAGCGCGTGATGAAGCACCTGCATCTTGCCGAAAATCCGCAGGACGACACCGCGGAGAGTTGACCATACGCCCCAAAATGTCCCCCATCGCGGCGCCGATCGCGGCGTTATTGGTCGCGATGCTGTGTTTTCTACTGGGCGCGACTCTCGCCAAAAGCTTGTTTCCGATCGTCGGCGCCGGTGGTACCGCGGCGCTGCGCTTAGGCATTGCAGCGGCGATTCTGTTGCTCGTGTGGCGTCCGTGGCACATCCGCTTGACCAAGCCGCAGCTGCGCACCGTCATCGTCTATGGCGTGGCCATGGGATGGATGAATTATTTATTCTATCTGGCCTTGAGCTACATCCCGCTCGGCATCACCATGGCGCTCGAGTTCACGGGCCCGCTCGGCGTTGCATTGTTCGCTTCGCGCCGTCCGATAGATTTCCTGTGGATAGTCCTGGCAGCACTGGGCCTGGTGGCATTGTTGCCTCTGGGACTGGGCGGACAACCGCTGTCAGTGCTCGGCGTCGCCTATGCACTTGGCGCCGGCTTGTGCTGGGCGCTCTATATCATCTTCGGACGCCGAGCCGGTGCGGCACACGGCGGACAGGTCACCTCATTGGGGATGGTGATCGGCGCTGTGATGATCGTGCCCGTGGGCTACTCGTACAGCGGCATGGTGTTGTTCGCTCCGGCAATTTTGCCGGCGGCGCTCGGGGTCGCGGTGCTATCGAGCGCCTTGCCTTATACGCTCGAAATGTATGCCATGCCGCGAGTCCCGACCCGCACCTTTGGGGTGTTGATGAGTTTGAATCCTGCGCTGGGCGTGCTCGCCGGGCTGATTTTTCTGCATGAGACGTTGAGCTTGGTTCAGTGGGGCGCCATCGCGAGCATCGTGGCCGCCTCGGCGGGGAGCGGCGCAACCCGCGACCTAGCGGGCAATTAGCGCAATTGCTACATACAGGGCTGCGGCGCCCGCCAGCGTCATGGCAGTGGTGAGAAATTTGGGGTGAGCGTGGTAGCTCTCCGGAATGAGATCGCTGGCGCCGATGTAAAGGAAGAATCCGCCAAGCAGACCGAGCACCGCGCCGAACCAGGCGGCGGACACGGTAAAGAAATAAGTCGACGCCACGCCGAGCGCCGGTGCCCCGGCATCCGCCAGCAGCCAGCGCACGCCCTGTGTTTTATTTCCCTGATTCTTCAGCACGACATTC
>DASXMG010000006.1:0-55492 GCA_036495805.1 Steroidobacteraceae bacterium | reverse complement strand
CCCGCCGAAAGGTGGGGACGCAAAACCACCGGTCTAAGGGGCTTCCTCGGAAGCCTGACGATAGCGGGGTCGCCAGTGAATCTCAAAGCGCACACGCGCATGCAGAACCGCCAGGTTTTGTGCCCCCGACAGCAAGCGTTTCTCAAGCTTGTTCGAGTCTTCCGGGGGGAAGCACATGGTCAATAAAGTCAGTGATCCGCGAGGCACGGATTCCTCAGGTCTTTTTCGGCGGCCGCGGCTGGTGCTGCGCCTCAAGCGTTTCGAAGATCTTCCCAGCCTGCTCGAAAAAACCAAGAGCTATCCCACGCCCGTGCGCATCGTCGGCGCCGATTATTCGCAGACCCGCTGCGTGGGCGGCGACGGCGGGACCACGGTGGACACGAGCGGTCTCGATCGGATCCTGGAATTCGGCGAACACAGCGTGCGAGCACAGGCCGGCGTGCGCATCAACGCCCTGGTCAAGGCGCTCACCGAGCGCGGCCAGGAACTGCCGCTGACGCCCGAAATGGGCAATATTTCCTTGGGCGCCATGGCGGTAACCACCTTGCCGCAAGCCTCCTATGCCGACGGCATGGCGCAACTATCGTCCTGCATTTCCGAAGTGAAGATGATCACGCCGCAGGGCAAGCAAATGAATGTGACCGAACGCGAGCGCGACCTGATGCGGGTACTGCGCTCGAGTTTCGGGTTGCTGGGCATCGTGCACGAGGTCGTGGTTCGTGTGCGTCCCCTGACGCCGGTGAAGATTGACTACGAGGTGATGACGCTGCGGGAATTCACCTCTCGCTATGCCGGATTGGTTGAATCGCCCGGCGGGCTGCGCCTGCACGTCTCGCCCTTTCACGACCGCATCACGCTGGAGCGCCGCACCCTCGATGAATCCGCGGCCATCAGCCGCTCCGGAATCTGGCAAATCAAACAGTCCGTGATGCGCAACGTGCTGCCGGCGTTCGGCTCGACCGTCGGCAGCGTTTTGGCGGCGCCGGGCCTGCGTAACGCGGTCTTGTCGGGCATGCATCGGGCCTTAAGCGGCGGCAGCCGCGGTGTCATGATGTATTCGCATGAATGGATGCGCGACATGCCCAAGGAAGCTTGGAAGGCGCGTCATACCTACAGCATGTGGGCTTTCCCGCAAACCGACTATCCGAGGCTGCTCAGCGCCTATTTCGCATTCTGCAAGTCGTACTTCAAGCAGCATCGCTATCGCGGCAACGTCGTCAGCGGTGCGAGCCGCCTGCATCAGGATCGTGGCTCCCTGTTCAGCGCAAGCTACTCAGAACCCATGTTTACCTTGGAGCCTTCGTCCAGCGGCGAACAAGGTTGGGACGACTTCCTGATCGATTTCAACGATTTCGCGTCCGCGCATGGCGGCGTACCCACCTTCAATCAGAGCCGGGCGCTGCAGCCGGAACATGTGGCGAAGGCTTTCGGCGAACGGGCCAAGCTGTTCCGCGCGCTGCGGCAGCGCACCGATCCCTTGAATCGGCTGCGCAATAGCTACTTCGCGTATCTGTTGGGATGAGGCTCAAAGGCCCGATACGATCTTGGCCTTGATCGTTTCGAATTCCGAGTCGCTGATCAGCTTCGCCTCGAGCATTTCGCGCGCCTGACGCAGGCGGCGCGCGGGCTCGGATTCCGCCGCAGCGCCATTGTCGCCGTACGCCGGCTGGGCGCCGCTGATCTGCACGCCGCCGGATTTTGCGCGCAATTCCTCCAATTCGCGCACGCGGCGCTTCTCGCGCCACACTTGGTCATGCTGCTGGCAGATCCGATATATCGCCTGCGCCTGATCCTTGTGCAAGCCCTCGAAACTCCACACCCGGTTAACCTCGGCACCGATATTCAGATCGGAACTGCTCTGCGCGACCAGGGTCAAGTCGGCGGCGATGATCCCGGCGCTGATGCGCGTTTCCTTCAGATCCTGCCAGCGGATGTCGGCTGAATCGTAGCCGCCGAACAGGCGCCGTCTGAGCGAAATGAAGCGCCCGCTGGTGGCTGCGATGAGCGCGCGGCGATGATTGAGCGCGTACAAGCGCCGTTGCGCCGCCCAGGCTTCGAGAGTCTCGCCGCTCGTCAACAATCCCTGCAGCGTCGCCAGCGCCGCGCTGAGGCCCAGGTTATCGGCGGCGGCGCTGTAATCGCTCATGCACAGGGTCCTTGCTCTTAGGCCTTGTCCTGCAGATGCGCCTCGAGGAACCACAGGTACTTATCGACCTCGCGGGAAATTCCGGTGAACAGATCCGCCGTATCCGCATCGCCCAGCTCGTCGGTCTCGGCAATCGCCGCGCGCACCGCCTTGCCGTAAACCGACAGCTGCGTGGATAAATAGAACAGGTGGTCCTTGCCGGCGGTGATGCTCAAGGGGTAATTCTTCAGCTTGCTGCGCTTGGCCGCGACCGCGACGGTGCCTTCGGCCGTTCCTCCGAGGCTCGTGACCCGTTCGGCGATCTCGTCGATTTGCTCCAGCACAACATCGGAGAGCTTGTCGAACAGCTCGTGCAGGGCGATAAAATTGGGGCCTTTGACATTCCAATGCGCCTGCTTGATTTGGCTCTGCAGATCAATGGCGTAAGCCAGGCGATCATTCAAAATGCCGGCAACATTGCGGCGGACTTTCTCCGACAGATCGATCTTCGTCTTGTACATGGCGCGCCCCTTCGAGATAGCGAAAATACCTTGGCGCTATTTTGCACTGCTTTGGCGGCGAATCCCAAGAAAGAAAGTAATGTCGGGAGCCGTATTCACCGCGGCATCTTCCGCGACGCCGAATTCGATGCGCCAGGCTTCGCCTAAACGGCGAATCGCACCGACGCTCAGCTGCAAGCTAGGACCCAGGAACCGGGTGTCGCTGTCTTCGACCCGGCCGGTCTGGCCATCGAGCTGCGCGCGCAACGACCATGCCGGTCCCACAGCGCGGGTGGCCGCGAAGCGCGCAAACAGGGAAGTGCGGTGCGCGGCGCCGGCAAATATTTCATCGCCGAAGGGCTGCGCGACGCCGAACTCCGCTGCCAACTGCCACTGCGGCCAGCGCAAGGCGCCGTGCGCCCAGACTGCGCCATCCCAGGCACCGTCGCCGGTGAGTTTGGCGACGGAACCCGTCGGCGCCTCCAATCCCCCCCACAGAGAGACCGTTCGATGCGCGTCATCGATCGGATACCAGCCGAGTTCGCCGGAAACATCGCCGATGCTGGTCTGCGGCCGGGTGAGGTCGACGCTACCCTTGCCGGAGTAGGAATAGACCAGTTCATTTTGGGGATAAAAGGGCCTGTTTCCCGGGTTAAAGCCGAACCAGCGGTGCCAATGAGCAATGGTCGAGTCAAGGAAACCGCCGCTGTCGTTGATGATAGGGACGGTAAATCGGAAACGCCAGGACTGGTACAGCGAGTCCTCATAGCTAAGGCGCAGTGTATGGCTCTCCCCATCCACCAGCAGGTTTTCCCGCGGCCGGTTCTCCACGTTGAGCGTGTTGCTGATCGACAGCGTTGCGGATAAGTCCGCACCGTCGGTCAAGCGGCCATCGCTCGGCAACGGCAGGTAAAAGCCGCGCACCAGGGGATTTTCGTCGCGCAACAGAAAAAATTCGTCTGCTCGTGCGGAATTGCAGGCAATGAATGCCGCCGCGGCGATGGACAAAAAGGACCGGGCGGCGCGCGCCGGTTCGCGGGGCGCGGCGCCCCGCATCAGCTCAGATCTCGGAACGTCGCATGCGCAGCTGGATGGCGGCCACGATCAAGGCGATTCCCACCGCGACTCCTATCCATGTTTCGGCACTGCTGAAAAATCCACTCGGGTTGATCAGATGCCACACGCTGGGCGTAGCCGTGTGGGCATTATCCACAAGGCCGCCATCATGCGTCCAATTATACTTGGAGAAGTCGAACGACACCGCCGGCAGCCCGGTCAATCGCCGGCTGATGAGATGACCCACCATGCGCGTCCCAAAAAATACCCGCTCGAGGATATAGAGAAGCAGCGGCGGCAACACCGCCCACAACATGACGGCGCGCTTAGCGTATGCCGACACCAGCATCAACCAGCCGGCGACCGGCAGATACCACAGCGCCGTCGTGACCATGACGTAGGTCCACAGCACCTGCACCTGCCACCAGACATCGCCGTTCCATAGCGAGCTGCCGATGGAGGCCCGCGCCCGGATCGACAGGATGAAGGCCGCGATCAGCGCGGTTGCATCGGCGGCCGCGAAATATACCAGCGGGACGATGACCATGCCGACCAGCAGTTTGCAGAGCACGGTGGTCGAGTCCGATATCGGCAGGGACTTCCAGAACAGGATGCTGCGGTCCTTACGGTCGGTGTACAGGCAATCCATCAGGTACCAGGTCGAATACACTCCCATGACCAGGTAGAACATGGCGCCGACCACCACCAGAAAGGCGGCCGCCGCTTCCTCGGATTCATGCTGCGAGCTAAGGTGCGGAATGCTGACTTGGCCGAACAGCGCGGCGAGCAACAGCAGGCCGCCGAATACCGCGGGAATCAGCCAGATCGCCCGGTTTTCCCAGAATTCCCGGCGGATGAGCCATTTGCTGTTGTTCATGCTGCACCTCCCGAAAGCTTCGCGACGAAAAGATCGGAAACGCTGGGGGTGTGGATTTCGCCAAATCCCTCGAGTTTGCCCGGGTCGACATTTTCAAAATACAGCACGACTTTGCCGAGGATGTGGCGTTCGTAAAATGGCTTCTCGGCGCGCGCCGCATCCAGGCGATCCGCCATCACGGCCACCGCGGTAAAGCGCGTCGCGACATCTTCGAGCGAAGTGTCCAGGACGATGCGGCCCTTGTCGATGAACACGATATCCGTGAGCAGATTTTCGACTTCTTCAACTTGATGAGTCGTGATCAGGATGGTCCGCGTCTCATCCATGTAGTCGTTGACCAGCGCGTCATAAAAAGCACGGCGCGCAAGGATGTCCAACCCCAGGGTCGGTTCGTCCAACACCAGCAGCTTCGCATCGATGGCCATGGTCAGCGCCAGATGCACCTGAGTTTTCATTCCCTTGGACAATTCCCGCATACGGCGTTTGCCGGTGATCTGGGTTTTGGCCAGGAACGCCGTGGCGCGATCGCGGCGAAACCGCGGATGCACGCCTGCCACGAAATCAATGGCTTGGTCGACGCGCAACCAGGAGGGCAGCACTGCCACATCGGCGATGAAGCAGCATTCGTTCATCAGTTCGGTGCGCTCCCGAAACGGCTCGCGCCCCAAAACCGTCAGCTGGCCTTCGTAATGGGTGAGGCCCAAAATGGCACGCAAGGCGCTGGTCTTGCCGGCGCCGTTGGGACCGATGAGCCCGACGATGCGGCCTGCCTCGACTTTGAGGTTGGCGCGATCCAGCGCAACGTGAGCGCCGTATTTCTTCGTCAGATCTCGAGCTTCGATGAGCGGGGCCATGGTGACTCTCATTCTTCTTTGGCGTCGCTGCCGCGGGGCGGCGGTGCCGGGTGAGTAAGCGCCGGTGTTTGCGCAAATAGTTCTTCCGACGAAAATCCCAGCCGGTTGATGACGGCCAGAATCTGCGGCCAGTCTTCGTGCAGGAAGCGCTCACGTTCGCCCGACAGGAGCAGCCGCCGGGCGCCTTCGCTGACATACATGCCGCGACCTCGGCGTTTTTCGACCAGGTTTTCATCCACCAGCTGTTGATAGCCTTTCAGCACGGTCAGCGGATTGAGCCGGTAATCGGCAGCCACCGCCCTGACGGAGGGCAAAGGGTCACCCTCCTTTAGCGCGCCCTCGAGAATCAGGGCTACCATTCGATCGCGCAGTTGGCGATAGATGGGTTGGTTGTCGTTCCAGTTCGGGTCCATATGTCGCTCGATGTGCCTTACCCTAAGTGTGGGGGACATATAGCACGGTAATCTACCAGAGCGCCCGGCTTGTAAGGCTCAGGCCGCGTCGTTCGCAGTGTTCGCCATGGTGCTCGCGAGTGAGGCCACCGCCGTGGGCTGCTGCAGTTGCGCATTGAACAGGTAGGCCATGCCGCCCATGATCACGCTGTTGAAGATCAAAGCGAGAGCGAGAGCCGTCAGTTTGGTTGAGAGTGAGGTGTTCATGATCGTCTCCTGGCAAGTGTTTCCGGTCTTCAGTCCGTCATCGAAGGTGTTTCGGTGACTTGGTGATATAGTAATATACAACACCACTACATGCAAGCACTTCTCGAAAAATATTTCGACTTCTAAGTATTTGTTTTTACAAGAAATATAAAAATGAGCAACGGTCGGCCCAAAAATCGTTTCCCTGTTTCGGTTGGCTTTGCCCCTGAACTGCCCGCCACGTATGCTGCTGGCACGATGAATCTTTCGGACGATGACGTGGGGCTGATGCTGCGTTACCGGGACGGTGACGCGGCCGCGTTTGCCGTGCTTTACGCTCACTACAAAGGGCCTTTGTATCGATATCTTTTGCGCCACGTGCGCAACGGCTGTGCGGCGGCGGACTTGTTTCAAGAAGTTTGGTCGCATCTCATCGCGACCCGTGCGCGCTACGAGCCACGCGCAAAATTCGCGACGTTCTTGTTTCACATTGCGCACAATTGCGCGATGGATTTTTTCCGGCGTGACATGCATCAGCGCCGCGTGATGCCGACGCACGACACGGAAGCGCCGCTGCTGGAGGCAGAAGTCCCCGAGCATCAGCGCCCGGACAGAGTCGCCGAATTCGCCGAACAGCAATCAGCCGTGCTCGCTGCGGTGGCTGCGCTTCCGCAGGAACAGCGCGAGGCGTTTCTACTGCGCGAGGAAACGGGATTGAACGTCGAGGAGATTGCGCGCATTACCGACGTGCCGATTGAAACCGCCAAGAGCCGCTTGCGCTACGCGGTTCGAAAATTGAAAAACTCGCTGCGCCCGATGCAGGAGCCGGAAGCGCTGCGGCTTCGGACTTATGCCTGACGCACTCATGCCTGAAGAACTCAAGCCCGATGAACTCGATGACTACCTGCGCGGTGGCAGCGACGTTTCGTGTCAGTACCGGCGGGAATCCTCGCCCGTGCCGCCGCATGAGCTCGATCGATTGGTGCTCGAATCCGCGGGCTCCTTGAAATCCAAGAGGCCGATCAGGTCGCAAAGCTTGGCGCCGTTTGCCTTCGCCGCCAGCGCACTTTTATCGCTCGCGCTGGTGCTGGCGATGATATTCGCTCCGCAAGCCAAGAAACCCGATGACAAGCCGCGCGTGGTCCGCGTGCGCATGTTCAACAGCGAAGCGCCGCGCGCAATGCCCGCATCGCCGCGCGAGCGCAACCCGGCGCTGTGGCTCGAGGATATCAATGCGTTGCGCCGCGCCGGCCGCGACGCCGAGGCGGAGACGCAAATGCGCCGCTTTCGCAGCGCCTATCCCGACTACATCATTCCCCTCAGCGAGTGATCGAAACTCCCGTGGCTCACGCTCGCGTTCGGACCTTGCGCGCCCTGCCGGCGCTGGCACTATTTTTTCTGGCGATTGCCGCCGGCGCGCGCGCGCCCGCCGCCGCGGTGCTCATGATTTCGGTCGATGGGCTGAAACCGGAATATGTCCTGGATGCGGACGCGCATGGTCTGAAGATCCCCTTTTTGCGCAGCTTGATGCGCGATGGCGCCTATGCCCGCGGCGTGACCGGCGTGTGGCCGACGGTGACCTATCCCAGCCATACGACGCTGCTGACCGGTGTGGCACCCGCCGAACACGGCATCTACAGCAACCTGGAGTTCGATCCCAAAAATACTTTTGCGAACGCCTGGTATTGGTATGCGCAACAAATCCGCGTGCCGACGCTGTGGCAGGCTGCGCATGAGGCCGGATTGTCCACCGCGAGCGTCGGCTGGCCCGTGAGTGTCGGCGCGACGGCGGTGGATTTTCTCATCCCGGAGTATTGGCGAGTGGCGCGCCTGACGGATGTCGATCCTTCCGATGCGTTGCTGATGGCGGCGCTCGCGCGTCCCGAAGGCCTGCTGCAAAAGATGCAAGCGCGTTTGGGTCCGTACATGCGCGGCAACGACCCGAGCCCGCCCGGCGATGAAATCAAGACCCGCTTTGCCTTGGATATCCTGCGCACCCAGAAACCCAAGTTCATGACCATCCACTTGAGTTCACTCGACGAGGAGGAACACGGGCATGGTCCGTTCAGCCCGGAGGCCAATCAGGATCTTGAAGTGATTGACGGCCAACTTGCACAATTGTTTGCCGCGTCGCGTGCCAACGATCCCAAGGCCATCGCATTGGTGGTGTCGGATCACGGCTTCGTGCATATCACGCACAAGGTGAATCTCATGCAACCGTTTTTGCATGCGGGATTGATCCAGAGCGGCGGCTCCTGGACGGCGCAGCCTTGGTCCGGCGCCGGAATGGCGGCCGTCATGCTGCACGATCCCGCCGATTCGCAAACTGAAAGTAAGGTGCGCGATCTGCTGCACGCCTTGCAGGCCGATCCGAACAACGGCATCGCCGAGGTGCTGGAACGCGACGCCATGAAGCAGCGCGGAGCATTTCCGGACGCAGCGTTTCTTATCATCATGAAACTCGGCTATTACGCGCTGGCCGACGCAACCAGCCCTTTCTTGAGCGACGTTCCGGGTACTCTGGGCAGCCACGGGTTCTCGCCGCAGTATCCCGAGATGCGCGCGGCTTTTTTCATCGCGGGTACCGGCATTGCGCGCGGGCGCGACTTAGGATTGATCGACATGCGGCAAATCGCGCCCACCGTTGCCGAGCTGCTCGGTGTACGCTTGGCGAAGGCGAGCCAATCGCGGCTGGCCATCCGTCAATGACGATCCAGGGTAATTTCAGATACCATCCCTGGTTTTTGCGCGGGAGCTCGTCATGAAGAAGCCAGTCACCATTACCATCACGGGCGCCGCCGGCAATATCGGGTATGCACTCGCATTTCGCGTCGCCTCGGGCCAAATGCTCGGCGCCGATCAGCCGATAAATTTGAATCTCTTGGAAATTCCCGCGGCCAGCGCCGCGGTCCAAGGCGTGGTGATGGAATTGAACGACTGCGCCTTTGCGACCCTGAACAAAGTCACGGCAACCTCCGACGCTAACGTCGGCTTCAAGGATTGCAATTTCGCGATGCTGGTGGGAGCCAGGCCGCGGGGTCCGGGCATGGAGCGCAAGGATCTTTTGTTGGAAAACGCCAAAATCTTCTCCGCGCAAGGCAAGGCGCTGGATGCGGTCGCAAGCCGCGACGTGCGCGTACTGGTCGTGGGTAATCCGGCCAACACCAATTCGCTCATCGCCCAACGCAATGCGCCTTCGCTGCCTCACAACCGCTTCACGGCGATGACTCGCCTCGATCACAATCGCGGCCTCGCGCAGCTCACCGAGAAAACCGGCGCTCCCCTGACCTCGGTCAAGAAAGTCATCATCTGGGGCAACCATTCGGCGACTCAGTATCCGGATCTGCACCACGCCACCGTCGAGGGCAAGCCCGCGCTCTCGTTGGTGGATCAAGGCTGGTTCAAGGACAGTTTTATTCCCACGGTGCAGCAGCGCGGCGCCGCCATCATCAAGGCGCGCGGCACCTCCTCCGCCGCATCCGCCGCCGCGGCCGCGATCGATCACGTGCATGACTGGATGCTGGGCACACCATCGGATAATTGGGTCAGCATGGGTGTCCACTCGGATGGCAGCTATGGAATAGCCGAAGGGGTCATCTATTCATATCCGGTTACCTGCAAGGGCGGCGAGTACAGCATCGTGCAGGGATTGGCCATCAATGATTTCAGCCGCGATAAAATGCAGGCAACGCAGCGCGAGCTGCTGGAAGAACGCGACGGCGTCAAAGATTTGATCTAAAAAAAGGGGCGGTCCGATGCAAGACCTGCTGCTGGACGCAGCCATCGTCGTTGGCTGGCTGGTATTGTTCCTGGGCGCCATTTTCATTCTCGCCTATCGGCGCGCCAGTCTCGCGGCGAGTACCGGCGTGCTGCTGGTACTGCTCGCCCTGTATTGGGCGCTCGGTACCGCGCCCTTGTGGTGGAAGGCCGCGCTTTCCGTGCCGTTCGCCCTGTTGTTTCTTTTCAATATCCGGCCGCTGCGGATTCGGCTGCTCACGCGGCCCTTCATGAAGAAATACCTCAAGCTGCTTCCCGCCATGTCCTCGACCGAGCGCGAGGCGCTCGATGCGGGCACGGTCTGGTGGGACGGTGAATTGTTCACCGGAGGGCCGAACTGGCAAAAGCTCATGTCGGCAAAGCCGCCGGTGCTGACGCCGCCCGAGCAGGCATTTCTCGACGGCCCATGCGATGAGCTGTGCGCGATGCTCGATGATTGGGATATCACACATCGACGCGCCGACTTGCCTGCATCGGTTTGGTCGTTCATCAAGGCGCAAGGCTTCTTTGCGATGATCATTCCGCGACGCTACGGCGGCCTGGAATTCTCGGCCTATGCGCACTCCTGCGTACTGATCAAGATCGCTTCGCGCTCGGCCACGGCGTCCTCGACCATCGCCGTGCCGAACTCGTTGGGACCCGCGGAACTGCTGCTGCATTACGGCACCGAAGAGCAAAAGAACCACTACTTGCCGCGGCTCGCGCGTGGCGACGATGTCCCCTGCTTTGCGCTCACCGGGCCGCGCGCGGGCTCGGACGCGGCGTCCATCCCGGACACCGGCATCATTTGCAAGGGGCAGTGGGCTGGCCGAGAGGTCATCGGCATCCGCCTGAATTTTTCCAAGCGCTACATTACGCTCGCTCCCATTGCCACGGTGATTGGCCTGGCGTTCCGTCTGTACGATCCTGACCATCTCAAGGGCGAAAAGGCGGACTTAGGCATCACGTGCGCGCTGATTCCGCGGGAAACGCCCGGCGTCACGATCGGCCGCCGGCATTTTCCGTTGAACATTCCATTCCAAAACGGCCCCATCCAAGGACACGACGTTTTCGTCCCCTTGGACGCCATCATCGGCGGTTTTGCCACGGCAGGGCAGGGCTGGCGCATGCTGGTGGAACAATTGTCCGTGGGCCGCTGCATCTCACTGCCCTCCAATGCCACAGGCGGCGCGCAGGCCGCGGTCTATGCCTCGGGCGCCTATGCGCGTATCCGCCGCCAGTTCAACACCCCGATCGGCAGCTTCGAGGGCATCGAACAGGTCCTGGCGCGCATGGCGGCCCGCACCTACATCATGGATGCGGCGCGCTCAGTGACCGCCGGCGCCATCGACGGCGGCGAAAAGCCATCGGTGCCCTCCGCCATGCTCAAGTATCACGCCACCGAAATCGGCCGCATGGTCGCCAACGATGCAATGGATGTGCAGGGCGGCAAGGGCATTATGCTGGGGCCGAACAACTATCTCGGGCGCGGCTATCAGGTCGTGCCGGTCGCCATTACGGTCGAGGGCGCCAACATCCTGACGCGCAACTTGATTATCTTCGGTCAGGGGGCGGTGCGCTGTCACCCGTACGTGCTGAAGGAAATGAATGCCGCCAAGAATCCGAACCGCGAGGCCGGCGTACGCGAGTTCGATGCCGCAGTGGTGGGCCACGTGGGATTTGCCATCTCCAATGCAGTGCGCTCCTTGGTTCTCGGCCTGACCTCGGCGCGGTTCACGCGGGTGCCGGATACCGGCGCGACGCGGCGCTACTTTCAGCACGTCAATCGGTACAGCGCATCGTTTGCTCTGGCGACCGATGTGGCCATGCTGGCGCTCGGCGGCTATCTGAAGAAAAAGGAGACTCTGTCGGCGCGCCTCGGCGATGTGCTTTCATCGATGTACCTGGCATCCATGGTGCTGAAGCATCATGAAAATCAGGGACGCCAGCAGGACGATCTCCCGCTGATCGAGTGGGCCTGCCGCAGCCTCCTGTATCAAGCACAGGAGCAGCTGCACCTCTTCCTGCGAAATTTTCCCAATCGCCACTTGGCACTGTTCATGCGGCTGTGCATTTTTCCGCGCGGACTCGCCTACTCGCCGCCGAGCGATCGATTGGGCCATGCGATAGGCGAGCTTGTCATGAATCCCAGTGCCAGCCGCGATCGCCTGTGCACTCATATTTATAAGACGGCGGCGGCCGACAATCCGTTGGGGAAACTACAGGCGGCATTGGTGCTGTCCGCCGCGGCGGAGCCGCTCGAGAAACGCATCCGCGTCGACGGCGTCAAGACCGGCCGCGTCGCGGCGCTGGACCTGCCGGGGCAGATCGCGCAGGCCGCGGCGCTCGGCATCATCAGCGAAAGCGAAGCCGCGCTCTTGCGGGACTATGACGCCAAAGTTCAGGACATCATCAATGTTGACGACTTCGCACCGCGTGAACTGGGCGTAGGAGCGGACGCCGGGTCATGAGCACCGTCGGGCCCGCGGCGCAGCGCGAAGTCGTCGCGGCAGATACCTCGGCCGGTGCACCGACCCCGGCTGTGGCGCCGGCCGCCTGCTGTTGATCAGCGAGACCACAGGTTCCTGGCCCAAGCTCGCAGGGATCGGGGGGTTCCTGGAGAACATCCTCGGTTGGAGCTTGCCGGTCTACACTCTCGTAGGGCTGCGCAGGGTGTTCCGCCGCACCTGGCTCGGCACCGTGTTCAAAGGGGTTGTGCTGTTCTTCGTCTATTCGATCGTGGCCGGCCTCACCGTGGCCGGCGTATTCGTGTACGCGGCCTTGCAGTTGTAAACTTGAGTGCAGTCGTAAGCTGCGGTCTTTGCACAAGGAGTTTCCCATGAGTCGTCTATTGCTTGTGTTGGGCGTCTGTTTACTCGGGGCATTTGCCGTTGCCGCGGACCGGTCGGCGCCGCCGGCGGGTGCAGAGGTGTATTTCATTGCGCCGCAAAACGGTGCGAAGCTGCATAACCCGGTCACCGTAAAATTCGGCCTGAAGGGGATGGGAATTGCACCGGCCGGCGTGAAGTTCGACAACACCGGTCACCATCATCTTCTGGTCGACACCGATGTGAGCGAGCTGAAACTAGATGCACCGATGCCGGCGACCGACAAAATCGTGCATTTCGGCAAGGGTCAAACTGAAACCACGCTGACCTTGGCGCCCGGCAAGCACACCTTGCAGCTGATATTCGCCGATTACCTGCACCAATCGTTCGATCCGCCGCTGACCTCGAAGAAAATCACCATTACCGTGGATTGACGGGTGCGCTCGATACTGCACATCGACATGGATGCCTTTTACGCGTCCGTGGAGGAGCAGGATCGCCCGGAGCTCAAGGGTAAGCCGCTCATCGTCGGCGGCACGGGCGGCCGCGGCGTCGTCGCGGCGGCGAGCTACGCCGTGCGCCATTTCGGGGTGCGATCCGCCATGCCCATGCGCGAAGCTTTGCGGCGCTGCCCGGAAGCGATCGTCGTGAATCCGCGCATGGCGCGTTACAAGGAAATTTCGGATCAAGTGTTCGCGATTTTTCGTGAATTCACACCCGTCGTAGAAGGCCTCTCGTTGGACGAAGCCTTCCTCGACGTCACGGCCAGCCGGCAACTGCTGGGGCAGCCTGAAAAGATCGGCGCGGAAATTCGCCGCCGCATCGCCGCACAGACCGGGCTCACCGCGTCGGTCGGAATTGCCCCCAACAAGCTCTTGGCAAAGATCGCCTCGGATCTGAACAAGCCCGATGGGATGTGCCTGATCGATGCCGGCAATATGCGCGAGGTTCTGGACCCTCTGCCGATTCACAAATTATTCGGTGTGGGTCAGAAGACCTTGCCCACGGTGCTGGCCGCCGGAATCCGTACTTTCGGCGACGCGCGCATGGCCAGCGATGCGGTGCTGTGGCGCGCCTTCGGCAAGCATGGCAGGGCGATGCGGGATCGCGCCGCGGGACTCGACGATCGGCCGGTCGAAGCTTCGCGCGAAGAGAAGTCCATCAGCGCAGAAGAAACTTTCGGTACGGATATTCGTGCACCGGCCGAATTGAGCGCCCAGCTTATGGCATTGGCGGATCGCACCGCCTCGCGCCTGCGGGCGCAGAAACTGCTGGCAGGCCGGGTAAATGTGAAGATTCGCCGCAGCGATTTCACAACTTATACCCGGCAGCGTGCGCTCGAGCCCCCGACTCAGGATACGGCCGTGGTATCGGCGGCCGCCCAGGCGCTGCTCAGCGGCTGGTTGGCATCGCAACCGCGCGCGGCCATTCGGCTGCTGGGGGTGGGCGTGAGCGATCTACAGGAGGTGCTGCAACCGGACCTGTTCTCGAGCCCGCTGCCCGAGGCGGGATCGCGCCTGGATTCGGCGGTTGATGGAATTCGAGACCGTTTTGGCCAGGGTTTGCTCACCCGTGCCAGCCTTCTGCCCCGGGGTCCGGGAAACGGAAACTAACCGCGCGTTGGTATTATCCTAGTAGCCATGTACACCAGTTTCTTTGGGCTGGCCGAAAAGCCCTTCGCCATCACTCCGGACCCTCGCTACCTCTATTTGAGCGAGCGCCATGCCGAGGCCCTGGCGCATTTGCTGTACGGCATCAACGAGTCCGGCGGCTTCATCCAGCTGACTGGGGAAGTGGGCACGGGCAAAACCACGGTCGTGCGCACGCTGCTGTCGCGTGTCCCGCATCATGCCGATGTCGCGGTGATCTTGAATCCGCGCATCACGCCGGTGGAGTTTCTGCTCACGATCTGCGAGGAACTCGGCTTGTCCATTGCCGACGCGGATCGGGACAGCGTCAAGCAGATGGTGGATGCCCTGAATCGACGGCTGCTCAATGCCCACGCGGAAGGCAGGCGCATCATCGTATTGGTGGATGAGGCGCAGAACCTCTCGATCGATGTATTGGAACAGGTGCGCCTTTTGACCAATCTGGAGACTCCCACCCAGAAGCTCTTGCAGATTATTCTGATCGGACAACCTGAACTACGGGAATTGCTGGACCGAACCGATCTGCGCCAGCTCGCGCAACGGATCACCGGCCGATATCACTTGAAGCCCTTGTCTCGCGAGGAGACCAAGGGGTATGTGCGTCACCGGTTGCGCGTTGCAGGCGCAACCGAGGAAATATTCACCCCTGGCGCGCTGACGGAATTGCACCGCCTGTCTCTGGGCATTCCGCGAGTCATCAATGTTGCCTGTGATCGCGCCCTGCTTGGCGCCTATACCCAGGAGACGAAGAAAATCACCGCTTCGCTGGTGCGCCGAGCCGCGGGCGAAGTCTACGGGCGCCGATTTTTTCCGACCTGGCTGGGGTGGATGATTGGCTCTCTGGCCGCCGTCGCCCTCGCCGGCACCCTGTTCCTCGGCTGGCAGTTCTGGCGCCATCAGAGTCCGGTGCTCTCTGCATCCCGAGCGATCAAGAGTGCGGCAGCGGCTCCTGCCGCAGCACTGAAGGGCGCGCCCGTTGCGACCCCCGCGGCCCCCGCGGCTGCGGTGCCACCTGCGCCCAAGCTGGCATCGGTCAACGCACTGCTGCAAGCCAATGAAGCCAACACAACCGATGCGGCCGCGTTTCGCCGCCTGCTGGCGCTGTGGGGGACCGCCCTGGCGGACGATCGAGATCCCTGCGGACAGGCCGCCAAAGCGGGGCTCGCCTGCCTGGATCAACGCGGCTCGTGGACCCAGGTCAAGACCTTGAACCGGCCCGCCATCTTGACGCTGACCGATGATCACGGACAGCGGCATCGCGTCGTCTTGTCGAGCCTGGACGACAAAACCGCCACGCTGAATTTGGGCGAGCACAACGAAAAGGTGTCGATCGATGACCTGTCGCGGGATTGGTTCGGCGAATTCACTCTCGTATGGAAGCCCAAGACTTCGCGCACGCGATTGCTTTCCCTGGGTATGCAGGGAGACGAGGTTCGGTGGCTGCGCCGCAGCCTGAATGCTTTGGGGGGCGTGGCGTCGGATCCTGAGCACGCGGATGTCTACGACCAAGAATTGGCAATCGCGGTGCAGAACTTCCAGCGAGAGCATCGACTCAATGTCGATGGCATTGCGGGCGTGCAGACTCAAGTCGTGCTCGACACCGCACTCGCCGATCCCAACTCACCCCTGTTGTCCAACGCCCTGCGCGGCGGCTAGGTAAACCCATGTCCTTTATTCTCGATGCACTGAAGAAATCCGAGATCGAACGTCAGCGGCAATCGATGCCGGGACTGATGAACGCGCCGACATCATTGCGGCGCGGCCGTCTGCCTCTCTGGGCGATATTTCTGGGCTCGCTGCTCGCCATCAATATGGTGGTGCTGATCATTGTCCTGATGCGCAATGGCGCGCCGCCGGCGGCAGCGACCGCAGCGAGACACGACACCTCGCCCGCGGGCCTCAAGCAGCCGGCGGTCGACGAGCATTTCAGTCCCCTGGGAACTGCGCCGGTCTACGCCCCGGAAATCCCGGTGCCTCCCGCCGAGACTTCTTCGTCCAATGAAGCGTCGCTCGTCGCGCCTCGCGCCATCGCCCAGCGCGCGGCGCCGCACAGCCTTCGCCGTCCTGATCCGGTTCTGACAGAGGAGGAACCTGCGGACAATGACGAAGTGCTGCCCTCGATCAACGAGATCAATCTAACGGGGGCGCAAGCGTTGCCTGAAATGCACCTGGACGTGCATGTCTATGCAACCAAGCCGGCGGATCGGTTCGTGTACATCAACATGCGCAAGTATCGCGAAGGCAACACACTGCAAGAAGGGCCTGTCTTGGAACGAATTCGACGCGATGGTGTGGTGCTCAACTACCAGGGAGTGCGTTTCATACTGCCGCGGCAATCATGATCTGCCGCTCTCGGCGAGGCGCCGGAGTGCATCGCCGGTCATCCGGTAGTTGACCCACGCGCCGTCCGACTGGGCGCCTAAGGACTCATAGAAATCGCGCGAGGGCTGGTTCCAATCAAGAACCTGCCACTGGAAACGGCCGCAGTCGCGCTCCACTGCCAGCGCCGCCAGGTAACTCAGCAGCGACTTGCCGATGGCGCGCCCGCGATATGCCGGGCGCACGAACAAATCTTCCAGATACAAGCCGGGTTTCCCGAGGAATGTCGAAAAGTTATGAAAAAAAAGCGCGAACCCGGCCGGTTCACCGTCGAAACGCGCAATCACGGCTTCAGCATGCGGTTTGGGCCCGAAAAGCGCCTTTTGAATCGATGCCTCTGTCGCAACGCTCTCGTGACGCAGCTTCTCGTACTCCGCCAATTCATTGATCAGCGACAGGATGAGCGGCACGTCCGCGGCGGCGGCGGGTGAGATCTTGAGGGCGGACGGTTGTGTCATTGAGGCTTCGACCTGTGGGCGGGCTGGGCCCGATCATGCGATGATAATCCCATGCGCAAGATTTTAACCCTGGCCATGAGCGGTTTGGTGACCGTGCTGCCGCTGGCGCTGACCGTCTATGTGATTTGGTGGCTGGTCAACACGGTCGAGGGTTGGCTGCGTCGCGCGCTGATTGCATTGGGGATCGTCAGTCCCGAGCATTACTGGCCCGGGTTGGGGCTGATCGCCGGCTTCTTGTTGCTGCTGTTCGTGGGCGGCGTGGTGAATGCCTATGCCGGCAAGATTCTGCTCAAATATTGGGACGATTTTTTAGGCCGCATTCCGTTCGTCAAAACGCTTTATGGCGGCTTTCGCGATGTCTTGAGCTTACTGCCCTCGGGCAGCGGCGAGAAGCGCGATCTGCAACGCGTTGTACTGGCACGTTTCGCGGATGTGCACGCCATCGGATTCGTGACCCGCGAGGATGTGCCGACCGCGCTGTTGGCGCATGGCGGCCAGGACTGGGTCACGGTTTATTTCCCGATGAGCTATGCATTCGGCGGATACACCATTTATCTGCCGCGTGATCGCGTCCAACCGCTCGACATTTCAGTCGAAGATGCCATGCGTTTGGCAATCACCGCAGGGCTGACGGCTGCCGGCAAGCGCAACGATCTTTAAGGGCGGGTTTGACCATGGTCAAACACGGATTGAGATTTTTGATTTTGGGGCTGGCGATGTCGCAACCGGCCGCGGCGTTGGCAACCGCCGCGCCCGGCGTCAAATCAGCATCGCCGGCCGATCGATACCAGGTTTGGCGCAGCGAAGCCGTGCGCGCGCTTGCCGCCAGGGCTGATGCCAATTCCGTGGCGACCGCGGCGGCGTTGAGTTTTACCAATAGTTTTGCGGCGCCTTCCACGGCACCCACGGCGCTGCAATTGATTGCCCGGGCGAGCGACCTGGCGCCGCAAAACGCAGCAATCGGCTGGCTGCATCTGCAACTTTGCGCCACCACACCCGCATGCGATAGCCGCGACTCGGCATTCGTATTGCGCTGGGTGGATCCGGACAATGCCGCCGCATGGCTCGATCAGCTGGCCACGGCGCGGAAGGAAAAAGACACGATCGAGGTCGAGCGCGTGCTCGGCGACATGGCGCACGCCACGCGATTCGATCTGTACTACAACCAGATCATGGTGATGATGTTCGATGCGCTGAATGGCGTGCATCGCGAGCTTCCGGGCGGCGTTGTAGCTTCGGATACGGCCAGGCTGGCGGCGCTCGCCGGCGTTGCGAACGCGGAAATCGTGCCTGCATTCTCGCCGCTGATTGATTCTTGCCGGGAAGCCGTCACCGGCAGCGAGCGCCGCGGGGATTGCCTGAAACTCGCGAAGATCATGCAAAGAGGCGATACGGTCATCGTGCAAATGGTGGGATTCGGCATTGAGCGGCGCTTGATTTCGGCCGACAGCAAGGAGGCGAAAAGCCTCGCCGAGCGCAAGCATTTGCTGGAGTGGCGCCTGTCGGCCGCGAGCAAGCTGGATTATGCGATTTTGCCCTGGACGCAGAGCTCTCGCACGCGCACGCGGCTTGCGGAGATGCGCTTGAGGCCGCGCGAGGAAGATGTTTGCATTGCGCTTTTGCGCCAGCACAAAATGGCGCTCGAGCCGGCGGAGATACACCGATGATCGATTTGTACTATTGGCCTACGCCCAACGGCCACAAAATCACCCTGTTTCTGGAAGAGACGGCGATGCCGTATACGATCATGCCGGTGAACATCGGCAAGGGCGAACAGTTCAAGCCGGACTTCCTCGCGATTTCGCCGAACAATCGCATGCCCGCAATCATCGATCATTCGCCGCTGGAGCGCGGCGCGCCGATTTCCGTGTTCGAGTCGGGCGCGATCTTGCTGTACTTGGCGGAGAAGAGCGAGCAATTCATCCCGAATGAATCGCGCGGTCGGGTGGAGGTTTTGCAGTGGCTGTTCTGGCAGGTGGGCGGATTAGGACCGATGCTGGGACAGAATCATCACTTCGCCGGATATGCACCTGAAAAGATTCCCTACGCCGTCGACCGCTATGTGAAGGAAACCAACCGCCTGTACGGCGTACTCGACAAGCGCCTGGCCGACCGCGAGTTTATTGCGGGAATGTATTCGATCGCCGACATGGCGTGCTATCCCTGGATCGTTCCTTATGAAGCGCAGGGACAAAAGCTCGAAGACTTTCCGCACTTGAAGCGCTGGTTTGAAGCGATCAAGGCGCGGCCGGCGACGGAGCGCGCTTACGAGAAAGGGGCGACCTTCAGCACCAACGCCACTCTGTCCGAAGAGGCCAAGAAGATCCTCTTCGGACAGACGGCGCAGACGATCGGGCCGCGATAACCGGCTTACGGCGCCTTCACATCGTGCGACTTGAACCACGCCAGCACGTACGCCGCCTTGTCGATGAGCAAACTGGGGCGCGCGGAGATGTCATGCGAGGCGTTGGGAACTCGGACCAGCGCGGTGTCGACCTTGCGAAGCTTCAGGGCTTGGTAGAACTGTTCCGCCTCGCTCGAGGGAGTTCGGTAGTCGACCTCGCCGGTCATGAGCATGGTCGGCGTTTTGACATTGCCGACGTAAGCGAGCGGTGAGCGCTTCCAGTACGCCTGCATATCGTCCCAGGGAAACTCGCCGAACCAATAGCGGTAGAAATAGTTGTTCATGTCGCCGGTGAGCACGAAGCTGGTCCAGTTGATGACCGGCTTGACGACCACCGCGGCGCGAAAGCGATCGGTATGTCCGACGATCCAGGCGGTCAGCACGCCGCCGCCGCTGCCCCCGGTGACGAACAGCCGTTGGGTATCGACATAACCGCGCCCAATCACAGTATCGACGCCCGACATGAGGTCGTCGTAGTCCTTGTCGGGATAATCGTGATGAATCAGATTGGCGAACTCTTCGCCATAGCCAGTGCTGCCGCGCGGATTCATATAAAGAACGACGTAACCGGCGGAGGCGTACAGCTGGATTTCCGCGGCAAAGCTCGGCGCGTACATGGCGAAGGGGCCACCATGAATTTCCAGAACGAAGGGGTACTTTTTCGCGGGATCGAATCCGGGCGGCTTCACGATCCAACCTTGCATGCGGCGATGATCGGCTGAAGAATCGAAACTGATCTCCTCCAGCGCGCCGATCGTGCGCTGTGCGAGCAAATTATCGCTCAAGGCTCCCAGCGTTTTGATGTCGCGCATGGAAGTGCCCGTGGCCAGCGCGGCGGGCGCCGTTGCACTCGACTTGGTGAACGCGAAGCGGCCATTCGGCGAAATGGAAAAGGCGCCTCCCGAATAGGGCCGGGAGACGTCGGCGCCGCCTACGCCGTCCGCGAGGGCGCGCATCTTACCCTGCATATCGATGGCCGCGATTTTGGTCGACCCATGGTCGTCATACTGGAACACCAGCGTCTTGGAATCGGCGAGCCACTTCGGCGAGGCGGCATCGCGATCGAGGGACGCGGTGAGCGAGTGAGCATGGCTGCCGTCGCTGTCCATGACATAGAGCTGCGTGGCTTGATAACCCAGCTGCTTGTCGTCGAATCCCAGGTAGGCGATGTGCTTGCCATCCGGCGAGGGCACCGGATGCCGGTCCGGGCCGCGCCGGTCCGTCAGCGCATGCAGCGAGCCGTCCGACAGATCGACACGGTAGATCTCACTGTCGAGAGGATCATAGTCGGCGTCCGCGCGGCGATTGGCGCTGATCAGGATGCCGGTGCCGTCCGCGGTAAAGGCCGGCGGCCCTGAGGTGTCGAAATCTCCATGGGTCAATTGCCGCGTGGCGCCCCCATCGGCGGAAACGACGAAGAGCTGATTGAAGGTGCTGGGCAGATAACCCTCGCCGTCAGCCCGGAAGACCATGCGGTCGATCAGCTTGGGTGGATCCGCCCACTTGGCGTTTTTCGGCGTCTCCGGCAGCTCTACTTTCAGCGGCTTGCGCTCTTGTGGCACCGACATGATGAAGGCGAGCCAGCGGCCGTCCGGCGACCAGGCCAATGCGCTGGGGTGTTCGGTAAAGTTGCTGATCGGCGCGCTGATGCCGCTCGCCGTCCAGTACATAAAGAGCTGTGCCGAGCCGTCGGCAGCGCGCGCGATGTATGCGATGCGCGTACCGTCGGGCGACCAGCGGGGTGAGCCGCTGGTCGGCGCCCCCGACAGAGGCCGTTCATCCTTGCCGTCGGCACCGACCAACCAGATGCTGCCCCGCGCGCGGTCGGTTTTGACGTCGTAGCCCATTCGCACGTAAGCGATGTTCCGGCCGTCGGGTGAAACTTCCGGATCGGCGGCCCATTGCAGCTCGAACACATCCAAGGGTTTGAACGCCGGCTTCGCCAACTGTGCATAGCCCGGTGAGGCAATACAGAAGAGCAATGCCGCGGCGGCGGAAAATTTCCTCAGCGAAACCCGATTAACCATTGATGATCTCTTTGCCGGCCGCCCAGCAGTAACGTTGATGTTCATTCACGATTCCCACGGCCTGCATGAAGGCGTAGCAAATAGTGGTCCCGACGAATTTAAATCCTTTCTGCTTGAGATCCTTGCTCATCGCATCGCTCTGGGGCGTCGATTGGGGAATCCCACCGAGATAGAGAGGCCGGCGGCGCAGCACCCGGCCATTGGTAAATTGCCAGATATAGTCGCTGAATGAGCCTGGGGCGGCGCGAATTTCCAGATAAGCGCGGGCGTTCGCGATGAAGGCGTCCACTTTCAGCTTATTCCTGATGATGCCGGGATCTTGCAACAGGCGGCGGCGCTTCATGGCGTTATAGCGCGACATTTTCTCGGCATCGAAATCATCGAAAGCCAGTCTATAAGTTTCGCGCTTGCGCAGTACCGTGATCCAGCTCAAGCCTGCTTGCGCGCCTTCCAGGCAGAGCATCTCGAACAGGGGCTGGTCGGCGCGCAGCGGCCACCCCCACTCGGTGTCGTGATAGGCGACGTACAATGGATCGGCCGGACACCACGCGCAGCGCAGTTTCCCGTCGGCATGCCGCTGCGCCTTCAATCTCCGACGATCGGTCGCCACGAGTGCAAATCAACGCGATTTGGCGGCAACGACCTCGATCTCGACCAAGGCTCCGGGAGCCGCCAGGGCCGCCACCTGCACGGCGCTTCGAGATGGTTTGTTGGGCTGTTCGGCAGTGCCAAAGAATTGCTTGTACCCCATCATCATCCCAGCGAAGTCCATCTTATTGTCTTTCGCCGGATCGCCCACCATAAAGATGGTCATTTTCACCACATCGCTCATGGTCAGCCCAAGCCGTGCGAGCGTCGCCTTGATGGCGTTGAGGGCGCCGACGGTTTGCGTTTCCATATCGCCGTAGGCCGCAACGCTGCCCTTCGGCGCATCCTTGTTGACCACCGGCGCCAAGGCGCCGCTCAAGAAATAAGTATCGCTCCCCGCCTTGACTGTGACAGCGGAGGAAATCGGAAATTCATTTCCATCCGGCAGCGGCAATCGCTCCACTTTCGGATGATCGGCGCCTTTCTTGGCTTCGGCGGCCAGCACGGCCGGCGCCGCCGAAATCATGGCCAGAACACTCGCGGCGAGAATTAGCTTGCGCCCACAGTTCATGCTAGACATCGCATCCCCTAAAATTTAACCGTGCAATCGCACGGCGTGACGAACCTTGTAAACCAATTCGATGCAGTCGACTCCCCGAGTACGGCGCGCGGTGCTGCGAATTTCGTGCATGAGCTTGAGCAGCACGCGAGTGCTTTGATCCGCCGTCAGGCTCAAGCGCGGATCGACACCGAGGTGCAAAACCGCAAAGCGCTCATGCGCTGAACGAACGAAAACGGCGACGCCTATCGGCTTTCCCGCATCGGAAATCGCGAAGAGGGTTTGCACGCCGTCGATGTCGCCGACCCGGACCCGCAGGCCGCCGTCTTGCTCGTAGATTTCCGGCACCCCGTAGGTATCGATGGACTGCTGGATGCCGACTCGCACGCGATGCTGGTTTACGTTGAAAAACAGCAACTGCTCCAGGGCGGGACGCTGCTCCGCAGCTAGCCTCGACGTAATGCCGATTGACGCGCCCAATGACCCCCCGAACAGCCGCCGCCCGAAGTGAGCGACCAGTCACAGAACTTAATTGACGCAGTGCAACAGACATTGTCTGTCGCCCGAGACTCCGTATCGTATAGCGTCGCTCGTTGAATGACACTAGCGTAAGCATTCGTCAGCGCCTTGCTGCACTGCAGTATCCCTGTGGCCCCAAGGCATTGCAGGTCCCTCATGAAAGGAAATATTTGGTGCTAGCTTCTGACGAGGACGGCAGCACGCTGGATGCGCTGAAGTTCAGCCTCGCGAGCGATATCGTCGAACTCGTCGTTTTGACGTCGGACGATGTCTTCCTGCAAACCCTGCGCGAGGCGCTGGGCGGCGCCAAGCGCCTGTGGCACGTCCCGTCTGCCGACAAAGTCAGCGACCTTCTGGTGGCGGGCCAAGTCGGCATTGTGGTGCTCGATGTGCAGACGCTGCACGACAATGCCCGGGTCTTCGTCGAGCAGATCAAGCGTCAGTTTCCCGATCTGGTGCTGGTGGCCGCGGGGCACCGCGATGATGAGACAGCACTCGCCGGATCGATCAGCGCGGGTTTGGTGTATCGCTTCATCCACAAACCGATGTCTCCCGCGAGGGCGAAACTGTTTGCGGAAGCGGCGATCAAGAAATATGAGGGTCAACGGCGGCGGGCCGCCGAAGCTCCGCCGAGCAAATCCGCAGCGCCCGTGAAGCCCGCATGGCTCATAGGCGGCGCCATTGCCGCTCTGTCGATCATCAGCGCGATCGCATGGATCGCGCATCGAAGCAGCGGCGAAGAATCCCCCCTGCCTGCCTTGAGCGAAGCCGCGAAACCCGCCGCGGTTGAATCGCCGATTCTGGCGCGCGCCGCGGCGGCGTTGGCCGCGAATCACCTGACGGAACCTGCGGGCGACAATGCCTTGGAGCTCTATCTGCAATTGCAGGCGCGCAATCCCGCCGATTCCAACGCGCGCCTGGGATTGGCCGAGGTTCACGAGCGCCTTCTGGCGCGCGCCGAGAACGCGCTTCTCGAAGAGCGTTTGGATGAAGCCGCGGCCGCGATTGAAACGGCGCGCAAGGCAGGCGTTGAGGGCGGCCGAATCGCCTTCCTCAGCGCGCAACTCGCAAAATCGCGCGAGCAAATCAAGACGGTTCAGGCGCAAGTTCAACAGCAGACTCACGTGCGCGTCGAACCCAAGCCCGAGGAAGACCATGTGACCCCCTTGCTCACACTTGCGGCGCAACGCAGTGCCGACGGCCATCTGCTCGAGCCGGATCGCGACAATACCCGCTACTACGTGCTGGAGGCTTTGCGCGCGGATCCGCAAAGCGCGGCGGCGCTTGACGCGAAGCGCGCATTGGCTGCGAAATTGATGGAAGACGCACGCAGTGCGATCGACCGGCGGGATTTCGCGCGTGCGCTGTTTGTGGTCGAGGGAGCCGACGGCATCGCGGCCGCGGCGAATGTCGAAGCAGTGCAAAATTTGCTCGCAGCCTCGCGCAAGCAGGCGGACGTCGATGCCCGGAGCCAGCTCCTCAAGAATGCCAACGAGCGGCTGCTGCAGGATCGGCTGATCGAGCCTGCGAATGACAACGCCAAGTACTTTTACCTGACTCTGAAGCAGCTTGAACCGGGCAATCCGGCACTCGCCTCGATGCTGCAAGATCTTGGCACGCGTTTGACTACCAAGGCGCGGCGCGCGCTCATTCTAGGGCAGCTCGATGCGGCCAAAAGCTGGGTGGATGAGGTGGGCTCGATCGGCTTCAACTCAGCGGAACTCAGCTCCGTGCAGCACGATCTGGATGCGGCCGTCGCCCAGCAAAAATTCATGACGACGCTGATTCCCGCGAGCCAGCTTACGTTGCTGAAGACAGTCCAGCCTAACTATCCCGCCAAAGCGGCAAACGGCAAGGTCGAGGGCTGGGTGGATGTCGAATTCACCGTGGCCGAATCCGGCAAAGTCAAGGACGTGAGCGTTCGCGCGGCCAGCAATCCGGGTGTTTTCGACGACGCTGCGGTCAAGGCCGTGGCGCAATGGCGCTACAAGCCCCTGTTGCGCGACGCCAAGCCCGTGCCCGTACGCAGCGAAATTCGCGTCCGCTTCGCACTGCCGTAGGGGTCTACCGTCTTGTTCTAAGCGGCCGAGCTGCGCGCCAACGCCGCGACTGCAGTCTCTTGGGTCAGCGCCCCGATCTCCGCGCCGATTCGCAAATCGTCGACTGCACCGAATGCATGCTTGCGCACCAGGCCGTGCCGATCGATCAAGACCAAGCTCGGTGTGCCGCGCATCTTGTACCGCTCCATCGTCTGCGGAATCGGGCCGGCAGCATTCGGCTGATCCAGGGCAATCGGAAATTTCAAGCGATACTCCTGGATGAACGCCTTCAGCACCGCGCTGCTGAAGGCATCGTGATGTTCGAACGTCGTGTGCATGCCGATGACCGTGACATCGCTGGGCGCAAAGGTTTCGAAGATTCTGCGCGCTTGCGGCACTCCGGAGGCGATCGAGTTCGGGCACAGCACTTGAAATGCCGCGAGCACGACCACGCGTCCTCGCAGCCCCGACAGCGTGAGGGGATGATCCGTATTGAACCACTTCTCGACCAGCAGTTCCGGCGCCGCGTTTTGGGTTGTCATAAGTAAAGACGCCCCAGTCCAGTCCATACCGGAGCGCTCGAGAGGTCCTTCATCGGTTTTTTTAAAGATAACCTTAAATCGCGCTGCTGGGAAGCAAGGCGGCGCCCGTGCTAACGATGTACGGAACCGAGAGGATGCTCTTTTTCGCGCCGCTTGCGTTCGGCAACTTCTTCGCGGTCGACGCTGACGTTGATGGGTGCCTTGATGCCGATGCGAACCTGCGAGCCGTTGACGGCCATTACGGTGACTTCGACGTCGTCACCGATTCGTAACGATTCCCCGGCGCGGCGTGTAAGTATGAGCATGCAGGCATTTAGACACGGGCAAAAATGTTTGCCTGTGGGTGATAGTTTTAAATCGGTGTAGGACTGCGCCGACCCGGTTGCGGTGCAGAGGCGGCGAAGCCTGGGCTCCTAATGCTTGGTGACGGCCTGCTCGGTGTTTTCTGGAGTCCCCCAATTGCTGACGGTGGCTTCGTAGAAGGCCAGCTCCTGCAGCAGGTCCTCCAGACGCTGCGCCTTGCCCATGGCAAAGCCCTGCCCGTAGTCGACCCCAAGATCGGCCATGCGCACGCGCAGCACGTCGGTCTCGACGTATTCAGCAATGGTTTCCATGCACATGACCTTCGCAAGCTGCGCGATCGCCTTGATCATGGATTCGGAGCGCGCATTGGTGACCGCATCGCGAACGAAACTGCCGTCTATTTTGATGTAATTGACCGACAAATCCTTCAAATACGCCAACGAGCTGACGCCGGTGCCGAAGTCATCCAGTGCAAACTGGCACCCCAATTCCTGCAGCGTGCGCATGAAAACTTGCGCCTTCTCGAGATTGCCGATGGTGGCGGTTTCAGTGAGCTCAAAACACAGTACACCGGCCGGCACGCCGCTCGTCTTGAGCTGATCGACCACAAACCCGAGGAAGGAATCGTCCTGCAGCGATTGGCCGGAAAGATTGATGGCAAAGCGCGCGAATTCCTCGCCCACCGAAGCGCTGTGATCGCCGAGCAATTGACATGCCCGGCGCACCACCCAACGATCGATCGTCGGCATGAGCTGGTAGCGTTCCGCCGAGGAGAGAAACTTGCCCGGCGGAATCATTTCACCGCTTTCTCCGAGCATGCGGATCAGCAATTCGAAGCGCGGCCGCCCATAGTTGCCCCGCAGCGGCAGAATGGGCTGCGCATCGAGACGGAAGCCGTCGCTATCCAGGGCTTCGCGCAGCTTGCCGATCACCAAAATATCCGTGTGGCGCCGGATGATGCTCTGGTCCGAATCCTGAAAGATCTCGACGCGGTTGCGGCCGCGGTCCTTGGCGGCCTTGCAGGCGATTTCCGCCGTGGCCAATGCGTGCGCCAGCGGATTGTCGGAGCGGCCGATCGGCGCAACCCCAAGGCACACCGAGACTTCGAATGCGCCCTGTCCGGCGCGCGGCACGATGCGTTCGGCCGCGGCACGGATCTGCTCGGCGATCGCCGTGGCCGATTCCATGCTGGAATTGGGGATGAGCGCCGCCAGCCGGTCGCCCGAAATGCGCGCCGACAGGGCCTCGGGCGGCAAAGTTTTCGCCATCCGGTCCGAGACGCTGACAATCACATCGTCGCCCACATGCATGCCGAAGGTCTCGTTGATGACATGCAGCCGATCGATATCGAGGTACAAAATGATGTGAGAAACCGCGGGCGCCGCCGCTGTGAGCAGGCCGCTCGCGTGCCGCTCGAATGCCTGGCGGGTCATGAGGCCGGTGCTGGTGTCGTACTGAGCTTGGATGATGTTGGTCGAGCGCTTCGCCAACATTTCGGCGACTCGCGTCTGCTGCAGATCGAAATCTTGCGCGCTTGGCGGGTTGAAGAGCGCCAGTACGCCCATGACGCGCTCGGAAGTGTGCCGTATCGGGCATGCCAGGATCTTGTACGGCGCGGCGACGTCGGTGGCGACTTTGGAGATATGATTGATGACGATGGTACGCTGTTGCATCTGCATCCACGCCGTCAAATGATGTTGAGCCCGCTGCAGCGCTTCCGGCGCCATCGGTGCTCCGCTGCGGGTCATGGACACGGAGATGTTCTTGTCCGGCACCCACAGGGCGGCCAGCGCGCAACCCATGCGATCGAGGCCGGTCTTCAAAATCTGCGAGAATTCGTCGGCGTCGCTCGCCGCAGCCTGGTTGGAGGAGATCTCCATCATCAGCTCCAGGTCGCGCTCTTTGACGTTCAGATCGCGCTCGCTCGAGCCCAGCTTGGCGCGCAGCGCCAACTCGCGGCGCAAACACTCGAGTGCCGGCTGGACCAATTGCCGGATGGTCTGCAATGGGCGGGGCTCGATCTGCGTGCCCGACAGGCGCACGACCAGACTCACGATACCCAAGAGTTCGATGTGCTCGCCGCGCACGGCGAAGCAATAAACCACGCGATCCGCGTCGATGGTTCGCGCGATGCCCGGAAACTCGGCGGTATCGGACAGGGCGTTGGTGATCGCGTCGTTGATGAGCTCCGGTTCGTCGCTCAAGTCCCACTCATCGGAAGCCCAAACCAGATTGGAATAGCCGTCGTGCACGATCACCCCGCGCAGGCTCGGCATGAGCATGCGCAGAAGGCGGCCATACGGGTCGAAAGACGCCTCCGCGGCATGCGCATCGACGACGTTGGACTTGATATCCAGCACTGAGGCCATCTTTAGGCAAGAGTTGAGGTTAAAGCCACGAATCAATGTGCTGGAATCCCTGCCCAGCAGCATTGACGAGCGTCGCAATTCAATGCAAGAGTTGGCAGGCCTGCCCGTAGGACTGCGGCAAAACCTTTGGAAAATTGACAATATGCGCCTGTTCCTGTGATGCACTTCCGCTTGCGAGCAAGGGTCGGGTGTTATCCCCTTCTGGAGCGCGCGAGAGCCTTGAGCAGGTAGCGGCCTCCGGGGATGCGCACCAAACGGAATACCCTGCGCCAAAAGCGCCGTGCGTCGGCATCGATGCTGACGAGCGGCAGGTGTTCGTAGAGACGCTCCAGAGGCTCATGGACAATCGCGCTCGCCGCTTCGGCGCTTGCCACTTGCTCGTCGGAAATGAAAGTCAGCAGCACCTTTTCGGCATGCCATTCAATACCCAGATCGATCAGTGGGCCCGGTCCGAAGGACCGCGCCGCGCCGCGCTCCGCGTCTCGTAGAAACACCTTGATTTCGTGCGGAGCCGGCCGGGAAAGCTGCCACGCGCCATTGCCGCGATCTTGCGGCAGAAATGCACCGGAAAAATTGCGTCGCAACTTGGCAGGCATTTCCCCATCCTACGCGGGATTTTCGCGCTAGCCAGTGCTGTAGGATGTTGCGGTGGATGAACCGATAAAATTGCTTCCCGGCCAGGCATTGAGCCGGAGCGGCCGAGCGCGGCTGGATTATTTTGCCGTGGCCAGCCTCGCGTTTCCCTTCATGGTCAACAGCGCCGTGCAGGCGGTGCTGAACGCCACCGATACATGGTTCATCGGGCGCGTTTCGCCGGCTGCCACCGCCGCCATCGGTGCCGTCTACTGGCCGGTGCTGGTCTTCGGACTTTTGTTCGGCGGCGTTGGTCTCGCGGTACAAACCTTGGTCGCGCAAGCCTATGGCGGCCATCGTTATGCCCGAGCATCGCAGGCCACGTGGACAGCGCTGTGGGCGTCGTTGTTCACGACACCGGCGTTCGTGCTGCTGGCGCTGACCGGCGCCAAACTGTTTGCTCCCTTCGGACTTCCGCCGGAAATTGCCCGGCTCTCGCTGACTTATTGGTTTCCGCGCATGCTGGGCGGCCCGCTGGGCGTGGCCGTGTGGGCGATATTAGGCTTCTTCAACGGCATCGGCCGCCCGACGGTCACGCTGCGCATCGCCGCCGGCGTGGCCGTGATCAATGCGCTGCTCAATCAACTGTTCATGTTCAATCTCGGCATGGGAGTGGCCGGTTCCGCGTGGGCGACCAACTGCGCGCAGCTGATCGGGGTTGGCGTCGCGCTGGCCTGGTTTCTTGCGCCCGCCACCCGTACGCGCTTTCGGTCGCACCTGACGACGCGGCTTCACGGCCGGGCGCTCTGGCGTCAACTCCAGCTCGGCTTTCCCATGGGATTGCTGATTGCGGCAGATATCCTCGGCTTCGCGTTATTTCAACTCATGCAGGTACGTCTTGGCACGGTCGACGGCGCATCAACGCAAATCGTCATGATGCTGACGTCGTTTTGTTACATGCCGGCCGTGGGCATCGCGATGGCGGGCACCACATTGGTTGGGCAGGCTATCGGTGCGCATCGCAAAGACTGGGCGCTGAAAGTCGGCAACGGCATCATTTTGATCGCGGTGCTCTACATGGGCGCAATCGGCGTTTTGCTGGCGGCCGTGGGGCCGTGGGTGTTGCCCTTTTTCACCAATACCGCGGATCCCCAGGCGGCTCTGGTGGTCGCACGGGCCGGTACATTGTTGTGGATCGCGGCCGGCTATCAATTGTTCGATGGCCTGAACATCAGCAGCAGCGCCAATTTGCGCGGCGCGGGCGACGTGCGGCTTCCGGCGGTCATGGTTCTTACGCTATCGTGGCTCGTGTTCGTGCCGCTGGCGCACAGCCTGTCGTTCGCGCCCGGTCAGGGGTGGATTGGTTGGTTGCCGCAGTACGGCTTGGGCGCGGTGGGCGGATGGTTCGCAGCATTGGTTTACATTTTTTTCTTGGGCTTGATGTTATTTCTACGCTGGTGGTCGCGCGCCTGGCAGCGTATCGAACTGCCGCTCAATTGATGAACCCGATGATTCTTGTTCTCGCTCGCATTGCCCTCGCCTGCGGCTGTGCTCTGCTATCGGGGGGAGCCGCCGCAGCCGCTTCCGCCGCCGGCGTTCCGGCGGGCATCGCGCAATTGCTGGCGGCGCAGCGTCTGCCCTCCAGTGCCTTGAGCTTTGTCATCATCGATGCACAGACGGGTCAGATCGTGATGAGTCACAACCCGGACACGCCGCGAAGCCCCGCATCCACCATCAAGACGGTCACGACCTTCGCCGCGCTGGACATGCTGGGTCCGGCATTTGTCTGGCAAACCCGCGCGTGGCTCCATGATGGCGATCTCTATCTACAAGGCGGCGGCGATCCTTATATCACCTTGGAGCGGTGGTGGAGTTTTGTGCAGGGATTGCGGGCGCAGGGCCTGAGTGCAATCCCGGGCGACATCGTGATCGACAACAGCGCATTTTCCCTGCCGAAGGAGGATCTGGGCGCATTCGACGGCCGGCCGAATCGCTCGTACAACGTTGCGCCGGATGCGTTGATGGTGAATTTCCAATCGGTCGAGTTCAGCCTCGCGGCCAACGCCGACACGCATCGCGTGGAGATCATCGCGAGCCCGGCACCCGTGAACCTCGAGGTGGAGAATCACATCCGCTATGCGTCCGGCCGCTGCGGGGGCGCGGCAGCCAGAGTGGATTTCAAGGTCGCCTCGGCGGAGTGGAACCGGGTGGTTTTTTCCGGGGCCTTGTCCCCGCATTGCGCGCAGCGGTCCTTCGCGCGCGTTCTGCTGCAGCCGACAACCTACGCCTTCGGCACCTTTGTGAAGCTTTGGCGGGAATCAGGAGGCGAGTTCGACGGTAAATTGCGCATCGAAGCGACGCCGCCGGACGCCAAACTGCTCTATACCTTCGACTCGCTGAGCCTGGCCGAGATTGTACGGCTCACCAATAAGCACAGCAGCAACCTGATGGCGCGGCACTTGCTCCTGACGCTCGGCAAGGAGCGCTACGGCGATCCGGCGACCCTGGAAAAAGGCGTGGCAGCGATCGCCGATTGGAGCCAGGCACGAGGCTTCGACTTGAGCGGCGTCGATATCGACAACGGATCGGGCCTGTCTCGCAGCACGCGCATTACAGTGCTGCAAATGGCGAAAATCTTGAGCGCCGCCTACCACAGCTCATTCGCGCCGGAATACCTGGCTTCGTTTCCCTTGGCCGGCATGGACGGCACCCTTCGTTCGCGCATGAAAAATAGCCCCGCCGGAGCGATCCGCCTGAAGACCGGGCATCTCGACAGCGTCAGCGGCGTTGCCGGTTTCGTGACCGCTAATACGGGCAAAACCTTCGTGCTCGTGTCATTGGTCAACAATGTGCGCGCGGATTTCGGCGCGGCGGAGCCGGTGCACGCCGCGCTGGCTGCTTGGATCTTGGACAATCTATAGCGCTCGCCACCTCACGGGCACTCCATCTCCCAGAGTATCGCGGTGACGTTTTTACGCACCCATATCCCAAAGCCGACGTAGCGGAACCATTTCTTCAACCGGCGCCGATACCAGGCGCCGGCTCGCAGATGCACTGCCCGATCGGTGCGGCTGCGATCGCAGTTCTCGCGCCAATCCTCCGCGGTCAACGCCGACACATAGAGCGCGGCTCCGCTGAGGCGCCCAAGGTTTACGATGGCACGTGCGGCCTCCGCATCGGGCAAGTACTGCAGCACGTCGTAGCAAATCACCAGGTCGTAGGGCTCGCGCGATCCGAAGTCGACGATCGAGCCAAAGCTCCAGCCGAATCGGCCGCACAAGTATTCGCTCGCCTCGAGCCCCACATAGCGGGCCTTCGGCAGAAACTCCTTCAACGGCTTGCGCAACAAGCCGATACCGCAGCCGGCATCGAGGATCCGCCGCACCGGGATCCGGCATTGCCTCAAAGCGCTCGCGATGAGCGCCGCGCGGCTGCGCATCTCCGTGGCCGTGACCACGCGCGTTGCCGCGTTCAGATAGAACTTCTTGAAATAGGCCGCGCTGAAATTGTTCGCAGGCGCTCGAGCGTGTACCTTACGTGCTCTTTTTTGCCGATGTCCCGAGGTTTCGTCCATGCTTGAGAAGATCCCGCGCGCGATGGCGTTACGCGCCATGATAGTGGTCTCGTTGATTGTCTGCTCGCCCGCTTTCCCCGGCGCGGCGCAATCAACTTCCGCCGGCGGAGTGCCTCCCATCGAGGTGAAGACTTCCGGCATGCGGCATATGCCGGGTTTCCTGCCGCTGCACTGGGATTCCAAGAACGGCCGCTTGTATTTGGAAATTCCGCAGCTCCATGCCGACATGTTGTATTTCGATTCGCTCCCCTACGGCACGGGTTCCAATGATTTAGGGCTCGATCGCGGACAAGTGTCGGCGGCCAAGCTGGTGCGCTTCGAGCGGTCCGGCCCGAAGATTTTGCTGGTGCGGCCCAATGAAAAATTCCGCAGTTCCGCTCAGGACCCGGCCGAACAGCTGGCGGTGCGCCAATCCTTCCCGGAATCGATTCTTGGCAGCTTTACAGTGGCGGCCGAAAATTCCGCGTCCGGGAGCGGCGCTGTCTTGGTGGATGCGACCGACTTCTTCTTGCGCGACGTGCACAATGTCGCCGAAGCCCTGGGCAAGCAGGGCACTTATAAGCTCGACGCCGCGCGATCGGCCATCGCCATCGACGCGACCAAGGTGTTTCCGAAGAACACCGAAGTTGAAGCTCTTCTGACGTTCGCATCGGATGCGCCCATGCGCGGATCGTTCGTCGGCGACGTCACGCCGGACGCTCACGCGCTCACGCTGCGCGAGCATCAGTCCTTTCTCGAGCTCCCCGCACCCGGATATGAGCCGCGGCGCTTCGATCCTCGCGCCGGGTATTTTCCATTTTCATACCGGGATTATGCGGCGCCCTTGGGCGCGCCCCTGGAGCAGCGCTTCATTGTGCGCCACCGTCTGGTCAAACAGGATCCGAGCTGCGAGCAGGCTTGCCGGCCGGTCAAGCCGATTCAGTATTACGTCGATCGCGGCGCGCCCGAACCGATTCGCTCCGCCTTGGTCGAGGGCGCGCGCTGGTGGGACCAGGCGTTTCAAGCCGCCGGATGGGCGCCGAATACCTTTCGGGTCGACGTTCTTCCGGAAGGCGCCGACCCCATGGATGCGCGTTACAACATCATTCAGTGGGTGCACCGTTTCACGCGCGGTTGGTCCTATGGCCATCCGGTGGCCGATCCGCGCACCGGGGAAATCATCAAAGGGAACGTGACCTTGGGTTCGTTGCGCGGACGGCAGGATTATCTGATTGCCGAAGCGCTGCTGTCGCCTTATGTCACCGGCAAAAAGATCGCGCCCGGGAATGACCCCATGCTCGCAATGGCGTTGGCCCGTACCCGGCAGCTCGCCGCGCATGAAACCGGCCACACCTTGGGATTGGCACACAACTTCGCCGCCAGCGCGTTTCCGCACGCACCTTCCGAGTCGGTTTCGGTGATGGACTATCCGCATCCGCAGCTTGAGCTCGACTCGAATGGCGCACCCGATCTTTCGGCGGCGTACGCCGTGAATATCGGCCTCTGGGATAAGGTCGCCATCAACTACGGCTACCGTCAATACGCCGATCGATCCAGCGAGCGCGCGGGGCTCGACGCCATATTGAGCGACGCGACGAAGGCGGGGCTCGTCTACATCACGGACGAAGATGCCCGGCCGCCGGGCAGTGCACACCCCTTCGCGCACCTTTGGGACAACGGTGCCGATGCGGCCGATGAGCTGGCGCGAATCATGAAAATCCGCGGCGCCGCATTGGCAAGATTTGGAGAAAACGCCATTCCCGCCGGCGCACCGCTCGCTACCCTGGAAGATACGCTGGTGCCGTTGTACCTCATGCATCGCTACCAGACCGAAGCCGCGATCAAGATGATCGGCGGATTGAACTATCGCTATCAATTGCGCGGCGACGGCCAGGCGAACGCCGCAATCGTTGCAGCCGACGAACAGAGAAAGGCCTTGCGCGAAGTTGTGAAAACCTTGTCGGCGGAGACCTTGACTCTGCCTGAACCGTTTCTGAGATTATTTCCGCCCCGGCCGCCGGACTTCGAGCGCACCCGCGAGTCCCTGCCGGCTCATACCGGATTGACGTTCGATCCGATTGCCGCGGCCGAATCCGCGGCGGATCTGACCTTGGGCCTTTTGTTCGATCCGGAGCGCGCGGCCCGTCTCGTTGAATATCACGCCCGCGCGGATACTCCATCGCTTGCCGAAGTCATCGACGCGGCCCTTGAGGTCAGCCGGAGCGGCCCACGCTCGGCCGCGGGCGGCCGCCAGGGCATTGGTGCCGAGGTGCAAGCCGCCGTCTATGGACGCACCGTGGAGGCACTGCTCACCTTGGCGGCGGATCCGAAGGATTCGATCGAGGTACGCGCCATCACTTACGCGAAACTCGAAGACTTAAGCCGCCGCAGCGATGCCCATTCGCCGCTCGATGCCTATCTGATTCACCGCATCAAGCAGTTTCAAGACGATCCCGCAAAGTTTGTCGTGGCGAAGCCGATTGAAGCGCCGCCGGGCATGCCCATCGGCGACGACGAGGATTGAGCGTGGCGCGTGCGGTGCGGAACGTCATTTTTGATCTCGGCGGCGTGGTGCTCGACTGGAATCCCGACCAAATCGTGTCGCGCTTTCAGCCGGTGCCGGAATTGCAAGCCTCATTGAAAGCGGCGCTGTTCGGCCATGCGGATTGGCGCCTGTTCGATCGCGGGACGCTGACCGAATCTGAGCTGCTCGACCGCTTGCAATTGCGGGTCGGCGGGACCCGGCAGGAGTTGGCCGCGATCCTCGATGGAATACGGGACTCGCTGGTGGAGAAACCGGAAACCGTGGCATTGATCCGCGCCCTTCAGGGACAGGGCACGCCGCTGTACTGTCTTTCCAACATGCCAGCCAGCATCTACACGCACCTGCGTCAATGCCACGATTTCTGGGATGCATTCAGCGGCATCGTGATTTCGGGCGAGGTTCAGATGATGAAGCCGGAGCCCGAGGTTTTCAGGCATCTGCTTGCCACATTCAATCTGCGGGCGGAGGAGTCCGTTTTCATCGATGACCTGCTCGCGAACGTTGAGAGCGCCAGGGAAGTGGGTTTGCATGCCGTTTGGTTCAAAGACGCTGCGCAGTGTCGCCTCGAGCTGGAGCAAATACTAAGCCATGAGCGCTAGTGCAACTGGCCATGAAACGTAGCCGGATCCCCGTCTCCGACCCTATCTCCGGCCAACGGAAAGCCGGGCGAATCGATTCTCATGGCAGTCGCGTCATCATTCTGCATGACAAATGAACCCTGAGCAGTCGCCGCCGAGCGGAAGGAAAATTTGCCGTCTGCCTGCTTGAGCGCCGCTCCGGACCTGAGCGAAAGAATCGCGCAGATTCCCGGAAACCTCGGCCAGCTTGAGTATTAACGTTCCCGCAAGGCGCTTGCGCTTGGCGGCGGACACGTCGGTTCTGGGGACTGAATAATACTATTTGCCAAATAGTATTAGTAACTATATAGTATTGGCCCATGGACGATAGCAACGAGCGCAAATTCCAAAAAGAGCTCAACGGAGGCCTGGTGGGCCTGGTTTTGCTGGCCGTGCTCGCGGAGTCGGATGAGGATCTGTACGGTTATGAGATTGCCAAGCGCCTGGCCAATGCCAACGACGGCACCTCCATTTTTAAGGAGGGCACCATCTACCCAGTCTTGCGTGCGCTCTCGGCCGGGAACCTGTTGACCAGTCGCATCGTGCCCTCCTACTCCGGCCCACCGCGTCGCTACTACCAAATCACCGAACAAGGCCGCAGCGTACTCGCTGAGTGGAAATTGATTTGGCAGGGCACTCGAGACTTCGTGGATCGATTTACAGAAACAGAAAATTCCGACACAGGACATTCGTCATGAACCGCAGTGCGCCACGCTCCATCGATCAATATTTACGGCAACTTCGCGAAGAGCTCGCTGGCGCGGATTCCGCGCTCATTCAGGATGCTCTGTACGACGCGGAAGAATACCTGCGCGCGGAGGTGGCGGCGCATCCGGACAAATCCGAGTCCGATGTGCTCGAACTGATTGCCTCCACTTACGGCGCGCCCGATGAAGTGGCGAGCGCCTATCGCGACACCGAGGTCAAGGTCAAGGCCGCCATGGCGACGCCCCGCAAGGAGGCCCATTCGCCGCTCGGCAAATTCTTCGGCGTCTTTTTGGATCCCCGCACCTATACATCGTTCTTCTTCATGCTGCTGGGGCTGCCCAGGGGCATCATCTATTTCGTGCTGGCGATTGCGGGGCTTTCCCTGTCGGCAGGCTTCTCGGTTCTGATCATCGGCGTGCCGTTCTTTCTTATGTTCACGGCGATTTGCCGCGTTGTTTCTCTGGCTGAGGGCCGCCTGATCGAAGCGATGACCGGGGTGCGCATGCCGCGTCGCCCAGTATACCAGGGCAAGGCCTTGGGCTTCTGGGCGCGGATCGGTGAAATGCTGAAAGATCCCCGTACCTGGACCACTATTGCCTATCTCATCCTGATGCTGCCGATCGGCATCCTCTATTTTGTGATTGCCATCGCCGGATTCTCAGTGAGCCTGTCGCTCATTGCGCTGCCCATCGTCGGGGTGCTGGCGCGTGCAGGTTGGTTCGGCTTAGGCGGCGTCGAGGTATTTTCCACGGCCCAGCCCGAATGGGCATTCAACACCGGATTGGGGATTCCTATTCTGGGGCTGGCGGGGCTTCTGTTGCTGACCTCGCTGATGCACCTGGCCCGCGGCGTCGGGCGGCTGCATGCAATGTTCGCGAAGTCCATGCTGGTCGCGCGCACCGCGTCGAGCGCAGCGGACGCGGCGCAGTCGGGAGCGGCACTGCCGGCACACTAGGGCATTCCCGGCTCCCTAGCGATCCGGGGCTGGCGCGAAAAATACTTCGCGATTCGCTTGGCGGCGTCCGGCGCCAGCCCTTCGTTCTTGAACAGTTCCAGCGCGTGAGAATCGTTCAGGCTCAAGCCGTCGGTTTCAATGAGCGCGCGCTTGTTGACCTGATTGGCGTACCAGGAGTTGCACAAGATATCGGCGCAAAGTGTGGCCAGTTCGGCCTCGAACCGGTCATCGGGAAAACAGAAATTGGCGAGATGCATATGCTCGGCCTCGGCGCCGGAATAGGTTCGGCAGGTGTACATCATCTCCGCGGCCTTGGCCGCGCCGATGCGATGCGGCAGCCGCAGGCTCAACCCCCAGATCGGCGTCAACCCCCATTTTGCGTAGACGTCGGAGAATTGCGCTGATTCGGAGGCGACGATCAAATCGGCGGCCAGGGCGAGTTCCAGAGAACCGGTCGAGCAGTGGCCCTGCACCGCCGAAATCACCGGTTGCGGAAGATTCGCTATTTTCTGGATGACCTCCGACTGAAAGTGGGGCTTGGCATGCGCTTTCACGTGCTCCAGCACCTCCTGCATGTCATAGCCGGCCGAGAAGTTGCCGTTCGCGCCGCGCAGTATCACGAGGCCGATGGTCTTGGCTTCGCGCGCCAATGCGTCGACATGAATCTCGAGCGCCTCGAACATATCCTTTGACAGCGCGTTCACTTTTTCCGGGCGACAGAGCGTCAACGTCGCCGCGCCGCCGCTATTCTCCCTTCGGACCAGATCGCTCATAGCGAGGCTCCTCCGTACGATTCCACCAACCGCCGCCGAGCGCCTGAAACAATGCCGCGGTGTCGGCGTAGCGACCGGCGCGCGCCTGAACCAAGCTCAACGCCGCCTGTTGGTACGCTTGCTCCGCGTTGAGCACGGCCACCAGGCTGATCGTTCCCAACTTGCGTTGCTGTTGCGCCAGCTCAAAGGTTTTTTTCGCGCTCCGTTCGGCTTCCCCGCTGGCAATGAGCGAATCGGCATCCGAGCTGAGCGCGTGCAGCGTATCGGCGACATTCTGGCACGCCAAAATGACCGCGGCGCGATATTGCGCGGCCGCCTGATCGAGCGCTGCATCCGCCGCGCGTTTCTTATGGATCAATGCGCCCGCATCGAACAGCGTCTGAGTCAGCGACGCCCCCGCGTCCCAAAAACCGGTATACGGCGAAAATAGCTTGCCGAGAGTGAGCGCGCTCGAGCCGACATCGCCGGTGATGGCAAATTGCGGCAGCAGGTCCGCGATCGCGACGCCGACCGCCGCGCTGGCCATGTGCAAATTTTCCTCAGCCTCGCGGACATCCGGTCGGTGCGCCACGAGGTTCGAGGGCAGGCTCGCCGGCAACTCGGTGGGCAACGTCAGCTCTTCCAGCCGAAAAGTTTCCGGAGGCTCGTCGGCGGGAAGTTTTCCGAGGAGCGCCGTCAACGCATCGCGCGTCTGGCCCAACTGTTTTTGCAAGGGCGGCAGGCTTTGCGCCGTTTGCGCTTCCAGCGTTTGCTGCGACAAAACGTCCAGCTCGCTGGCCGTCCCCAACACGCGTTGCTGCTGTACGAAGCCGGTCAGTTGATGTTCCACCTGCAACAGGCGCTCCGTCGCGGCGATCTGGCCGCGCAGCGACGCTTCTTGAATGGCCGTCACGACCACGTTGCTGCTCAAGCTGAGGTAGGTAGCCTCGAGTTGAAAGCGGCTGCTGTTGGCCTGCGCCTTGGCCATCTCCACTTGGCGGCGCGTGGCGCCAAAGATGTCCGGGGCATAGGTCAAGCTCAGCTGCGCGGTGTACAGCGTGTACGTGGAGGTCGGGGCTACCGTCGGGCTGGTCAGCGTGTTCGCGGGGAATTCCGAGCGATCGCCCGCAAAGGTTGCCTGGACACTCGGCAGAAAACTCGCACGTTGCGCCAGATACAGTTCATGCGACTGGCGTAGCGCGGCTTGCGCGGCGCCCACATTCGGATTGCCGACGAGCGCTTGCCCGACCAGCCGGTCGAGCGCCGGCGACCTAAACACCGCCCACCACTGATTCGGGATATCCATGCCGGCGACGAAGCGCTGCGCCGCGCCGTCGGCGCCCTCCGCGGCGGCGGTCTGGCTTTGCGGGGCGTTGCCGTAGCCGGAGCTCCCGGGTGGCGCCGGGCGTTTGAAATCAGGACCCACGGCGCACGCCGCCACGATCACGGGCAGTGCAGCGGCGATGAGGCGATGGAATCTCATCGGCCCCACCGCGGCTGGCCGTGGCGCCGCTCGGCCCAATGCTCGACGACGTGATACATCGAGGGAAGTACAAATAACGTCAGGACCGTGGATATCGCCAGGCCCCCGACCACCACGGTCGCAATGCCGCGCTGCACGTCGCTGCCGACGCCCGTGTGGATGGCCGCCGGCAACATGCCTAAAGTCGCGACGGTGGCGGTCATCAGCACCGGCCGCAACCGCTCCGTTGCGCCCTGCATGATGGCCTCGTGCAAATCCAATCCGGACTTTCGCATGCGGTTCAGATTCGACACCATGATGATGCCGTTCTGCACCGCCACGCCGAAGAGTGCAATAAACCCCACGCCGCTGGCGACATTGAGATTCTGTCCCGTGAGATGCAGCGAGATCAGGCCGCCGAGCGTCGCCAAGGGCACGACACCCAGGATGAGCAGCGCCTGGCGGAATGATTTGATGCCGACGGTGAGGAAAATCAACATCATGCCCATGACCAGTGCCAGGATGACCAGCAGCCTCGCCTCCGCGCGCCGCTGATTCTCGAACTGGCCGCCCCATTCGAGCCGAATTTTGCTGCGGTCAAAATGAACCTGCGATGCGATCTTGGCCTGGGCCTCGGCGAGATACGACGTCAGATCGCGGTCGCGGTTGTCGATCCGAATGGTGAGATTGCGCTGGCCGTTCTCGCGGGTGACGGTGCTCTCGCCGGAGCGCACACGAATGTCGGCCAGCGTGGAGAGCGGCACTTGCGCGCCGCTCGAGGTGCTGACCTGCAAATTGCCCAATGCCTCCGGTGTATTGCGGGCTTCTTGCGTGAAGCGCGCCGTCAAAGGATAGGTCCTTTCGCCGACATAAACCGTCGAGACAGGCGCCTGACCAACGCCGGTCTGAATCACATTCTGCACGTCGGTCATGTTGATCCCATAGCGCGCGGCCTTTTCGTGATCCAGCTTGATCTCCATTTGCGGGATCGGCGGCTCCTGAAAGATCGATGCGCTCGAGGTGCCTTGGATGCCGTAGAGCACGTTGACGATCTGCGTACCGACCGCGCGCAGCTCATCGAGATCATCGCCGTAGAGCTTGGCCACCAAGGGGCTGTGGGCGCCGCCGATCAAATCGTTGACGCCGTCGATGATCGGCTGGCTGATACCGATGGAATATCCAGGTAGCTCTTTGTCGAGATCCGCAGCCAGGCGGTCGACGAATTGACGCTTCGATTCGCCGGCGGGCCAGGTGTCGTAGGGCTTGAGGCCAACCGGCGCCTCGATGTGAGACATGGTCCAGGAATCCGTGCCGTCATCGTTGCGCCCCGTTTGCGTGACCACATAGGACACTTCGGGATACTTGAGGATGGCCCGGCGTAAGTCACTCGCCATGTCGCTGGCCTTGTTCAGCGCCAAGCCGGTAGGCATCTGCACCTGCAGCCACAGCGCGCCCTCATCCAAATCCGGCAGGAACTCGCGGCCGACAGTGGCGCCCAAACCGACCACGGCAAACAATGCGAAGATCACGACGCCATAAATGATCCGCGGCTGTTCCAGGCAGGCGCCGAGTACACGGTCGTATTGGATGGTGAGGCGCTCGAGCCAGCGGTTGTGATACACCCGGCCGGGCTTGCGAAACGCCAGGTAGGCCAGGCCCGGCACCAAGGCCAATGCGGTCAGCAACGCGCCGAACAGCGCATAGCCCATGGTGTAGGCCATCGGCGTGAATAATTTTGCCTCAGCCCGTTCGAAGGAGAACAACGGCAGGTAAGCGGTGATGATGATGAGGCTGGCGAAAAAAATCGGGCGCGTGACCTGCAGCGTCGCGGCCTTGGCCTCGCTCTCGCTGAGTTCCTCGTTCGGCATGGCCTCGCGCCGCCGCAGCACCGACTCGGTCACGACGATGGCGCCGTCCACCAGGATGCCGAAGTCGATCGCACCGAGCGACAGCAGATTCGCCGAGACGTGCGTGAGATTCAGCAGCGAGAATACCGAGACCAGAGCGAAAGGAATGCTCACCGCGACCACGAAAGCGCTGCGCGGGCTGCCGAGAAACAGAATCAAAATGAGAAACACCAGCCCGATGCCTTCCAGGATGGTTTGACCCACCTTGCGGATGGTGGCCTTGACCAAATCCTCGCGGTCGCTGTACGGAACGATCCGTACGCCGCCGGCTGCCAATTTCGCGTTGAGCTGCGCCACCTTGGCATGCACCCCGCGCAAGGTTTGCGAAGGGTTTTGATACTTCAGCATCAGCACGATGCCTTCGATGGTGTCGGGATTTTTGTCCTTGCCCAGAATGCCCTCGCGTTCCTGATGACTCAACACGGTGCGGCCGAGATCCCGCACCAGCACGGGCGAGCCGCCCGCCTGGGTGACGACGATGGAGCCGATGTCGGCGAGGCTGTGGATCAACCCGACGCCGCGGATCACGTAGCTTTGATCGCCACGCGACACGCGTCCGCCGCCGGCGTTGCTGTTGTTGTTATTGATGGCATCGATGACACTGCCGATGCCGAGGCCGTAGTGCTGCAGCTGTTTGGGGTCAAGATCCAGCTGATACTCGGTCGTGAAGCCGCCGAAATTCGTGTCATCGACCACGCCGGGAACGGACTTCAGGGCCGGCATCACCACCCAACGCTGGATCTCGGACAGCTCCTGAAGATTCTTGGTGTCGCTCTCCAGGGTATAGCGATAAATTTCTCCTCCCGGACCGGCCACCGGGTCGAGCGTCGGCGCGGCGCCGGGCGGCAGCACCGCCTGCGCAATGCGTTCGGTCAGGCGCTGTCTGGCCCAATAGTCCTCATACCCGTCGCGAAACAGCACGGTGATCAAGGACAGGCCGAACGTGCTTGTGGAGCGCATCAGCAATAAACCAGGCGTGCCGTTGATCTGGCGCTCGAGCGGCACGGTGACGAGCTGTTCGACTTCTTCAGCGGCCAGCCCGGGAATTTGCGTGGTGACCTGCGCCGCGACGTCGCCGAGCTCGGGGTATGCCTCGACAGACAGGGTTTCCCAGGCGTACACGCCATAGGCGGCGAGCAATGCAGCCAGGATGATGACCGCGATACGGCGATGCAGGCAAAAGGAAACGAATTGATCAATCATGGCGATCGGTCATTCGGGCGATCAGTCATTCAAGAGAATGGCGCCTTTGACGAGCACTTGCTCGCCGGCGGCGACCCCGGCGCGGATGGCGACCGATGTGCCTTCCTCGAGCTGCGCATCGACGTTCCGCCGCTCGAAGGTCCAGGGCGCGGTGGCCACGAACACGCTGGTCCTGTCGTTATTCATGAGCAGTGCCGAGCTCGGCACCACGATCAAGGTGCGGGCGCTTCCCGACAGCACGACGGTTGCAAACATATTGGGCTTCAAGGCGTAGTCGGCGTTCGGAAAGGCGATGCGAATCTTGCCGCGATGTGAATCGGCATCGATGACGTCGGAGAGGAATAGCACGTTGCCGTGCAGAACCCGGTCGGGATAGGCCGCCAGGGTGACCTGCGCATCTTGATTCTTGGCCACGGCCGCGATGTCCTTCTCGGGCACCATGGCCGTGACCCAGACGGTGCTCAAATCCGCGATGGTCATCAGCGGCTGCGTCGGGTCGTTGATCATGTTGCCGGGCGCCACGTTCAAAGCAGTGACGCTGCCGCTCACTGGTGCAGCCACCGCCAGCTCGCGCGATGCAGACTTAGGCGCGGCGGTGGCGCCGAGCATTTTCAATCGCGCCTGGGTGCGCGTGTATTCGGCCGCGGCCTGGGCATAATCGCTCTTGGCTTGATCCAGATCCCGGTCCGACGCCACGCCCAGCTTGTTCTGGGCGTCCTGGCGGCCGAGGTTTTTTTCGATCAATTTGAAGGTGTCGGCCGCCTTTTCGTTATCGTTGTAGGCTTGCGCGAGATCCGGCGAATCGATCACCGCCACCACCTGGCCGCGGCTCACCCGATCGCCCAGTGCGACTTTCAACGCGACCAGGCGCCCGCTCAATGGCGTCAGCACCGCGGCGGTGCGTGCAGGATCGGATTCGACCACGGCGGGCAGCAGCAACTTGGGATTGACCGCTTGCGCCGCTGCCGCCTCCACGCTGAGCCGGCCGCGCAGCGATGAGCCCTCGGGGACCACGATCTTGTTGCCTTGCCGCACCATAAACGCAGATCCCGCGGCTCCTTTGCCGGCGCCGCTCAGCAATCCAAAACCGTGCGTCAGCAACGCGACCAGCAGCAGCAGACCCAGCCCCATGCCGCCCCACAGGAAGGCTCGGCCGCGAAATGTTGGCTCGTGGTCATGTATGGGCATGGCTCATCCCGAAAAATTTGTCTCTCGGACGGTAAGACAGTTCGATGACGAATCGGTGTCGGCAGGCCGATGCTATGCCTCTTCCCATATCCTGTCTAGGGGGATAGGATACCAAGCTCAATGAGCGACACCATGTACACATTTCCCGAAATCGTGACCCGGCTGAAACGCGCGCAGGGCCACCTCACCTCAGTCTTGGGAATGATGGAGTCCGGCCGCTCCTGTATGGATCTGGCGCAGCAACTGCACGCGGTGGAAAAGGCGATTGGCAACGCCAAGAAAGAACTGATCAAGGATCACATCCATCACTGCATGGAAGAGACTTCCGAGGCGCTGCCGCGCGAGATCCGCGAGCTGATCAAAGAATTCCAGGGCGTCACGAAGTACCTCTAATAAGTACCTCTGATAAGTACCTCTGATAAGTGCCTCCAGACACGCGAGCTATCGCGCGGTGAGGCCGGGCGGTGAATTGGGAGAGACGGAACCGCCCAGCGCCTGGAACAACGCCGCCGTATCCGCAAAACGATTCGCGCGAGATTGAATGACGCTTATCAACGCCTGTTGGTAGGCCTGCTCGGCATTGAGAAGCGCCAAATAGCTCACCGCACCGATTTCAAGCTGGTGCTTCGTTACGCCAAGACTTCTTTGCGCCGCGCTCTCGGCGCGGCTGGCTGCCTCCAAGGTATCCGCGTCCGCCGCCAGCGCATGCAGGGCATCGGCGACATTTTGAAACGCCGTGAGTACCGCGGACTTGTACGCCGCGCCGGCTTGATCAAGCGCGGCGTCGGCGGCACGTTTTCGATGCAAAAGTGTGCCGCCGGCGAACAGGGTTTGCGTGGCATTGGCACCAATGCTCCAAAATCCCGTGCCGGGCTTGAACAATTCGCTCATGACGGTCGCAGCACTGCCTATATTTCCCGTGATCGTGAATTGCGGCAGTAGATTGGCGATCGCGACGCCGACTTGGGCGTTCGCCGAGTGCAGCTGCGCCTCGGCCGCCCGGACATCCGGCCGTCGCTCGACGAGTTCCGAAGGCACGCCGAGCGGCAAATGCACCGGCAACACCCATTGATCGAGCTGCAGATTCGGCGGCGTGAAATCAGCGGGCAATCGTCCCGTCAAAACCGCCAGTTGATCGTCCATCTGCCGCAGTTGCCGTTGCAACGGCGGTAGCGTCGTCTCTAGTTGCGCGAGAGCCGCCTCCTGCGCATAGACGTCGACTTCCGCGATGGCGCCTAACGCAAGCTCTTGCTTGAGCACGGCCAGCGAATCGCGTTCCAACGCAATCACCCGTTCGGTTGCGGCAATCTGGCCGCGAAACCCAGCTTCCTGTATCGCGGTCGTGACGACATTCGCGGTAAGCGTGAGGTAAGTGGCATCGAGCTGGAAGCGCGCGGCTTGCGCCTGCGCCGCCAACGACTCCACTTGGCGGCGATTCGCGCCGAATATGTCGGGAACGAAGCTCACGGTGACTTGCGGCGTAAACAAATTATAGAGCGCCGTTCCGGAGGCCAAATCCGGCGCCAATACGCCGGTGGCGTTGCGATTTCGGCTCGCGTCGAATTCTCCTTGCAGGGTCGGAAAATAGCTGCCGCGCTGCGCGGCGGTATTCTCGAGCGCCTGGCGCAAAGCCGCTTGCGCGGATTGCACGTCGGGATTGGCCCGCAGCGCTTCGTTCACGAGTCCGTTGAGCTCGGCCGAACCGAATAGCAGCCACCAGTTTCTCGGCACGGCTTGTGCCAGCAAGAACTTTTGCGCGACCCCGCCCGGCCCGGCCGAAGCGGTATCCGCCAGTGGTTCGGCCGTATAGCGCTCAACGCCCGGCGGCGCGGGTGGATGAAAATTCGGGCCCACGCACGCGCTTAAGGTCAGAGCGGCGCAGCATGACAGGCCCGCCGCGTAGCTCATGCGCCGCTCTCGCGCGGTAATTCCTGCGGCAATTCCTGCGCCCGCGAGAATTTTAAAATCAGCACCGGTAGCACCAGCAATATCAACAACGGCGCGAACAGCATGCCTCCGACGACGACGCGCGCCAGCGGACGCTGCACTTGGGATCCGATGTTGGTCGAAAACGCGGCCGGTAAAAGGCCCACGCATGCCACGATGCAGGTCATCATGACCGGCCGAAGCTGCGTGCGGCAGGTTTGCAGCATGGCGCTGGCGCGGTCGAGCCCCGATTCGAGGCTCAAATGGTAGTACGACAGGACCAGAATCCCGTCCATGGCCGCGATTCCGAACAAAGCCACGAAGCCGATCGCAGCGGAGACGCTGAACGGCGTTGCCGTGATCCACAAAGCGAAGATGCCGCCCACGAGTGCCATCGGAATGACGCTCGCCGCCAGCAGCGCGTCGCGCAGGCTGCTGAAATTCAAGTACAGCAGCAGCACGATGAGCGCGATCGACAGCGGCACGACCACACCGAGGCGCGCAATGGCTTCCTGCAGATTGCCGAATTCCCCGACCCACTCCAAGCGATAGCCGCCCGGCAATTGCACCGAAGATTCGACGTCGCGTTGCGCCTCGAGCACGGCGCCGCCAAGATCGCGGCCGCGCACGCTGAACTTGATTGGAACGTAGCGCTGCTGCTGCTCCCGATAGATGAATGCCGCGCCGGACACCAAGCGCACGCTTGCCAAATCCTCGAGCGGAATCTGGACGACGCCTCCGGACCCGGATTGCGCCGCAATGGGAATGCGCCGGATGGACTCGAGGTTCTGCCGAAACGGTGCGGCAAGGCGCACGATCATCGGAAAATGGCGATCGCTGCTGCTTTCATAGAGATCGCCGGCGCTTTGGCCGCCGATCGCGGCCTGAATCACGGCATTGACATCGCCGGGCGCAAGACCATATCGGGCGGCTCGCACCCGGTCCACGTCGATGCGAATGGTGGGCTGGCCGAGTGAATGCAGCACAGCGAGGTCCGTGATTCCCGGTACCTTGGCCAGCACCGCGGCAATGCGATCCGCCGATTTCTCCAGCGTCTCCAAGTCGTTGCCGTAGACCTTGACCGAATTTTCGCCTTTGACGCCCGATGCGGCTTCCTCGACATTATCCTGGATGTATTGAGAGAAATTGAATTCCACGCCCGGGAACTGCTGTTCCAGAGCGTTGGTCATGTCTTGGGTGAGCTTGTCCTTGTCGATTCCGGCCGGCCAGGTATCGAAGGGCTTCAGTGGCACGAAGAATTCGGCGTTGAAAAAGCCGGTCGCATCGGTGCCATCGTCAGGGCGGCCATGTTGGGACACCACCGATTCCACTTCCGGATAGGCAGCCATGAGCAGTCGCATCCTGTTTACATAGGTGTCGCTGTCCTCAAGAGAGATAGACTGCGGGAAGGTGGCGCGAACCCACAGGTTTCCCTCTTCAAGCTTGGGCAGGAATTCCAGTCCCAAAGAACGCACGGCGACAATCGCCAGCAACGTGAGGGCGCCGAGAGCCGCAACGGTGATGATGCGATTTGCCAGCACGAATTCCAGCGTCGGCTCGTAGACTCGGCGCAGCCAGCGTACGACCGGAGTTTCACGCTCCTGCGCTTTCACATCGAACAACAGCAGGCTCAAGGCCGGCGCAACGGTGAAGGTCGCGATCAGGCCGCCGGCGATTGCATAGGCATAAGTTTTCGCCATCGGCCCGAAAATGTGTCCCTCGATGCCGGACAAGGTAAAGAGGGGCACGAATCCCGCGATGATGATGGCCGCGGCGAAGAAGATCGACTGGCTGACTTCCGCGGCCGCGACCGAAATGACTCCAGTCCTGCCGCGAAATCCGCTGCGCACGCGCATGCGGTGCAGGGCGCTCGGACCCTGACCCAAGTGCGCCGACGCCTCTGCCAGGTGCCGATAGATATTCTCGACCATGATTACCGTGGCATCGACCACCAAGCCGAAATCGATGGCGCCGACCGAGAGCAGATTCGCGGACTCGCCCTTGAGCACCATGAGCCCGATTGCGAACGACAGGGCAAACGGTATGGTCATTGCGACGATAACGGCGCTGCGTACATTGCCGAGAAACGCCCATTGCAGCAGAAAGATCAGCACGATGCCGGCAATCATGTTGTGCAGTACCGTGCGTGTCGTGACATGGATCAAGTCGCTACGATCGTAGATGCGCTGAATGCTGACGCCGGGCGGCAGAATCCCGCTGCTATTGACCTTGTCCACCTCCGCCTCGACCCGTTTGATCGTAGGAATGCTTTCCGCGCCGCGGCGCATCAGGACGATTCCCTGCACGATGTCATCGACGTCGTCGTAGCCAGCAACCCCTAAGCGCGGCATGTTGCCGATGGTTATTTCGGCCAGATCGCCGAGCACCACCGGCACTCCTTGATTGCTGGCGATCATGGTGTTGCGAATTTCATCGGCGGAATGGATGAGCCCTACTCCGCGCACCACGGCGGACTGCGCACCGAAATTTACGGTTTGGCCGCCGACATTGATGTTTGAGTTGCCGAGCGCCTGCAGCACCTGCGGCACGGATAGGCCGTAGTCGATGAGCTTGCGTTGGTCGACGGCGATCTCATAAGTCTTGGTTTTGCCGCCCCATCCGGTCACATCGATTACGCCGGGCACGGCTTTGAAACGGCGCTCGAGCACCCAGTCCTGCAGCGTTTTCAAATCCGTGACCGAATAATTCGCCGGCCCGACTACTCGATAGCGATAGATCTCGCCGATTGGGCTGGTCGGCGATATTTGCGGCTGCGCGCCGTTCGGCAAGCTACCGAGCTGTGAGAGGCGATTGGTGACCCATTGTTCGGCTTGGGTGTAGGTAAAGTCATAGGTGAATTGCACCTTCACATCGGAAAGACCGAACAGGGAAATTGTGCGGATGGCCTCCACATTCGGGATGCCGGCCATTTGGATTTCGAGCGGTATGGTGATGTAGCGTTCGATTTCCTCGGCCGATTGCCCTGAGTTCTGAGTCACGATGTCGACCAGTGGCGGCACCGGGTCGGGATAGGCCTCGATATTGAGCTTGAGAAAGCTCGCGGCGCCGGCGGCGAGCACCATTCCCAAGACAACGACAATGAGCACGCGCTGGCGGAGCGCAAAGCTGACGATGGCGTTCATGAAGAAGCGGGTGCCGCCGCCTGATCGATGAAAAGTCCGCCCTTGGTCACGACATTTTCGCCGGGCTTCAGGCCCTCGAGCACCTCGATCAAGCCGTCATTGCTGCGCCCCGTGCGAATGCCGCGCAAGCTCAGCAAGCCATCCGTGCCGAGCACCCATACGTGTGCGGAGGCGCCTTCGTAGACCACCGCGCTCTGCGGCACCGCGGGCGATTCGGAAGCGTCGCCGGTAAGAATGCGGAAATTCGCGAACATCTCCGGCTTCAATGCGCCATCGCGGTTGCCGATCTCGGCGCGCACCGGCAAACGGTGCGTGACCGGATCGATCACTGCGCTGACATAGGTAAGTCGTGCCTTGAATATCCGGCTGGGGTATGCGGGCACGTGCACTTCCGCTGCCTGTCCTAGCTTGACGAGCGCAGCGTCGGTTTCGCGCACGTTGGCGACCAGCCAGACACTCGATGTATCGGCGATGGTGAATTGCGGCGTCGCGGCAGCGGCTTGCACATATTGGCCGGGCCCCACCTGTCGATCCACCACCACACCCGCGATGGGTGCGGATAGCGTGGCGACGGGACTGATCGCGCGATTTTTTTCCAGCGCGGCGATTTCCGCCGGCGATTTGCCGAGAATTCGTAAGCGGTTGCGGGCCGCGCTGAACGCAGTTTCCGCCGAAGTCAGGTCGTTCTGCGCGGATTGCCAATCTTGCAGGCTGCCGCCTTTGGCATCGTACAGCGCGTGCTTGCGCGTCTCGGAGACACGCGCGAGTTTCACCGACGATGCGGCGGTCGCAAGGTCATTTTGCGCCTGCACGAATTCCGTCGCCTCCACTGTCGCAAGGGGTGCGCCGGCCTTCACGGTGTCGCCCAGCGCGGCAATCACTCGTGTGATCCGACCGGAAAAGGGCGAAAATACCGGCGTCGCGCGATCACCGTTCGCGACGATTTTCCCTTCGGTCAGCTCCTCGCTGACGAATCCATGCAGCCCAACCGATTCAACCGTCAGCGTCTTCAACTGCTGCGGGGAAGCGCGGAAAGCACCGGCTGGCAGGGGCGCTGCGACCGCGGCGGCGCGTCTGCCGGACAGTGCACCGGCCAGCCAGACCATGAGAACAATTGCCACCACCAAAGCAATGCCGATACCGGCCGCGAGCAGCTGCCTGTCGCGCGGCCACGCGCGCCGATCGATTGCCTCCTGGCCGCTCGAAGGCTCGTTAGGTTCGCCAGGCGTATTGCTCATTCGTGGACCTCGTTCGGCTGCATCGCGGACACGCAGGGTGTCAGGCTGTGCCGAGATTCAGCTGCGCGGGCGCGGCTCCCGCGGCGGCGGGAACGGGCAGGTGCACGATGAAAGTGGAGCCGACGCCCTCGCTGCTGTCGACCTCAATCGTGCCGCCATGAAGCTCGAGCACCATGGCCACCAGATGAAGCCCGACGCCGCTGCCGGCGACTCCGACCGCATTGGCTCCGCGGAAGTAGCGCTCGAACAAATGCGCACGATCCTGTTCTGAAATACCGATGCCCCGATCGCGTATGCGCACCGAGATGCTTTTCCCCGAGTCACGATATGCCGTGACCTCCACGGGGTCTCCCGCCGCGGAATATTTCAGCGCATTGGACAAGAGGTTGCTGAACAACGCGAACAGCAACTTTCGGTCGGCGTGCATGACGTTTGGCAGCTCGCCGAAGTCTTCGCGGATATCCGCAGTCCGTGTGGTTTCACGATGCAGTTGACACACTTCGTGCAGCAACGCGCCAGGATCGAAGTCGCTGGGACGATACACCGCTTGGCCATCCAGCAGCAGCGACGCACCCAGAAGGCTGTCCATGATTCCGGTCAGACGAGTCACGGCGCTGCGAATCCGCAGTGCGCGCTCCAAGAGGTCCGACGGCGCAAGCCGGTCTTTGAGCTTGATCAGCCGCTGCGCCTGAGCATCGATGACCGTCAGGGGGGTGCGGAATTCATGCGAGGTCATGGTGACGAAATTGCGCTGTTGCGCCGTCGCGCGCCGTTCGTTCTCCAAGGTTGCCTCGAGTGCGGCGGCCTGTTCGATCAAACGCTGCTGGCTCTGCACCAGTGCGATCGCATTGTCGCGAAAGACCGCCACCGAACGCGCCATCTCGCCGATCTCGTCGTCGCGTCGTGTGCCCGGAATGCTGATGTTCGTATCATGCGAGGCCAAGGCCTGCATGCGCCGCGCCAGATTGAGGAGCGGGCGCGATACCGATCGGGTGATGTAAATGATCGTGGTCAAAACCAAGCAGGAAGCCACGATCATGGCGGTCACGATGAGGCGGCTGTCGTGCAGATAAGTCCCGGCGGCGCGTTCGCTGGCCTGCCGCGCTTTCGAGACGGTCTGGTCGGTCAGCCTTCCCAAGGTATCGCTCGCGCGATCGAAAGCTTGCCGCGAAGTTGTCATGTACATGACGATCGCATCGGTCTTCACGCCCGAATGCGATACTGCCAGCACCTGAATTGCGATGGCCTTGTACGCCGCCCATTCGCGCGCAAACTCATCGTAGAGCCGCTGCTCCGAACCCTCATGCGGCAGCGCCTCGTAGGAGCGCTGTGCTCGCGTGACCTGCGAGTCCAGCGCCGCGATCTCTTTTTCGCTCGCCGCGAGTTCCGCCGCGGTATTGGACAGCAGATGGGTGCCTTCGCCCGTCCGGTAGTCGGACATGTAGTTGTTGAGATCGCCGATCAAACGGATGTCCTGAAGCCATTGATTGCGAATCTCATCGGACACGCGATTGACGTCACTTAAGCGCTGCATGCTGAAAACACCCAGCCCGATCATGAGCAGCAGAAACAGCAGCGACGCGGCGGACAACAAGATTCGAATGGCGCGCGGCGCGCGGCCGCGGCGCGGAGCTTCGGCAAAGACCGGCACGGGAATGCCGCTCAAGGCTCTATCAACCGGCCGGAAACGGCCTTCACTGCGGCTTGCACGCGTGTGACGACATTCAGCTTGCGGCAGGCGGTTTCGATGTGAAAATCCACGTTGCGCTTGCTCGTGCCGACGATTTGCGCGATTTCTGTCGAGGTTTTGCCCCGCGCCGCCCAGGTCAAGCATTCAACCTCGCGGTCGCTCAAGTCGATTGTCCGTGCCCAGGAATCCGTTCGAGCGACCTTGCCGAGGCGTGCACGAATGATGGTATCTAGGATCTCGAAGTCGATCGGTTTGACGACGTAGTCGTCGGCGCCAAGACGGCGGCCTTTGAGCTGATTGTCCCGATCCCCGAGTGCAGTGAGGAAAATAAAAGGCATGGAAGCAAAGCGCGGCGTCAGTGCAGTCAGGCGATCCAGCAATTCAAAGCCGCTCATGACGGGCATGCTGACATCGCAGAGCACTATATCGGGCTGATTTTTGAGCACGGCTGAGAACCCGGCCAAGCCGTCGTGCGCAAGGGCCATCTCATAGCCGCGTTCCTCGAACTCTTCGGCGATGAGCGCCGCAGTCTCGAGGTCATCCTCCACGCACAGGATTTTTCCACGCAGGGGCACCATATCCCAATGATCCGCGCCGCCGAAACGGGCGTCTACTGTGATCAATGACAGTAAAGAAGGCGTCTACCGCCGGTTCGGCGCAATCACTGCTTCGGTTTCTGCATCGCCTTGGCGATGATCTCGGCCTTTTCTTTTTCGCCTACCTTGGTCGGACGCGTCCAAGCGTCCTTGGTGATCGGCCTTGACCTTTCGAAGGTCAGCTTGTCATCCGGCGTATTCGAGCTGATCGTGGATCCCGCGCCAATCGTCGAGCCGGTGCCGATCCGCACCGGGGCCACCATCATGGTGCCGGAACCGATGAACGCACCGTCTTCGATCAGGGTCGGCCACTTGTTGGCGCCGTCGTAGTTGCAGGTGATGCTGCCCGCGCCGACATTGACGTCCCTGCCGACGTGCGAATCGCCCAGGTAGGTCAAATGGTTGGCCTTGCTGCCCACGCCGATCTCGGTGTTTTTGACCTCGACAAAGTTGCCGATGTGCACCTCGCGGTGCATGACGGTGCCGGGCCTAAGCCTGGCGAACGGGCCAATGCGGCAATTCTGCGCGACGATGGCGTGATCGATGACGCTGTTGGCAAAGATTTCGGTGCCTTCGCCGATGCGAGAATGGCCGATGACGCAGTTCGGCCCCACCTTCACGCCGGCAGCGAGATGGACCTTGCCGATGAGCACGGCATTGACGTCGATGAAGACATCGCGGCCGACCTGGATGTCGCCGCGAATATCGACGCGCGCGGGATCCGCCAGCGTCGCGCCCGCGAGCATCAATTCCTCCGCGCGTTGACGCCGCAAGCCGGCTTCGACCTGTGCCAACTGAATCTTGTCGTTGACGCCGGCGACTTCCAGCGCACTCTGCGCCGGTATGGCTTCGATCCGCACATCGGCTTTGGCAGCGCCCGCGACGACATCGGTTAAAAAGTATTCGCGCTGGGTGTTGTTCCTTCCCAGCCCCAAGAGCCACTCGCGCAGGCGTCCTGCCGGGGCTGCCATTAGGCCCGAATTGACCTCGCAAATCTGCAGCTGCTCCGCATTCGCGTCGCGGTGTTCGACGATCGCAATGACCTGGCCGTCGGCGTTGCGCACGACGCGTCCATAGCCGTGCGCCTCGTCCAGATTGACCGACAAGATGGCGAGCGCACCTGCATCGGCGGCCGCGATCAGCTTCGCGAGGGAGGCGCTGCTGATCAGCGGCACATCGCCGTACAGCACCAGCACGGTATGCTCGTCGGGAATGACGCACATGGCCTGCATCACGGCATGGCCGGTGCCGAGCTGATCCGCCTGTAGAACCCACTCGACCGGTTCCTCATGCAAAGCGGCTTGCACCTGCGCCCCGCCGTGCCCGTAAACCACGTAGATATTGCTGGGATTAAGCGCGCGCGCAGCGCCGATCACATGTCGCAGCAACGGTTCGCCGGCCAAGGGCTGCAGCACTTTCGGCAGGTCGGAGTTCATCCGCTTGCCCTGGCCCGCTGCCAAAATCACGACCGAAAGCTGCATGCAAACTCCGTTGGCGGCAGATTCCTAGCGTTTCTTGCGCAGGCGCGCGATGACGCGCAATTGCGCCAACACGCGCACCAATTCTGACTGCGCCTCGGCGATGTCCAATTTGTCGCCGCGGTTGCGAACCGCGTCTTCCGCCCGCTGCTTCGCGGCGAGTGCGGCAGCCTCGTCGAGATCTTTCGCGCGCACCGCCGTGTCCGCCAGCACCGTCACCAGGTGCGGCTGGATCTCCATCGCACCGCCGCCGACAAAGAAGGACTGCTCCTCCTGGCCCTCGGTCTCCACACGCACTTCGCCTGCCGCCAAGGTGGTCAGCAACGGCGCGTGACGCGGATAAATACCGAGTTCGCCCAGCGTTCCCGGCGCGAACACGCGCGTGGCCTCGCCGGAAAAGATCTGGCCTTCGGCGCTGACGATATCGACGTGAATGGTGTTTGCCATGATTTACTGCAACGTTTTGGCTTTCTCGACGGCCTCTTCGATCGCGCCGATCATATAGAACGCCTGCTCCGGCAACTGATCGTATTCGCCGGCAATGATGGCCTTGAAGCCGCGGATGGTGTCCTTGAGTGAGACGATTTTTCCGTCTTGACCGGTGAACACCTTCGCCACGTTGAACGGCTGCGACAAAAAGCGCTGGATCTTGCGCGCGCGGTAGACGCTGAGCTTGTCTTCCTCGGACAATTCATCCATGCCTAGGATCGCGATGATGTCCTGCAGTTCCTTGTAGCGTTGCAATACGGCCTGCACCGCGCGGGCGGTGTCGTAATGTTCCTGGCCGACGACCAAAGGATCGAGCTGCCGGCTGGTGGAATCGAGCGGATCCACGGCGGGGTAAATGCCCAGCGAGGCGATTTGCCGCGACAGCACCACCGTCGCGTCCAAGTGCGCAAAGGTCGTCGCCGGAGAAGGATCGGTCAAGTCGTCCGCGGGGACGTACACGGCCTGAATCGAGGTGATGGAACCGGTCTTGGTCGACGTGATGCGTTCTTGAAGCACTCCCATCTCCTCGGCCAGCGTCGGCTGGTATCCCACCGCGGAGGGCATGCGGCCGAGCAGCGCCGATACTTCGGTGCCGGCCAGCGTGTAGCGATAGATATTGTCGACGAAAAACAGCACGTCGCGGCCCTTGCCGGAGGCTTGTTTCTCATCGCGAAAATATTCGGCCATGGTCAAGCCCGTGAGCGCGACGCGCAGGCGATTGCCCGGCGGCTCATTCATCTGGCCGTACACCATGGAAACCTTGGATTTGGATAGGTCGTCTTTATCGATGACGCCCGACTCGATCATCTCATGATAGAAGTCGTTCCCCTCGCGGGTGCGCTCGCCGACGCCGGCGAACACCGAAAGTCCCGAGTACTGCTTGGCGATGTTGTTGATGAGCTCGAGCATGTTGACGGTCTTGCCGACGCCGGCACCGCCGAACAGTCCAACCTTGCCGCCCTTGGCAAAGGGCACCAGCAGGTCGATGACCTTGATACC
>DASXMG010000005.1:0-2146 GCA_036495805.1 Steroidobacteraceae bacterium | reverse complement strand
GCGCTCGCCAAATAGTTCGGGTTGCCCGTACGATTTCGCTAAATCGGTCCGCAAGTAATAGAAATGGCGATCAGAGAGAATAATCGCCAAATCGTTTCGTATGCGCTGTATATCCTCGATAATTTCGTCCGCATGAAGGTTGGTCTTCCTGCGTATCGCCGCGACAATTTTTATCCTTATCTGCTCTACGTTTGACGGAATGGCGCCTAGCACTACCTTGGCAGATTTTGAGCGTCGTAGGATTCCCAAATCAGTATTTCTGTGACTCATGGGTGGTCGGCTTTTGGAGGGGCCGACCATGGTTGGCAGGACATTGGATTGGAGGGAGGAGCTTGGACGCTTCCTGAAGCCTTTTCTGGCTCGGCTGGGTCACAAGGCACGGCGACGCATGTGTCCGCTGTACGTATCTGGGCTGATCGGTCCTGGTGATCGCAAGAGCATTCAGCCGATGGCGGAGCGGCTTGCGCTTGGCGACTACGATCAATTGCACCACTTCATTGCGGCCGCAGCCTGGGATGTGGCGCCGCTGGAGACGGAACTGCTTGTCCAAGCCGACAAACTCGTCGGCGGTGGCGATGCCGTCCTGGTGGTCGACGACACCGCGATTGCGAAGAAGGGCACGCATTCGGTCGGAGTCGCTCCGCAATATGCTTCGGCGCTGGGCAAAACCGCCAATTGCCAGACCCTGGTATCGCTGACGCTGGCGCGCGGTGAAGTGCCAGTCATGCTGGCGTTGCGACTGTTTCTTCCCGAGAGCTGGACGAGCAAACGGGCTTGGCTGGAGCGAGCGGGCGTTCCAGCCGAATACCGAGCGGCACGGACGAAGCCGGAGATGGCGCTGGTCGAGATCGATCGTGTCATCGCGGCCGGTGTGCGCTTTGGCTACGTATTGGCGGATGCCGGTTATGGATCGAGCGCACCGTTCCGTCAGGGGCTCACAGCTCGCAAACTTGCTTGGGCGGTCGGTATTCCGCGGCACCTCAAGGTGTACCCTGCCGATGTGCGAATGATCTGGCCGGTTGCCAAGCGCGGCCGTCCCCGCTGGCGCTACATTCCTGACATTCTCTCGGTGCCGGCCGAAGACATGCTGGCCAACACCACATGGCGCACTATCAGTTGGCGCACCGGCACGAAAGGAAAACTCAAGGCTCGTTTTGCTGCTGTCCGCGTGCGGGTGGCAGACGGAGCGCCGCAGCGGATCAGAGACAAAGGTCAGCAACATCTGCCCGGGGACGAGGCTTGGCTCATCGGCGAACACAGGATGTCCGGGGAGAAGAAATACTATCTCGCCAACCTGCCGGCGAAGACCGACCTGCGCAGCCTAGCAGCCACCATCAAGGCACGTTGGATTTGCGAGCAGGCTCACCAGCAGATGAAGGAAGAACTCGGTCTTGACCACTTCGAGGGTCGGTCCTGGCAAGGCCTTCACCGTCATGCGCTGATGACGATGATCGCCTACGCCTTCCTCCAGCGTCGCCGGCTTGCAACGACGCGGCGGAAAAAAAAGAATCACCGGGCCGCCGCCTCAGCCAACTTTACCCGCCGTGCGCCACGCCATCCTCGAACTCTTCGCTCGAGTACCACCGCAGCGATGTTCCTATTGTCGAAAATGGATACGCAACGAGCAGCGGCATGAGTAAATCTGCCAAAGTAGTGCTAGTCAGGCGACGGCGTAGCGGGCGACGATGCTTTCGTCGACCTCGATGTCCAGTCCGGGCCCTTGCGGCACGCGCATAAAACCGTCGGGCGCCGCGATGGCGTCGCCGAGCGGCGTCGCTTCGAGCTCGCAGTAGAATCGCTCGCACATGGCGTCGGGCAGATCAGCGGCGATGACGTGGAGCGTGGCGATGAGGCCCGGCCCGAAATACGGCGAGTGCGGCATGACCTCGACGCCGAGCGCTTGCGCGACCGCGATGGCCTGGCGCATCGCCACAATGCCGCCGATCTTGGTGACGCTGGGCTGAAAAATGTCGAGCGCGCCGCGCGCGAGCGCGCCGCGCGCCTCGGCGGCGTGGCCGATGTTCTCGCCTGCGGCGATCGTCATGCGCGTCTCGCGGAGCAGCCGCGCCAGCGCTTCGTAATCGTCGACCGGGTCGATCGGCTCTTCGAGCCAGGCGAGATCGTAAGGTCGAGCTTGCGCGCCATG
>DASXMG010000004.1:0-9047 GCA_036495805.1 Steroidobacteraceae bacterium | reverse complement strand
CGGCGCGTTCACGAGATGAGCTTCGGCACGCGCGCGGATTGTGAAAGTTACATGCAGCGCGTGCAGAAGGCGCAAGCCGCGGTGGCCAACCAGAAGCAGATCGGCAGCTTGATCAAAGCCAAACTGGAGCGGCTGCGCGCCAACAGCGAGTACCGCAACGCCGCCGATACGGTTCCGACGGCAGATTCACTCTCGCCGCCGGTGACGGAACTGGATTTCGACAAGCCCAAACCTGCCCCCGCCAACACCTGGAATGTGCTGGCGGAGGACTATTGGGATCTGTACACGCTGCTGCTGCGCTAGAGCTGCCTGTGCCGGCGCTGCTACTGCGGCGTCAGCGGCTGGCGATGCCCCGAATTGGCTTCATCGTTGCGCCGCGCTTGGGTCGGTGCCGCCCGTTTCGCGGAGACCACCACCAGATCCGCGGCGATCTGCGAGGCTTCATCCAGCAGAATCCCTGCCGTGGCATCGTCCTTGATATCTTCCAGGGAATTGGCCGGCTTGATGTCATGGGCGGTGCGCCACGCGTTCTCGCGCGCAAGCCGCTCGCTTTCCACGCGTTTACGCTCCGCTTCGCGCGTCTTCAGGTTCAGCGACAGTGTCTTCTGGCTGCGCATGGCATCCAGTGCCGCAATATCCTCGCGCAGGTATTTGAAATCCGCGCTGCCCGCAACTCGTTCCTCGTGCAGCTTTTCCAACGACGCGGCGATCGGTTTCAAATCGCCTTCGACTCGAAAGCTCGCCGGTTCGATATGATCCCAGGGAAGGGCGCGATCGCGGGTGCTCTCGCCGACTTCACCCGCATCGATGAGCGAGGGCAGAGCGATATCCGGCGTGACGCCTCGATCCTGGGTGCTCTCGCCCGTGATTCGATAGTACTTGCCGATGGTCACGTTGAGCTGGCCCAATTCGGGCTTGCGGCCGAAGATCGTGTAGTTCAGCGGATGGGCATTTTGCACGGTGCCTTTGCCGTAGGTTTGCTGACCGACGATGAGGCCGCGACCGTAGTCCTGAATGGCGCCGGCAAAAATCTCCGAGGCCGAGGCGCTGAATCGATCGACCAGCACCAGCATGGGACCGCTGTAAAAGATCGCGGGGTTCGGATCATCATCGACTTCGATATGCCCGGTCGTATCGCGCAATTGCACCACCGGTCCACGATCGATGAACAAGCCGGTGAGCGACTCCGCTTCAGGCAAATAGCCGCCGCCATTGGCGCGTAAATCCATGATCAACACTTCTGCGCCGTCTTTGCGCAGCTCGCCGATCAGGCGTTGCACGTCGCGCGTGGTGCTGCGGTAGTCCTTCGCGCCGGCGCGACTGGCATCGTAATCCTGATAGAAGCTCGGCACCGTGATGATGCCGATCTTCACTTCCTTGCCGTTGCGTACCACGGTGCGCATGGCCTTGTGCGAGGCCTGTGCTTCGAGCGAAACCCGGTTGCGGGTAAACTCGACCACTTTCTGCACGGAGCCGGGAGCCGCGCCGGCAGGCAGAATCTGCAGACGCACGGTTGTGCCGCCGGGGCCGCGGATCTTTTGCACGACATCATCCAGGCGCCAGCCGATTACATCGGTCAGCTCGCCGGTTTTTCCTTCGCCCACCGCGGTGATGCGATCATTGGCCGAGATCTTCGCGGGCGGCCCGCTGGTCGCTGCCGGACCGCCGGGAATGACGTCGATCACGGTGACGTAGTCGTCGGTCAAATTCAGCGAGGCACCGATACCCTCGTAGCTCAAGCTCATTTGAATGTTGTATTCCTCGGAATTGCGCGCCGAGAAATAATTGGAATGCGGATCGAGCGACAGCACGAAGGCGTTCATGAACGCTTCGAACACATCGTCCGGCTTGCTCTGATCCATGCGCTTCGCCACATGCTCGTAGCGCTTGTGCAATACGTCGACCACTTCCGGCCACTGCTTGCCGGCAGTGACGAGCGAGAGGGCGTCGTTCTTGACGCGCTTGCGCCACAGCTCATTCATCTCAGCCGCATTCGCCGGCCAAGGCTCCTTCTCGCGGTCGAAATTAAACGACTCATCGATGTCGAAATCCGGCTTCTTGTTGAGCAGCTCGATGGCATAGGCCATGCGCTCGCGGCTGCGTTGCTGGTAGCGGCGGAAAATCACGAATGCCGGTTCGACGTCGCCGGTCTTGATGGCATCGTCGAGTTCGTAGCGATACTTCTCGAACTCCGCGATATCGCTGGCGAAAAAATAGCTGCGCGCGCCATCGATGGCATCGAGGTAGCGGTCGAGGATCAAGCTGGAAAGATGGTCATCGAGCGGCGCCCGGCGGTAGTGCTCGTGGGCGATGATGTCGGCGACGCGCCGGGCGACGTAGTTCTCCTGTTCCGTGGGGGCGAGGACTGCTGCCGTCGCGGGCGCGGCGGCCGGCGGGGTCATGGCGGCGCCTAGTAGGGCGGCAAGACCGACTGCGCTCGCGCAGATTGCCAAGCCCGTGATCCATCGCGAACGAGCGGCCTTAAGCCGATTGAGTATCACCGTCGCCGTTCTCCTGTAAACTTTCCGTCCCCACTCCCCTCAAGGCTAGAGAAGCTCCCGCCTCCTAGCAAGTGTATATGAGCCGAAGGATATGCGTCCGTTCACGGTTTTGATCGGCATAATCCTGGGAACCGCCGCCTCGTTCACTTTCGGCCTCGGAACGGTCCTGATCGTGTTCCTGGTGCTGGGGCCCCAGCACCCAGAACTGCCGCGCGAACTGCCTCGGGTGGCCGGCAACCTGGCTGCCTTTGCGATTTTGACCGCCGCCAGCGCGGGGAGTTTCCTGGGTGAGGCCAAGGCGAGACCGTGGCGCGGTTGGGCGCATCTGGCCACCGGGATTTGCCTATGCGGCGTGATTTTGCTGTATTGGCCGCGCCGCAGCTAAGCCGTCATGGTGAAACCTTATGCGAGTTAGGCGTCTTTTGTTGGTTTTGAGCGTCGCGGCCCTGCTGCCGGGCTGCAGCCTCCGCCCCAAGGAGCCGCCCCCTAGCACAGACATCGACGATACAGCGTATGGAGATCTGGTCCGCGTGCTGGCTTCCGATGATTTCCAGGGCCGCAAACCCGGAACGCCCGGGGAAGACAAGACGGTCAACTATCTGGTCGAGAATTTCCACAAGCTGGGCCTGAAGCCCGGCAATGGCGCGAGCTACGTACAGCAAGTCCCGTTGGTGCAGATCACCGCCGGTGCCGATGCGACCCTGACCGTGAGCGGCGCCGGCGGCAGCCGCAATCTCGTGTTTGGCAAAGATATGGTGATTTGGAGCAAGCGCGCCGTGCCGGAAATAACTGTTGCGCGCAGCGAAATGATCTTCGTCGGCTACGGCATCGTCGCGCCGGAATATTCGTGGAATGACTACGCGAATCTCGATGTTCACGGCAAGACCGTGGTGGTGCTGGCGAACGATCCAGGTTACGCCTCCAAGGATCCCGCGGTATTCAAAGGCAACGCCATGACTGAATACGGCCGTGAAGGCTATAAGGTCGAGGAGGCCGCCCGGCAGGGCGCGCAAGGCGTACTGCTGATCCACGATGCAGCGGCCATGGGTTACCCCTGGGGTGCGGTTCGGGCCACTTGGAGCGGTGCGCAATTCGAATTACCGGCGGCGGATGCCAACGCCGGCCGTGCCGCGATCGAGGGCTGGCTGCAAAACGACGCGGCACGGGCGCTATTCAGTGCCGCGGGAATCGATTTCGCGCGAACCGCCGTGGCCGCGGCGCATCCGGGTTTCAAAGCAGTGCCGCTGGGCTTGCGCGTCGATGCGACGATCCACAACGCGATTCGTACCTTCAATTCGCAGAATGTTCTGGCGGTCTGGCCGGGGCGCAATTCGCATGAATACGTGCTCTATACCGCGCACTGGGATTCACTCGGCATCGACGCGGCTCGGGCCGGCCACAACATCTTCAACGGCGCGATCGACAACGCGACCGGCATCGCCGGCTTGCTAGCGCTCGCGCAGTCCTTCAAGCGCACGATCGACCCCAAGCCCGACCGATCGATCGCTTTTCTCGCGACGACCGCCGCGCAGCCCGATCTCCTGGGCTCGCAGTACTACGTGGAAAATCCCGTTCTGCCGCTGCGCCAAACCCTGGCCGTCATCAACATAGACATGTTGATCAACGGCGGCCGCAGCCGCGACGTCAGCATCCTGGAGTTTGGCAATACGGATCTGGAAGAGGCGGCGCGTGCCGAAGCGCTGTTGCAGGGACGCGATGCGCATCCTGATCCGAATCCGCAATTCGGGCTGTATTTCAGATCCGACAGCTACAGCTTTGCGCACCGTGGCGTACCGGTGCTCTATACGCAGGCGGGCATCGACAGCGCGGCGCGCGGCCCTGTCTGGGGCAAGGCGCAGATCGAAGATTATTTCGCGCGGCGCTTCCGCCAGCCCAGCGATCAATATGCGGCCGACTGGGATCTCGGCGGTGCGGTCACCGACCTGACGCTGGACTACCGCGTTGGAATTCGTATCGCAAGCAGCAGGCGCTTTCCGCGCTGGTATCCGAACAGCGAGTTTCGCGCGTCGCACCGCGCGAACCCGTCTCCCAACGACTAGCGTTTACCGACGCGAGTCCAGTTCTTGGTGCGATCAAAGCTACCCGAGGTGTTGTAGGGGTCCGCGCCTTGTTCTTTGTAGGACGGCTTTTTGGGACCCGGGTCCAAGGCCAATGTCTGTGCAACTCGGGCCTGCCGCAGTTCGCGCACGGCGAAGCTGAAGTTGGATTCGCTGTCACCCCGGTTTCTATCGTCGCTCGCCATCGTCAACGCCTCTCCAAGTAAGTCCAATGCCTTGTCAATGTTCTTGTTATGAAGTTTCCGCAGGACCAATGTTCCCAAATTGCGACAGGTAGGAAGTGACTGCATCGCGAAACTGTGACGCAGTTCAAGCCGCTCCTGACATAAGGTCGGCGCAGGACGACTTATTTGGTGTAGGCGCTTCAGCGCAGGCGCCGCGCGCCGTGCGTCTAACCGCTTTTGGCGAGCGGCGTGGCGAGTTGCCGATCGAACGGCACCGAGCGGTTGCGGCCGCGCAGCTTGGCGGTGTAGAGCGCCTGGTCCGCGCCCTTGATGAACTCGGCATAGTTGGGAAATTGAATTTGCGCGCCGTGTGTTGCGCAGCCGATTGAAACCGTGACTTTGGCGTGATGCGAACCGACCACGTGCCCGGTGTTGCGAAACGCCATCACGATGCGTTCGCAGATGTTGTGGGCGGTGTCGCCATCGGTTGCCGGCAAGACCACCACGAATTCTTCACCGCCGTAGCGCGCGATCAAGTCGGTCTCGCGGGTGTTGCCGCGCAGAATCCGCGCAGTCGCCTGCAATACTCGATCGCCTGCCTGGTGGCCGAAGTTTTCATTGAGCAGCTTGAAGTTGTCGAGATCGACGAAGGCGACGCTCAGTGGCCATTTGTGACGGGTCGAATTCTCGAATTCACGCGCCAGGAATTGTTCCAGATAGCCGCGGTTATACACGCCCGTCAAGGCATCGCGCCGCGTCTCTTCCTCCAATTCGATCGATTGCGCCGGCGCGGCATCCGCGGAGGCGCGCAGCGTATTGATCTCACGCAGCGCATGCAGGCTTCGCAGCATCAGCACGTCGCGCGCCTGCTCGAGGATCAGGTCCGGATGCTGCTTGGCGAGCAAATCGGATTCGAAGATCGCCTCGGTCTCCGGGATCATCGAGCCGATGGTGCCGAGTACCTGGCCGAATGCCATGCGATCGAGCCCTAAGCTGCGCTCGGCACACAGCGCAGTCTCTGCGAACTGGCGCTGTTCAGGATCCAGCAGGAACAGATCGGCAACAGGGCCCGAGAGTGCGACGCAACGGTCGAAGATGCCGGCAGGATGCGCGCTATAGCTGAGTTCCAGTTGATGGCTGTGCTCGATGGCGCGATACAGCCGTTCCGGCAGGTTCCAGGTGCGCATGAGCCAACCGCCGACGAAAGCATGATCGGCCTGCACGCGTTTCTTTTCGTGCTCGGCCAGCGCCGCGTGATCGCGCTGCAGTTTTTCACCGTCGCGATACAGATCGGGGACGGCCTGATCGAGTGCCAGCATGCCGACGTCCTGCAGCAGTGCCGCCAGGAAAATCTCTTCCGCGAGGGTTTGGTGCATGGCATCGCCGAGCGCGCGCGCCGCCGTGGCGGCCAACAACGCGCGGCGCCAATACAATTTGTAATTCAGGCCATTGGGTTTCGCGCCGCGCAGCGATTTGACCAGAGAAAAACTCAAAGCGAGCGTGAGGGTGGCGTTCAGTCCCAGCACCACCAGGGCCTGACGCAGATTTTCGCTCTTACGGCGCTGCGCATACAGCGGCGAGTTGGCGATGCGCAGGACTTTGCTGGATAGCGCCGAATCCATGCTCAGCGCTTTGGCGACTTTGCCCATTTCAATTTCAGGATCTTGCGCCAGTTCGATGATGTGCGTCGCCACACCCGGCGGCGACGGGAAATTCACTGATCGGCGAAGATGGGCTTCGATCTCGGAATTCAAAACGCGACTCCAGACGCAAAAGCGGAAAGGACCCGCTTATGGCAAGTTAGCGTCCGCGCCGGGGGAAACTTGAGATCTAGTTCAGTTGGGCGCTGGCGCGCCACCAGGCCCGCAGAGCCCTGAACAAGAGATACAGACCATAGGGTCCTAGAAACACCATCCAGGAGGCGATGGACGCCTCTCGGAGGCCCCCAAACAGGCTGGAATACAGGCGCCCCAGGCTCGCCCCATCGAACCGCCCCAGCGTCGCCACGCCGGCATAAAAAATCAGCACCGGCATCAGGATAACCCCCAGCAGCAGGCCGATCCCGGCCACGATCAATTCAGCCGCCCAAGGGCGCTCTTCGGCAAGCTGCGAAAGATTCAAAGCCATGGGCAATTGTAAACGAATCCCGCCGGACCGCCCGGGCGCTGTAGAATCTTGCCTCATGCGCTCCTGGACGCCCCAGACTTTGTACGACGTAAAACCTTGGGTGTTTATCGTGCTGGGGGCGATTTTGGGCATCGGCATGATGCTCTGGTCGCTCTCGGCGGGGCAATGGACCTTGTGGCGCGGGCTCTTGTGCCTCGGGGGCGTGGCACTCGCCATCGTGGGCGGCGCCACCTTGCAAATGCGTCAGGAGTATCGCGCCAACAGCAAATGGCGGCGAGACACCCCGCCTTGATTCGTACGGCCGTGATCGGCGTCGGCTACCTGGGCCGATTCCATGCGCAAAAATACGCCGGTCTGCCGAATTCTCAGTTGGTGGGCATTGCCGATCCTTCCGCCGCGGCGCGCGCGGCGGTGGCCGCGGAACTGAAAGTCGCCGCGCATGAAGATTACCGCGATCTTTTAGGGCGGGTCGATGCCGTGAGCATCGTGACGCCCACGGCCTTGCATTTCGAGGTCGCCAAGGCGTTTCTGGAAGCCGGTGCGAGCGTGCTGGTCGAGAAGCCGATGACCGTCAGCATTGCCGAGGGCGAAGGCCTCATCGAAATCGCTGCGCAGCATAAGCGTATTTTGCAGGTGGGTCATCTGGAGCGCTTCAATGCCGCAGTGCTGGCCGTGCAGCCCACCTTGACCGTGCCGCGCTTCATCGAATCGGCGCGGCTGGCGCCATTCAAGCATCGCGGCACGGATGTGGATGTGGTGCTGGACCTGATGATTCACGACATCGACCTGATCCTGAGCATCGTGCGCTCGCCGGTCGTGTCGGTCGATGCCATCGGCAGTAGTGTTTTCTCCAAAGAGATCGATATCGCCAACGCGCGCTTGCGCTTCGCCAATGGCTGCGTCGCCAATGCGACGGCGAGCCGCGTGAGCTTGAAAACCGAGCGCAAGCTGCGCCTGTTCCAGGACGATGCCTACCTGTCGCTCGATTTGCAGCAAAAAATCCTGACGGTGATCCGCAAGGGCGAAGGTGTCGGTGCGGATGGCATGCCGCAGGTCGCGATCGATGAGAAAACTTACGAGCAGGGCGATGCGCTCAAGTCGGAGATCGAGGCTTTTTTGGCGGCGGTGGCCAGCGGGCAGGCACCGCCGGTAACCGGCGAGGACGGACTACTGGCCCTGCGCACCGCGGTGAGCATCGGCGAGCAAGTCGCGAGTTCGATGCAAAAGTTTTCCTAGTGCCGCAATTGCTTAGCGCTGCAATTTTGCCTAGTGGGTGAGGGCGCGGCCGCCGCAGCCCCGGCGGGAGCGCCCGGGATCGGCGCTGGCGCTGGCGCTGGCGGGGGCAGGGCAGGTCCACCGCTTGATTCGTTGTCGGTGATGGTCACCTTGTCGACAAAGTAGCGCGTGTCGGCAAAACAGCTGGTCGGGATGCCCGGGTGCTCGGTGTAATGCAACTGCACTCGGCGACCCACGGCCTTGGTCAACTGCTGCGCGACTGCTTTGTCGCGCACACTGAAGTCCCAGAGCTGCGGGGAGGTCCCAGGTCCCAGGTACTGGCCGCCACCGTAGTACAGCGCAATTTCACCTTCCTGCGTCTTACACACCCAACCACGGCGTACGAACTTTTGCAGCACACCCGCGCGCTCGCCCTCCGCATACGCCCAGCCAAGCGTCAGCCAGGTCCAGAGACCACAGCCGACGACGATCAGCAGCAGCAAAATCATGAACCAACGGCCGGCACGTCCTGAGCGTCGCCGACCGGTGCTGTTCGGAACTTCAATCCTTGTCATGCATATCGGCGCGCGCTTCGAAGGCAAATAATGGTGGAGCCGGGGGGAATCGAACCCCCGTCCATAAGTCCTACGCTACAAGATCTACGTACGTAGCCACGTCTATTGTTCTCACCGCACACTACCCAACGGGCAGGGAAAGCGCGCAGCCAGCCCGGTAATTTTTCGTTTAACACACCCCAGGCACGTGTGCTCCACTATCTGATGAGCGCTACACCCTGACGTTCGCATCAGCACGAGCCGTCTGGGTTTCAACCGCGATTAGGCGGCTAGAGCGTAGTTGTCTTGATTGGCAACTATAAGTTTGCAAATAGTTTAACGAGGAACCTGCACCTCGGTACGCACCTGCAGTTTCGCAACCCATGTCGAAACCGGTCGGCCCCAATC
>DASXMG010000003.1:0-7007 GCA_036495805.1 Steroidobacteraceae bacterium | reverse complement strand
TGCACGGCGCTGGAAACTTTGTTGACGTTTTGACCGCCGGGACCAGAGGCGCGGATGAATTTCCACTCCAGCTCCTCATCGGGGATGGCGATTTGCGATGTGACCTGGATCGGCACGCGGCTTCAGTCGAGTTCCGAGGCGGCATTGCGCACGATGATTTCGCGTTGCGCCATCGGAATGGTGATTTGATGTTCCTTGAACAAGCGCCATATTGCCCGATTGACTTCCGAGCGGACGTTGTTGACGCCTTCTTGAGGATCGGAAATCCAGAAGCGCAGCTCGAGCTCGATACCGCTGTCGCTGAAGTGCATCAAGCGCGACACGGGCGCAGGGTCGCGCAGCACCCGCGTTTGGCCCTCGCATGCCTCGAGCAATATTTTCAGCGCCAATTCCGGATCGTCGCGGTAGCTGATGCGGATTGGCAGCTTCAGGCGGATGCGCGGATCGGTGTAGCTCCAATTGATCACGGCATTGGAGATGAGCTGCTGATTCGGCACCAGCATTTCCACGCCGTCGCGATCGCGCACGACCACGTAGCGCCCGCGCAGTTCCTGCACCCAGCCGAAGTTCTCGGTGCTGGTGCCCGATTGCCCCGAGAGACTGATGACATCGCCCGGCTTGATCGAACGATCCATGAGCAGCACGAAGCCGCTGACAAAGTTGGCCGCGATCGACTGCAAGCCGAAGCCCAACCCCAGGCCCACGGCGCCGGTGAGCACCGTGAGCGCGGTCAGATCCACGCCCGCGGCGTTCAGGCCGATGAGAATGCTCAAGCCGATCAGGAACGCGTTGGCGAATTTCGCGATGCCGATGCGCGTCGACATCGCAACGCTGGTGAGCCGCTTGACCCGACGCTCGACCCAACGGCTGATCCAGGTGGCGACCAGCATGAACAGCGTCAGCGTGAACAGCAGCTTCAGCACCGACCAGACGGTGATGCGGCTCTTGCCCGCGGCGACGCCGAGACTGTCCAGGGTGGCTATGATCGGATCGAGCCATCCCAGGTACTCGGCGGCGATCGCCAGCCAGATGAGCAGCGCGATCCGCGTCTCCCAATTTTGGATCCAGGACTTGTTGCCCAGGCTCGCGGCAAACACCAGCACGGCGCAGCGTACGACGATATACGCGAGGATCAGGCGCGCCGCGGCGCCGAGCAGGCTGACGTCGAAATGCGCCGCCAGCAACGAGCTGTTGGCGATCAGGACCAGAGCGAGCACCACGATGATGGGCGTGACCACCACGGTGCCCTGGGTGCCGAAATAACGCCATGACAACGCCATCGGCGGTTTGTCCGTCTGACGTTGGTTACGCCGGCTCAATTCCAAGCCCACCATGCCGCCGAGCAGCAGACACACCGCGAGCACGCCGATTTCGATCAGCACGTTGCGCGTGGCGAGAATCTCGAAAAAGGCTTCAAGGCGCAGCCGGAGCTCGTTCACGCGTTTAAATCCGGTATGAGCTGGCTCTCGAGTCTCGCGATTTGATCCTTGAGCATCAGCTTGCGCCGCTTGAGTCTTTTCATTTGCAGCTCGTCCACCTTGAAGTCCATGCTGAGTCGGGAAATGACATCGTCAAGATCGCGATGCTCGATGCGCAGCTGACGTAGGCGCTCGATGTTCTTGAACAAATCGGTATTGACGTTGTTCTTTTCGTCACTCACGTTTATAGACCGAAGCTGCGCCACACCGGGGTGACGCAATCGGGTAGCTTAAGGGAGCGGCCCAGGGGATTCCAGGCAGCTTGCGGGCTGTGAAAATCCGAACCCACCGACCCGAGCAGACCGTACTTCACGGCGAGCGCCGCGCAAGTATCCACATGCTGATCGCCGTTGCCGCCCGTCACCACTTCGAGCGCGGTGCCGCCCGCGGCGGCGAAATCGGTGAGCAGATGCCGGCGCGCGCCGGCCGAGAGGGCATAGCGCGCCGGGTGGGCGAGGGAGGCGACGCCGCCGGCGGCGCGTATCCAGTCCACCACCACCGCGAGCGCGGGCCATTCCGCGGCAATATGTGCGGCTTTGCCCTTGCTCAAGTACGTCCGGAATGCCGCATCGTGCGTATCGACATGCCCGCCGGCCACCATGGCCGCCGCGAGATGCGCACGCGTCGGCAATCCGGGATTTCTTTGCACGGCGGCCAGCAATTCCGCGCCTGGAAGCCGCAATTTTTCAAGACGCGCGCAGATCTTGCGCATGCGCACACGTCGCAGCTCTCCCTGCGCGTGCAGCACGCCGCGCAGCTCGGGTGAGGCGGGATCGATCCAAAGGCCCAGCACATGAATGGCCTGCGAACGCCAGGCTGCCGAAATCTCGACGCCCGGGACCAACTTCAAGCCGCGCTCGCTCGCGGTGCGCTGCGCCTCGTCGAGGCCTGCGACGCTGTCGTGGTCGGTCAGGGCCAGGACCTCGACGCCGGACGCCGCCGCGCGCTCGATGAGCGCGGCCGGGCTCAAGGATCCATCTGAGCAGTTCGAATGGGTGTGAAGATCGATATTCAGGACGCAACTCACGACGGGTTGCCCGCAAGCCCCACCGCCTCGAGCCGGTTTCCGGCAAGCACGATGAACCCCTGCGCGCGTTGGAAACCATCGTTCGTGTAATCAAAAGTATAGGTGCGCAGCAGGCGCCGTTTGCCCCGGGAGTCGCGGCTCAACCGGAAACCGGCGAACGCAACGGTACCGTCCAAAAACTGCACCACGGCGCGGGAGCAAGTGTCCTTGGCGATGCGGTTCGCAGCCTCGCGAGCCTCCAGGGAAGTCTCCCAGACCTTGTAAGCGCCTGCGAGGGCGCCCGCAATGGCCACGGGCATAATGAAGCTGTCATCCATGGCGCGAATCTTAACCCTTCGCGGTTCGGCCTGCCGCCCTTGGTTTTTCGGAGTTGATCCCCAAACTACCGCCTTAGGAGGCCTCACGCATATGACCCAAGATCAACAACCATCGCTGGCCGTGCGGGTAGATCCCAATGAGATGGTGCGCTATGTGCACGATTTGATGACCCGTTCACCGTCGTCAACGGGCGATATGTCAATCGCCATCGCACAGCGTCAATGGGGCGGCGATACACCTCAGGCGCGTGCCGCTCAGTTGCGGTGGAGCGCTTTGAACCGTGCCTTCGGCGATGCGCGGGTGAGTTCCTGGACCACCCCGCAACGGCGCGATCAGATTCACGTGCCGGCGGCGCTCATCGCGGCCGCGGGCGTCGCCAAATTGACCATCGCTGAGGACGAAGTCGTGTTCGACATCCCGACCTTGCTGGATGCCACGCTGCAATTGTGCGAGGCCGTCGGGCACGGCTGAGACGGCAACGCACAGCTGAGACGGTAACGCCTAAACGGGCAGTACGCTCGCATCGCTGAAGGCGACGAAGTCCCCATTGATCAGGCTTTCCCGGCAGTTGTAGCGCAACCGATGGCCGTCCATGCGGGTGACGTGGCCGCCGGCGGCCTCGAGCACCGCTTGTCCTGCCGCCGTATCCCACTCCGAGGTTGCGCCGAAGCGCACATACAATTCCGCTTTACCTTCCGCGAGCAGACAGAATTTCAGCGAGCTGCCCACGCTGCTCACTACGTGAGGACCCAGGCGGGCCAAATACGCCGCCGTCTGCTCGCTGGCATGCGAGCGGCTGCCGAGAACCCGTCGCGGCCGCTGCGGCGGAGCGGTATGAATGGCACGGGTCGCGTCGTTGTGCGCACGCGTGAATGCGCCATCCCCGGCCATGCCCCAGTAGATGACCTTTTGAGCTGGCGCGCACACCACGCCGAGCACCGCTTCATGTTCCACGATGAGCGCGATGTTGATGGTGAATTCGCCATTGCGCTTGACGAATTCACGCGTGCCGTCGAGCGGATCGACCACCCATAACTCGCGCCAGGTCCGGCGCTCCGCCCAGGGCGCGGCCGCGGATTCTTCCGACAAGATCGGGATCTGCGGCGTGAGGCGCTTCAGACCGTCGATGATGACCCGCTGCGATTCGAGGTCCGCCAGGGTCAGCGGTGAGTTGTCGTCCTTGCGTTGCACGGCGAACGCGCCGTCGTAGATTTGCATGATGGCCGTGCTCGCGCGCTCGACGACGGGCATCAGTTCCTGGGCCAGGCGGGCAAGATCTTGCATCGAGGTATCATACGCACATGCACGCATCCTCTGCAGTGGACTGGGAAACGGTCGATACCGTGTTGCTCGACATGGACGGCACATTGCTGGACTTGCGCTTCGACAATTGGTTTTGGGGCACGTTGGTCCCCAAGCGATACGCCGCGGCGCATGGCATCAGCGAGGCGGAAGCGCACCGATGTTTGGCTCCCAAATTCCAAGACGTCGCGCACACCTTGCAGTGGTATTGCATCGAGTATTGGACGCGCGAACTTGATCTCGATATCTCCGCGCTGAAGCGCGAGACCTTGCCGCGGGTGGGATTTTTGCCGGGTGCGGAAACGTTTCTGCGAAAATTACGCGCCAGCGGCAAACGAGTGGTGCTGGTCACCAATTCGCACCCGACCACGCTCGCGATCAAAAACGAGCGCGTGGCGTTGACGCAGTATTTCGATGCTTGTTACTCCTCACAGCCCTTCGATGCGCCGAAGGAGGATGCGGCATTTTGGCCGCGGCTGGCGGCACGCGAGGAGTTCTCGCGGCAACGCACTTTGTTCATTGACGACAGCCTGAGGGTGCTTCAGTGCGCTCGCAACTACGGCATTGCGCATTTGCGCGCGGTGCGATGCCCCGACAGCGGTGCGCCGCCTCAAGCGACCGCGGACTTTGCCGCCATCGATGGCGTGGCCGAACTGCTGTAGCGGCCGCGCTCTTAGGAGCCTGCCGCGCCGGGATTCGGCGCGCCGCCCGCGGGACCGCCGCCGCCGCGTCCGCGCCGACGCCTGCGCCGGTTCGGATCCTTGGCGGGCGCGTCGCCGCTTGCTGCCGCGTTCCCGCCACTCGCGGCGGAAGGTTGGGGTCGGGGCGTATTCGAATGCGACGGGCGCGAGGGCGGGCCGCGGCGCGGGGGGCCGCCGCTCGAGCGCCCGCCGCCGGAACGGTTCGAACCGCCCGAGCGGCCACCGCTGGAACGTCCGCCGCCGCGCGACTGTCCCTGCCGGGGTGCTCGCTCGCGCCACACGGCGGGAGGCGGTGCGGTGACGGCAGCCAGGTCCACCGACTCAATGGCCGCGCGCGGAATTTGATGGCCGATGTAGCGTTCGATATCGGGCAGCGAAATGGCGTATTCCTCGCAGCCGAAGCTGATGGCATCGCCTTCCGCACCGGCACGCGCCGTGCGTCCGATGCGATGCACGTAATCTTCCGCGTCGTTCGGCAGATCGAAATTGAACACATGGCTGACGTCCGGAATGTGCAAACCGCGCGAAGCCACGTCGGTGGCGATCAGCACCGCGATGTCGCCATTGTGAAAATCGCGCATCATTTTCAAGCGTTTGGTTTGCGGCACGTCTCCGGACAAGGCCTGCGCCACGAAACCATTCGCCGTCAGCGTGCGTTCCAGCACCTCGGCCACACGTTTGGTGTTGACGAATACCATGGTGCGGCGCGCATCGATGCGGCGCAGTAGCCCCATCAGCAGCGGGATCTTCTCCTCCGTCGAGGGGAAATAGAGCACTTGCGTGACCCGGTCGACCGTCATCTTGTCTGGCTCGATGCGGATGAGCTCCGGATTGTTCATGTGCTCATAGGCGAGCTCCATGACCCGGTGCGACAGCGTGGCCGAAAACATCATGGTGAGCCGCAGCGTCGGATGCGGCATGCGGCGCAATATGAAGCGGATGTCCTTGATAAAGCCGAGATCGAACATACGATCTGCTTCATCCAAGACCGCCACTTGGATGTGCCGCAAGTCAAACACGTGCTGCTTGAAGTAGTCGATGATGCGCCCGGGCGTGCCGATCAGGACATCGACGCCCTCCTCGAGAATGCGCCGCTGCTTCTCATAATCGACGCCGCCGAACACGATCGCGAGCTTCAAACCGGTGTACTTGCCGATGGCTTGAGCGTCGGAATGGATTTGCACGGCGAGTTCGCGCGTGGGCGCAATCACGATGGCGAGCGGCGCGTTGGCCGGCCGGTTGGGCGCGGCCGGATGCGTCAACAGGCGATTGAACAACGCGATGAGAAATGCCGCGGTCTTGCCGGTGCCGGTCTGCGCCTGCCCCGCCACGTCGCGGCCCGCCATGGCGATCGGCAGCGTTTGCGCTTGAATGGGCGTCGCACGGGTAAAGCCTTGTTCGGCGATACCGCGCTTCACGGATTCGGGGATGATTAAGGAATCAAAAGTAAGCTGACTGAGATGGGCGTCTGACATTTTCGCTTTGTGAATTGCATAAACTTGCAAAATGATGGGGACCGGATAACAATATGGCCAACCAGGAGCCGGTCTATCCGCTCCCCAACCGTATCATCGGTACCCTTTTAAGGTAATCAAGACCGCTAAACCCGCTGTATTGTGCCCGAACGGCCGCGCATCGTCACTTCGCGGTAGTGCTTTGGGTTCTAGCTTCCCCAAAATAACCCGCTTTTAACTTCATTTAAATCTCCAAAAGGAGCTGTATCCGCAGTGAGTAACCCAAGTATCGTTCACACCAGCGACGCGACGTTCGACAAGGACGTATTGAAGTCCGACAAGCCCGTATTGTTGGATTTTTGGGCAGAGTGGTGCGGTCCCTGCAAAATGATCGCGCCGATCCTCGATGAGATTGCCGACACGTACAAAGACAAGATTCGCATCGCCAAGCTCAATATCGACGAAAATCCCCACACGCCCCCAAAATTCAACATCCGCGGCATCCCCACACTGATCCTGTTCAAGAACGGGACGGTGGAGGCCCAAAAGGTCGGCGCCGTGACCAAATCCCAGCTGGCTGCTTTTCTGGACAGCAACCTGTGAGAGGCTACTTAGGGAATCAATCGCGCGGCGGGGGCCAGGGCGGCGGTCAGCAGGGTGGCGGCCAAGGGGGCGGCGGCCGATCCAACCGTAACCGTGGACCACGCAACGACAATCGCAACGGCAA
>DASXMG010000002.1:0-2049 GCA_036495805.1 Steroidobacteraceae bacterium | reverse complement strand
CCGGCTGACGCGCGGCGCTTGTGTCGCGCCCGGCTTTGGAGGTTGCGGATATCTTCTGCAGCCATGGCCCGGTATGGCGCAAAGCCAATGCCGGCCATGTCAACCTCGACCAACTGAAGGTGATGTCGGCGATCGAGCGCTGCCGCACGGCAGCCCTCGGCGGCCATGTCGCGCGATGCGAGGACTGCGCCTATACAACGATCGCCTACAACTCCTGCCGCAACCGGCATTGCCCGAAGTGCCAGGGCGCCGCTGCGAAGCAATGGCTCGCCAACCGCGAGGCCGAGCTGTTGCCGGTGCCTTACTATCACGTGGTGTTCACGCTGCCTGCGGCCATCGCTAACATCGCCTATCAGAACAAGGCCGTCCTCTACGATCTTTTGTTCAAGGTCTCGGCCGAGACCATGCTGACGATCGCCAGCGATCCGAAGCATCTGGGTGCCAGGATCGGCATCACCTCCGTATTGCACACCTGGGGCTCGGCACTCACCCACCATCCGCATGTGCACATGATTGTGCCGGGCGGCGGTATCTCGCCCGATGGCCAGCGCTGGGTGTCGTGCCAGCCGGGATTCTTCCTGCCTGTGCGCGTACTCTCCCGCCTTTTCCGGCGATTGTTGCTGGAGAAGCTACTTGCTACGCACCTGGCCGGCCGCCTCAGCTTCTTCGGTGACCACGCCCGTCTGGTCGATGCGCAAGCCTTCACTGCCTTTCTGGCCCCACTGCGCAAGACCGAATGGGTCGTCTACAGCAAGCGGCCATTCGGCGGACCCGAGGCGGTACTGGCCTATCTGTCGCGCTACACCCACCGCGTGGCCATCGCCAACAGCCGCTTGATCGCCTTCGATGAGCAGGGCGTCACCTTCAACTGGAAGGACTACCGCATCGAGGGCCGCGATCGATACAAGCAGATGACGCTCGCCACCGGCGAATTCATCCGCCGCTTCCTCATCCACGTGCTGCCAAAAGGCTTGCATCGCATCCGTCACTACGGCCTGTTCGCCAAAAACTCCTGCGCCGACAACATCGCACACGCGCGCGAACTGCTCGCCGTCGCAAAACCTCAAGACCAGCCCACCACCGCCACCGTCAATCCCAGCAAGCCGATCTGTCCATGCTGTGGCGGTCGCATGATCATCATTGAGGTGTTCGCGCGCGGCGCAACGCCGCGGCATTGGCCGACAGCTCCAACGAACCGCATCAGGATCGACACATCATGACCGTGTCACAGTCCGGCAAATCTGTTCGTCGCGCTCGTTGGCTCTCGACCGGCCACGGCAGAGCACGCCCAGACATCCGCCTGCCGCCGCAAATCGTCCGACAACCTATCGAGTTCGACGCCTTCCGCCGCGCATTCATCAGCGGCTTCGCCGTCGTACAACTCGTTGCAACAGCTCCATCCAAATCAGCAAGCCCGCCCGCGGCACTCAAATCCCCATAGCACTTGCCGCACCGCCCTACGTTCCTCACGCGCGGTTTCCTCCCTTGGAGGCTTTCGGACGCCGACCCCGCCGTGCGTGGCACCACCTTCATGGGGCCGGCATCCGAAACCCTTCACATTTTCGGAAGTAATTCTCCCTCAACTCGAATTCCGGCCCCTTACCCCACCCCGCCGGGGGCCTTTTCAACGCAGCATGGGCGATCGGTGCCGGCGGCGCGTCTACAGACTAGGCGCCCGGCCTCGAACTGTCCGGATTCGGACGAACGTTGAGCCAAGGCCCGCAGTGAGGTAACGCCCGCCCCGTGTGTTTTCCAATCGTTGGCATCACCTTAGTCACTCGCCCGGTCGAGGATTTCTTAATCGTGATCGACGCCCGAGTCCCGAGGTGTTGGGATACCTCGATCGTTGAGCACCTCGGCGATGGCGCGCAACGACTGTGATGTCCGTTAGAATAATGCCACCAGCTGTTATTCCTTCGCCTTCAATTCTGATTCGTTGGCTAAAATGAACGCGCGACTCTCTGCTGACATATCCAACAGCTTTAGCCATTGCTCTTTATACAAGGTCACCGGAAATCGTCCCATACCGTAAATCGAGACTGCTCCTTT
>DASXMG010000001.1:0-36313 GCA_036495805.1 Steroidobacteraceae bacterium | reverse complement strand
AGGTCGGCCTTCAGGTCGCCCTCATCCTCAAGACCGATCGATAGGCGCACTGTGCCCTTCCCCACCAACGAGCGGGCCCGCTGTTCCGCCGTGTAGTCGCCGCCGGACAAGAGTTGCGGCGGCATGACCAACGATTCGGTCGAGCCGACGCTTGCCGCAATGGAAAACAATTGCAAGGATTCGGCAAAGCGCGCGCCTTCGGCGTAGCCGCCATCCAAGTCAATGCTGACGATGGTGCCGAAATCCTTCATTTGTTTTCTCGCCAGCTCGTGCTGCGGGTGGCTCTCAAGACCCGGGTAATGCACTCGCTGCACGCGGGGGTGCTGCTTTAGATACTCGGCCAGCAGAATCGCACTGGCGCATTGACGCTCGTAGCGCAAGAAATAGGTGCGCATGCCGCGCTGGATCAGGAAGGCGGCGTGCGGATCGAGCGCCGGGCCCATCGGCCCAATGTCCTTGCGCATGGCCGCGATGAGTTCGTGACGAGCGATGATCGCCCCGCCCATCACATCGCCGTGACCGGAGGCGTACTTGGTCAGGCTATGAAGGTAGACGTCGATGTCGTAGGCGCCGTGGTTGTGAAAGCCAGCAAAGGTGTTGTCGAGCACGGTCAGAGCGCCGGCCGCTCTGGCATGGCCGGTCAAGTGTTCGATATCGGCAATCTTGGTGACGGGATTCGTGGGACTCTCGAAGATCACCAATCGCGTGGGCCTGTCCTTGAGCAGCTGCTCGATCCCCGCCAGGTCTTCGATGGACAGCATGGTGTGGGTCACCGCGAACTTGGCGAGAAGCCGCTGAACGATGTAGCGCGTCGGCCCATAGGACTCGACGAACAACAGCACGTGATCCCCTGCCTTGCACAGGGCGAGGAGACTGGCGGCAATCGTCGCCACGCCCGAGCCGGTCAGCAGACAATCGTCCCTGCCCTGCAGTTCACTCAGCAAGCGTTGCAGTTGCGAGAGCGTGGGATTGGAATTTCGTGAATAAAAGAAACCTTCGCGCTCGCCGCGCTGATAGCGCAGCGTTTCATCGGCATCGTCGAAGGAAAATTTCACCGACTGATAAATGGGCGCCACCAGCGGCCGATTGTCTTGCGGAACGGCGACGGCCGGCGGATGGTTCACCAAAGTGGTATTTTTCATGGACGACACGATAGTCGATCCATCCGCTTTAGGAAACGGGACGGCGCCGGCTCAAGGCGAAAGATAGCGATCCAGTTCCGCGTTGATCGGGGCGGTCGAGTCGAACAGCGGATCGGCGTCTTGCACGCCAAGTCCCAGGTCGCGATAGCCCGGATCCTGCAGCAGCAATTCCCGCGTCAGCATCCAAGGCTCTTGCAGTGTGAAGTCGGCAAACTTGTGCGCAACATTGACGACGTTGCACTCCCATCGGAGCGCACCAGCCGCGGCGTAGTTGTCCCAACGGGCGATCACCGCCGGCACGGGCGCGGGCAAGCCCCAGGCGGAAATGACCCGCGCGCCGACCTCCCGTTGAAAAATGTCGATCAAGCAATCGTATTCGTTACCGGCGAGCTTGAGAGCGGCGCACTCGGCGACCTCATGGATGGCGCCCAAGACCACCGCCCTGCCGATGTTGTGCAGCAGCCCACAGAGATATGGGAGGCCGGTCTCCCGCCCCTGCATGCCGCTCAGCTGGCGCGCCCACAAAGCGCTGGCCAGGGAATGACGCCAAAGCCGGCGCGCCTTGCGATGCTGACCCTCGACGTGCAGCATTTTTCCCTGCAAGGCCAGGGTAAACGCAATGTTGGCCACATCATCAAGCCCCAGCCAGGCGATTGCGTGCTGCAGCGAGGTGATCGGCATGGACGGCCGTTTGGCGGCTGAGCAAGCGATGCGCAAGACATATTGGGTGAGCGCCGGATCGGTGTGGATGATCTCCGCCAGGAGGTGCGCGTTGCCCGAATTCTTGGTGCCGCTGCGCACCACCTTGACGGCGACGGTCGGCAGTGTCGGGATCAGCAATTTATTGCCCGCAATGTGCTGCTCGACCAGGCCGCGTGCGGCCTCGAGGTCTTCGAGTTCTCGCTGCGATTTCGTTGCCAGTTGCAGCACACTTAGCGTAACGGCAGGCGAAACAACGACTTGAGAGGGCAACAGAGTGTCCTAATGCACATCTTCAGCGGAAAAATGCGTAAACTCGAACGACTATGAACGCCGTCGCCGAACTGCCCGACGCCGCGCTAAGCCTTTCGGAAAAAGAGCCGGAATCGCGTTTGCGCGAAATTCCGTACAACTACACCTCGCTGGCGGACCGCGAGATCGTGATCCGACTGCTGGGTGAATCCGCGTGGGATATCCTGGACGGCCTGCGCAGCGAGCGGCGCACCGGCCGCTCGGCACGCATGTTGTACGAGGTCTTGGGCGACATGTGGGTGGTCGAGCGCAACCCCTACCTTCAAGACGATCTGCTCGACAATCCCAAGCGCCGCAGGCAGCTCATCGCAGCGATGCAGCATCGCCTGGGCGAAGTGGAGAAGCGGCGCGACGGCGGCGACGCGGCGCGAGATGCCAAGGTGGGAGAGTTGCTGCGCGCCGCGACGCAGGCGGTGCAGCGCTTCGAGCGGCAGTTCGCCGACTTCGCGGCCAAGCGCAAACGCGCCCAGCGGCTCTTGGCCAGGCACACGCGCGCCGACAATGTGCGCTTCGATGCCTTCTCGCGGGTATCGCATGTGACGGACGCGACCGACTGGCGCGTGGAGCTGCCGTTCTTGGTGCTGATGCCGGACAGCGAAGCGGAAATTCCCGCTCTGGTACGCGATTGCATCGAATTGGGGCTCACCATCATTCCGCGCGGCGGCGGCACCGGCTATACCGGCGGCGTGGTGCCCTTGACCCCTTGGTCCGCGGTCATCAATACGGAAAAGCTCGAGACCTTGGGTTCGGTGGAGACATTTGCGCTGCCGGGAAATACCGCGGCCGGCGCCAGTATTTTTTCCGCGGCCGGCGTCGTCACCAAACGCGTGAGCGAGGCGGCGGAACGCGCCGGCTTCGTGTTCGCGGTCGACCCCACCTCCGCGGACGCCTCCTGCGTCGGCGGCAACATCGCGATGAACGCCGGCGGCAAAAAAGCGGTGTTGTGGGGAACGGCTGTCGACAACCTGGCGTGGTGGCGCATGGTTGATGCGCAGGGCAACTGGCTCGAAGTCACGCGCCTCAATCATAACCTCGGCAAGATTCACGACACCGCCGTTGCGAGCTTCGAGCTGGTTTGGAAAGACGGCACCCGAGCGGCCGACGAGGCGCCGCTGCTGCGCCGCGAGAGGCTCGATATCGACGGCGCGAAGTTTCGCAAGATCGGACTGGGCAAGGACGTCACCGATAAATTCCTGGGCGGCTTACCGGGCGTGCAGAAGGAAGGCTGCGACGGATTGATCACCGCCGCGCGTTGGATTTTGCATCGCATGCCAAAATATACGCGTACGGTCTGCCTGGAATTCTTTGGCCAGGCGCGCGAGGCCATCCCGAGCATCCTGGAGATCGGCCAGTACCTCGAGACGAACGCCAAGCTCAGCGGCACGCTGCTGGCCGGCCTCGAGCATCTGGACGAGCGCTACTTGCGCGCGGTCGGCTACAGCACCAAGTCCAAGCGCGGCGCATTGCCAAAAATGGTGTTGTTGGGCGATATCGTCGGCGAGGATGCCGATGCCGTGGCGGCCGCCACCTCGCATGTGGTGCGGTTGGCCAACGCCCGCTCCGGCGAAGGTTTCATCGCAGTGAGCCCGGAGGCGCGGCGCAAATTCTGGCTGGATCGCGCCAAAACCGCGGCCATCGCCAAACATACCAACGCCTTCAAGATCAACGAGGACGTGGTCATTCCACTGCAGCTCCTGGGCGAGTACACGGACGCCATCGAGCGGATCAATATCGAACTGTCGATTCGTAACAAGCTAGATCTGCTGGCTGCGCTCGAGGAATACCTGTCCGCGGGCGCAACCTCGAGCGATGCCGCGGATGCCGATTCGACGCGCCGCGCCGAGGCGCTCGATCTGCTGGCACGTGTGCGCTCGCGCTGGCAATACCTGCTGGGAAACATGGATGCTGCAGAGGGGGAGTCCGGCAGGCTGTTCGATCGGCTGCAGGATCGCAGCGTCCGGGTCAGCTGGAAGACCGAAGTGCGCGCGACGCTGGCGCGGATCTTCGTCGGCAGCGCATTTGCGCCGGTGCTCGCCGAGTGCGATGCCATTCACAGGCGCATCCTGCAAGGCCGTGTGTTCGTCGCGCTGCACATGCACGCGGGCGATGGCAACGTGCACACCAACATTCCGGTCAATTCGGACAACTACGCCATGCTGCACACGGCGAATCGCGCCGTGGCGAAAATCATGCGCATCGCGCGCGCCCTGAGCGGCGTGATTTCCGGAGAACATGGCATCGGCATCACCAAGCTTGAGTACCTGACCGATGCGGAACTGGCGCCATTCCGCAGCTACAAGCTTCAGATCGATCCGGAGGGCCGTTTCAACAAGCACAAATTGATGCCGCAGGGCGATTTGCGCCGGGCTTATACGCCCAGCTTCGGCCTGCTTGGACATGAATCGTTGATCATGCAGCAATCCGACATCAGCAGTATCTCGGATGCGATCAAGGACTGCCTGCGCTGCGGCAAATGCAAGCCGGTTTGCGCCACGCACGTGCCGCGCGCGAATCTGCTGTATTCGCCGCGCGATAAAATTCTTGCGACCTCGCTTCTGATCGAGGCCTTCCTCTATGAGGAACAGACCCGCCGCGGCGTCTCGATCCAGCACTGGGATGAACTGTCCGATGTCGCCGATCACTGCACGGTTTGCCACAAATGCCTGACGCCCTGCCCCGTGGGCATCGACTTTGGCGATGTCTCCATGGGCATGCGCGATCTGTTGCGGCGCATGAGCAAAAAGCGCTTCAACCTCGGCACCGCCGCCTCGATGTTTTTCTTGAATGCCACCAATCCTCAGACGATCAAGGCAACGCGCAAAATCATGATCGACTGGGGCTACAGGATGCAGCGCCTGGGCAATCGAGCCCTTGGCGCCCTTGCGAAGTCTCAGACACGGCACCCGCCGGCCACTACCGGCAAGCCTGCGATCAAGGAACAGGTCATTCACTTCGTCAACAAGCGCATGCCCGGCGGCTTGCCGAAACGCACCGCGCGCGCCCTGCTCGACATCGAGGATCGCAACTACGTGCCCATCATCCGCGATCCGGCCAAGGTCAGCAGTGAATCCGAAGCCGTGTTTTATTTCCCGGGCTGCGGCTCGGAGCGCCTGTTCTCCCAGGTGGGCCTCGCAACCCAGGCCATGCTCTGGCATGTGGGCGTGCAGACGGTGCTGCCGCCCGGATATCTATGTTGCGGGTATCCGCAGCGCGGCGCCGGAGAGTTCGACAAAGCTGAAAAGATCATCACCGACAATCGCGTGCTGTTCCATCGCGTCGCCAATACCCTGAACTATCTCGACATCAAGACCGTCGTGGTCAGCTGCGGGACCTGTTTCGATCAATTGCAGGGATACGAATTCGACAGCATATTTCCGGACTCGAAAATCATGGATATCCATGAGTATCTGCTGGAGAAGGGGGTGCGCTTGGAAAATGTCACCGGCGTACGCTACATGTATCATGACCCCTGCCACTCGCCGATGAAGAAATACGATCCCTTGACCGTGGTGAACTCTCTGATGAATAGCGAGCGGAACGGAACTATCGCCAAGAACGATCGATGCTGCGGCGAATCCGGCACCCTCGCGGTCACGCGGCCGGATATTTCGACGCAGGTGCGATTCCGCAAAGAACAGGAAGTACGCAACGGCGCGAATGAAATCCGCAGCGGCGGCCATCGCGGCGAGGTGAAAATATTGACATCGTGTCCCTCCTGCTTACAGGGCCTGAAGCGCTTCAACGACGATGCCGAGATGGACGCCGACTACATCGTGGTTGAAATTGCCAAGAATCTGCTGGGCGCGGACTGGCTGCCGCAGTACGTGCAGCGTGCCAATGCCGGCGGTATCGAACGAGTGCTGGTCTGAAGCCATGGCAGCGGCGATCGAAGTTTGCGATGTAGCGGTGATCGGCGGCGGCCCTGCGGGCAGCACGGCGGCCATCCTGCTGGCGCGACGCGGCTACAAGGTGATCGCACTCGAGAAGGATCGTCACCCGCGCTTTCACATCGGCGAGTCGCTGCTGCCGATGAATCTGCCGATCTTCGAACGCTTAGGGGTGCTCGACAAGGTGCGCGCGCTCGGCGTGTTCAAGCTCGGTGCGGACTTTCAGGCCGACAACGAACGCGGCTACAGTACCTACCCCTTCTCGCGCGCCATCGGCGACAGCCCTCCGCACGCCTATCAGGTCTGGCGTCAGGACTTCGACAAGATGCTCTACGACCACGCGCGCGACAGCGGCGCCGATGCCCGCGAGGGCCAGGAAGTCGTGAAAGTCGAGCAGAAGAATCCGCGCGAATCGCTGCTCGCGGTGCGCGCCGATGACGGCCGCAGCTACCAAGTCCAAGCGCGCTACCTGGTCGATGCCAGCGGCCGCGATGCTTTTTTTGCCTCGAAAAACAAGCTGCGCCGCAAGAACGACCAGCACCAGAGCGCCGCCATATTCAGCCATTTCCGCGGCGCCGAAGCGCGGCCCGGCGAGGATGCCGGCAACGTCAGTATTTACCGTTTCGAACATGGCTGGATGTGGATGATTCCCCTGCCCGAAGGCGTCATGAGCATCGGGGCGGTGTGCCGGCCGGATTATTTGAAGCAGCGCAAGGGACGCACGGCGGAATTCCTGCTCGAGACGCTCAACCAGAACGCCGACTTGAAGCGCCGCATCGCACATGCCGAACTGGCGGGCGAGGTGCGCGTCACCGGCAACTATTCATACGATTCGACGCGCATGGGGGGACCGGGCTGGATTCTCGTGGGCGATGCGTTCGCGTTCCTCGATCCGGTGTTTTCTTCCGGCGTTTATCTGGCCATGAGCGGCGCCGAGCAAGCGGCGGCGGTGGTCGATGAGGCCCTGCGTGCGCCGAAGCGCGAAAGCACGCTGATGCGCAAGCTGGAAAAGCGCCTGCGCGCCGGCATGGCGCGCTTTTCATTCTTCATCTATCGATTCAACGGGCCGGTGATGTCGCAAATGTTCAGCCAACCGCGCAACACCTGGCAGCTGGAACAGGGCGTGATTTCCATGCTCGCCGGCGACCTATTCGATTGCCCCAAAGTATTGCGCCGCCTGCTGCTGTTCAAAGTAGTTTACGCCATCGCCGTTCTGCGCGACTTCAAACGCTGGCGCGCCGAGAATAAGTACCGGCTGGCACAGGCTCGCGCGGAGTTCACCGGCGGCGACACGCCGCTCGATAAAATATAGGGAGATTTGGAATGTATCGAGGGATAGCTGCAATCTGGGCTGCGATGTTGCTTACGGCCTGTGCGACGCACTCCAAAACCATCGTCAACAACCCACCGGTAACGATCAAACGAATCGCGATCATCCCCGCCACCAATCCCATTTGGTATTCGTTTGAAAACGCGGCCCCGCCGATTGGCTATCCATTCCAGTTCTGGGTGAACAAGCTCGACAGCAAAAGCAAAGCCAAGATTTTCAACGACCGTATGCAACCCGCGCAAGGCACCCTGGGAGACGATTTGACCCGGGAAGTCGCCAATGAACTTCGCGGCTATGGATACTCGGTGGAAATTCTGCAAGGCGTGATTCGCCCTCCCAATGAGCCTGACAATGTCGATTACGACAAAGTCACCACCGACGCCGATGCCATAGTGCATGTCTGGATCTCCGAGGCCGGAATGTATTCATCGCATATGTCGACGCGCTACATTCCGCGCGTAAACGCAGGCGGCAAGATATGGGTGAAAGGCCAGGAGGATTCGCTGTACAACGAAGACATCTACTATGGGGTCGATGCCAAGGCGGGTAAAAAGTGGGCCATTCTCCCCGATCCGAAGTACTCCTATCCTGACTTCGACTCGCTGATGGCCAGCATCCCGGAAGTGGAAACCGCCCTGGCAAGCGGCACGTCGCAAATCGGCAAGAAGATATCCGAACAGATTTACGCCGCGATCAAATAACCTGCGATCAAACAGCGTTGGCCGCCGCATCGAGCCGCGCCCGCCGCGCCATCCACCAACTGACGCCGATGATCATGGTGCTCACGACCAGCAAGGTCAGCGTTGCCAGCACGTTGATTTCCGGGCTGACGCCCAGCCGCACCTTGGAGAACACCACCATCGGCAAGGTACTGCTGCCTGGACCTGAGGTAAAACTCGAGATCACCAGGTCATCCCAGGACAAGGTGAAGGCGAGGAGCCAGCCGGACAGGATTGCGGGAAAAATGATCGGCAAGGTAATGACGAAAAATACCTTCACGGGCCGCGCGCCCAAGTCCATGGCCGCTTCCTCGAGCGCCGTATCGAAGGTCGCGAGACGGGAATTGACGATGACTGTCACATAAGCCATGGAGAAGGTCATGTGCGCAATCGTCATGGTGGTGACGCCGCGCCCGGCCGGCCATCCGATGAGCTGCTCCAGGGCGACGAACAGCAGCAGCAATGATAATCCTGTGATCACCTCGGGCATGACCAAGGGCGCGGTGGTCATTGCGTTCAACGTGAAGCGGCCGCGGAATTGGCGGAAGCGCGCCAAACCGAAACCGGCAAGAGTGCCCAAGATCACGGAGCCGGAGGCATTGATCACCGCGACTTTCAGGGAAATCCATGCAGCATCGAGGATTTCCTCGTTGTTCAGCAACGAGTAGTACCACTTCAGCGTCGGTGAATTCGCGCTGTCCCAAACGGTCACGAGCTTGGAGGCATTGAAGGAAAACACCACCATGGACAAGATCGGGATGTACAGAAATGCGAAGCCAATTCCGATGCAGGTCAGGATGAAATACGAGCTTCGATAATTCATCGGGCGCCTGCCGTCTCGCGCGCCTGCACGCTCTGATACCACATCATGAATGGCACCAAGAGAATCAGCAGCAGGATGGCGACTGCACTGGCCACGGGCCACGCACGGTTCGAGAAAAATTCGTCCCACAAGACCCGCCCGATCATCAAGGCATTTGGGCCGCCGAGCAGCGCCGGAATGACGAATTCGCCCACCGCGGGGATGAACACCAGCATGGAACCGGCCAAGATGCCATTGCGCGACAAGGGCAGCGTGATCTTATAAAACGCCTGCCAGGGCCGGCAGCCCAAATCTTCGGCCGCCTCGAGCAGCTGCCAGTCCATCTTTTCCAAATTGGCATAGAGCGGCAGGATCAAAAACGGCAGGTAGGAATAGACGATGCCGATGTACATCGCGAACGGCGTGTACAGCATCGTCAGCGGCTCGTGAATGATTCCGAGCGACATCAGCACGTTGTTGATCACGCCATTGGCCTTGAGCAACCCGATCCAGGCGTAAACCCGCAGCAGCAGCGAGGTCCAGAAGGGCAGGATCACCAGCAACAGCAGCACGTTGCGCAGCGACGGTTTGGCGCGCGCAATGCCGTAAGCCATGGGATAGCCGATCAACAAACACATCAGCGTCGAGAGGAACGCCACCTTGAGCGAGTTTGCAAATGCATGCAGATACAAGGAATCGGTGAACAGGAAGGCGTAGTTGTTGAAGTTGACGTTGATGGCAAGCGAGTTCTTGCCCACCCACTCCAGCAGCGGCTTGTAAGGTGGAATCGCGAGATCGACATCCGAAAAGGATATTTTCAGGACGATGATGAAAGGCACGACAAAGAACAGCAGCAGCCACAGATAAGGCAGCGCAACGACCAGGCCGCGGCCGGTGATGCCGACCACTTTAAGGCGCCCGAGTAGCGTCGGAGAACTAACGAGTCACCACCACCGGGCTGGTCGCATCCCAGGAAAGATAGACCTGCTGATCCCAGCTGATGGCTTCCGCATGCCGCGAGGTATTGGGTTGCGTGATGCGAACGACCTTGCCGGTCGGCAACTTGACCAGGTAGATCGAGAGGTCGCCGAGATAGGCAATGTCTTGCACCGTGCCGCGCACCAGATTGTCGGTGCCGCCTTGAGGTGCCACGGTCGACATGAATATTTTTTCGGGGCGAACGGCGGCCCAGACGACCGCTTCGGGCGGCGCACTGATGCCATGGCTGACATAGATCGTGCCGCCGAGTTCCGGCGAGCCGATGCGTACGTAGTTCGGCTCATCCTCGATGAGCTTGCCCTCGAACATGTTCACCGAGCCGACAAAGTCCGCGACGAACTTCGAGCTCGGGAATTCGTAGATTTCGGACGGCGTGCCGGCTTGAACTATTTCACCGTGATCCATCACGCCGATGCGGCTCGCCAGGGTCATGGCCTCCTCTTGATCATGGGTGACGACGACGAAGGTGACCCCGAGCTTGTCCTGCAGGCTGATCAATTCGAACTGGGTGTGCTCGCGTAATTTTTTGTCGAGCGCGCCCAAGGGCTCATCCAGTAGCAGCAATTTTGGGCGCTTCACCAGCGAACGGGCCAACGCGACCCGCTGCCGCTGACCGCCGGAGAGCTGGTGCGGCTTGCGCTTGGCGAACTCGCCCATTTTCACCAGGTCGAGCATGGTGGCGACGCGCTCTTGGATCTCGTGCTTGGGCAAGCGATCCTGTTTGAGCCCGAAGGCGACGTTTTGCTCTACGTTCATATGCGGGAACAGCGCGTAGGATTGAAACATCATGTTCACCGGCCGCTCGTAGGGCGGTATGCCGGTCATGTCCTCGCCGTCGATGAGAATCTTCCCCGAGGTCGGCGTTTCGAATCCGCCCAGCATGCGCAGCAAGGTGGTCTTGCCGCATCCCGACGCACCCAACAGGCAAAAAATCTCCTTTTGGAAGATCTTCAAGGAAACATCGTTGACGGCTTTGAAGTCGCCGAAGGACTTGCAGATGCGCTCGACTTCGACGTAGGGCCGCGCGGACGGATCGTTCCAGGGCGTAGGCTTGACCACGCCTGCCGCGGAGGTCGTCGCGGATGTCGTCACTTATTCACCGGTCTTGAATTTTTGCCAGACTCGGGTGATTGCGCGGGTCTGCTCGGGCGAGTCGGCCAGTTGCAACGCCAGCTTCTGGCGCTGCGCGGGCGGCGGGTAAATTCCCGGGTCGTCCTTCACCGCTGGCAGCACCAGGGGCTGCGAGGCGGCGTTCGCATTGGCGTAGCGCTTGAAGTTCGAAACATCGGCGATGACCTGCGGCGTCATCATGTAGTTCATGAATGCGTACGCGCTGTCCGGGTCCGGGGCGTCCTTCGGGATCGCCAGCATGTCGAACCACAGTATCGAACCTTCCTTGGGCACGACGTATTTGATTTCGATGCCCTTGTTGGCCTCGCGCGCTCGGTCGCGAGCCTGCATCACATCGCCGTTGTACCCCACGGAAATACACAGATCGCCATTCGCGAGCGCTTCGATGTATTCGGACGAGCTGAAATTTCGAATGTAGGGCCTGATCTTGAGCAGCACCGCCTCGGCCTGGGCAAGATCATCGGCGCTCTGCGAATTTGGATCCTTGCCCAGGTAGCTGTATACGGCGCGCAGCATTTCGGCCGGCGAGTCCAACAGGCTGATGCCGCACTTGGCTACCTTCGAGGCGACGGCGGGATCGAATACCAGACGCCAACTGTCCAGCGGCGCATCCGGCATGAGCGCCTTGATCATCTTTTCGTTGTAGCCGATACCATTGCTGCCCCACTGATAGATCACGCCATGGGCATTGCCGGCATCGTTCGATGCCACCCTTGCCATGAGTTCCGGGTCCATGTTCTTGAGATTCGGCAGCTTGGACTTATCGAGAACCAGATAGGCGCCGGCTTTGATTTGCCGCTCGAAGTAGGAGGCGGAGGGCACCACGATATCGAACCCGCTGTTGCCCGCGAGCAGCTTGGTCTCCAGTGTCTCGTTGGTGTCGTAGTAAGCAGGATGCACCTTGATGCCGTACTGCTTCTCAAAGTTCGGCAAGGTGTCCGGCGCGAGGTAGTCCGACCAGATGTAGAGGTTGAGGACCTTGGCACCCCCGGCCGGTTTTGCGGCCGAATCACCGGCGGATTTGCCGCCGCCGCAACCGCCCAATCCCAACACGCATGCAAGCGCCAGAATCGCCGTCCGACGAACACTCAACATCCGACGCTTCCCCTAGTTTTTTGGTCCGCTAGTTATAGCGCAGCAGCCACAGCACCGCCAGACGTTGGCCACGTCCTGAAGACTCCACAGCTAGACGTTGAGCAGTAGATGTTCGCGTTCCCATGAACTGATGACCTGGGCAAAGGTTTCGTACTCCGCCTCCTTGACCGCGGTAAACGCGAGCACGAAGCGATCGCCGAACAAGTCCACCAGCGGCTTGGATTCGCGCAGCAGGCGCAAGGCCTCGGCCAAAGTACGCGGCAAGGCAATCGCCAAGTCATAGGCGCTGCCGCCGATCGGCTCAGAGGGCTTTAGTCTCTCGATCATCCCCAGATAACCGCAGGCCAGGGAAGCGGCGATGGCGAGATAGGGATTCGCGTCCGCGCCGCCGACCCGATTCTCCACTCGCCTCGCATCGGGCCCCGACATCGGCACGCGCAAGCCGGCGGTTCGATTGTCGTATCCCCAATGCACATTGATCGGCGCCGAAGAGTAGCGGCTGATCCGCCGGTAGCTGTTCACATTCGGGCAGAACAGCGACATCGCGCCGGGCAGGTACTTCTGCAATCCGCCGATATGGCCGAAAAACAGCTCCGAGGGCGTGCCGTCGGGGTTGCTGAAAATATTCTTGCGGCTTTTGGAATCGATGATGCTCTGATGCAGATGCATTGCGCTGCCGGGCTCTTTCGCCATTGGCTTTGCCATGAAAGTCGCATACATCTTGTGGCGCATCGCCGCCTCGCGCGCCGTGCGCTTGAACAGAAAAGCCTGGTCGGCGAGGCCCATGGGATAGCCGTGCAGCAGGTTGATTTCCATCTGCGCCGCGCCGGATTCATGGATCAACGTGTCGATCTCGATGTCTTGCGCTTCGCAAAACGAGTACATGTCATCGAACAATGGATCGAACTCATTGACGGCGGCGATACTGTAGGCTTGCCGGCCAATCTCGGGGCGACCGGAACGGCCCACGGGCGGCTTCAACGGATAATCGGAATCGATGTTCGGTTCGACCAGGAAGAATTCCAATTCCGGGGCCACCACCGGTTCCCAGCCCTGAGCCTGATACAGGTCCAGTATCCGGCGCAGCACATAGCGCGGCGCCATGGTGACCGGGCTGCCGTCGCCGTAATAGCAATCGTGAATGACCTGGGCAGTGGGCTCGGCTGCCCAGGGCACAACGCGCACCGTCTTCGGATCCGCCTTCAATACGATGTCGATATCCGAGGGGTTCATCGCGCTTTGATCGTCCGGATAGTCTCCGGTCACCGTCTGCAGAAATATCGCCTCGGGCAGGCGCATGCCTTCCTCTTCCGCGAATTTTTCGGCCGGCATCAGCTTGCCGCGGGCAACGCCGGCCATGTCCGGAATGATCGCTTCGACTTCTGAAATGCCGTGTTCTCTCAAGAACTGTTGAATCGTGCTCGCCATACATCACCTTGCAACGTTGGCGCGTTGGCGGCTCGCCGCGCCAAAGGCAGCAAACAACGCGCTCGAAAACGGATCCTGCGCGAATTGCCATTCCGGATGCCATTGCAGCGCCAACGCGAAAGCCGGTGCATCGGCAACGCGGAAAGCTTCGATCACGCCGTCCGGCGCGCGCGCCTCAATGACCAAGTCCGCGCCCAATTTTTCAACCCCCTGCGAATGCAGGGAATTCACTTTGAGGCGGTTCCGGCCTGCGATTTTTTGCAGATCCCCTCCAGGCTCGAGCAGCACCTCGTGCGCCGGCGCGTATTGCGCGCTCAGGGGCAAGGATTCATCGTCGCGGTGATCGAGGTTACCGGGCACCTCGTGCAAGCGCGGGTTTAGCGTGCCGCCGTAGGCGACATTCATCTCCTGAAATCCGCGGCAGATCGCCAGCACCGGCAAGCCGGCGGCGACCGCGCGCGGAATCAGCGGAAGCGTCGTAGCATCCCGATTTGGGTCATGTAATGTCCCCGGCTTAGGCGCCGGTCCTCCGTAGTGTTGCGGTTCCACATTCGACGGGCTGCCCGTGAGCAGCAATCCATCGCATGCATCCAATAGCGACGGCAGGTCAATCTCGGACCCCAAGGCGGGTACGAGCACCGGCACCGCCTTTGCGCCCTGCGCAACGGCCTCGATGTACTTCTCGCCGACCATATGGAAATAGTGCTTTCCATACAGCCGGCGATCGGCCGGAATTCCAATGAGCGGCAGGCGCGACATGTTTAATATATTAAACGTCCGGATGGACGATCGAACTCAAAGAACGACCCCATTACACCATACCGACCCAGCCCCGTCCTAGGTTCGCGTGCAAAAAGAGCTAAGATTTAGGCATTTCCACGACTTAGGCGCGTTTTGCGCGATGCAGCAATCTTGCATTCCGGTGGAAAACCTAGGTAGGCTCACACGCTCCAATTTCTGTCAATAGCCCTAAAATTTTAAACACTTTTGACCCTTGAACATGCGCCTGTCCTACCCACCTGCCACCTCCTATTACGCGCTGAACGACGCTTCGAGCCCCCGCGCACCCTTGCTTGGCGAGGTTACATGCGATGTGGCGGTGCTCGGCGGCGGCATCGCCGGCTGTTCGGCCGCGCTGCATCTCGCCAAACGAGGCTACAAGGTCGCGCTGCTCGAGGCGCGTCGCGTCGGCTACGGCGCTTCGGGTCGCAGCGGCGGCCAGACGATCTTTGGCCTGGCGGCGAGTCAACAGAAGCTCGAGCGCGAAGTCGGCCGAGAAGACGCCAGACGTCTGTTCGACCTTTCAATCGCGGCGCTCGAACTGACTCAATCCCTAATTCAGGAATACGGCATCGATTGCGATTACCGTCCCAATCAAGTGCACGTCGCGGTGAAGCCGCGCCACGTGCAAGAACTTGCTCAGTGGGCCCGGGAGCTTCACGAGAATTACGGCTACTCATCGGTTCAGTTGTTGAATCGCGACGAGCTGCAGGGCCACGTGCGCAGCGGGCGCTACTTGGGCGGACTGCTCGACCCCCGCAGCGGGCACCTGCAACCCCTGAAGTACACGCAGGGTCTGGCACGCGCTGCCGAAACCGCGGGCGCGGTCCTGTACGAGGATTCCGAAGTCTTGCGCTACGACGATGGCCGCGAAGTGCGGGTACATACGGCGCAAGGCACCGTGCGCTGCGCGCACCTGGTTCTCTGCGGCAACGCCTATATCGGCGCCGTGGCACCCTCGCTGGCGCGGCGCATTCTCGGCGTAGGCACCTACATCATCGCGACCGAACCCTTGGGCGAAGAACGCGCTCACAGCCTGCTGCCGAGCAACGCCGCCGTGGCCGACATCAATTGGATCCTGGATTACTTCCGGCGCTCGCAGGATCGGCGCTTGCTGTTCGGCGGTCGCGTCAGCTACAGCTCGGTGCAACCGCCCGGCCTGGCGGAATCCATGCGCCGCCGCATGGTGCGCGTTTTCCCGTCGCTGTCTGACGTCAAGGTCGCGAACGCCTGGGGCGGATACTTGGACATCACCTTAAGCCGCGCGCCGGATTTCGGGCGCCTCGCGCCGAATGTGTACTACCTGCAGGGCTTCTCGGGACACGGCGTGGCGCTCGCGGGATTGGCCGGCGCGCTGGCATCCGAAGCCATCGCCGGCCAGGCCGAACGATTCGACGTGTTTGCGCGCATACCCCATCGCGATTTCCCGGGCGGCCCATTGTTTCGCCGGCCGTCGCTGATGCTGGCGATGCTGTATTACCGGCTGCGCGACCTCATGTAAGCCACGCACATCCACCCTCTTTTGCGCTTGCGCGTGTGGTATTTCGCTATTTGAGCTCAGACTTTTCGCCAAAGCTCGCCGTGAGCTTCTGGCCGGTATCCATCAGCGTCACGGCACTCAAGCCGCCGCCATGCGAGCCGTCGCGCAGCGGATAGAATTCCACGGCGACCTTGTCGCCTGGCTTGACGGAATTGCGGGTCCAACCGCCGCGCGTCAAGACCCCCGGGCTCGTGGTTTCGAAGCTCCACTCCTGCGGCGCGCCGCCGCCGTCCGGCTGCACCAGCACCCAAATGACGCAATGCGGATTGGTCCACTGAAAGCTCTTGACGTTGCCCTTCAAGGTCAAGAGCTTGGTTCGGTCATACACCGCGAAAGAGTGATGCGCGAATGCCGGCCAGGAAGCCGCCGTGAGAGCGGCCAGCATGAGTGCGCCGAGCGTGAACGTTCGTAATGGATTCATTGTTACCTGTGTCACTTGGAGTCTGAGCCTACGGGGACGCCGTTGTGGAATTTGATGGGCACGAATATCGAGTTGCCATCCTTGTCGACACCCTCGTTATAGCTGCCCTGTTCGCAGACCCCTTCGACGATGTCGTATTTCTGCGCTCGCTGCCGGAGATATTTGCGCGTGGTTTTCCAGCTCTTGGAAAGCAGCTTGTTCGCCGTGATTTCCAGATCGTCCGCGAGAGTCTCGGCGTCCAGCAAATGAATGCGCTCGACGACGTGCATATCGCCATTGTTCGGAATACCCACCGCTTCGTTCACGGCAAGGTAGACCTGCGGCAGCAAGGCAACGGTATCGACCACCAGCGTCTGTGCTTCCCAGTGTCCGATCGAATGGCCATGGAAACTGGGATCGGGGTCATCGGGATGCGGCCGGCCGTCGGTGTAAATGCGGCGCAGGCGATTGCCGTCACCCTCGCCGAGCAAGGTCACCCTGCCCGGCGTCATCAGCAGCTCAAAGGCATTGTGCGTAATGAGCATGTAGCTCGGCATGCCGGTCGGAAAGCAGTGATCGATCACCGGGAAGGGGCGGCCCGCCTTCTCTTCGGCATACATATGCTCGATTTGCCTGGCGGTCTTCGCATTCCACGGCGGCGGATTCGTGCGTTCCTGAGCGACCTGGTCGCTGACGACCGGCGTCCAAACGCCGCCGAAGTCCGGCAGCTTGGCGAGTGACTGCCAATCGCGCAGCGTGGGCGGCGGATTGATCGCATCCTTGGCCGCCGGTTCAGCCGCGTTGGAGGACGGAAGCGTAAGGCCGGCGAACGCGGCGAGCAGTATCGCGGGCAGCGCGCGCTTGGTGAGGTGTTTCATGCGGCTAGAGATTACCCTATTTGAATCGCACCACGAAGCACTTATGAATGCGCGCATGGCGCTCGAAGTCCTTCGGCACGGTGGCGGCGCTGATGTCCTCGATCGCAAGGTCGGCGAGCGCCTCCGCGTCCAATTTGAAGCGGGTGAAATTGGTGGAAAACACCAGGCGGCCCGCGGGCCGCAGCAGTTTCAGCGACCTGCGAATCATGCCGACATGATCGCGTTGCACATCGAGCACGCCGTCCATGCGCTTGGAATTGGAAAAAGTCGGCGGATCCAGAAAGATCAGGTCGAATCGCGCACCCAGCGGCTCTTGCCGCTCGAGCCACGCCAGGCAATCGTCGCGGTAGAGCTCATGATTGCCGCCGCGAAAACCGTTCAGCAGAAGATTTTCATGCGCCCAGTCAAGATAGGTGTTCGATAAATCCACACCGGTGGTGCTGCGCGCACCGCCCGCGGCAGCATAGACCGTGGCGCTGCCCGTATAGCAAAACAGGTTCAGGAAATCCGCGTCCTCGGCCCAACCGCGCAGCATGCCGCGCACGATGCGATGGTCGAGAAACAGCCCGGTATCCAAATAGTCGCGAAAATTGACCCAGAATTTCAAGCCCCCTTCCTGCACCGCGTAGCGCTCCGCCGCGCTGTCGCGTTTCTCGTACTGCTCGGCGCCCTTCTGCGGCTTGCGCACGCGCGTATGCACCTGGGGTGGCGGCACCTCCAGGACCTGCGGCAGCACCGCCAGCGCTTCACGGCGACGCTCGCGCGCACTTTCTTGGTTCACGGATTTTGGCGCGGCATATTCCTGCACATAGACATGCCGCGATTCGCGGCCATACAAATCGATCGCGAAGGCGTATTCAGGCATGTCCGCGTCGTACACCCGAAAGCAATCGATTTGCTCGCGTGCCGCCCACGGATCCAGGCGCTGCAAGTTCTTGCGCAATCGATTGGCGAACATTTGCGCGCCGGGACGGCTCGACCAATCGGCGCGCACTTCTTCCGCAGGGCGTTGCGCGCTCGCCGCATTCAGATCGAAACGCAGCAGCCGGCACTCGATGGCGCCGTTGAATACGCGGTGCGTGCGCTTGGCGTAAATTCCCAAATTTCGGGCGAGCGGCGGATTGCCGGTCAGAATCGCCGCCTGCCAGCCCTGAAAGCGATCGCGCAGAACTGTGCCGAGTTCCGAGTACAGCTCGGGCAACCCCGATTCCGCGCCGATCCGTTCGCCATAGGGTGGATTCGCAACGATCAAGCCGATCTCCCCCTTGGGCCGGGGCAGCTCGCTGAGCGCGCGCTTCTCCACGTGCAGCCAATCCGCGACGCCGGCTTGGCCGGCATTGGCGATGGCCATGCGCACCGCTTCGGAGTCGATGTCGGACCCCAGGATGCAGCGCCTCGCGATGCGCGCGGATCGACGCTGCAGCGCTTCCGCACGCAAGCGCGCCCAGAGCGGCGCATCATGGCCGTGCCATTTCAAAAAGCCGAAGTACTCGCGATCGAGGGCCGGGGCGGCATCCGCCGCGATCAGGGCCCCTTCGGTCAGGAAAGTGCCCGAGCCGCACAGAGGGTCGAGCAGTGTTCCCCCGGCTTCGGCAATCTGCGGCCACCCCGCGCGCAACAGCACGGCGGCGGCGACATTTTCCTTGAGCGGCGCGCGGCCACCCTCGCTGCGGTAGCCGCGACGATGCAGACTTTCGCCGGAAAAGTCCAACGACACCAGTGCCGTGGGCCCCTCTACGTGCAGATGCAGCAGGACATCGGGGCGCTCGGGCTTGATGTTCGGCCGCTCTCCGGTGGAATCGCGCAGACTGTCGCAAACCGCATCCTTGAGCAGCTGCGAGCCGTAGATGGTGTGGCGAATGGATTCATTGCCGCCACTGCAGTCACAGGCCAAGGTTGCGCCCGGCGCCACGTGCTCGCGCCAATCGATGCGCTTCACGGCCTCATAGATGCTCTTGGAACTCGTGGCGTCGACGGATCCCAGGCTTAGCAGCACCCGGGTGGCCGTGCGCGACCACAGGCACGTGCGATAACCCACCTCGAGCGTGCCTTGAAATTTCACATCGTGGCTGCGCTCGCGAATATGTTCGGCGCCGAATTGCGCGAGTTCTTCCGCCAACACCGATGCGGCGCCGACCGGCGCGGTAGCGACCCAATAGCGGACATTCTCGTTCACACTCAATGCACGGCGGCAGAATCGTGGGTGCGCAAGTCATGCCAGTCGAGGTTGGGATGATTCGAGAAATAGCGCTGCAGAATCTTGTACACATCGACATCGAATGCGGGGTAGGCACGGCGCATGCTCAAGGCCGCGAATTCCTCCTCGGAACGCGCGGACCCTAAATACATCCAGCGGTCGAGCACATGAAACTCTGCGCCGCGCGTGCCGTCCGGCAAAAAGGCTCCCGTTGCCCGCTCGCGCAAAGCAATGCGCCCTGGGAACGGCCAGCTTTTGATTTTCAGCGCGGCAAGCGCCAGCTTCATGCGCATCGAGTGCATGATCAGCGGCTCCTTGCCGACACAAGCACCCCGGCATTTACCGACCTGCAGGGCGAAGCATGAACCGTCGCTCTCTTCCAGTCCGAGCACTTTAAGACACAACTGCGACGCACGCGCAATATCGGTGAGCGCTTTGCGCGCATCCTTTTCCGAATGAAATACGCCGAAACTCTCGGTGAGATCCTCAGGCTCGAGCATGTCGATGCGCTGAATGCGCACGCGGCCGGACACATCGGCGTGCCTCAAGGTCACCGAGTCCAGGTTGCTGCGCGTGTGGCGGTTGTAGCGCGGCTGCTGCGATCGGACCCATTCTGCTTCGAGCAGCATCGCGCCCAGCTCACCGGCCGTCTGGCGCCAATCGACGCGCTGCACTTGCGCCGCCAGCGTATGTTCGCGCGATCCTGCGCGCGGATCAGCCAGCTGCGACAATATTTTGCTGCGCAGCGAGTTGCTGCGGCCGATGTAGAGCAACTCGCCGCCTTCGCCATAAAAGCGATACACGCCCGGCGACTCCGGCAACTCATCGGCCAGTCCGGGCGGCAGCTGCGCGGGCAATTTGGGCACGCTTAATACGGCATGGGCAGCCGCGGCGGCAAACACGCCCGCGGGAATCTCGCGCTGCAACTTACTCCATAAATCCCACAGCACCCTGGCATCGCCGAGCGCGCGGTGCCGCGCCCTGCAGCTCAAGGAATGGCGTTCGATCACCGCGTCCAAATTGTGGCGCACGTGTTCGGGGAATAAGCGGCGCGACAATTTGACCGTGCACAGCGCATCCGCCGCATAGCTCATGCCCACTTTGCGAAACTCGCTGCGCAGAAACGAATGATCAAATCGCGCATTGTGTGCGATGAAAACCGCACCCCGCAGCTTCTCGAACACGGCGGCGGCAACATCGGCAAACAGCGGCGCATCGGCGACCATTTCACTGCTGATGCCGGTGAAGGCCTCGATGTAGGGCGATATCGGACACTGCGGATTGACCAGCGAACTCCATTCTTCCAGAAGCTCGCCGTTCCGCACCCGGACGATGCCGATTTCGGTGATTCGATGATAGGCGGGATTGCCGCCCGTCGTTTCCAAATCAACGAATGCGAGGGTGTCAGCCGCGTCCATCAAGGGACAGCAACGGATAATAAAGGTCGGGGCGTCGGTCGCGGAATACGCCCCACGACTGCCGATAACGGCGCACCTCATCCAAGTCGAATGACGCCGTCAGCACCGATTCGCTTTCGCGATCTGCCTCCGCCAGCTTTTCACCGGTCGGGGAGGCGATGAACGAGGAGCCGTAGAAGGTCATCGTGTATTTTTCGCCCTTTTCGGTGCCGATGCGATTTGAAGCCACCACGGGCATCACATTTGCCGCCGCGTGACCTTGCATGGTGCGCTGCCAGTGGCCGCTGGAATCGATGCCGGCATCCTGGGGTTCTGAGCCGATGGCTGTCGGGTAGAGCAGTACCTCGGCTCCCATCAATGCCATCGAGCGTGCCGCCTCGGGAAACCATTGGTCCCAACAGATCGCGACGCCCAATTTTGCGTAAGCTGTGGCGAATACCTTGAAGCCGGTGTCGCCTGGGGAGAAATAGAACTTTTCGTGATAGCCGGGGCCTTCCGGAATATGCGATTTGCGATAGCTGCCGAGAACCGACCCGTCGGCGTCGACCACCGCGACGGAATTGTAAAACGCATTGTTGGCGCGCTCGAACACGCTGATCGGCAACACCACGCCGAGCTCGCGTGCGACGTTGCGGAAATGTTCGACCGCGGGGTGACCTTCGAGCGGCAGTGCGAGTTCCAAGTGCCGCGCGATATGGTCCTTGCAAAAATACGGCGTCTCGAACAGTTCTTGCAGCAGGATCACCTGCGCACCTTTCGCCGCAGCCTCGCGCACGAGTTTCTCGGCGCGCGCCATGTTGGCGTCGCGATCCCAACTGCAGGCCATCTGCGTGGCCGCTAGCGTTACCGTGCTCATAGGACCTCTATGCTACCCGATCTTTAGAATTTCAATTGCCGGACGGGGCGCTGCGACCCCGTAAATCCCGGCGCGCCCAGCGCCTAAAAAGTCGGGGGCGAGCTCGCGCTGACGATTTCGCATTCCTCCCGGCCGATGTTGCGAAACCGATGCGGCACGGAGCTCTTGAAATAGTAGGCGTCGCCCGCGCCTAATACGCGCGATTCGCCGCCCACGGTCAATTCGATCTTCCCCTTCACCACGACGCCGCCTTCTTCGCCCGCGTGCGTCAGCATTTCCTCGCCGGTGTCCGCATTGGCCGCGTAGCGCTCGTGCAGGATCGACATACTGCGCTGGGCCAAGCGGCCCCCGACGAGGCGCAGTTCCACAGCGGCGGTACCAATATTCGCCAACTCCTCGCGCGGGAAAAAAACCTGCGGTTTTCCGCCCAAATCCAAGGTGAAGAAATCGGCGAGCGCCATGGGAATGCCGTCCAGGACTTTCTTGAGGGAGCTGACCGAAGGACTGACGCGATTTTGCTCGATCAAGGAAATCAATCCATTGGTCACGCCTGCACGCTTGGCTAATTCACGCTGCGACAGACCGTACATCTGCCTCACGGCCTTCAGATGGCTGCCGACGTCGATACTCATAGTGTCTATTATAATAGACGGATTTTGCGGTTGCAGCGCCAAAATTGAGCTTAATGTTGATTTTCCTTATCATCGGACCGTTCCGCCTTGTTTTTAAAGGACCTATGCCATGAACGCCCGCCTCACCCCCGCCGCTGCGATGAATCCCGAACTGGACGCATTTTGGATGCCGTTCACGGCCAACCGACAATTCAAGGCAAATCCGCGCCTGTTGGCGCGTGCAAAGGGCATGTACTACACGACCGCGGATGGGCGCGAGGTACTCGATGGCGTCGCCGGCCTGTGGTGCGTCAATGCGGGCCACGGTCGCCGCGAAATCACCGAGGCGGTCACGCAGCAGCTCGAAACCATGGAGTTTGCCCCGACCTTTCAAATGGGTCATCCGATTGCCTTCGAACTGGCGAACCGTCTGGCGAAGATCGCGCCGCCGGGCCTGGATCGAATCTTCTTTACCAATTCGGGTTCGGAATCCGTGGACACCGCGCTGAAAATCGCCGTCGCCTACCATCGGGCGCGCGGCGCTGGCCAACGTACGCGCTTGATCGGCCGCGAGAAGGGTTATCACGGCGTGGGATTCGGCGGAATGTCGGTCGGCGGCATGGTCAACAACCGCAAATTTTTCGGCTCATCGATGTTGCCTGGCGTGGATCACTTACCGCATACGCTGGATTTGGAACACAACGCGTTCTCGCGCGGCATACCGCAGTGGGGCATGCATCTGGCGAATGAACTGGAACGCCTGATCGCCCTGCACGATGCATCGACCATTGCGGCGGTTATCGTGGAACCCATTTCCGGTTCCGCGGGCGTGGTGCTGCCGCCGGCGGGGTATTTGAAACGCCTGCGGGAAATCTGCGACAAGCACGACATTCTGCTGATATTCGACGAAGTGATCACCGGCTTCGGCCGCGTCGGAAAACCCTTCGCGGCGCAAGCATTCGATGTAACCCCCGACTTGATCACCACGGCGAAGGGATTGACGAACGGTGCGGTACCCATGGGGGCGGTCTTTTCCCAACGCAAGATCTACGACGCCTTCATGCAGGGTCCGGAGAATTCGATCGAGCTGTTTCATGGCTACACCTACTCGGCGCACCCCGTCGCTTGTGCCGCGGCCCTGGCGACCCAGGACATTTATGCGAAAGAGGGGCTGCTGACGCGCGCGAGTGCACTCAGCACTCCATGGGAAAACGCCGTGCACTCGCTGCGCGGACTGCCGCATGTCATCGACATTCGTAACTACGGCTTGATCGGCGCCGTGGAATTGGAGCCGCGCCAGGGCAAACCCGGAGCACGCGGTTTCGATGTGTTCCTCAAGTGCTTCGAGCGCGGTGTCATGGTGCGTCAAACGGGCGATACCATCGCCATGGCGCCGCCGCTGGTGATTGAGCCCAAGCAGATCGAACGCATCGTCGAGACTTTGGGCGCGGTGATTCGCGAGGCCGAGTGACTCGGAACCTTTAGGTTTTCCGTTCGAAGATCGAGTACCACTTTTTGCAGGGTTCGCTCACTTCCCACACGCCCTCGAAGCCTGCGGGAACGACGAAGGCATCTCCAGCCTTCAGTTCGTGCTTTTCTCCGCTCACCGATTCGATGCGGACGCGGCCTTCGATGATCACGCAGAACTCGTATTCGGTATAGCGCACGCGCCATTTGCCGGCGGTGCTGGTCCAAATTCCGCAAAAAAATTCCCCGCCCGCATCGGTGTACTGATTCGATACCCGGGTGCGCGGGATGCCGGCGAGAATATTTTCGTGCGACGGGTTCGCGGACTCTCCGGTCTGGAACCGATCGAGAACCACGATCTTGGGCGGTGCGCTCATGCGCTATCGTAGGCTGAGGGTGCGCGCGGAAACAAGTGCGGCCCGGAGCGTCATGCTCCGGGCCGCCGACACCTCGATTTAGTTTTTGCCCGTCACTCGTTCTTGCCCACCTGGGCGACCGCGGCGCCGGCTTCCATCTGCAACGTGAGGCGGACGCGCCGCTCCAGTGCATAGCCGTCGTTGTCCTCGGCGGTGCTTTGGCTCTTGCCGTAGGCGTTGACCTCGAGCGCTTCATCGCTGACCCCGGAAGCCAGCAACAGGTCGCGCACGGCATTGGCCCGGTCCTGCGAGAGCTTCATATTGGTGTCGATCGTGCCGCGCGGGTCTGCATACCCGTCGACACGAATTTTCAGCTCGGGAGACTTCGACACCGCCTGTGCCAGGACCTGAATCTGATGTGCAATATCCGGCGTGATATCTGCGCTGCCGGTGCGGAACAGCACATCGCCCTGCAAGCCATCGAGGACTTCCGAGGCGTCTTGCTTGGCGATCTGGGCCGTTTGCACTTTCTGCGAGAGGTCATCGAGTTTGGCGCTCAAAGCTTGGTTATTCTCCGCCAGCTGGCTCTTTTCGCTCAACAAGGCCGACTTCTCGCTTTGCAACTGCGATTTGTCGCTTTCCAGCAGCGCCACTTGCGCCTCGGCCTTTTTGGCATCGCTTGCTCGGTGGACTCGATTGCCGAGCCACGTGCCAAGCCCCGCGCCCACCACCGCGCCGATGGGGCCCGCGGCAAATGCGCCGATCACCCCGCCAACCACGAATCCGGCCGGCTCTTGCGGGGGCCGCGTTTTTGGCTCGTCGGCAAAGGCCGCGGTGCTGAGACCCACCAGCCCCATCGTCCACACCCACCTCGAATACCTGGAATATCTCGTGCTCATGACAAACTCCTCGCTGCTCGCCACTGGAGGCGGCGACCGCCGCCCCATGGGAGCCATTACGGCCCCACATTCGGGCGTTCGAAGGATGAAGTCGTGGCAAATCATGGCGAGGCCGCGACGAATTGCAGGGGCGGCAGCCTTCCAGGTCAGGCTTTCAGCGAGAAGGGTGTGAAGTTGGTGCCGATGTCGTAATAGTCCTCTTGTTCAGCCTTTTTCAGGAACGCGACCACGCGATAGGTCAAAGGCGTGGCGATGATTTCCCAGCCGCTTTTCAGCGCGTATTGGGTGAACATGATCAAAGTTAAATGGGCCAGGGGCATGCGGCCGTAGAACGCCAGAAAGTAGAAAATCACCGAGTCCACCAGCTCCCCGCACAGGGTCGAGCCGACGATGCGCGTCCACAGCCAGCGACCCTGGGTCCAGATTTTCATCTTGGCCAGCACGTAGCTGTTGACGAAGGTACCGCAAAGAAATGCCAGTATGGATGCCACCACGATGCGCGGTGTATTTCCGAAAATGGTCTCCACCGCGGGCTGATCGGCGAGCGACCTGGCCGAGGGCGGCAGATGCACCACCACTGCCGCCATCAGAGATGCAAATGCCAGGGCCGAGAATCCGGCCCAAACCACGCGCCGATCGCGGCCATAGCCGTAAACTTCCGTGAGGATGTCGCCGAAAATATAGGAGATCGGGAAGAACAAGACGCCGGCGAGGAAGGTCACGCTGGCGCCGAACGGCAGAGGGACGGTGGTCTCTTTTGCGGGTCCAATCAGATTGGAGCACAGCAATACGCAGACATATGCCGCCATGACAAAGTCGTAGTACTTGAACTGCCGATTGCGCGGTTGGGTGGTCATAGCGCGCCAGTGTAGCCCGCCGGCAGGACGGTTTGCCGACGATATGTAAAGCCAGTTGCACTGCGGCGCCCTACTGTCGTGTTTTGGCGAAGACATCACATCAGAGACACGCCCGCTACGGTAGATATAGGCGTATTCACCTCATGTAGCGGATATGGAGCAGGGCCAACCCTTGATGCAATCGGAGAGTCCGCTAATCGATTTTGATGCCGTCTGCCAAAAAGTGCGAGCGGCTGTCGAACCCAATCGAACCCATGCCGTTTCGTTGCACGACGAGACGGGCGATGTGCTGTGGCTGAGCGAAAGCTCGATGGGACCGGATGAGCACAATGCAGTCCGCGAGGCGGCGGAGGCGTTTGCCAATCCCGCCGCCGCCCCCATCCTGTCATTCGACCTGGGCGATTCGAAATCGGCCGTGATGGTGCGAGCAGTCAATGCACGGCGCGCAATCGTCGGATTGATCATGATCGTCATGGACACGCGCATCGTCGCGCAGGGCGCACCCAAACTGATGACCCCGAAATTGCAGCGGGCGTTGGTCGAGTTCGCCGGCATGCGTCCGGATCGCGCGCCTGCGGCCCCACCCGAGCCGCAGCCGACGCCGCCGCGCGCGCCCGCCCCCGTCGCCGCGGCATCGCGCAGCGCGCCGGCGAAAGCCGCACGCACCGCAAGCGCCCCCTCCGCGTCCGCGCCGCTCTCGGTAGGTCCAAAAACCATCGCTGCTCAACTCGAGCAAATCGTCTCGCGTGGCACGGTGCGCACACCCACGCTTGACCCCGCCACCGTCTCGCGTCCGGCCAGTTATGTCAGTCATGTAAGCGCTGCGCGCAGCAAGAGCGTCGGATCTGCCGCGAACACCGCGCACGCGGCAACGCCTGCGGCGCACGCGGCAAGGCCGGCAATGCCTGTACGCCCCGCGGTTGCCGTGGTCGCGCCGGCGGAAGAGCCGGCCGAGAAGCACCCCGCGCAGAAGGGGGTTCCGCCGGAAATCGATCGGCTCAACGCGGCCATGCGCAAGAGTCCCATCGCTCTGCACGTGCAGCGCCTCGTACCCTTGAGCAAGGGTAGTCAACTGAAGCGCTACGAAGTTTTGCTGCGCTCGGGATCCGAGGATGCGCCCAATTCCGCGCCCCATGCGATGCTGAAAGCTGCGGTCGAGAACGGCCTGGGTTCCATGATTGACCGTCGCGTCGTCACCGAGCTCATCGGCTGGCTGGTACGTCATCCGGATACGTGGCACGCGAACGAGGTCATGTTCTCGGTGAATCTCACCACGACGGCTCTGCACGACGAACACTTCATCAAGTTCATCGAACTGTGCCTGGCCAAGTCCTCGCTGCCCAAGGGGACGATTGCATTCGAAATAGACGCACCGACCGCACTGACTCTGGCGGACAAGATCAGCGAGGTGGCCGCGGCGCTACATCGCCTGGGTTGCCCGCTGGTGCTCGATGATTTCGCGCTGCGCACCGAATGTTTCGCGCTGCTGCGCCTTCCCGGGGTGCGCTACCTGAAACTGGCGCCCGACCTGACCTCCAGAATGCGCTCCGACAAAGTCTCGCAGGCGGCGATCACCGCGGTCGTGCAGATGTCCCGGGTTTTGGGCATGCACACCGTCGCCAAACGCACGGACACGGCGGCGGAACAAGAATGGCTGACCGCGCTTGGGGTGGACTTTGTTCAGTCGAACGCCATCGCGCCCGCAGTGCCCATCGACAGCCTGCACAAGCCGGCGCGGACGAAAATCTAGTTTTCGCGGGATGCCTGCGCTGCCGGCTCGCTCACGCGCCGCGGGTCGACGGCACTTGCAAATCATTGGAAACAAAGCAAACTACACCTGTCTGCAACGAGACACCGGAACCGGGCTAAGTGTTTTGTTAGTCCCATGAGGTTCGGTTCCGGTTCCCGCTAAGATCCACGCCATGACATTCACTGCACTCATAGCTGTCTGCGCGCTCTTCGGTGTTCTATTTTTCGTCGCCGCGATCCGCCGCTTGCGGCGGCGGCGCGTTTTGGGCGGCATGGCACATGGGGCTGCTGCGCTCATATTCTTTTTGGCGGCGGTCTGCGCGGTCCTGATCGGCACGAATCTGCGCAGCTATCAACGTCTGGCTTATGAGCAACCTGCGGGCGAGTTGCAACTGACCAAAGATGGGGAGCGCCAATTCGACGCGGTTCTAACCTTCCCCGACGGCAAGCACGCGAAGTTTTCCCTGCGCGGCGATGAGTGGCAGGTTGATGCTCGGGTCCTCAAATGGCATGCCTTCGCCAATCTGGTCGGATTCGACGCCGCTTATCGCCTGGAGCGTATCAGCGGCCGCTACACGCGCCTGGAGGACGAGCGCAACCTGCAGCGCACCGTTTACGATTTGCATGAGCCCGGCCGCATCGATCCTTGGGAATTGGTGCACCGTTATCGCTCGTGGGTGCCGTGGCTGGATGCCCTCTATGGCAGCGCCACATTTCTGCCCATGGCGGACGGCGCCCTGTACGAAATCAAGGTATCGCAGAGCGGACTCGTGGCGCGGCCCCTCAATCAGGCTGCGCGAGATGCGGTCGGCAGCTGGCACCAGGGATCCGAATGAAACGATTGACCCTCACGGATAAGATTCTGGGCGCGGTGCTGACGGTATTGCTGATTGTGGCTGTATTCGGCTGGTGGAAGACCGCACCGGCCACGCTCCACGCAAGAACAGGTAACGCGGCGATTACTTCCACCGATCTGGTGGATCAAAGCACCTACACCACGGCGCAACGATTGGCGCAACTGGCGGTGGCACCTGAGGAGCAGTCATTCAGCCAGTCGGCATTGCGAATCGCCGATCACGAACTGGACCTGGCCTTCACCGAAGCGCTTCGCGATGTCGAAGCGCACCCGCCCGTGTTGAATGCCGAGGCCGCGGCTATTCAAGCGCGCATCACTAAATCTCAAAGCCTGCTGGGTGCCGATCAACAGCGGGTCAATGACCTCACTGCGGCGCTGGCGCAGGCCAAGACCGATCAGAAGGACAGGATCCAAGACCAGTTGGACCTTGCGCAGTCGCAACTGGAACTGGACAAGGATGAATTGGATGAAGCCAATCAAAATCTGGTCGAGGCAGGCGGCAATCCGCGGCAGCAAATCGAATCGATGGTGCAGGAGCATGACGCGCAGACCAAGGCGCATCCGAATCCGCCGGCAGCAAAGGTGGCCGACAATCAAAGCGGTTCAATCGGGAAATTTCGCAACTGGTGGCAGCTGAGGCAAAAGGAACAGGCGTTGGAAGCGGCGGGATACGCCGCATTGCAAAAGGCGCAAGCCCTCAGCGCCAGGCATACGGCGCTCGCGAGCGGACTCGATGCCACCAAGGGAAGCATCCCCGAACTCGCCCTGCATACCAAGGCCGCAAAAGATGGAACCCAGGCGTCGCCTCAATCTCCGCAAGCGCAACGCAGCCGCAGCCACGAGGACGCCGCCACTCTGGTTGGGCGCACCAAGGCCATCGCCGCGGATCAAACGATATTGACGCTGATCAATCGACGCATTGCGGATCAAAACCAACTCGCGCGCGCATACAGCCAGTGGGCCTCGGTCGTAACGCTGCAATCTCAACAACTCGCCCACGGGATGTTGCTCGATGTGTTGATCGTGATCGGCGTGCTGATTCTATTGCTGTTGCTCGACAGTTGGCTGCAGCATCTGCTGGACAGGCCGAAATTGGATCGCCGACAGGTCGAGACGCTGCGCAGCATTACACGCATGAGCTTGCGCGTCGTTGCAGTTTTGATCATTCTGTTGGTCGTCATCGGCATGCCCAGCCAGTTCGCCACCACGATCGGCATCGTCGGCGCAGGCTTGACCGTCGCCTTGAAGGATTTCATCGTGGCGTTCTTCGGTTGGCTGGTACTGATGGGCCGCAATGGCATCCGCCTCGGCGACTGGGTGGAAATCAATGGCGTCAGCGGCGAAGTCACGGAGCTCGGCATGTTTCATACCGTGCTGCTGGAAACCGGCAACTGGAGCGACTCCGGGCATCCAACGGGCAGGCGCGTGACCTTCACGAACAGCTTTGCGATCGAAGGGCACTATTTCAATTTTTCAACATCCGGGCAATGGCTCTGGGACGAACTGCACGTGGTCGTTCCGAGCGGACGAGATCCGTATCCCATCGTCGAGGGCATCACCAAGCAAGTGGAACAAGAAACCGCCGAAAGCTCGCATCAAGCGGAGCAAGAGTGGCAACGCGCCGTTCCCGCACAACGCGGCAAGTCTTTCTCGGGCACGCCGGGCGTCAATGTAAAGCCCGTGGTCGGGGGCGTGGAAATCTCGGTGCGCTACATCACGCGCGCCAACGAGCGGTATTCGGTACGCGCCAAACTCTATCACCAAGCCGTGGATCTTCTGGGCGCCAAGCCTGCGCCCGCGGCTTAGGAGCCGTCAGGTTTTGGGCTTGGGTCCGGTCTTTATCCTAAGAACATCGGGAGACCAAGGAAATGCGGAAATTGATCGATTGGCTGATTGCCTGGCCGGAACGGGTTGCCCAACATCTGCTGTGGCTCGCGCCGCTGTTTGCGCGCATCACCGTGGGCTGGGTATTTTTGTTGAGCGGCTGGGGCAAGCTCAACAACCTGCCGCAAGTGACCGAAAACTTCATCGGCTGGGGAATTCCCTTTCCGCACTTCTTTACCCCGTTGACATCGGGCATTGAATTCATCGGGGGGCTGTTTCTACTGCTGGGGCTGTTGACGCGCATTTCAGCCGGAGCGCTCGGCGTAACGATGATCGTGGCGATCACCGCGGCCAAAGGGGGAGATATCGACTCGCTCGAAACCTTGCTCGGCTTTGACGAATTTGAATACCTGGCCCTGTTCCTGTGGCTTGCCATCGCTGGGGCCGGCGCTGTTTCGTTGGACCATCTATTGATGAAAATGGCACGGCGGCCCGCGCAGGCTTGAGAGCTAAGTACCGGGAATGGGTGTCCGCTATAATGGCACCCCAGTTCCCGAGCCGGCTTAGCACAGTGGTAGTGCAACGGTTTTGTAAACCGTAGGTCATCCGTTCGAATCGGATAGCCGGCACCATTTTAAAAAATTATCGGCAGCCATCGAGCACCGATAAGTCCCGGTAGCTTTTACGGCGTTGCAGTACAAATTTGCGCGTCGATAGGGCACTGTAGCCAAGCAAATGGGGCTAGGATGTTTGGATGAGGACCTCCTACGTGTTGATCGCCTTTCTAATCATTGGCGTTGCCCTAACTTGTTTTTATATCCTTGCTGAGTGCCTATCTTGGCGAACGGTAAAGGATGCTGATCACCGAGCGATGCGCGAAATTCGCGAACTGTACAAAAGAATCCATGCGACATCGAAACCGTTTACGATGCCGTTCATTAATCGTACTGTCCGAAGAAAGTAACCGACGACCCACGTGGTGGAGGCTACCCCGCTCCGAGACTGCACTTCGCCAGCCTCGAATCCGTCCCTACCGGCCACCAGATCGTCCCCGAGGACTCATCGTTTCTCCCGCAGCTGTGTTTTGCTTACTAGGAGCCGGCCCCGCGGCTAAAAACAGGGCTTTCCGAATCGCAGCCTGCCTCAGGGCGCGATGTTTCGGGTCCTCGGCGGTGCTGGTACAGTATCGGTCGCGTCAGCCAATCGGGGGAGCCTTTATGAGCACGGCGAACGGCTATCGAATTGTTGCTGTGGCAGCAATAATTTTTGCCTTGTCAGGATGTGACATTTCGGTCGACGGAGATGGCTCGACCAAGATCAACGGTTCCGTTCATGTACCGGCCGGCAAAGCTGCTGAAGAAGCCAGGACTGTCAACGGGTCGATCCATATCGATGACAATGCTGCGGTCACCTCGGCGGCGACCATCAATGGCAGCGTGCGATTGGGCGCCCACGCAACGGCAACCTCGGCGAAGTCAGTGAATGGCGCTATCTCGCTCGCCGACGGCGCTCACGTATCCGGCGGCGCGGCCACGATCAATGGCGATCTGACTCTTGCAAGCGGCGCTGAGGTTTCCGGCGCCCTAAGCAATGTCAACGGCAAGATTGAGCTGACCTCGGCCCACGTAGCCAGCGGCATCAAGACTGTCAACGGTAACATCAGCATCACGGGTACTTCTCACGTTGAAGGCGGCATCTTGGTGAAAAAGCCGGGCAGCACCGTGTTCAACGGCCACGACCCCGTCATTGTCATCGGTCCAGGTGCGGTCGTTCAGGGTGACCTGCGGTTCGAGCGCGAGGTAAAACTATACGTGAGCGACAAGGCGACGATTGGAACGGTCACAGGCGCCACCGCGATCGCATTCAGCGGCGATAATCCACCAAATTGAAACTCAGGAAGGGCTCATCATGCTAAGTACGCGCTTTCGCTCCTTAATCGTGCTCGCCGCCGTCACCGCCGTGGGGTATGCGAGCGGCGCCGCGGCGGCTGACGCCGCGCTAACCGCCGCGGTCGCAAGTTCCGCGCGCCCGGCCGCCGCCGTGGCACGCGATAAGTCGCGCCACCCGGTCGAAGAACTGACGTTTTTTGGAATCACTCCAAAAATGAATGTCGTGGAACTCTGGCCGGGAGGCGGCTACTGGACCGACATACTGGGTCCATACCTTAAGCCCGCCGGCCACTACACCGTTGCGTTGCCGCCCTCCGGGGGCGAGGAAGGCTCCGGCGCGACCCGCTTCCGCACGCGCCTCGCCGCGGAGAAGGACAGGCTCGGCGCCGTTCACGAGACGACCCTGGGCCCCGGTCACTTTGAAATCGCGCCACCGGGTTCTGCTGACCTGGTGCTGACGTTTCGAAATCTTCACAACTGGATGAACGACGGCTATGCCGAGCAGGCACTGGCGGCGTGTTTCACGGCCCTGAAACCGGGCGGAATCCTTGGAATTGAAGAGCACCGCGGTCGAAACGACAAGCCACAGGACCCGAAGGCCGAGAGCGGTTACGTGCGCCAAGATTATACGATTGCCCTGGCCAAGAAAGCTGGGTTCGTGCTGGCGGACTCATCGGAGATCAATGCCAATCCCCGCGACACCAAGGATTGGCCGAAGGGGGTTTGGACATTGCCGCCTACGTTGGCGATGGGTGACAAAGACCGCGACAAGTACATCGCGATCGGCGAAGGCGACAATTTCGTCCTCAAGTTCCAAAAGCCGCGCTGAAAGCAGCGCGGCGATTGGGGCATCGTTAGGCGGTTTTCTCGCCCGAGAGACCCGGCTCTTGCATCATGCGCGCTTCACATTAGCTCCTAAGGACTCTTGAACTCGCATTGTGCCGCCCCCAGTTTGTTGGTTTCGGGCCGACTCCAAACTATGAGCTTTCGCCGCCTATTTCAGCATCCCCTCCTGCTGTTCCTCTCGTTGTCGGTATATGTTGGCTGGCGCCTGCTGTCGGGCTTAGGCGCGGGTCCTGCAGGCATCGTCTTAGGTATTGTGCTGCTGATTGGGTGCTGCGGAATCATACCGGTCTCCATGCGAACCCGGGCCCTGCAAAATCGAAAGTTAGCGGATCGGCTCGCGTGGGTGGGGCTGATGGCGATGGGCTTATTTTCCTCACTGTTTGTTTTAACCCTGCTGCGCGACGTAGTGCTCCTCGGCGCCCGCCCATTTCTTTCCGGCGGCCAGGCAGAACTCTGGATCGAGCGCAGCGCGCAGGTGACGCTTTATCTCACGCTCTTTGTCACCTTGGCCGGATTGGTCATCGCGCGGCGCCGGCCGGGTATCGTTGAGATAAAAATACCCGTGGTAGATTTGCCGGATGCGCTGCATGGATTCTCGATCGCGCAAATCAGCGACGTTCACGTGGGTCCGACCATCAAACGCGGTTTTGTCGAAGGCGTCGTCCGGCAGGTCAACGAATTGCAGGCCGACATGATCGCGGTGACCGGCGATTTGGTCGATGGTTCCGTGCAGCAGCTATCGGCACACACGGCGCCTTTGGCCGGGCTGACGGCGCGGCACGGCGCCTACTTTGTCACCGGCAACCACGAGTACTACTCTGGCGAGCGCGCTTGGACGGAGGAGATCAGCCGACTGGGCCTGCGGGTACTCAAAAATGAGCATGTCGTATTGAAACACGACGGCGCATCCTTGGTGCTCGCCGGCGTGACGGACTGGAGTGCGCATCATTTCGATCCCGCGCAGCGCAGCGATCCTGCGGCCGCATTGCGCGGCGCGCCTCCCGACGCGGGTGCAAAGATTTTGCTGGCACACCAGCCGAGTTCGGCGCCGGATGCCGCGAACGCGGGGTTTGATGTGCAAATCTCGGGGCATACGCACGGAGGCCAGTTCTGGCCGTGGAACCTGTTCGTGCATTTTTTCCAGCCCTTTTCCAGCGGCCTGCATCGTTTGAAAAATTTGTGGATCTACACGAGCCGCGGCACCGGTTATTGGGGGCCGCCAAATCGTTTCGGCGTCCCATCGGAAATCACACGCATTCGATTGGTGCCCGCCGCACCGTGAGCACCAGCGCCGAATGAGGGCGTGTGAGGCCCTCTCGGCGTCTGGTGCCGCGTTCACGCAGCCAGTTTCGATGCTCCGTCTTGTGTGGGCAATCGCTTCGAAATAAATCGCCGCAGGAGATGACCCTTCCACATCCACAACCCAGAAAGCACCATTATCGGAACGAAGACCAACCGAACCTTCCAAGCGTACAGTGGGAGTTGGTCATACGGACTATAGATGTAACCCAGTATCGGGATGGTCAATACGAGATGAATGCTGCGTACAATCGTGCGTTTCGTAGCCTCTTTCATGATTTGTCCTCCACAGATTTACGAGTTTTGAGTACCTCAGCGGGCGAACTAGCAGATTCCACACCGAACTGTTTTGCGTACTCCGCATTCAGGCGCGGCCAGCCGAACTTCATCGCTTCGGGGCCAACGATGCGTCCAATGGGCCGACCGCCGAGAAGCCGATCGAGCACGTCGAAGCAGATGTGCCAACCCGCCGCGCCCATGGCGATGAAGGGGCGACCGATGTTGGTCCACAGTGTCAGGCGGGTACCGTCACCCAAGGCTTCGAGTTTCCACTGCATATTGAAGCCGCCCCAGTTGTATACGAGCGTATTGGGAGCGTCGGCTTGCAGCACCTCAGTTTCGGTAACGTGCGGCGTGGGCGCGCCCACGGTGGTGAGCTTTACTCGGGCCCCAGCCTCCGCAAGGCTCCCATCGGCGTCGAAGGGAGCCCACTCGTGCAGATGCGCGGGGTCGGTAAGCGCTTGCCAGACTTTTTCCCGCGAATGCCGCAACTCCCTGACGAGGACGAGGGTCCACTTCGCTCCGTCCTTGTGTATGCGCGCCCCGCTGGCCGGGCCCGGTGTGTACTGATCGGGATGGGTCACCGGCTTCTCCTTAGCGTGAGCGTGTCAGCTCGGTAAGCTGAATGAGATTGCCGCAGGTGTCGTTCAGCATCGCGATGGTCGAGCCAGTCACCGCTTTGGGCGGCACAGTGAACTCGACTCCCTTCGCCTTGATGCGCTCGTAGTCACCCTTGACGTCGTCGGTGAAAAACATGATCGCGGGCTGGTGCTGCTGAAAAATTGCCTGCTGATATGTTTTCGCGGCGGGATTGTTGTTGAGGGCCAACTGCAGCTCAGTGCCGTCCGGCTCTTCTGCCGAGGCTATCGTCAGCCAACGATATGGGCCCTGGCTGAAATCGGTTTTCTTGGTAAAGCCGAGCACGTCCGTATAGAAGCGCAGGGCTTTTTCCTGATCGTCCACGTATATGCTGGTCACTTTGATTTTCATTTCGTTTCTCCTTTGTTGCGTCCGGGGTGTGAGCCACGGCGTCTTTTGCTTGGGGTTTCTTTCTTGGGCGTTGAAGATTCCAAACTATCGAGATGTCGCTCGAGCGCATCGAGGTGCGCGGACCAGAACCTGCGGAACGGAGCGAGCCACGCATCCAGTTCCTGAAGTGGTTCAGGCCTCAGCCTGTAGAGACGGCGCTGCGCGTCCACGGTGGACCCCACGAATCCGGCCTCTCGCAGCACTCGCAGGTGTTTTGAGACGGTCGGCTGCGGCATATGCAGCTGACGCTCTATTTCTCCAACCGACCGCTGCGATGAGACCAGGAGGCTCAAGATCGCGCGGCGATTCGGCTCCGCAATGACTTCAAATATTTCCATGGGTCATATATACCCCACTGCGTATGTACCTGTCAAGGCATATACGAAATCCTGCGATTAAGCTGGACCGTAGGTCAACCTGATCACGTCCTTGGCAATCAAATCGCCCCCCAAAAGGCGCAACTGCGGCTGGGAACCGGCGAAGAATGGCTTGCCGCGGCCAATCACGACAGCATGCAGATAAATTCGATACTCATCGATGAGACCGGCCTGAATTGCGGTTCGCGCCAGGTCCGGTCCGGCGATGTCAATCTCGCCCTTCAGATCACCCTTCAGCTTACCGATCGCCGCCTCGGCGTCACTCGCGACCAGCGTGGCGTTGGGGCCAACCGATTTGAGCGAGCGCGATACGACCCACTTCGGCTGGCTTCGCCACGCAGCCGCGTATTCGCGCTGCGCCG